>NZ_SRTV01000049.1:0-451 GCF_004792025.1 Mesorhizobium sp. M8A.F.Ca.ET.181.01.1.1 | reverse complement strand
GCCACCGCGAACACGATGCACGTACCATTCGAGATTGGCGGCGGAGGTGGCGCTGGATTCGATATTGACATAGCGGTTGCGGCCAAAGGTCGTAACCATGAAGACATCGGGACTGATGACCGGCCTGTCTGCGAAAACCTGGTTGATGCTCCAGGTGCCGGCGATGATCGAAGCTTCCCCGGCATTGATGACGCCCGACCCCATGGCGCTGGAGACCACATCGAAGAAACCGCCGATGACGGGTGTGCCTTCGGATAGCCCCGTCATACCCGCAGCCTCGCCCGTCACCTGGCCGACGATGTCGGCCGATTCCACGCGATGGGGGAAAAACGCGAACGCGTCCTCGATATCGTAAAGAGACAGAAGCTCGCGGTCGAGTCGCGCTTCCGGCAAAGCCAAAAGTCCCGCGCCGCTGAGATCGGAAATATCATTGGCAAGGAGGCCCGTCAGG
>NZ_SRTV01000048.1:0-453 GCF_004792025.1 Mesorhizobium sp. M8A.F.Ca.ET.181.01.1.1 | reverse complement strand
AAGATCGGCTTCCAGTCGCAGGCCCACGCCGAAGATCGGCGCAAGCCAGCCGCAAAGCCTCGCCGCCGTGCGGTTGACGAGCGGCAGCACGGTGAGGCGATAGAAGGCGCGGTTTGCTTCCTGGTAATTCGCATAGGTATTGTCGCCGGGAATGCCGATCAGCATTGGCGGTACTCCGAGTGAGAGCGCGATATCGCGGGCCGCGCCGTTGCGGGCTTCCAGAAAGTCCATGTCGCGCGGCGATAGTCCCATCGCCTTCCAGTCCAGCCCGCCCTCCAGAAGCAGCGGCCGGCCGGCATTCATGGCGCCCTGATAGCCCTCCTCCAGCTCGCGCTTCAGCCGTTCATATTGTTCGGCGGAAAGATTGCCGCCTTCCCGCGGCTGATAGACCAGCGCGCCGGAAGGCCGGGCGGAATTATCGAGCAGGCGCTTGTTCCACTGGCTGGCCGCGTT
>NZ_SRTV01000047.1:0-467 GCF_004792025.1 Mesorhizobium sp. M8A.F.Ca.ET.181.01.1.1 | reverse complement strand
GGCCAGTCGATCAGTTTGTCGGCGTGCTGCCTGAAGGACAACTGCGCGAGTTTATCGAGCGGCTCGTGCCGCAAGGCGCGGACGCGGCGCGCATCGAGGCGCAAGCCGCGCTTGCCGAGGGCCGCCGCGACGAGGCTTACGAGGCGTTGCAGGCCGCGCTCGCAATCGACCCGGGCTTCGACGAGGCGCGCCTCGACCGCATCGAAATGCTGCTCGACGACAACCGGATCGACGAAGCGCGCAACGAAGTGGATCTGCTGTCGCCGAAAACGACGCAGGGCATCGACGCGCGCTTTAACGCGATCAAGACGCGCCTCGACGCCGTGGACGCCGCTGCCGACCTGCCGCCTACCGACGCGCTTGAAGCGCGCGTCGCGAGTCACCCGGAAGATCTGGAAGCGCGCTTCGATCTGGCGAGCGCATTTATCGCGCGACGCAAATATGCGGGCGCGCTAGAACATCTGCTT
>NZ_SRTV01000046.1:0-468 GCF_004792025.1 Mesorhizobium sp. M8A.F.Ca.ET.181.01.1.1 | reverse complement strand
GATTTTCCGTGGTCCGACGTGTTCGTGCCGCAACTGACAACCGTGGCGCAGCCGGTGCAGGCTATCGGCGAGCAGGCGGCGAATCTCCTGCTCGACCGGCTGGCCGGCAACCGCGACGCGCCGCCGCGCAAGCTGGTACTCAAGGGCCGGCTGATGATCCGCAATTCCTGCCGCCCGCTCGGCGCGGTCGTTCAGAGCGTCAGCGCGTAGGCAAGAAGGAACTCTGGCAGAGCAGCTGCAGCGTGCGGAAGATGCGCCTGCCGCCGGCAATCACTTGCGTGCCCTCGCCGACCACCGTCTTCGGATCGGCCTTGAGCACCGTGCCGCCGGCCTCTTCGACCAGCAGCATGCCGGCCAGGCAATCCCAGGCGTTCATATGCTCCTCCGCATAGCCGAGCAGCCGGCCGGACGCCGCATAGGCAAGCATCAGAGCGCCGGAAGCATTGCGGTAGAAGACGCCGCCTTCGG
>NZ_SRTV01000045.1:0-506 GCF_004792025.1 Mesorhizobium sp. M8A.F.Ca.ET.181.01.1.1 | reverse complement strand
CTGGCGCAGCTTTACTGGGCGGGGCAGCAGTGGGGGCAACGGGTAGCCTGTCTGGCGACACGAAGAAAGAGGACAGCAAAGCTGCGCCCGCTGCGCGAACCTTGCCGCGCACGGACGAAAGCTGCAAGAAATGTCCGCCCGAGGGCGGGGCGAAAATTCGCCGCAACCATGGTGTGAACTGGAATTCGTACCAGTACCAAGCACGTATCACGGGCTTTGCATTCGACGTTGAAGAATGTCGTTGGTCTGACGAGTGGCAATGGCTTGGCATCGACTTCGACGGGTTTCAGGCCGCAGCGTGCATGCTGCAAGAGGCGAAAGGCAACTACGATCAGTTTCTTGACGGATCTATCCCAAAGGCCGAGAAATGGTTTGAAGGTTTCAGGGCGATGGAAGACCAGATCGTTGAGCAGGGTACGGCCGTCCGCATGAACCCATCTGCGCAGTTGACGTGGTACTTTCAAACCCCGCTCACTTACAAAAAGATGGCCCCGTTGCTCATGCGC
>NZ_SRTV01000044.1:0-512 GCF_004792025.1 Mesorhizobium sp. M8A.F.Ca.ET.181.01.1.1 | reverse complement strand
GGCGACGTTCAGGCTCACCGCGGTCGCAATGGCCGTCGCGTCCTGTCCTTCAATTGGGCCAATCGGCTGCACCATGCCCGCGTTGTTGATCAGGAGAACGGTGCGGGCGCCGCTCACGAATGCCCGCAATGCATCTGTTTGCAGCCACTGCGCAACGCGCGCCGTCTCGGCGAGTTCGAGTTCGACTTCTTCGAGCAGTGCGGGAAAGCGCTGTTTGAGCGACGCATGGCGCGAGCGTGACAGACCGAGCACGGCGACATTGCGGGCCAGCAGTTGCTCGGCGAGCGCCGCGCCCAGGCCGCGCGTGTGGCCGGTGACGATGGCTCGAATCGGAGAAGAGGGGTTCATGTCGGTCCTTATATGTCTGCTGATGCAGGCCGATATCTTCTCACGCATGTTTCGGACGCGCAGCGGTGCGGCCCGCGTGCTCTCAGGCGGCGCGAAAGCGTTCGCGGTACTGCATCGGCGTGACGCCGATTCTCTTCACGAAAACAATGCGCATGCGGTCGGCC
>NZ_SRTV01000043.1:0-517 GCF_004792025.1 Mesorhizobium sp. M8A.F.Ca.ET.181.01.1.1 | reverse complement strand
CGGCGGCGAACTCGTTGTGGGCCGAGCTTGCCGTGTAGGTCCAGGCACCGGCGCTGTCGATGGAGAACGAGCCATAGGTTCCAACGGTCGCGGCCTGGGCGACGAAGGTCGCCGGGCTGTCGACATCGGAGATGGTCAGCGTGCCGGAGCTCGAGATGTCGGTGGCCGAGTTGGTCTCGGTCAGGTTGCGCACATCGGCCGACAGGATGGCGGCATCGTTGGTGCCGTCGATGTTGATGGTCACCGAGGTGTGGGTGCCGTCGGCGCTGACGACATCGAAGGTGTCGGTGTAGGTGGTGCCGGCGGCGAACTCGTTGTGGGCCGAGCTTGCCGTGTAGGTCCAGGCACCGGCGCTGTCGATGGAGAACGAGCCATAGGTCCCTGCGGTCCCGGCCTGGGCGACGAAGGTCGCCGGGCTGTCGACATCCGAGATGGTCAGCGTGCCGGAGCTCGAGATGTCGGTGGCCGAGTTGGTCTCGGTCAGGTTGCGCACATCGGCCGACAGGATGGCGGCATC
>NZ_SRTV01000042.1:0-523 GCF_004792025.1 Mesorhizobium sp. M8A.F.Ca.ET.181.01.1.1 | reverse complement strand
GGTCGATGGCTCGACGGCCGCCGCCTACAATGACGCGCTGAACCTGGCGGGCAAGATCGCCGTGACGGCGACGGTGACGGATGCCGATGGCGACACCGCCTCGACCGGCGCCATCGATGTCGGCGGTGCGGTCACCTTCCTCGATGACGGCCCCTCGATCAGCAACGCGGTGGTCGGCAGCTCGGTGACGCTCGACGAGACCAACAACGGTCCGACGACGGACGGCGTGCTGAACCCGGCGATCATGACGGCCACGAGCGCTGCGGCGATCGTGACGCTGACCTCCAACTACGGCGCCGACGGCGCCGGCACGACGACCTATGCGCTGTCGGTGACCAACGCGGCCTCGGGGCTGGCGACGGCACAGGGCGACCATGCCATCACGCTGGTCCAGGTCGGCGCCACGGTGCAGGGCCAGTACACGGATGCCGGCGGCACCCACACCGCCTTCACCGTGTCGGTCGCCGCGGACGGCAAGATGACGGTGGTGCAGAACGTCGCGCTTGAACATCTGGTCGATGGC
>NZ_SRTV01000041.1:0-574 GCF_004792025.1 Mesorhizobium sp. M8A.F.Ca.ET.181.01.1.1 | reverse complement strand
GTGATCCGCACCAAGCCGAAATGCGATTACTTTGCCATTTGCGGCGGCTGCTCGATGCAGCATCTGGACATTCGCGCGCATGTAGCGGTGAAGCAGCGCGTGCTCGAAGACAACCTTCTGCATCTTGCGAAGCTGCGTCCGGAAACCGTGTTCCGGCCGATTCACGGACCGGCATGGGGCTACCGCTATCGCGCGCGTCTCGCGGTGCGCTTTCTGCCCGAGAAAGGCGGCATGCGCATCGGCTTTCACGAGAAAAAGAGCAGCTATATCGCAGACATGAAAACCTGCGAGGTGCTGCCGCCGCATGTGTCGGCCATGCTGATGCCGCTGCGCTTCATGGTGCGCAAACTGTCCATTTACGACCGCATGCCGCAGTTGGAACTCGCGGTCGGCTCGTCGGTCACCGCGCTCGTGGTGCGCAACCTCGAGCCGTTGACCGAGGCCGACGAGCAGGTGCTGCGTGAGTTCGCAGACGAGCACAAGGTGCAGTTCTGGATTCAGCCCGGCGGCCCGGACACGGTCACGCCGCTGTATCCGCTCGACGTGCAGCTCGACTATACGCTGCCCGAATTCG
>NZ_SRTV01000040.1:0-626 GCF_004792025.1 Mesorhizobium sp. M8A.F.Ca.ET.181.01.1.1 | reverse complement strand
CGCGGCCGCAGGCTCCGCAGCCGATGCAGCGGCCGGCATCATCGACAACCATGATCATGCGATTGAGCTTGCCGTCGAAATCGTCGTCCTCGTCATCGCAGGGGCCGAGGATTTCACCCGCATCATCAACGCCGTGAAGATGCATGACATCGCGCGAGCAGACCTTGAAACAACGGCAGCAGCCGATGCAGGTTTGCTATCGATGGAGGTCAGGTACGGCGGCATCCAAATGGAGCCGTCACGGGTGGTGAATGTGCGCATCATCCTAAATTCTTCATTGAAGCGAGTTCTCTCTTGGCAACATCCAACTCGGCATAAACGGCTTGGGTTTTCTCGGCGACTTCCTGTATGTCGGCCCACTTGCCCGGCAGACCCTCGACGAGGTCCTGCAATGCCATCTTGGCAATAGCTGCACGCAACTGGAGCTTTCAGACTTTTTTCCTCATCCTATCTAGGTCTGACATAGATCCTTTCTGGAACAATGGTTTCTTGATGCGCTCCATCTCGGGCTAGGCTTCAATGGCTGCAGTCGCATCGTCGACCAGTTTCGTACCGGCCTCAGCAAGTTTGCGGAAAGTCTCGAAGCCGAACCGGTGGACGTCTCGACAGAACGCCCAACCGCCGGA
>NZ_SRTV01000003.1:44180-652918 GCF_004792025.1 Mesorhizobium sp. M8A.F.Ca.ET.181.01.1.1 | reverse complement strand
GGGCCCCAGCTCATCCACGGTTTAAGCCACCTGAGGGGTGACGGGCTCTCGACCGCCGCCACGGATCAGGCAAGCACCTGGTCCGTGGCACCCTCAACAATGCACGATTCCAAACACACAAGGGGTGTTCCAGCGGAGTGAGGCGTTGGTATTCCCTGGAGCACCCCTCATCCGGCCGCTTCGCGGCCACCTTCTCCCACAGGGGGAGAAGGGAAGATCGCGGCATTAGGTAGCAAACTCAAATCCAAAATTAAACGCTTTTAAAGAGGGTTCCGCGTTTGTGCCGGAACCCGCCCCGCTTTCCATTTCATGTGCTATCCCCGCTCTCATATCACGCCACTCTTGCATATGGGCGATGATATGTGTAGATAGCTGCTAGAAAGCGGCGGTTAACCAATGTCTGATTCCACCATTGTCATCTCGGAAGATAGCGTTCGCCAGGAATGCGAGCAGATCATGCTTGCCTTCAAGGAGTGGGAGGCGCGCAAGCTACGTTTTGATAAGATGGTGGAGTTTCTGAGGGCCGCCGGAAAAGATAGTTGGGTTCCGGCGTCTTATGCCATGCAGGCCGAGACTGCTGAGACACCCGGAAAGTATGCCAGCCTTGCGGCCCGGAACGGCCCTACGTGGGCCGGCGAGGTGCTGAGGACACTGGCGAGCTTCCCGAACGGTGCTACATCGGGTGAACTGCTGGAAGTGATACAGAAGGGGCCATTCGGGGAGCGGGCCACTAAAAACCCGCCCGGAATTTATAACACTGCCACCAAGCTGGAACGGACTGGAGAAGTTAAGCGGCATAACGGGCGGCTATTCCTGCCCGCTAACTTCGATAGGTTTATGGAGCGCGTGCGCGCGGGCGAAGTTGAGGACTACAAGGGCAGCGGCGCCGCCGCAGAAACCATAGGCGATATGCTAGTTAAGATCATCGCTAGCAGCGACGGGCTGGAGGCCGGCGAGATAGTCAAGAAGATGGGCGAGCAGGATGTTCTGCCCGCCTCCGTCTACAACAACCTGTCGAAGATCGTTCAGAAGGGGCGTGTTCGACGCGAGGGGAAGATCTACCTCCCTCTAAAGAATGAAGCGCTCCCCGAGCAATCGGAAAGCGCTTCTCAGATCACCGGCAACGAGGGTGAGAGCTCGCTGCCAAATATGGGTTCAGGGAATTCCTAGGGTGCCCCTGAACTTTAACATATACCGTTACCCACGGCAGACCGGCGCTGTAGACGCCGGAAGGAGGTCACGAGGATGCTAACGTTTCCTCTCGGGGCTTCACCCTTCGCCGGGTGTTGTCCCTTGCTCTTGAGAGCGTGACCGGGGCGGGCGGCGTAAGTCGCCCGCTTCGTTTTATTATCATGGTCGAGAACGAACCTCAACCATTGTTCGGGTTGAACACTATCCCGTTTGCGTTTTCGATCGACACTCCAGCGGCTTCAAGGGCTCGCTGGATTGCTTGTAGATTGTTCGCAATTGGAATGCGTCTTGCCTTTTCGAAGTCCCGTATCGTGCTGAGCGAAACTTGCGCGCGCTTTGCCAGATCGTCTTGCGACCAATCCAACCAACCACGCGCGGCCCGGCTTTGTTCAGGTGATAACATGACGCTTTTCTATCGACGCCACGCTAATTTGTCAATGCCAACGATTTTCGTTGACATCATGCATATTAGTGGATATCGCTTACTTCAACGATTTTCGTTGAGGTCACTCAAATGGCGCAGCACTTCCTCCTCAGCAAAGAAGCCCGCACCCTCAGCCTCAAGAGCATCTATCAGGCTGGTGAGGTCCAGGCCCGCGAGACATTCAAGCGCATTCGTTGGGCCGCGACGAATGGCGAGCCCGTTTGCCCGCAATGCGGTTGCGTCGACAGCAAGCCGGTAAAGGGCCGCCCTACGTTCCGTTGCCTTGGTTGCGCCAAGCAGTACACCATCACAAGCGGCACGATCTTCGCCTCGCGCAAAATGTCCTACACGGACCTGCTTGCCGCGATCTGCATCTTCGTCAATTCGGTGAAGGGCATTTCCGCTCTCCAGCTTTCCCGCGATCTGGATTGCCAGCACAAGACGGCTTTTGTCCTTTGCCACAAGCTGCGGGAAGCTCTTGCAGCCGAGATTGCCGGCCAGAACCTTGAAGGGGAAATCGAGATTGATGGCGCTTACTTCGGTGGCTACGTTCGCCCGGCCAACTTCAAGAAAGACCGCATTGACCGTCGCCTTGCTGAGAACCGGACCGGCAAGCGCCGCGTTGTGGTCGCGCTGCGCCAGCGCAAGGGCCGCACCCATACCTATATCGTCAACCACGAGGCAGAAGGCGTGGCGATTGCAGAGCGCATTGCGCGCAAGGGCTCAGTGTTCTTTGCGGACGAGGCGACCCATTGGGATGCGCTCCACAACAATTTGGTAGCTCATCGCATCAACCACAGCGAGGCATACAGTTACTATGGCGGCGTCAATACCAATCAGGCAGAGAGCTTTTTCAGCCGCCTGCGTCTCATGGTTTCGGGCCAACATCACCATGTGTCGGCGCATTATCTTTACCAGTACGCCAACCACGCCGCATGGCTGGAGGATCATCGCCGCGACTCAAATGGCGACAACGCAAATGCAATCATTGGCAACGCGCTCAATCATCCTGTAAGTCGCGTATGGTCTGGATATTGGCAACGCTAATAGCGCTGCACCACGCTTGAAACGTCGTATTTAATGCATATTTCATGCCTATGGTGTATACCGTACGAACGCGACGTACGTTGACGGCAAGCCAAAATCCTGCTTTGAACAAACCGCAACGTTCGCGCGTTACGCTATTGATGGCGTGCATCAGCACGCTTTGAAACGAAGGAGTGCAGTGCCAATGTCTGAGCAAGAGAAGTTTCTCGCTCGGCTTGGGGATGCCCGGAATGACGGGCTGGTGGATGTAAAGTTTTTCTTTCACCCGTCAAGGGCAGTCAAGCCGGAAGAAATCTTTGCTGGCCTGAATGGCGTCGAAGACGCAATTCGGGACAAGCGCGCCACCGTGCATACCAATTGGGATAATAACGAGATCGCGGGAGCGATCTAGCTGGTATCTTGACGCTGCCGGTAGCGCTATTTAATAGGAAAAGGCGGGCATTGAGCCCGCCTTTTTTTGGATCTGAATGTGTTTTCTGCGATAAAAATAGTAAGCCGCGAATCACTCTCATTCGCTAGGGCAGGTCAATGTTCTCTGCAGCGGATACATAACATCATCGAGGCTTACACGAAGATCGATCAAATCTTCTACGTTAGGTATGACGCCGAACCAGAAAACCCGATTTGGGGTGAGTTTCTCAGATGGGAGCAATTCGCTCCTTATCAAGGCGAGCAAACCAAAGTCGAGATAAGGTATGCATCTCATCTAGACGACAAGTGGAAGCGATTTGTTGTTTGCAAAGAACTAGCCCATTCGCTCGATGCCCGCAAAGGCGTTCATACTGTTCAAGACGTGGACGTGAAATCTTTGATCACCGAATTGTCGCTAACTAGCGCAGCCGGTGTGCGCTCGCTGGCGGTCTCAGCGGAAAAGATTGCTGAAGCGGGCGCGTTGGAAATGCTATTGCCGCTCGCTCTGCGAAAGGAAGTTATCGCTGCTAACGCCGTCGATGACGCACTGATCAAGAGCTTATCCGACCAACACGAAATCCCCGAGTTTTATGTTGGGCTCGGGTTCAACAGCGAATACAACGGTTTGATCGAAGGAATCCTCGCTGCATTTCCGGACTGATTGCGCCGCCGCGCCCAGCTCTTCTGGCTCTTAACACATTCAATGACCTTGGCCACAAGCGCGCCATTAGCTGTATCCCAGCCCTTAGCTTCGATAATTCGCAACGCCGTTCCACGGTAGGTTAGCTTGACGCCGCCGGCTTCGATCTCCCGCATTAGTCTCGGCAATTCACGCCGCTTGAACCGGTAGACATGCTTGCGCTTGGGCTTGATGTCTTCCGGGTTTGCGTCATAGGCGAAGATCGCAAGCGTGTGGTCTATGTAGGCTATCTGGTCGATCAGGGATGATCGCTGCCTGTCCAAGTCGAGAACCTGGCCCGCCAGTTCGGCGCGCTTTGCGACTAATGCTGAGATAACGTGCGGCTCACCCATACCCCATATTACGTCAACGATAAGCGTTGGGGTAGATGATATTATTTGAGTTTGCTACCTAATGCCGGAAGATCGCCCTCAGCCGACCCTCGACCTTTTGCCGCATTCCACCTTCCAGCCCCTCCACCGACACCAGCCGCTCATGGTCGCCCACGCGTAGCCGCATGAATGGAAGCAGCCGATAGGCGGCGACCCTGCCGCGCTTCTGCGCTTCAGCACTGACGTCGACGATGAAAATCCCGCCGATACGCCCTGGCCATGGCTGGCGGGCAAAAGCGGTGCCGAGGAAGTCGCCGAGCCCATAGGCGACGATCGCCTCGCCGATCCGCTGCACCGGCTGCACGACATGGGCATGATGGCCGGCGATCAGCCCGACGCCGTGCCCGGCCAGCCGCCGCGCCAGCGCCCGCGTTCCGGCACGCGGAAAATGCCGGAATTCCCAGTCCCAGTGCGGCACCGCACAGAGGAGATCGATCCCCGCGCTCGCCTCGCGCGGCCAGCGCGCCGGATCGCCTTCCATCAAGACGCGGCCGGCAAACAGGCTTTCGTCGGCGTTGCGCCAGAGCGTGAAAGCGGCGAAGCCGAGAGCGATCGGCCCGACCGCGAAGCGTTCGACCGGGCCAGTGGCGGCTAGGCCGATGGTGCGGATATCGAGCAGCCTCAACGTGGCCGCCGTCGCGTCGAAACCGGCGACACCCTGGTCGAACACATGATTGTTGGCCAGCGACAGCACGAGTTTTTCGCGCTCGATCCCGACCGCCGCCAATGCTTCCACCAGAAAGCGTTCGCTCATCGCATGATGCGTGCCGAGCTTGGTCCCCAGCACGGCACTTGGCTTGTCCACGATCGGGCTTTCGCAATTGCCGATCACCAGGTCGGCAGTGCCGAGCAGCGCCTTGATCGCCGGATCGCACGCCGGCGCGCTGCGGTTGGCCACGGCCGAGATGTCGCCGACGAAGGCCAGCCGCACAGTCTGTCCCGGCGGCGGATCCATCGGCGTCCCCGCCGCCGGGGCAAACCCGTTGGCGTCGCCGCCAAGCGACGGCTTCAGGAACCGCGGCAGCCAGGACAGTTTGTAGGAAAGCGGATAGTTCGACACGCGATGCCCAATTTGCTTGCCCTGTGTAGACCGTCCGTCCGGCGTGTTGAAGCCATCCGGCGACAATCATGCGCCGAGACCGGCAGACGGCGGACGGCAAATTCGTGTATGGTCGCCGGCGCGAAACGCACCTGGAGGGGGAACATGAAACGAGTTGCGAGCCTGCTGGCCTCAGCCTTTATTCTGCTTGTACCGTTGTGTTCGGCTAACGCCGCCATGCCCGAAGCGGCAACCGCATTGTTCGAAGCCAAGACCGTGGCCGCGCGCGACGGCGCCCTGTCGACACTGGAAGCGGCTGCGCCGAAAGATCCGGCTTCGGCCTATGCCGCCGGCGCCGGCGAGTTCTTCACCGCACTGGAATTGCTGGCGAGCGGCCTGCACCGCCATGGCTTCGAGAGCCCGCAATCCTTCATGCTGCCGCTGATGCAGCTGCCGGTGCCGACAAACCCCAACCCCGAGCCGCTGACCTACGAAGAGTTCCGCTCCATCCTGGTCGCCTTCCGCGACCGGCTGGCAAAGTCCGCGGCGACGCTGGGTTCGGTGCCGGCCGACGCCGATATCGGCATGGTCATCGACCTCACCCATGTCGGCATCGACCTCAACGAGGACGGCACGATCGCACCGGATGAAAGCATGGCTGCGATCATGGCGGCGCTGTCGCACGGCGGCATGGCGCCAGACGGCGCCGCACCGGCGCTCACCTTCCGCTTCGACCGCGCCGACGGCTACTGGCTGCAGGGCTATGCCGAGTTCCTGATGGCGCAGGCCGATTTCTGGCTGGCGCATGATTTCAGGGGCACGTTCGACGGCTCGTTCCACATGCTGTTCCCGCGCGCCAAGCTGCCATTGCAGGACATTCTGGTGCCGCCGCCCAGCGAGATGGGCGGCAACATGTTCTCCTCGGAATGGCGCATCGCCGATTTCATCTCGATGGTGCACATGATCAACTGGCCGGTGATCGAGCCGGAGCGCCGCAAGGCGGCGCGCCAGGAGCTGCTCGAAATGATCCGGCTGTCGCGCGAGGACTGGAAAGCGATCCGCGCCGAGACCGACAATGACCGCGAATGGCTGCCGGGCCCGCAGCAGAAGGGCGAAAACCAGCTCACCGGCCTCGAAGTCGGCGAGGAGCAGCTCCAGGCCTGGCTCGCCACCTTGACCATGGCCGAGGACTTGCTCGAAGGCCGGGCGCTGCTGCCGCATTTCCGCATCACCGGCAAGGGCATCAACATGAAGCGCTTCTTCGACGAGCCGAAGCCCTTCGACCTCGTACTGTCGATCACCGGCCCCGGCATCGCACCCTATCTGGAGACCGGCAAGATCCTGACCAGCGACGATTTCGACCTGATCCAGCGCGAATTCGGCGGCGGCGGGTTTCTGACGTTCGCGCTGTGGTTCAATTGAGGACTAAGCGCCTCGAACCGCACTGACGATCAGAAGAAACGGCGTTGGAGACGCAGGAGCCCGGCCACGACCGCCGCTATCAGCGCGTTCGATATCACGCCGACCGCGCCGCTCATCCAGGCGATATCGCCGGATTGACCAAGAATTACGAAGGGATAGCCGATGGCGATGATGACAATCGCCGCCACCAGTCCAAGCCAGCCCACGCTTGGCTGCTTGACCCTGAGGCTGAGGAAATAGGCGATAGCGATCAGCACGATCCTGAGCGGGTCCAGTATGTGGGCAATGACGATAGCGGTCAGAAGCATGGCCGGGCACTAAGCTTCAAAACCAAACCTTTCAAATGCCAGGTTTCAAGTGGCAGGGCTCATGGAATTCAGCCGGCCTGATGTCGACAGGTCTTATCGCGCGAACCCGTGCAGCCGCGCCAGCAGCCATTGCAGCGGATTGTTGACGAATGCCTTGGTGACGAAGCTGTCATGGGCGGCTTCCGAGGCGAGCAGAGCGATGGTGCCGGCTTCCAGCCGCCGCGGCGGATCGGCGCTTGCATTGATGCCCTTGCCTGCCAGCGCCTGCCTGATCTCGGCATTGCCCGAGGCCGAGGATTTGCCGTAGGCGCTGACGAAGAAACTCTTCCTGTGATGCGCGATCCAGTCGGCGAAGACGTCGGCTTCGTCGAACACGGCGTCGAGCAGGATGACGCCGAGCAGGCGGCCGCCAATGTCACCATTCCCAAGCACGGAAGCGGCCGGATTGTAGCCGCCGCTATAGGCGACCAGCACCACCGGCATGGCCTCGAATTTTGCCGCCTTGGCGCCGGTCAGCCTGGCCAGGCCTTGCGCCGCCTCGGCCATGAACCCGGAAAAATAGCCCGGTGTCCAGAAATTGCCGGCGCTGGAATCCTGCGCGTCGCGGGCAAATTGCGGCGCCACTAGCACGGCGTTGAGGCCCGAAGCCTCGACCTGCGCGGCCACGCGCTGGCGCCCGACCACGTCTCGCTGCAAGGTCGCGCCGTTGCCGTGGAAGAACACGACGATGACAGCAGGCTTGGCGGCATCAAAACCTTTGGGAATCCCGAGTAGCGTCGAGCGGTCCGAATAGGTCTCGTCTTCCCAGTAGATTCCCCCACGCGGCGAGGTGTGGCCGTGGCGGCTGTTCGCATCGACGTCGAGAAACGGCGCGGAGCCGTCGGGCAGCTTGCCCCGGTACGGAAACGGCGACGCCTTGAACGGCACGATGGTCGAGATCGCCTTGTGCAAGCGCGCCCCCTGGCTTGCCACCGGAAACGCCGCCGTGGCCAGCAGTCCGGCGACGATGGCGCGCCGGTCCGGCATCAAGCGGGCACCACCCGGAGAGCCGGCGCCCTTGATGGCAACAGCACCGCGAAGAAGGCCGGAATGGCGACGAGATAGGCAATCCCAGCCCATTGCAGCACGGCGCTGAGGCCGAAGCTGGTGGCGACGATCGGCACCGCGGCCGAGCCGATCACCGAGAAGCAGCCATTGATGCCCCAGGCCCAGACGAACAGATGCTCCTTGCCGAGCCGCGCCAGCCAGGTCATGGCGGTGGCCATCGGCATGCCCATCAGGAAGGCCGGCGGCGACACCAAGAGGAAGCAGAGCAGCAACCGCACCGCATAGGGATAGGCGCCGATCCAGTCGAGCACCGGCGACAGATAGAAGCCGTAAATCAGCAGCAGCGCGCAGATGGCCAGCAGCACCACCGGCAGCAGCGTCCTGGCACGGTCGAAGATGCGTTCGGCGAACAGGCTGCCGAGACCGGAAAACACCAGCATCGAGGAGATCAGCACCGAGGCCGAAACGGTCGGATTGGCCAGCGCCACGGTGAAGCGGCTGATCAGCCCGACCTCGACCATGATGTAGCCGAGGCCGAGGCACGCGAAATAGAGGATGGTGCCGAGCTTGCCGCGCGAGCGCGAGAACACGATGCGCCAGCCGAAGAGCACCGGCAACAACACCAGCGACGCCGCCGTGATGCAGGCAATGCCGAGCGTCGCCCAGATCAGCAGATAGCCCCAATCGTCCTGGAACAGGTCGAGCCGGTCGAGCGTGCGCGGCAGGTCGGCGACCTTCACATAGGCCGCAAAATAAGGTTGATCGTTGCTCAGCGCACGCGCGTCGAAGACATAGTCGCTCGCGAGCTTTTCCCAGCCGCCGGTCAGAAGTGCGTGCCAGGTCATGCGCTGCAGTTCCGTCGCCGGCAACACCTGCGGACCGGCATCGGCATCCGCGCAGGCATCGAGCGTCGGATCGGCGGGTGCGGTCGGATCGCAGTCAGGATTTGCAGGCGTGGTCGGGTCGGCGGGTTGGGTGAGCGTCGCGTCCTGTCCGCTGCCGAAGATCGACGCGCGGTAATCATCGAGTACCTTCTGCGCCCCCGAGCCGTCATAAACCATTCCTGGATAATAGACTTCCTCCCAGGACATCGATTTGGTGTAGTCGCGCAGCGTCTTGATTTCGGTTTCCGTGAAGCCGCCACGCTTGAACAGCACCGTCGTGGTGGAGAGATAGCTCGACACGGCGAAGACATCGTTGGCGGCACCTTGGCGGTCGAAAATCTCCGCCGCTTCGGCGACGGTAGAATAAAGCTTGAGCACCGATTTTGGCGGCTCTTCCTTGTTCCACAAGGTGATCGACAGCACGCCGCCTTCGGCAAGCGCGTGCATGTAGCTCAGCATCGCCTCGCGGGTATAGGCGTATTTCTCCGAAATGGCGAAGCCGCCGGGATTGGACAGGCCGACGCTGTCGGCCAGGCTGAGGTCGATGACGTCGTAGCGCTCGGCCGTATTGGCGAGGAACAGGCGCCCGTCATAGTCGATCACCTTGAGCCGCGGTTCCGCCAGTATATTGCCGGTGACATCCCTGAGGATCGGATCGCGGAAGGCCCGCAACGTCATCGGGTTGCTCTCGGCGAGGGTCACCGAGGTCGAACCGGCATTGAGCGCGGCCTGTGTGGAAATGCCGCCGCCGAACTGCACAACGAATGTCTTGGGTTTCTCCTTGATGACATAGGGATAGTGCATCGGCAGATAGCGGAAATAGACTTGCTCGGCCGGCGCCAGGTTGCGCATGATGCCTTCCGGCCCGTCGCCGTCGCGATACATGCCGACATAGGTGTTGGCCGGAACCTCGGGCATGCCGAAGGCGGCGTTGTCGCTCAGGCCCGGCGCGAAATGCATGTAGGAGCTGGCATAGACCTGCAAATCGCCGAACGGCGAGACGCTGCGGTAGATGCGCTTGCCGTCCGGGAAGTTGCGGGCATAGGCGACACCCTTGTATTGCGAGACAGTGATGTCGGGTATGCCTGTAAGCCCGGGCAGCACGAGGTAGCCTGATATCGACAGCGCCGCGACCACCAGGCCCGCGACAACGCTCTTCCAGGCGCCGAACGCGGCGAACCACAGCAGCGAACCGGCGGCCCACAAAAGCAGCGGCACGACGATGATGGTTTCAGGCGCGAACAGATACAGCGACACCAGCACGACGAGGCCGGCAAGCCCCGAGCCGGTCAGGTCGGCGAAATAGACGCGGCCGAAGGCGGTGCGGCTTTTCAGGAAGACGATGCCGAGGAAGAAGGCGCCGGCCAGGAACGGCAGGAGGTAGAGCAGGAAATTGGCGAGCAGCCGCCATTTCTGCTGGGGATCGGACACCAGGAAGATGGCATTGAACGGCACCGTCTGGGCGATGAGGTTGGAGCCGACGGCGAGCGGGCCGATCAGCAACAGGGCCACCGTTGCGGCGCCTTGCCAGTGGCGATCGAACCAACCCTTGCCGGCGAAGATGACGACACTGGACAAGGAGAAACCAAGCATGGCGAGGCTGACCACCAGCGAGCCGAAATGCGACCAGCTGCCCACGGCAAACACCCGCATGACGGCGATCTGCAGGGCGATGATGGCGCCGGCGATCAGCCCGACCGCGAGGTAATGCGCAAGCCGTGGCGCCTCCAGCGAGGCGATGCCTGGTCGAGAGATCGATGCGACGGCTGCCATTCAGGCCCCTCGATGCGAATTCAGCAAGGCCGGTGCCGCCGCGCGGCGACTCAGCCGTTATGCGTGCCGACGATCTGGTCGCCTTCCAGCTTGGTGAAGGGCACGAAAGGCACCACCTTGCCGTTATAGATGTCCGAGCGGACGATGTTGAACGTGCCGTCGGCAAGCTGCTGCTTGATCACCTTGAGCACATGCTGGGCGCCCGGCGGACCGACGGGAATGACCATGACGCCATTGGGCTTGAGCTGCTGCAGCAGCGATGGCGGAATATGGTCGATGCCGCAGGTGACGATGATCTTGTCGAACGGACCGACGCTCTCCCAGCCATAATAGCCATCGGCATTGCGGCTGGTGACCGCGCCGAATTCGCTGTAGCCGCGCTCGATCAGCCCGTCATAGATACGGCGGGTGCGCTGCGCCAGCGGATTGATGATCTCGATCGTGTGCACCTTGTCGGTGAGGTTGGCCAGATAGGCCGACTGGTAGCCCGAGCCGGTGCCGATCTCGAGCACGGCTTCGCCGAACTGCACGTCGATGGCCGTCGTCATGCGCCCGACCAGGTGCGGGCCTGAAATCGTCACGCCATAGCCGATATCGAGGAAGGCATGATCATAGGCGCGGCCCAGGTTCTGCGGCAGCACGAACTCCTCGCGCGGGGTCAGCAGGAAGGCGCGCTTGTTGCGATCGTCCAGCACGTCCTTGTTGTAGACCATGATCTGGAAGCGATCGAATCGCTCAGCCAGCAACTTCGGATCCTCGCCGCGATTGGCCACCATCCAGTCGATGAAGGACTTCTTATCCTTGAACGGCACCTCCGCATTGCGGTCATAGGGAACCGGCACGGCAGCCTTGACGGCGGCCGGAAGAATGGAAAACGCCGCGGCTCCCGCCGACAGCGCCAAGAAGTCCCGACGCTTCATGGAAAAGCCTCCAAAGGTGACCTTTGCCACCTTGAAACCAAGCACTTGACCGGATTGCACCGCCTCCCAAAACGAGTCAATCGGCCGCCGGAAGTCGATCCGCCAGGCCGAAAAATTGTGGCAGGACGGCAACAGTAGTCGCGGGCACCCGGTGGCGTTCGCGGCGGCGCGGCCGATGCCTGTCGGCGCGCCTCATTGCCGCGGGAAGCGCTCGATCGTGTTTTTGCAAGGATTAGCAAGGGCTGTTTTGCTTGACTCGACAGGCAAAAACAGGCAGCAAAACAGCCTTGGAAGGGCTGCAATACCGCGTGCATGGTCGTGGACGAGCCTTTTTCGGCACAAAGTCCACGTCTCTCGATTGGTTTTGAGAGGGATTGGTTAACCAACTTTGTCCATATTTTGAAGCAATCGGCAACTAACGACAGGCGCGGCAAACGCGTCGGGGACCACCTGGGATCACTCACAGAATGGTCGTCGCGGCTATCACAGCCGCGGACGTGGGAGCCGATTGGAGCAAGATTGGTTGCATGGCGTTCTTGAGTCGTAAAATTGTCGGGGACAGGCGTTGGGGCGGCGAGACCGCTGTCGAAGCGTCACGTGCCTCATCCTTCACCCCTGAACGGGTTGTCCCCTGGGTCGCTGTGCCAGGCGTCGGCGTTGCCGTCGGCCTATGGCTGATCGGCACCATGGCCGGCCTCAGCTCCGTCGGCGCCTCGCTCTCGGCGACGTCGGCAGGCCTGCCGCAGACGCTGTCCATGCCGGGCGTTCTCGCTCTCGCCGATCCGCTGAAACAGCATTTCCTCAGCTCTTCGGCGCCGTTCGTGATGGCCAATGCCCATGGCGGCGCGCAGGCGCTGCACGACCATGCCGTACAGTGCGGCGCCAGCTGCTTCAAGCTGGCCGCGGTAACCTCCAAGGCGGAGAAATCCGCGCGTCTGGTGGCACAGGTCAAACCAACGCCGGCGAAGTCGAAATCGCAGCAACGCTTCGAGCTGATGGAAGCGTCGCTGTCGCCGACAAAGCTTGCCGCCGCCTTCGCCGGTGCGGGAAAGCCGGCGGCCCCAGCCAGCACCCATCCCCTTATTTCCACCGCCGCCCAGCAAGTCACCGAGGCGTCTCTCGTGCCGTCCGTCCAGGTCATGGCCAGCCTGTCCAACGACATGCCGGCTCCGGCGGCGGAACGCTTCGCCCGCGCCGATACGGGTTCCGTCGTGCAGACCGCGCCGGCGCCGACGGGCTTTGCCCAGTCGGAAACGCCCGACAACGCGCAGCTGGCGCTTGCCCTCGTCGAGTCGATGCCGGTCGAGGACGAAGCCTTCGCCTCGCCGCTGCCGATGACAGAATCCTCACCCGATGTCGCGGTTGCGCCGGTGGAGACCCAGCAGGAACAGCCCGGCGACGCCGCCTCGCTGCCGGATGCGCTTACCGACGGCGTCCCGCTGCCGACCCGCCGCCCGCAATATGAGGCTCCGCAGCCCAAGGTCGTGGAGCAGGACAAGCCGGCTCCGCAGCCCAAGGCACTGCCACAGAAGCCTGCACCTCAGGCAAAGCCGGTCGAGGTGGCCAGGCAGCCTGCCCGCCAGGGCCGCTCCGGCGAAAACGGCGACGTGCTGGCCTATGCCAAGCCGGATACCCCTGCGGGCGGCCTCGGCCAGGCGTTCAGGAACCTGTTCAACGGCCCCAGTGCCGGAAGCGGCGCTGGCCATGGCGTGGCCGTCTATGACATCAGCGCCAAGACCGTCTACATGCCGGACGGCCAGCGGCTCGAAGCGCATTCCGGCCTCGGCGCCATGGTTGACCAGCCGCGCTATGTCCACGTGAAGGACCGTGGTCCGACGCCGCCCGACACCTACAATCTGTCGCTGCGCGAATCCCGCTTCCACGGCGTCGAGGCGATCCGCCTGACACCGACGAGCGGCGGCAACAAATACAACCGCAACGGCCTCCTCGCGCATACCTACATGCTGCGCGGCGGCCGCGCCGAATCCAATGGCTGCGTCGTCTTCCGGGACTATGCCCGCTTCCTCGCCGCCTTCAAGAAGGGCAGGGTTACACGCCTCGTCGTAGTGGATCGCCTGAAGGGATCGGCGACCCGGGTCGCGTCGAACGGAAGCGGCGCTTGAGATAAGGCGGAACCCACCGACACCTCCTGACAGCCTTCTGTCAGGAGCATGACGCGCCCGCCGGCCAGCCTTCATCGCGCTCTTTCCATTTTCGCCAAGACCTCCCATATTCGGGACATGGCCAAATCCCCCGATAAAAGAACGCCGCCGACGGCGGATGACGACCGCGCCGCGCCGAAGCGGCGCAGCCCGCTGACCGATTTCCTCGACGCGTCCGAGCCGCTGCACAAGGGCGGCTTCGCCGAGATGCCGCAGGCTGAGCTGACGGGCACGCCGCTAACCGGTTCGATCGCGGATTGGGCCGAGCAGATCGAACAGGAGGCTGAACGGGAAGGCCGCGCCGCGGGCAAAGGCGGCGGCGCCAAGTCGCCGAAGAAGATTCCAGAGCGCTCCGCGGCGCCGGGCCGCACCGCGCGCGGCACCTCGATGGGCGGCGCCGCGTCGGCCCGCGAACGCACGGCGGCCGGCCTCAATCCGGTCGCCGGGCTCGACATCTCGCTGGAAGAAGCCGAGACGATGTCGTCCAGTGGCGTCACCGCCACCGTGGCCGCGCTCTCGGCTCTGATCGAATCCGGCAATCCGCTGCACAAGGACGGCGTGCTGTGGACGCCGCACCGCCCTGCCCGGCCGGAGAAATCCGAAGGCGGCATCGCCATCAAGATGGTGTCGGACTTCGAACCGGCGGGCGACCAGCCGACCGCCATCAAGGATCTGGTCGAAGGCGTCGACAACAACGACCGCACGCAGGTGCTGCTCGGCGTCACCGGCTCCGGCAAAACCTTCACCATGGCCAAGGTGATCGAGGAGACGCAGCGCCCTGCCTTGATCCTGGCCCCCAACAAGACGCTGGCCGCGCAGCTCTATTCCGAGTTCAAGAAATTCTTCCCCGACAATGCGGTGGAGTATTTCGTCTCCTACTACGACTATTACCAGCCGGAAGCCTACGTTCCGCGCACCGACACCTTCATCGAGAAGGAATCCTCGATCAACGAGCAGATCGACCGCATGCGCCATTCGGCGACGCGTTCGCTGCTCGAGCGCGACGACGTCATCATCGTCGCCTCGGTGTCCTGCATCTACGGTATCGGGTCGGTCGAGACCTATACGGCGATGACCTTCCAGATGCAGATCGGCGACCGGCTCGACCAGCGCGCCCTGCTCGCCGACCTCGTCGCCCAGCAGTACAAGCGCCAGGACATCAATTTCGTGCGCGGCTCGTTCCGCGTGCGCGGCGACACGATCGAAATCTTCCCGGCCCACCTGGAAGACCGCGCCTGGCGCATCTCGATGTTCGGCGACGAGATCGAGGCGATCACCGAATTCGACCCGCTGACGGGCCAGAAGACCGGGGAGCTGAAGAGCGTCAAGATCTACGCCAACTCGCACTATGTGACGCCGCGCCCAACGCTGAATCAGGCGATCAAGTCGATCAAGGAAGAGCTCAAGCACCGTCTGGTGGAACTGGAGCGCGCCGGCCGTCTGCTGGAAGCGCAGCGGCTGGAACAGCGCTGCCGCTTCGACCTGGAGATGCTGGAAGCCACCGGCTCCTGCGCCGGCATCGAGAACTATTCGCGCTATCTCACCGGCCGCCAGCCCGGCGATCCGCCGCCGACTTTGTTCGAATACATTCCCGACAACGCACTGGTCTTCATCGACGAAAGCCACGTCACCGTGCCGCAGATCGGCGGCATGTATCGCGGCGACTTCAGGCGCAAGGCGACGCTGGCCGAATACGGCTTCCGCTTGCCCTCCTGCATGGACAACCGGCCGCTGCGCTTCGAGGAATGGGACGCCATGCGGCCGCTCTCGGTTGCCGTTTCGGCGACGCCGGGCGGCTGGGAAATGGAACAGGCCGGCGGCGTCTTCGCCGAGCAGGTCATCCGGCCGACCGGGCTGATCGATCCGCCCGTCGAAGTGCGCCCGGCGAAAAGCCAGGTCGACGACGTCGTCGGCGAGATCCGCGAGACGACGGCCGCCGGCTATCGGACGCTGGTCACCGTGCTGACCAAGCGCATGGCCGAGGACCTGACCGAATACCTGCACGAGCAGGGCGTGCGCGTTCGTTACATGCATTCCGACATCGACACGCTGGAGCGCATCGAGATCCTACGCGATCTGCGGCTTGGCGCCTTCGACGTGCTGGTCGGCATCAACCTTTTGCGCGAAGGTCTCGACATTCCAGAATGCGGCTTCGTCGCCATCCTCGACGCCGACAAGGAAGGTTTTCTGCGTTCGGAGACATCGCTGATCCAGACCATCGGGCGCGCTGCCCGCAATGTCGACGGCAAGGTCATCCTCTACGCCGACCAGGTCACCGGCTCGATGGAACGGGCGATGGCCGAGACAAACCGTCGCCGCGAAAAGCAGATGGAGTGGAACGCCGCCAACGGCATCACGCCGGAATCGGTCAAGTCTCGGATCTCCGACATTCTCGACTCGGTCTACGAGAAGGACCATGTCCGCGCCGATATCTCGCAGTTCACCGACGGCGCCGGCGCCATGATGGGCAACAATTTCAAAGCCCATCTCGACGCGCTGGACAAGCAGATGCGCGACGCCGCCGCCAATCTCGACTTCGAGAAGGCGGCCCGCATCCGCGACGAGATCAAGCGGCTGCGCGAGATGGAACTGTCGATCTCCGACGATCCGCTGGCGCGCGAGGTGGAAGGCCAAAGTCCGGCCTCGGGCCGCGAAAAAGGCAAGCACAACAAGGGCGTGGCCAAGCATCGTACGGCTGAGGAACAGGAGCGGTTCCGCAAGCTCGACCAGGCACGTGCCGCCGAAGAGGCGGCCAAGGCCGCCCGGCCCAACCTCTTCCGCAAGCCCGATCTCGACGAGATGGGCGCCGACGGCGCCGTACCGGTGAAGAAGCCGCTGTTCGCCAAGCCGTCGCTGGACGATATGGGCCCCGGGACCGACATGCCGACCCCGTCAGGCGCGGTGTCGCGCTCGCTGTTCAAGAAGCAGTCGGCCGAAGAGGCGCACGGCTCCGATTTCGGCATCCCGGGCGACGCGACCAAACCGCTGTTCAAGAAGAACTCACTCGACGAAATGACCGTGCGGCGCACGGAGACGCCGATCGAAGGCGAGAAGCCGGTCAAGCGCGAGCGCACCGGCATCGGCTCCTACGAGGACCCAGGCGACGCCCGCCGCGAAAAGCGCCGGCCTGGCAAGACAGGCAGACCGGGAAAGTAGCGATCCTTCGCGCCCCCTCTGTCCTGCCGGACATCTCCCCCACGAGGAGATCGGATATCATCTTTGCTTTCGCCAATCTCCAACGTCGCGCAATGAGCGAGGCGCACAAGCTGCCAATCTCCCTCCTTGTGGGGGAGATGTCCGGCAGGAGGGGGGCGCTGTCCCTCCAACATAGATCAGCTCTTCTTGGCACCTTGCCAGTCATGGGACGAACCTATACGGGCCTTGGCATTGGCTCCTTCGCTCGGAAACCAAACTCCCGCACGGCCCACCCCCATGAAACCCAGAGACATCGCCGCCTACATCTTCCTGGCCGTCACGTGGGGCCTGTCCTTTCTGGTCCTGCTCAAGGTGGTGCACGCATTCGGCTGGGTCGGCGCGGTCACCTTGCGCGCGCTGATTGCCGGCAGCACGCTCTTTCTGCTTGCCGCCGCGACGCGGCGACGGCTGGATTTCAGCGCCGGCTGGCGGCACTTCGCGGTGGTCGGCGCGACGACCGTCGCCGCTCAGCTGATCGGCCTTTCCTATGCCACGCCGCGCATCGGCACGGCCATGGCGGCTATCCTGGTTGCCGCGATCCCGCTGTTCTCGATGATCATCGGCCAGCTCTGGGGGCTTGAGCGCATCACTGTTCGTGGCCTGGGCGGGCTGCTGCTCGGCGCTGCCGGCATTGTCGTCCTGGTCGGCTTCCCCGCCGTTCCGGTCACCGCATCCTTTGCGACCGGCTGCGCCGCCTCGCTGTTCAGTTCGTTCTCGGCCGCCTTCGGCAGCAATTACGCCAATCGCCATCTGCGCTCGGCCGGCTCGCTGGAACTCACCAGCGCCGCCTTCCTGTTCGGTGGGCTGATGACGCTGCCGCTGCTGCTCGTCGTGCCGGTGCCGGCCATTCCGCGCCCCGTCGACTTCCTTTACCTGGCGATCCTGGCCTGCGTCATGAGCGCATTGACCTATGTCGTCTATTTCCGGCTGGTGGCCTCAATCGGTGCAACCAGGACGATCAGCGTCGAATTCGCCGTGACCACGATCGCCGTGCTGACCGGAACGATCCTGCTCGGCGAGTCGCTGACCGTCATCCAAGGCTTCGGCGCGGTGGCGATCATCTGCGGCTGCATCCTGGTGCTGGACCCCTTCCCGCGCCGCGCGAAAGCGGTGGCCTTGCCATCAGCCCCGCCTTTGGTGTAGCCAGTCGTCACACTCGAACGTCTCGAAAGGAGGGCTCACGTGTTTACGTTTTTTCGTCACCATCGTCAGCGTGGCCCGATTTCTGCCCTGCGAGCTAGCTTGCAGGGCTGACCAGGGACGGTCCGGGTTTTTTTCCCGCTTCGATTTTTTGGTCTGCCCTTCGTGGTGTGCAACGCCTGGCCTGATAGCCGGCACGCGCACCGTCAAAGTGCATTGACCCGGACTTTCCGGACAGACCAGAGAAATCGAAAATGGCCCTGATCAGCCTCAAATCCCTCGGCGTCACCATGAGTGCGCCGCTCTTCTCCAATCTCGACCTCAGCATCGGCACTGGCGACCGGCTCGGCATCGTTGCCGCCAACGGCCGCGGCAAGTCGACCTTGTTGAAATGCCTGGCCGGCGAGCTGGAGCCGACGACGGGCGACATCACCCGCACGCGCGGCCTGCGCGTCGGCCATGTCGAACAGTCCGTTGCCCCTGCCCTGCTCGGCAGTACTTTTTACCAGGTGGTGGCGGATGCCTTGCCACCGGAGCAGACCGACAGCGAGATGTGGCGCGTCGACGTGGTCCTCGATTCGCTCGACGTGCCCGAGCCAATGCGCGAGCGGGAGATGCGGGCGCTGAGCGGCGGCTGGCAGCGGCTGGCGCTGATCGCCCGCGTTTGGGTCACCGATCCCGACGTGCTGCTGCTCGACGAGCCGACCAACCATCTCGACCTCGCCCGCATCAGCCAGTTGGAAACCTGGCTCAACGCGCTGCCGCGCGACGTGCCCGTCATCATCGCCAGCCATGACCGCGCCTTCCTCGACGCCACCACCAACCGCACGCTGTTCCTGCGTCCGGAACAGTCGCCGGTGTTTTCGCTACCCTACTCACGGGCCCGGGAAGCGCTGGACGAGGTCGACGCCTCGACCGAGCGAAAATTCCAGCGCGACATGAAAGTGGCGCAGCAATTGCGCCGGCAGGCGGCCAAGCTCAACAATCTCGGCATCAATTCGGGCAGCGACCTGCTGACGGTCAAGACCAAGCAGCTCAACCAGCGCGCGGAAAAGCTCGAAGAGGCAGCCAATCCGGCGCATCGCGAAAAATCGGCGGGCGCGATCAAACTCGCCAATCGCGGCACGCACGCGAAGGTGCTGATCACGCTCGACGACGCGGCGGTGGAAACGCCCGACGGCACGCTGCTGTTCAGGACCGGCAAGCGCCACATCTGCCAGGGCGACCGCATCGTGCTGCTCGGCCGCAACGGCGTCGGCAAGTCGCGCTTCGTCACCTTGATCCGCAACGCCATCCTCGATCAGGATGCGGTGCGCAATGTGAAGGTGACGCCGTCGACAGTGCTCGGCTACAGCGACCAAGCGCTGTCCGGCATCAGCGGCGACGACACGCCGCTGGCCATGGTCTCGCGCCGCTACGATGTCGGCGAACAGCGCGCCCGCTCGCTGCTCGCCGGCGCCGGCGTGGTCATCGAGATGCAGGAGAAAAGGATCGGTGTGCTGTCGGGCGGCCAGAAGGCGCGGCTGATGATGCTGGCGCTCAGGCTCGCCAATCCCAACTTCTACCTGCTCGACGAGCCGACCAACCATCTCGACATAGACGGCCAGGAAGCGCTGGAGGAGGAGTTGCTGAAGCACCAGGCAAGCTGCCTGCTCGCCTCGCACGACCGCTCCTTCATCCGTGCCGTCGGCAACCGCTTCTGGCTGGTCGAGAAGCTGAAGCTGACCGAGGTCGAAGACCCGGAGCGTTTCTTCCGTGAAGTGGCTGAAGGAACCGGCTGAGCGGCGAGGAAGATGCATTGCCGATGAAGTTTCGGCCTGTCATTGACAGGGCGCACCTTTGGTATCATTTCATGAGACGTACTCTTGATTCCTGAAACGTATCATGTCATGGTACGTCCGTCGGAACCCCACGGATGATACGCTCGTTCAAGGACAAGACCAGCCAAGCCGTTTCGAACGGCAAGGCTCCAAAGGGCTTCCCTTCGGATCTTGTCCGACCGGCCCAACGGAAGCTGTACATGATCGACAACGCCGCCGAACTGTCAGATCTCAAGACGCCTCCCGGCAACAGGCTTGAGCCGTTGAAAGGCAACCGTGCCGGTCAGCATTCGATCCGCATCAACGATCAGTTTCGCATCTGCTTTCACTGGGTGGATGGGCAGGCAGAAGATGTTGAAATAACCGACTACCATTGAAGGCAGGTCCCAAATGCTTGATATCAACCCGCCCATCCATCCCGGAGAAATTCTCCGCGAAGAGTATCTCATACCGCTTGGTCTGAAGCCTTACACGCTGGCCAAAAAGCTGCATGTGCCGCGCACGCGCATCGAGCGCCTAGCCAGCGAGACGACACCGGTAACGCCCGATACCGCACTGCGCCTTGCGAAGTTTTTTGGGACCACGCCGCAGTTTTGGATGAACATGCAGGCAAGCTATGACCTCGCCGTCGAGGGGAAGGCCAAGAGAGCCGACCTTGAAACGATCGAACGATTGGAGACTGCTGCCTGACGTAAGGGCGCCGCGCCGGTAACAGAGAAAAAATTCGACAATCTGTCGGATCGCCCGTTGCTGCCTCGTCCTTGGGATGCCGACACGATGATGCCGGCGCCAACCCAGGGAGAAGTCATCATGTCCGTCCTGTCACCCATCGGCCGCATCGCAACCCGGTATGCCGCGGCGCGCGCCCGTCACCGCAGCGAACGCATCCTTTTGTCGCTGCCGGCCGAACTGCGCAAGGATATCGGCTTTCCGGAAATCTTCGATGCCCGCGACAGCCGTCGCGCGGCCACGTCCTCGGCCAAGGTCATATGACCATGGCCAGCCGCAGCATGCACCGGCCTCAAAAGCCGGCCGGTGCCCGATGATCCGGCCGCGGCGAAAAATTTTCGGGCCCTGTAGGATTGGCGTCACCTCATCCGTCCTATGATCCGCAAGGCCATGCCAAACGTGAAGAGGAACACGAGAATGACCGACCAGACCCCGCCCCGCGCCAAGGTTCTTGGCGGATTGACCCCCTATCTGCAGGTCAACGGCGCCATCAAGGCCGCCGAATTCTACAAGAAGGCTTTCGGGGCCGAGGAAGTCTTTGCCTATCCGGCGGATGAAAAAGGCCGCACCATGCATATCCACCTCTACATCAACGGCTCGACGCTGATGCTCGGCGACGCCTATCCGGAACACGGCCATCCGCACCAGGCGGCGCAGGGCTATACGCTGCAGCTCCATCTCGGCAAGGATGACATCGACGCCTGGTGGAAACGCGCCGTCGACGCCGGCTGCGAGATCGTCACGCCGCTGCAGGTGATGTTCTGGGGCGACCGCTGGGGCCAGGTGAAGGATCCCTTCGGCGTCGCCTGGGCAATGAACGCACCGACTGAATAAGCTTAGCGTGCGCGCCCTCGCCGAGGGGGATGCGCCCAAACAATCCTATGGCGGAGCAAGGAGCGAAGCGACGCGGCGTAGACCATAGGATCCATGCCGTAACGTCAAAATATCGGAAACGGCGAAGACTTCTGCCCCGCGGCATTCTTCGATCGAGGTCGCGGCATGGATCCTAGGGTCTTCGCGACGGAGCTTCGCTCCTGCTTCGCCCTAGGATGACGAAGCTGATGGGCATCTCCGCGACCCGCTCGCTAATCCAGCTTGTCGAGCAGCGGCTTCAGCCGGTCGCCGTAGCGCTTCCACAAATCGACCGAGCCCTGGTACATCGGCTGGCGCACCTGCGCGGCGGATGCCGTGCGCACCGGCCGGTCGGTCGCGTGGAACGACAGCACGGCATCGTCCCATGGCAGGCCGAGATAGTCGATCAGCGCCCGGCTCTGGCCTTCCTGGTCGGCGACGAAGTCCTCGTAGCGCACATCGTGCACGACGCCGGGCAGCACCTTGTGCCAATGCGCCATGATGTCGGTATAGAGATTGTGGAAATCGGCGAGTTCGCCGAGGTCATAGCCATAGCGGTGGCTGTCGCCGCGGAAATGCACCTTGTAGATCGACAGGCATGTCGCCGCCGCATCGCGGGCGCAGTGGATGATCCTGGCCTTCGGCAGCATCATGCGGATGAAGCCGACGAGCAGGAAGTTGCCCGGCATCTTGTCGGTGACGTGGCGCATATGCGGATAGCGGGCATGCAGCATGTCGAGATAGGCCTGCCCCGCCTCGGCGAAATCGGTATCGTCGGTGTCGGCCACGCCCCAGGGGAAGCCGCCCGGCATGTCCGACGGAAACTGCCTGCCGACCGCCGTCTTCAGGATGCTGAGCTCGCCCGCGCCATAAACCTGGGGGTGGCTGGCGATGATCTGTTCGACCAGCGTCGTGCCCGAACGCGGCATGCCGACGATGAAGATCGGCGCATCGTCGGTGATCGGGCTCGGCCTGTGCTTCTCGAAGAAGCCGGCATCGAACACGGTCTTCATCGCCTCGAATTCGGCACGCGTCTTCACCGGATCATAGTCGATGCCCTTGCGGCGGATGGCATTGCCCTCGGCGAAGTAGTCGAAGGCCTTGCCGTAATCCTTGAGATCGTCATTGGCCTTGCCGAGGCCAAACGACAGCTGCATGCGTGCCAGGCTGTCCTGGGGCGCCTTGGCGTGCTGCGCCTCCATGCCGGCCAATTCGGCATCGCGCTCCTTCTGGCGCTTGACCTGCGTCAGCATCAGCCATGCGCGGGCCATGCCGGGCTGGATCGCCACCGCTTGCCGGAACAGGTCTGTCGCCTCGCCGAGCTTGCCCTTCTCCATCAGCCCGACGCCCAGCCCGTGCAACAGGTCGGCATCCTTGGGGCGAATGGTCAGGGCCTCCTGGAAGACAGCCAGTGCCTCGTCGAGGCGTCCGGCTTCCTGCAGGGTTTCGGCAAGCCCGATGCGCGCGCGCACGTGGAATGGATTGCGCTGCACTGTGCCGCGATAGATGTCCTCGGCCTCCTCGAACCGGCCGATCTGCTTCAGCGACGAACCGAGATTGTCGCGCGCCGCGAGCTGCTCCGGCCGCAGGTCCACCGCGCCGCGGAAGAAATCGATCGCCGCCGTGACGCGGCCGAGATCGCGCATCACCGTGCCGAGATTGTTGAGGAAGTCGGGGTTCGTCGGCTGCAGCTGAACCGACTGCTCCAGGAAATCCATGCCTTCTTCGCTGCGCCCGGTCTGGTGCAGCAGCAAGCCGAGGAAATGCGCCGCGGCCGCGTGTTTGGGCTGACGCGCCAGCACCTGCCGGTAGATCGCCTCGGCCTCCTGCCGGCGCCCGGCCTGATGCAGTTGCAGCGCCTGCTGCACATACTGGTCGAGGCCCAGCGGCGGCCGTCCTCCGGCGCCAGACTTGGCCGCGCCAGACGTAGCTCCCGCACCCGCCGCTCTTCTCTGATCTCTGTTGATGGGACACCTGCCGTGTTTTCGCGCCTGCCCGCGATCTAGGCCATCGGCGCGGCACGTTCAAGGCTTTGCTTGGTTCTGGGCCCTACATCGCCGCGAAAGCGGTCAGACCAGGCGGTTGGTCTCGGCAACCTGCCTGGCCCGCCTGACGGTGCCGTCGGTGTCGGAGATCGTACGCCTTGCCGCCTCGTCGCTTCTGATGGTCAGCCGCGCCGACTGGACGGCCATCGGCTTTCCAGCGGCGCCATTGGCGTATGTGGCGATTGGCTTGACGATCGGATTGATCGCCACCGTCTTCCCTTTCGAGGTTCTGACTGAAACCATGATTTTATCCTTTTCAGAAAAAATAAAAAGTACGGGCGTCAAGGAAAAACTCGGCATGTTTCCAAGAAACTTTTAGAAATATCTTGAACCATAACGGAATTGTTCGAAAGTTTATAGAGGCCTATTTTTCTATCCGAGGCGGGTAATTCAACAATTCTTCTTGAAGAGAGCGCAAAGTTGAGCTATATGGGAGATATCGTTTGGGCCAGAATTGGCATCTCGCGGCGTCGGAGGTTTCGACCCGCCAATCTCATTCCAAATTGCCGGTACTGGACGCGCGGCACATTCGTCGTGTCCCCGCTTTTTTGCTCTCAGACCGCTGTTTACGTGACGCCACGAGGCGGGGAAATATCAAGGCCAGGACAATGCCGGACCGCACCACCCGCTCCATCGCCCATTTCACCGCACCGTTCGTGCTCGGTGGCCTGGAAGGACAACTGCCGGCTGGCGACTACGACATCGATCACGACGAAGAGTTGATCGATGGCATGTCGCGGCTTGCCTGGCGCCGCATCGCCACCTTCATCCATCTGCCGGCAAGGGCGATGAACAACCCGCCCACCAGCCAGCTTGTCGCCATCGACTACATGGACCTCGAAACCGCGCTGATGCGCGACCGGGAGAATGCAGCATGATCCGTTTCCAACAGAATGCGCGTCCGCGCACCGACACGCCCTCGCATCTCTTCGCCATCGGCCAGACCGTGCGCATGAAAAGCCGGACCGGCCTGCTCAGCAAGACCGCGGAACTGTTCGAGATCAAGAGCAGGCTGCCGGTCAAGGACGGTTCCCCGCAATACCGTATCCGCAGCGAGCAGGAGACCCACGAACGGGTCACCACGGAAGACAATCTCGAACTGGCCGACAATCCGGTCACCTGAGCGGAAAGCCAGCCGACACGCCCAGCCAACGCGCATCAGGAGCAGTCATGTCCAAGGGTCAGCAGCGAAGCAATCGCGAGGTGCGCAAGCCGAAGAAGGACAAGGTGGTGGCCAAGCCTGCCTCCCCGTTCGGCTCGTCGGTCAAGCAGGCGGAGAGCGGCTTGAAGCCGAAGTCCAAGGGTTGATAGCCCGAGCGGCGCTGAGTGCGCACACCCGCTGCCGTGAGCAGACAATGGACTGACGCAACATGCTCACGCAATATTCCGCTCGGAGGCTTGCTTGAACTTTGTAATCGAATTCTACCGGTCGCGCGACACCGAGGAAGCGACGCTCGACAAGGTGTCGCTGGAGGCGCCGACCCTGCGTGCGGCGCTGCAATGCGCCACCGCGCTGTTCCACAGCCTGTCCATGCCGCAAACCCCCGACCGCCTGCGCATTTCCGACGAGCACGGCAGCGAGTTTTATGCAGGACCCGCCGATGGGGCGTATCCTGCCTAGGCAGCCATGTTTGGATCTCGCCCGCCGCGCAACCGCAAGCGCCTTGTGACGTTGAGCGTGCACAACCCTATGCAGGAGTTCCGCAATGCCCCTTGCCGCCTTTGCCATCAATTGTTCGCTGAAAGCTTCCGGCGACAAGGAAAAATCGTCCACGGACAAGATCATCGCCGATCTGCTCGCAGCGCTCAAACCGCATGGCGTGAAGGGCGAGGTCGTGCGGGCTGTCGATCACGACATCAAGCCCGGCGTGCTCTCCGACATGGGCAAGGGCGACGACTGGCCTGGCCTGCGAGAAAAGATTGTCGCCGCCGATATCTTCATCCTCGGTCTGCCGATCTGGTTGGGCCAGCCGTCAAGCATCGCCAAGCGCGTCATGGAACGCATGGACGCCTTTCTCGACGAAACCGACGACAAGGGCCGTATGCCGGCCGCCGGCAAGGTGGCGCTGGTGGCGATCGTCGGCAACGAGGACGGCGCGCATCACTGCCACGCGGAATGCTTCCAGGCGCTGAACGACGTCGGCTTCACAATCCCCGCCAATGGCGGCGTCTACTGGGTCGGTGAAGCCATGGGCGACGTCAACTATGTCGACCTGCCGAAGACTCCCGACAAGGTCGCCGAAGCCATCGAAATGGCGGCTTCAAACGCCGCTCATCTGGCCGGCCTGCTCAGGACGAAGGCTTATGTCGGCGTGGAAGAATAACTGCAATTTCCGCTTCTTCGACAAGGAGGGAAGGTAAGTTCTCAGCACGGCCCTTCGCCGACGATGCGATAGTCCGAGGCGCGGGCCTCGCAGGCGTTGGGGAAGGTGCGCATCTCGCCATGCCGGCGGCCGCACACCGGCGCGTATTCGCGGGTGCAGAAGGCCTGCTGGCCGCCACCACCACCATCGCGGCAGGGGCCATCGCGCACAATGCGGTAACCCGCCCTGCCGGCAAGGCAGGCATTGGCGAAGGTCTGGCGATCGTCGCCGCGCCGGGCGCAGACCGGCTCGTACTGCTTGGTGCAGAATTGCGGTTCGGGGCGCGGCGGACGCGGGCGCGGTCCGTCATCGACGACGACCGTACAGGCGGCAAGAATTGCCGACAGGAACAGGACGCTAAAACCCTGCCGTGAAAAGATTGCCGCAAGCAACCTCATGATCGTCTCTCCCTCGATCCCCGTCCCGGTGCATACCGCCCAAGACTGCCTGGCGGTTCGCTGACAATGATATCGCTCAAAACAAGATTTAGATCAGTCGCCAATGGCATGATCCTCGCCATTCCACTGCCGATTGCAACCCCGCCCGCGGCCTCTATCGGGAAATGACAGCGGGATCGGTCGGGTCCCGCCGCGTCGCCGGCAATCATCGCTTCTGGCCCATGCATGACCGGGGCTGTGGGCCGATGACCCCTCGGCCAACGAAGCCTATCTGCGGCCGGTCGACGCTTTGATCGGTCGATTTATGCGTCGGGATGCGCCCATGGCGGCGGCCCGCGGCGCTATCTTGCAACCTTCACGTTTCCGTGCGATAAATTCTGTGTTCGGGCATTTGCGACCCGGAGAGCGGAACGTTTTGGACGACCTTTCCCCGATACTGTGAATCTCTGACGGCCCCGTTTTTCGGCGGGGGGTTTGACCATGCGCCAATGCATGACTGCCGAAAGCAACCACCAGGAACTGCCCTCGACGCCAGGTGGCGGGCAGGACCACCAAGACTGAACGGGTGAAGGAGTTTCCCCAATGGCCCAGACCGGCACCGTTAAATTCTTCAATGCAACCAAAGGCTTCGGTTTCATCACGCCCGACGGCGGCGCCAAGGACGTGTTCGTCCACATTTCAGCGATCGAGGCCTCGGGCCTGCGCACGCTCGTCGACGGCCAGAAGGTCACCTTCGACGTCGAGCCGGACCGCATGGGCAAGGGCCCGAAGGCGGTCAACCTGCGCGCAGCCTGAGCGATCGGCGCACCGCACGTCCCAGGCGGATAAGCGAACGAGGAGCTTGACCAGCACCTGGGCAGGCAGACAGATTTTTGAAAGGCGCGGCGGTTTTCGCCGCGCCTTTTTCATGTCAGCAGTGCAGCATGAACGCATGTTACGGCAAGTTCATCCGGGTCCCGGCCAATGACGCGCATCATAACAAGCACTTAAAGCGCGGCGGGCTTTAAGTGCCCGCAAAACTTTCTCTTGCCGATGACGCTAAAATAAAGGACAAATTTCCTCTCGGGCATTTGCCGGCCCGAGACTGGAGTTTATGGGATCAAAGGAGCTTCCCATGCCGCAGACCGGCACCGTCAAATTCTTCAACCATGCCAAGGGCTTCGGCTTCATCACACCGGATGATGGCGCGAAGGATGTCTTCGTGCATATTTCGGCCGTGCAGGCGTCGGGTCTTCCCGGTCTCGAAGATGGGCAGAAAGTGACATTCGACACCGAGCCGGACAAGCGCGGCAAGGGACCCAAGGCCGTCAACCTGTCGGTCGGCTGAGCCGGCTTCGGACGACGCCGGCTCCGGCAGGTCAGGTCCGCGCCCCGAGGGTGCGGCTGTTGATGCCGTGAAAGAATGCGCGTGGTCAAAATTTCGTTCAGCCCCCGTTCAGCCACGGTCTCATATTAGTCACTGGCAAAGCCGGACCGTATCCCCTGCAGACCTGCACGGCCCGGTACGAAGGAGACCAAGATGAACCGCATTTTCAAGACAGCCGTGCTGTCCGCCGCCGTGGTCGCCACCACGCTGGGGACCTTTTCGGCAGCCAATGCCGATGACTGGCGCCGTTGGCACCATCACGGCCATGGCAATGGCGACGCTGTGGCAGCCGGCGTTCTCGGCCTTGCCGCCGGCGCGCTGATTGGTGGCGCATTGGCCAATGACCGGCCGCCGCCCGATTCCGACCGTTATTACGATGACGGTTACTACGATCGTCAGGTGCTCGTGCGCCCGGCTCCGGTCCGCCGCTACTATGTGGAACCGCAGGTGGTCTATGCCGACCGCTACGCTGAACCCTGGACGCGCGGCTGGTACGAGTATTGCTCGGATCGCTACCGCACCTTCAATTCCCGCACCGGCACCTTCACCGGCAGCGACGGCGAACAGCATTTCTGCACCGCCAACTGAGGCTTCCCTGCCCCAAACAAAAAGCGCTGACCGCAAGGCCGGCGCTTTTTTTGTTGTCGGCTTGTTGGGCTTTCGAACCCAGGGCGGTCCAGACCTCATTCATTCAGGTCAAAAATGGATTGGTCCGCCGTTCCTCGCCGAAGCGCCCGCCGGGGCCATGGCCGCAAATGAAGCCGATGTCGTCGCCGAGCGGCAACAGCTTGTCCTTGATCGAGGCGATGAGTGCCGCATGGTCGCCGCCCGGCAGGTCGGTGCGGCCGACCGAGCCGCGAAACAGCACGTCGCCGACATGGGCGAATTTGGCGGCGCGGTTGTAGTAGACGACATGGCCGGGCGCGTGGCCGGGGCAATGCAGCACCTCGAACACATGGCCGCCAAACGACACAGTTTCCCCTTCTGCAAGGAACCGGTCGGGCACGCAATTGCGCACGCCGTCGATGCCGTAGCGCCTGCCCTGGTTTTCCAGATTGTCGAGCAGCATCTTGTCGGCTTCATGCGGGCCGATGATCTCGATGCCGAGCGCCTCCTTCAACTCCATGGCGCCGCCGGCATGGTCGATATGGCCATGCGTGATCCATATCGCTTCGGCGGTGATCGCATTGTCCTTCAACACCGCCAGCACCTTGTCGATGTCGCCGCCGGGATCGATCACCACGCCGTGCTTGTCGTCCATGTCGAACAGGATGGTGCAGTTCTGCTGGAACGGAGTGACCGGCACGATACCGGCATTGAGCTGACCCATGATCGTCCTTTCGCTGTGTCAGCGATCATGTAGAGGCATCGGCCAAGACCGTCCACGTCCGGAAGGTCAAACAGTGCGTGTCCAAAAAGAAATGGGCGGCCGAAGCCGCCCATTTTGCCAGCCCGAGATTGGCAGGCTTACTTTTTCATGGCGCCCATGACCGCGCCGAGAATGCCGGTCAGGATCGCGCCGCCGCCTGCGCCACCGACGATGTTCTGCAGGTTGAGCGCGCTGCCCAGGCCGCTGGTGGCCGCCGCGGCTGCGTCAGGAGTGATCGCGCCACCGCCGAGCAGGCTGCCGAGGATCGCCGCGCCGCCGACGCCGCCGATGGCTCCGCCCAGGATTTTGGGAAGCTGACCCATCGCCGCCGTCTTGATCGCCGCGCCGACCGCCTGACCACCGATAATGCCTGTAATGATCTGAATGATGATCGGAAGAAGCGTGTTCATGTCCATATGATTAGTCCCTCCATAGCTGCCAGCCTCCCGGGCCGACACCATCATGAGACGCCGAATTGGACGAAAGTCAAATGCACAAACGCTTAAATAAAAGGGGCGGCCTGAAAACCGCCCCTGCTTGCGAGAAAAGCTGTGACTATCGTTATTCTGCGGCAATCGCATGCTTGGGTTGAACGGCCATAGAATAGTCGTTCATGAGATTCTTGGCGATCTCGCCGACCTCGAATCGGTAAGGGCCGATCTCCGAAACCGGGGTTACTTCCGCTGCCGTTCCGGTCAGGAAGCATTGCTCGAAGCCTTCCAGTTCTTCCGGCAGGATGGCGCGCTCGATGACCTCCAGGCCGCGATCCCTGGCCAGGCCAATGACCGTGCGGCGGGTGATGCCGTCGAGGAAGCAGTCGGGCTTGGGCGTGTGGATCTTGCCGTCCTTGACGAAGAAGATGTTGGCGCCGGTCGCTTCCGCGACCTGGCCCCGCCAGTCGAGCATCATGGCGTCGGCGTAGCCCTTGGCCTCGGCGGCATGCTTGGACATGGTGCAGATCATGTAGAGGCCGGCGGCCTTCGACCGCGACGGCGCCGTGCGCGGGTCGGGCCGGCGCCATTCCGCCACATCGAGACGGATGCCCTTCAGCTTCTGCGCCGGATCGAAATAGCTCGGCCACTGCCAGATGGCGATGGCGACGTTGATGCGGTTGTTTTGCGCCGAAACGCCCATCTGCTCGCTGCCGCGCCAGGCGATCGGCCTGACATAGGCGCCCTGGAAGCCCTGCTTCTTCAGGAGCGTGGTCGAGGCATCGTTGAGCTCGGCCACCGAATAGGGAATCTTGAAGCCGAGCAGGCGCGCTGATTCATGCAGCCGCTCGGTATGCTCGTTGAGCTTGAAGATCTCGCCGCCATAGGCGCGCTCGCCCTCGAAGACCGCGCTGGCGTAGTGCAGGCCATGGGTCAGCACGTGGATCTTGGCGTCTCCCCACGGTACGAACTCGCCATTCATCCAGATGAAGCCGTCCAGTTGATCGAAAGGAACGGATGCCATGGTAACCTCCCGCGGACAACGGCCCGCATATCTCAGTGTCGTTGCGTGTTCTTTTTTGGCCGCGCCAGGTGATTGGAGACGCCGGCCGGTGTCTCGAAGCGTAAGCGGATAATCGCGCCCTGGCAAACTCAGGAAGTTCCGGAAAAACCGGCCTGCCTTGCCTTTTCGTTCGCAATCCGCCCAAAAGCTTGTCAAAAATTACCATTGCAGGGAAATTACGTCAATAGTACTGACATAATCTCCCGTTCCCATGGAGAAATGATGACGGATAAAAGCCCAGCTGCCGGAAAACCGATCAGGACCGCGATCACCAGCGAGGACGGCATCGACTTCGCCATCATCGAACTCTTCTTCTTCGCCTATCGCGACTTCACCTCCGATCCCGATCAGATCCTGGCCGATTACGGCTTCGGCCGCGCCCACCACCGCGTGCTGCATTTCGTCAACCGCCGGCCGGGCCTGACCGTCGCCGAACTGCTCGACGTGCTGAAGATAACCAAGCAGAGCCTGGCGCGTGTGCTCAAGCAATTGATCGACACCGATCACGTCGTGCAGTTGCAAGGCCCGCGCGACCGCCGCCAGCGCGAACTTTATCCAACGGCCAAGGGCCGCGCGCTGGCGCTGGCGCTGGCGCGGCCACAGTCGCGCCGCATCCATGCTGCATTGGAAGATTCCGGCGCCGCCGAACGGACCTTGGTGGAACGCTTCCTCGAAGCGATGGTCAATCCGGAACTGAGAGCTCAGATCGACGTTGGGTCCGCAAAAATGTCAGGAAAAAGCCATGGAGAGCACTGAGAGGATCGACCAGGCGGCCGCACCGGACGACGACGCACCGCATCTGCTCGTGGTCGACGACGACACCCGTATCCGCAATCTTCTCAAGCAGTATCTGACCGAAAACGGCTTTCGCGTCACCGTCGCCGGCAATGCCGGCGAGGCCCGCCGCAAGCTCGCCGGTCTCGACTTCGACCTGCTTGTGCTCGATGTCATGATGCCTGGTGAAACCGGCGTCGACCTGACAAAGTCGTTGCGCGCCGAAAAGAATGTGCCGATCCTGATGCTGACGGCCCTGTCGGAGACCGACAGCCGCATTTCCGGGCTCGAGGCCGGCGCCGACGACTATTTGCCAAAGCCCTTCGACCCGCGCGAGTTGATCCTGCGCATTAACAACATCTTGCGCCGGGGCGGCCCGGCGGCGACGCCCAAGGTCGAACAGTTGGTGTTCGGTCCCTACACATTCCAGATCGCCAGGCGCGAACTGAAGCGCGGCGGCGAAGCGCTTAAGCTGACCGACCGCGAACAGGAGATCCTGGCGATCTTCGCCGCGCGCGCCGGCGAAACCATCCCCCGCCACGAGCTGGTCGGTGACGATTCGGAAGTCGGCGAGCGCACCATCGACGTCCAGATCAACCGGCTGCGCCGCAAGATCGAGCGCGATCCGTCCAACCCGGTCTGGCTGCAGACCGTGCGCGGTATTGGGTATCGGCTCAGCGTGGAATAGAATGCCGGCGGCGGCTCAAGTGCATGATCCCGAAAACTGGGAACCGGTTTTCGGAAAGATTATGCTCCAACAAAGAGTTAGCCGCGGATGAAAAGAGCCAATGGCGACCACGGAACTGGAACAGCCGGACAATGACGGCCTGAGCGCACGCGCCACGCGGACGTTCAAGGCGGTGCCGCGCATCTGGAACCGGTTCTGGCGTCTCGTTTCGCTTTACATGCCCAAGCGCCTCTATGCGCGCTCGTTGATCATCGTCATCGCGCCGATGATCCTTTTGCAGTCGGTCGTCGCCTTCGATTTCATGGAACGTCACTGGGCAACCGTGACGCAACGCCTGTCGCAGGCCACCGTGCGCGACATCGCCGCCATCATCGACCTGATCGAGACCTATCCGCACGACGCCGACTACGCCAACATCATCCGCATCGCGCAGGACCGCATGCAGCTCAAGGTCGACCTCCTGCCGCCCGATCCATTGCCGCCGCCCGGTCCAAAACCGTTCTTCTCGATCCTCGACGATGTTCTCTCCGCCGAAATTACCCGCCAGATCAACCGCCCATTCTGGATCGACACGGTCGGCAATTCCAACATCGTCGAGGTCCGCGTCCAGCTCGAAAACAAGGTGCTGCGCGTCTTCGTGCGGCGCAGCCAGGCCTATGCCTCCAACACCCATATCTTCCTGATCTGGATGGTCGGTACCTCGCTGGTGCTTCTGATGATCGCCATCCCCTTCCTGCGCAACCAGATCCGGCCGATCTTGGCGCTTGCCGAGGCCGCCGAGAGCTTCGGCAAGGGCCGGCCGATGCCGCGCGATTTCCGCCCGCGCGGGGCCGAGGAGGTGCGCCGCGCCGGCTTTGCCTTCATCCAGATGCGCGAGCGCATCGAGCGCCAGATCGAGCAGCGCACGGCCATGCTGACCGGTGTGAGCCATGATCTCAGAACCATCCTCACCCGCTTCAAGCTGCAGCTGGCGCTGGCCGGCGGCAAGGCCGAGACCAAGGCGGCGCTGGACCAGGATATCGAGGACATGCAGTCGATGCTGGAAGGCTATCTCGCCTTTGCCCGCGGCGAGGCCTCGGAGGATCCGGGACGTTTCGATCTCGAAGCCTATTTCCAGAAGCTCGGCGAGGAAGCGGGGTTGCGCAAATGCAAGCTGTCGACGACGCTTTCCGGCGATCCGACCGTGCATGTGCGGCCGAACGCCTTCGCGCGGCTCTTGTCCAACGTCATCGGCAATGCCTTCCGCTATGCCAAGACGGTGGAGGTCACCGCCAATCATGGCCGCGGCTCGCTTCTGGTCACCATCGACGACGACGGCCCGGGCATCCCTCCTGACAGGCGGGAAGACGTCTTCAAGCCCTTCGTGCGGCTCGACGAGGCCCGCAACCTCGACGCCAGCGGTACCGGGCTCGGCCTCTCGATCGCCCGTGACATCGCCCGCAGCCATGGCGGCGACATCACGCTCGACGACAGTCCGATGGGCGGCCTGCGCGCCGTGATCAAGGTTCCGGCCTGACTTCTATTTGACTAACTGAGTATGATCTTGCCTGAAAAACGGTTTCGACTTTCCGGGGGCGCGGTCTGCTTCATCCGCCCGTCATGAAACCATGGTCAAGAGCGCGCATGAAGCGCGCGACCGCACTTGATTCGTCCTTGCCGCCTCACTTCGACCCCGTGCCCGCCAGGGTGCGCTGGAGCGAAGCGAGGGCGGCCGCATGGTCGCCGTTCCGGTATCGTTTCAAGGCAACCGCAGACCTCCGAAGCAAAGGGCCGCCATGCGCATATTGATGGTCACCGACGCCTGGCGCCCGCAAGTCAACGGCGTCGTCCACACGCTGGAGCGGCTCACCGAGACTCTGAAGTCCTTCGACGTCGCGGTCGAGTTCCTGACCCCGAACATCTTCCGCACCCTGCCCTTGCCGACCTACCCCGACATCCGCCTGGCGCTGACCACGCCCGGCCATGTCGCGCGCCTGATCGACGGCTACAAGGCCGACCATATCCACATCGTCACCGAAGGGCCGCTGGGCATCATGGCGCGGCGCTATTGCCGCAATGCCGGCCGGCCGTTCACCACCAGCTATCACACCCGCTTCCCCGAATATCTCAGTGCCCGCCTGCCGGTGCCGGAGAGCTGGGCCTATCGCTGGCTGCGCGATTTCCACAATTCAGGCCAGGGCACGCTGGTCGCCACCCAGTCGCTCGCCGACGATCTTGCCGCGCGTGGCTTCAACAAGTTGAGGCCGTGGACGCGCGGCGTCGACACCGATCATTTCCGGCCAGACAAAAGGAAGGACCTCGGTTTCCCCGGACCGGTTTTCCTGTGCGTCGGCCGAGTCGCCATCGAAAAGAACCTCTCCGCCTTCCTCGATCTCGACCTGCCCGGCAGCAAGGTGATCGTCGGCGAAGGTCCCGAGCTTGCCAAGCTCAAGGCGAAATATCCGAAGGCGCATTTCCTCGGCCATCGTCCCAATGACGAACTGGCCGAAATCTATGCCTCGGCCGACGTCTTCGTCTTCCCCAGCCGCACCGACACCTTCGGCAACGTCATCATCGAGGCGCTGGCCAGCGGCACGCCGGTCGCCGCCTATCCGGTGACCGGGCCGATCGACATCGTCGGCGACGGTTTTGGTGGCGCGGTGTCGAACGATTTGCGCGAGGCGGCGCTTACCGCACTCAACGTCAGCCGCGACCAGGCCCGCGAGCGCGCCATGCGCTACAGCTGGAAGGCCTGCGCGGAAATGTTCCTCGACGCGGTTGAGGAAGCATTGGGAACGACACGCAAGCTGGCGGCCTGATAGAGCCGGCGCATAGGATGCGGTGAAGTTCAGGTCAGGTCAAACACGCTCCTTGCGAGAGCTTGTGCGACAGTTGCTTGCGGTGCATTATTCGGTGTGTGTAGTTCGTTGCGGGATTGACGCCGATTTCTACGCTGGACGACGTGCCTGCAGTATCATCGAAGCGTCGCGTCTTGCGCATCGGCAAGACCGTTGCGAGGGTGTTCGGCTATTGCCGCGCGAATGCCTGGCCGCTCTTCGTGGCCGCCTGGTTTCCCTGCTTTCTGACAACGCTTTGTCTGGCGGTGCTTGCTCTTGTTCTTTTTGCCGATCCGGGGAAGGCGCCAACTTGGCTTCTATCGCGGGGCTTTGACCCCAGGACTTGGCTTTCCGCGATTGTCGCCGCGCCGTTCTCGGCGATGGTCCTTGCGTTCGTTCTGGACCGTATGGGAAATGCGCCCGAGCATGGCCGGGTCGTCGTTCGGCGCGGCATTGAGAGTGTCAAGCGCTTCGCTATCCCGGGCGTGCGCTTTGAGCTCGACCGGCGGATTCTTTTGGCCGCCCTGCTTCTCGCAGCCATCCAGCTGTTTTGCGGCTTTGCGGTCGCCGGCGAGCACAGACTGCTTTGCCGGCCTGATGGCCACACATGACCTGCCGCTCCGCCCCGAGGACGTCGCGCCTTGGGTGTCGGCGATGGGCGCCTTCAACCTCCTCGCGGGTGGTTTCGTCCTTGGCTGGACATATCTGTTTGTCGGCGATTTTCTGTGGACGGGATCGTTTGATCCAATCGGCTGCTGGCGTGCGCTGGACGGCAATCTTCTGCGTTTCACCGCCATAATGTTCATCGTTCTGGCAATAGTTGCCATACTCAAATATGGACTGGCCCTGGCCGGAGCTTTGATCCTGATTCCCGCGGATGGCGCGTCGCCTTCCTTCTTGACCCTTATGATGATCCATTTCGGACTGGCCTGGCCGTTCGACGTCCTGCATCTCGTGCTCTCAGCTGCAACGGTCGGAACCATTCTCGGCGCGTTCCGGCCTCGAGCTGTCGCTTCAATCCAGCCGGCTGCAGCACCACCATGATGACGCTTGCCGGGGCTTCCTGATCTAGAATAGCCGCCCGCCGTCCGGCACCTTGCGTTCGATGGCGCCCAACACCACGGCGCCCTCTTCATCGGGAAAACCGAGCGTCAGCACTTCCGACATGAACGGGCCGATCTGGCGCGGCGGGAAATTGACCACCGCGAACACCTGGCGGCCGATCAACGTTTCCGGCGTATAGTATTTGGTGATCTGCGCCGACGACTTCTTGACGCCGATGGCGGCGCCGAAATCGATCTTCAGCTTGAAGGCAGGCTTGCGCGCCTCCGGAAACGGTACGGCCTCGATGATCGTGCCGGCACGGATGTCGACACGATCGAAATCGGCGAAGCTGATTTCGGGCTTGCGCTCGTTGCTTGAACTCATCTCGAACGCGTCTTGCTCAGGCGTTGCCGAAGGTCTCGAACAGCACGCCGGCGAGCGCGTCCTTGGCCGAGGTTCCCGACCAGACGACGAACTGGAAAGCCTGGAAGTAGCATTCGCAGGCTTCCAGCGCCGAGGACAAAAGCACCTCGACCTGCTGGCTCGAGGGTTCCACCCCGCCGGCGAGCAGCAGCGACTGGCGGAACATGATGGCGCCCTCCTGCTCCCAGAGGTCGAAATGGCCGAACAGCATCTGTTCGTTGATCAGCGACAACAAACGCATCACTTCCAGCGTGCGGGTTTCCGGCACCTTGATGTCGAAGGCGCAGGCCAGATGCAGCGCCTCGAAATCTTCCATCCACGAGAAGGAGACGTGATAGTCGGTCCAGCTGCCGGCAACCGAGATCGAGATTTCGTCGTCGCCGGCCCGTTCGAAGGACCAGTCATTGTTGTGGGCCACCTGCTCGATCACATCCACGGGATGGATTTCGCGGGAAAATTCGAGTTCGAGAAGGTCCATGGAATGCTTCCTGTGTTCAGGGGAGCGCCACACGCTCCGCGGGGCACACACGACGAACAATCTTGTCTAGAACTCGGACGGCCGGGACTTCTCAACGCAAAGACCCCAGACCGGACCCCACCGCCCGGCGGCATGACCCTGCTCCGAATCATGCAACAAATTCAGTCTATTGATCGGGAGTCGCGTGAACAGCCCAATTTTTCGCACTGCGTCATTCGCATGTGGAAAGGTGCCTGTCACAAAGAGTCACGCAATGCCGGTAAGCGATTCACGGCAAAGCGATTTTCAGGCTGGTGCTTTGTGGAAAAGTTTAACGAATTATTTTTTCGGCTTGGGCTTCGCCGGAGCCGCAGGTGTGGCCTGACCGGTCAGTTCGGCGATCCTGGCCTCGAGCGCCTCGATGCGCTCGGCAAGCCTGCCGTTCTCTTCTCTCGCCTTGGCGGCCATCTCGCGCGCGGCCTCGAACTCCTCGCGCTGCACGACATCCATGGAGTTGAGGATGCGCTCCGCCTGGCCCTTGAAGGCCGTTTCCACCTCGCGCCGCACACCTTGAGCGGCACCGGCGGCATCGGTCATCAGCTTGGCGAATTCATCGAGAATGCGGTTCGGTCCGGTCGACATGGCAAATCCTCGCTTGCTTGATTTGAGTTAGTGGTGCAGCGCGCCGAATGCAAGAACGTTGAGGCCGGTGCGGCATCACGTCGGCGCCAACCTCCCAAACGACTGGTAAGTCGCGCCAATAACTATTATTGTTTTGGAGGGAATATGCAGGAGCACCACCATGGCCATTAGCGCGGATTTGGGCACCCGGCTCGAAGACATCGTCAACCAGCTTGTCAACACAGGGCGCTACAACTCGAAGAGCGAAGTGCTGCGCGAAGGTGTTCGCCTCGTCGAAGAGCGCGAGAAACGCCTTGCGGCTCTCGATGCGGCTCTCGCCAAAGGCCTTTCAGACGCTGATGCTGGGCGCGTAAAGGCGGTTGACGAAGTGTTTGACCGCTTGGAGGCCAAGTACAAGGCAATGGCAGCCAAAAAGTGAAGCGGCTGGTCTTAACCGATCAGGCGGAGGCGGACCTTGAAGCCATTGGCGATTATATCGCGATGGACAACCCATTTCATGCCGTGACATTCGTGCAGGAATTGCGCCACGATTGTATGGAATTGCGCACCATGCCGGAGCGATATCCACTCTTTGAACACCATCGATCTTCCGGCATTCGGCGGCGTCCTCACGGCAACTATCTGATTTTCTATCGCGTTGGCGTAGAAACCGTTGAGATATTGCACATCCTGCACGGCTCAATGGACCTTAGAGCAATTCCGTTCCCGGATAACTGACGGATCGATACCCGAGCATGGACCGGCTTTCGAACGGCTCCTTCTGTACGGCATGGCGTCAATTCGCGTAGTGTGCTGTTTTTCTCACGACCTGCATCGAGCATGAGTCGCTTCCAATCAGGGTCACCCAATGGCAACGCCCCCGCGCCGACCGACAAATGCGATGGAAGCCGCCGAAGCTGTCTTCAAGCCGGTCAAGAAGCCGGCCGCGGCCCCGCCTCGCGAACCCTTCACCGCTCCCAATGTCCGCGAGCTTGTCTCGATCAGGATCGACCGGGCCGTGCTCGATCATTTCCAGGAAGATGGTCCCGGCTGGCAGGATAGGATCAACGACGCCTTGCGTGAACTGGTGTCCGCCAAGCCCAGGGGTTGAGCACGCCCACCCGGCGACGGAGCTGGGAGCGATCCTGTTCACGGACCATGGACGGCCGTGACCTTGCCTTGACCCTGCCAAAACCCTGCCGCATGGTCCGCGCCGATCGCAACCGAGAGCTCCCCGTTGAACGAATATTTCCTGCTGCCGCTGGCGTCGCTGCCTTTCCCGAACATCAACCCGATCCTCGTCCAGATCGGGCCGCTGGCGGTGCACTGGTACGGCATCGGTTACATCGTCGGCATCCTGTTTGCCTGGTGGTATGCCAAGCGGCTCGCGGCAAATCCGAAACTCTGGCCCGACGGCGTCCTGCCGATGAAGCCGGAGGATCTCGACGATTTCATCGTCTGGGCGGCCATCGGCGTGGTTCTGGGCGGCCGCACCGGCTATGTCCTGTTCTATGACCTGGCGCGCTATATCGCCCATCCGCTCGATATCTTCGCCGTCTGGCAAGGCGGCATGTCCTTCCATGGCGGCCTGCTCGGCGTCATCCTCGCCATGACGCTGTTTTCCATGAAGCGCGGCATCCGCACATGGTCGCTGTTCGATGTCGTGGCAGCCGGCGTGCCGGTCGGCCTCGGCCTCGTGCGTGTCGCCAACTTCATCAACTCCGAACTCTGGGGGCGGCCCACCGATGTGCCCTGGGCGATCGAATTCCCCAATGGCGGTCCGTTCACCCGCCATCCGAGCCAGCTCTACGAGGCCCTGCTCGAAGGTCTGGTGCTGTTTGTCGTGCTGCGCATCCTCACCCATTCGCGTCTCAAGCTGAAGACGCCGCGCTTTGTCGGCGGCGCCTTCATCTGCGGCTACGGCCTGTCGCGCATCTTTGTCGAGTTCTTCCGCGAACCCGACCAGCAGCTCGGCTATCTCCTCGCCACCAACTGGCTGACCATGGGCATGATCCTGTCGACGCCGATGGTGCTGGCCGGCATTTGGGCGATGGCGACAGCCAAGCCGGTGACCCAAGCACAACCGCAGGTGACATGACGCGACTGAAATCCCGCATCGTCGACCTGATCGAGGCGGTGGGCCCGATGCCCGTCAACCAATACATGGCGCTGTGCCTGTTCGATCCGCGCGACGGTTACTACACGACCCGCGAACCGTTCGGCGCGGCCGGCGACTTCATCACCGCGCCGGAGATCAGCCAGATGTTCGGCGAGCTCGTCGCCGTCTGGCTTTACCAGGCCTGGACAGCAATCGGCCGGCCGATGCCGGTCACCATCGCCGAGATCGGCCCCGGCCGCGGCACGCTGATGAAGGACATGCTGCGCACCTTGTCGCGGCTCGATCCGGCCTTGGCCGATGGCGCCGCGTTCGCCATGGTCGAGACCAGCCCGCGCCTGACGGAAGTCCAGAAACAGACGCTCGGCGAGACACCATTCGATGTTTCCTGGCACGAGATCATCGACACGCTGCCGCGGCAGCCGCTGCTGATCGTCGGCAACGAAGTGTTCGATGCCGTGCCCATCCGCCAGTTCCTCCGCGCCGGCGCCGAATGGCGCGAGCGCATGGTCGGCCTGGACGAGGCCGGCAATCTCTGCTTCTTCGCCGGCGCCGGCTCGGTCGACCCGACGCTGCTGCCCAGGGATGCGGGCGACGCGCCGCAAGGCGCGATCGTCGAAGTCGCGCCCGCCCGCACCGCACTGATGGCGGCCATCGCCGAGCGCATGGCCAGCGACGGCGGCGCCGGACTATTCCCCGACTACGGCCATCTGCGGCCTGGTATCGGCGACACGCTGCAGGCCTTGCGCCGGCACAATCATGAAGATGTGCTGGCCAATCCCGGCGAGGCCGACCTCACCTCGCATGTCGATTTCGCCGCTCTTGCGGCAGTCGTGCGCGCGCATGGTCTCGACGCCCATCTGTCGACGCAGGGCGATTTCCTGCTCGGGATGGGCATTCTGGAGCGCGCCGGCCAGCTGGGCGCCGATGCCGGCCAGGCGGCACGCGACAGGATATCCAATGCCGTCGAGCGCCTCGCCGGCCCGCAAGCGATGGGCGAGTTGTTCAAGGTGCTTGCCATCATGCCGCGTGGTATCTCCGTCAGGCCCTTCGCCACGGCGGATTGACTTTTTGCCGCTGCCCCTCCCAATCTCCCGTCCGGTAAGAGAGCGGCCGGACCGCCGGCTGCTTTTCCTTGACGAAACCGCCCACACGGACAACAACGCCCACATGCTCAATCAGACCAAACCGGATCCCGTTCGGTCGCCGCTGCTGGACAAGGCGCAGGCACAAGGCATCCGCCACGGCTATTTCACCCGCAATGGCGGCGTCTCCACCGGCATCTACCAGGGCCTCAACATCGGCACCGGGTCGGATGACGACCAGGCGCTGGTGGCCGAGAACCGGGCCCGTGTCGCCGCCTGGATGGGCGTGCCCGCAAGCCATCTCCTGACCGCCTGGCAGATCCATTCGCCCGACGTCGTCATCGCCAGGGAACCATTCGCGGGCGAGCGGCCCAAGGCCGATGCCATCGTCACCGACCGGCCCGGCATCGCCATCGGCGCCTCGACCGCCGATTGCGGCCCGGTTCTGTTCGCGGATGCCGGCGCGCGCATCATCGGCGCGGCGCATGCCGGCTGGAAAGGCGCTTTCACCGGCGTGCTCGAAAACACCATTGCCGCCATGGAGAGCCTCGGCGCCCGTCGCGAAAACATCATCGCCGTGCTCGGCCCTTCGATCGGCCCCGACAATTACGAAGTGGGGCCGGAATTCGTCGCCCGCTTCGTCGAGGCCGACAGCGAAAATGCCCGGTATTTCGTGCCTTCGGCACATGCCGGCCATTCGATGTTCGACCTCGCCAGTTACACGGTCGACCGGCTGGCCAGGGCCGGCGTGACGGCCGAGGGTCTCGGCCGCTGCACCTATGCCGAGGAAGATCTGTTTTACTCCTACCGGCGCACCACGCACCGCAAGGAGCCCGATTATGGCCGGCAGGTTTCGGCAATCGTTTTGGAGAAGATATAATGGCGCTGCATTTTGAACGATCGGAATTCGACGCGCGGCGCGACCGGCTGATGATCGAGATGGCCGAGAAGAAGCTCGACGCCATGCTGCTGTTCGCGCAGGAAAGCATGTACTGGCTGACGGGTTACGACACGTTCGGCTTCTGCTTCTTCCAGTGCCTGGTGGTGAAGGCCGACGGCTCCATGGTGCTTCTGACCCGCTCGGCGGACCTTCGCCAGGCGCGCAACACCTCGATCATCGACAACATCGTGCTGTGGACCGACCGCGACGGCGCCAATCCGGCGGTCGACCTGCGCAACCTGCTCAACGAACTCGACCTGCTCGGCGCCCGCATCGGCGTCGAATACGACACCCACGGCCTGACCGCCTATAATGGCCGCCGCCTGGACGAGCAGTTGCAGACCTTCGGCCAGATCGCCGATGCCTCGGGCATCGTCGGCCGGCTGCGCTTGTTCAAGAGCCCGGCCGAGGTCGCCAAGGCGGAAAAGGCCGCCAATCTCTCCGACGACGCGCTGGACGCGGCCCTGCCGCTGATCAAGCAGGGCGGCGACGAGGCCCTGATCCTGGCCGCCATGCAGGGCGCGGTCTTCGCCGGCGGCGGCGACTACCCGGCCAACGAGTTCATCATCGGCTCCGGCGTCGATGCGCTGCTGTGCCGTTACAAGGCCGGCCGCCGCAAGCTCACCAAGAACGACCAGCTGACGCTCGAATGGGCCGGCGTCTTCCATCACTACCATGCGCCGATGATGCGTACCGTGCTGACCGGCAAGGTGTCCAAGCGCCATCAGGAGCTGTTCGACGCCGCACGCGCCGCGCTTCTGGCCGTCGAAAAGGCGATGACACCCGCAAACACCTTCGGCGACGTGTTCGACGCCCACGCCCGCACCATGGAATCGCACGGCCTGACCAAGCATCGGCTGAACGCCTGCGGCTATTCGGTCGGCGCCCGCTTCACGCCGTCCTGGATGGACATGCCGATGTTCTATCAGGGCAATCCCGAGCCGATCGCGCCGAACATGACGCTGTTTGCCCACATGATCATCATGGATTCCGAGACCGAGACCGCGATGACGCTTGGCCGCACCTACCTGACCACCGAATCCCAGCCGAAGCCGCTGTCCCGCCATGATCTCGACTTGATCGTGCAGTGAATCCATAATGGGAGGCGTTCTTCGCCAAGGAGTTAGAAGGCAAATGAGACGATCGCACGTGACGACCGTGTCATTGCTTGTGGCATTGGCTTTGACTGCCTGCACCAACGCAAAGGACGTTCTCGAACCCTCCGCCATCACCCCGCCGGCAGCCTCGGCACAGCCAGCACCCGCCACGCAAGGCAGCGCCGCCGCGACCGTTCCCGCCCCCCCGCCATCGACGGCCGCGCAGGCCTCCACGACCGCGGGCGCACCCGCCGCCTCGCCCGTCACCTCCGCCCAGGCCGCCGCGATCCTGTCGAAGACCCGGCTGCAGATCGCGCCGATCGTCGGCGCTTCGGTGGACGCCGCCACGCCGCTGACGGCGGAACTGCAGACACGCGCCAAGCAGCGCGGCATCACTCTGGCCGGCAGCCAGGACCAGACCGCGACCCATGTGCTCAAGGGTTACTTCTCGACGATGACGGAGGGCAAGGACACCACCGTCATCTATGTCTGGGACGTCTACGACCCCTCCGGCAACCGGCTGCACCGCATCAACGGCCAGATGAAGGCGCCTTCGACCGGTTCCGGCGGCAGCGCGGCCGACAGCTGGAAGTCGGTCTCGCCAGCCACCATGCAGGCGATCGCCGACCAGACCATCGATCAGTTTACGGCCTTTCTCAGCGGCAAGGCGAGTTGAGGTGTTGCCAGCCGGTGATGCCGAACAGCTTTCTTAGGCTTAGCCGGCGGATTCGCGATCACGGCGCTTGCAATAGCCGCGCGGGCCGCTAAAAGCCCGGTTAAAAGGCGCAGGAGAGTCTGTTGGGGCTCTCCTTCCTCCACCAGGAACGGTGCATGAAACTCTTCGCAGGCAATTCCAACAGGGTGCTGGCCGAAGCGGTCGCTCGCTATCTCAACATCCCGCTGGGCAAGGCCAGTGTCAGGCGCTTCGCCGACCAGGAAATCTTCGTCGAAATCCAGGAGAATGTGCGCGGCGAGGATGTCTTCATCCTGCAGTCGACCTCGTTCCCGACCAACGATCACCTGATGGAACTGCTCATCATGATCGACGCCTTCATGCGCTCCTCGGCCAAGCGCATCACGGCGGTTATCCCCTATTTCGGCTATGCCAGGCAGGACCGCCGCGCTTCCGGGCGCACGCCGATCTCGGCCAAGCTGGTCGCCAACATGATCACACGCGCCGGTGTCGACCGGGTTTTGACGCTGGATCTCCATGCCGGCCAGATCCAGGGTTTCTTCGACATTCCGACCGACAATCTGTTCTCGGTGCCGGTCATGGCCCGCGACGTGAAGGCGAAATACAAGCAGCTCGGCAATGTCGTGGTGGTGTCGCCCGATATTGGCGGCGTGGTACGCGCCCGCGCGCTGGCCAAGCGCTTCGACGCACAGCTCGCCATCGTCGACAAGCGCCGCGAGCGTCCGGGCGAATCGGAAGTCATGAACATCATCGGCGCGGTCGCCGGCAAGGATTGCCTTTTGATCGACGATATCGTCGATTCCGGCGGCACGCTGTGCAATGCCGCCGATGCGCTGCTCGCCAACGGCGCCACCAGCGTCACCGCCTATATCACCCATGGCGTGCTGTCGGGCGGCGCGGTCGCGCGCATCAGCGGCTCGAAGCTGCAGGAACTGGTGATCACCGATTCCATCCAGCCGACGCAAGGCGTGCTCGACGCGCCCAACATCCGCGTCATCTCGATCGCCGACCTGATGGGCGAGGCGATCTCGCGCACGGCGACCGAGGAATCGGTGTCGAGCCTGTTCGACTGAAAGCCAGTTAGCCCTGCGGCCAGTTACCCCTGAGGCAAGGCCGATGGCGTCGGCGCCTCCAGCCGGGCCGGGGCTCGCCGCATGCCTTCGCCGGCATCGCGCGCGCCGCGCATATAGCCGCGCGGCGAGGAGCCGAGCATGCGCTTGAACATAGTGATGAAGGCCGGCACGCTGTCATAGCCGAGATCGAGCGCCACCCTAGTGATCGGCTCGCCATCGGCGAGCCTCGGCAAGGCCGCGAACAGGCAGGCCTGCTGGCGCCACGTCGACAGCGACAGGCCGGTCTGGCGCTGGAAGGCGCGCGTGAAGGAGCGCCGGCTCATGCCGACAGTATCGGCCCATTCGTCGATCGTCGCGTGCGGCGAGGGTGCGGCGACGAAACGCCTGCAGAGCGCCGCCAGCTTGGGATCGGACGGGAACGGCAGGCCGAGCGGCCGCTCCGGCAATTGCGGGATCTCGTGCAGGAGCAGGTTCATGATCAGGCCGCCGCGTCCCTCCAGTTCGCCGCCTTGCGGCAGCTTCTCGGATTCCACGATCAGGCTGTGCATCAGGTCGGTGATGCCGACGACGCGCATGCCCTCCGGCAGGCCCGGGATCGCCTGCGGCATGACATAGACCGAGCGCATCGACACATCGCCCAGCATCTCGACGGAATGTTCGATACCGGCCGGAATCCACATCGCATGGTCGGGCGGCACCATCCAGCGCCCATGCCGCGTCGTTACCAGCACGACGCCGACCAGCGCATGCAGCAACTGGCTGCGGCTGTGGTGGTGGTGCGGCACGTGGTAGCCGTCCGGATATTCCGTCGGCAACACCACCGCCGGCCCGACCGCCTGCTCGAGCCACTGCCAACGCAGCCCGTGCAATTGCCCGAGATCGGTGTGGCCGGCGCCGAAAATCTCCCTGGCTTTTGGCATTCGGTATGGCCCACTTGCGAAACTATTGGACCAAACCACGAAAGAAGTCGCTTGGCAACCGGACTATAAGGCTGCCTGCGGGAAGCGCCCGCCACGTCGCCTGCGGGAACAACCCGCCAAAAAGACTACGGAGCCTATCTTGACCGATACGACAGCCACCAGCGTCGCGCCGCCTGCGACCGCCAGTCACGCTTCAGCCCAGGCGACGGCCTTCACCGTCATCCTGGCGGTGAGCCTGTGCCACTGCATCAACGACATCATGCAGTCGCTGCTATCGGCCATTTATCCGCTTCTGAAAGACAATTACGGCCTCGACTTCTGGCAGATCGGCCTGTTGACCTTCACCTTCCAGGTGACGGCATCGCTACTGCAGCCGATCATCGGCGCGGTCACCGACAAGCGGCCGATGCCTTATTCGCTGCCCTGGGGCATGGCGTCCTCGCTGATCGGCCTGGTCGTGCTGGCCTATGCCGGGCACTACTACCTGCTGCTGATCGGCGCCTCGCTGATCGGCATCGGTTCGGCGATCTTCCATCCCGAATCCTCGCGCATCGCCCGCTTCGCTTCCGGCGGCCGGTTCGGCCTGGCGCAGTCGCTGTTCCAGGTCGGCGGCAATTTCGGCCAATCCATGGGCCCGTTGCTCGCCGCCTTCATCGTCGTGCCCTTCGGCCAGACCAGCATTGCCTGGTTCGCCGTCGGCTCGCTGATCGGCATCGTCATCCTGTGGCAGGTCGGCGGCTGGTACAGCCGCCTGCGCGCCGCGCAAGGCAATCGCAGGACGGCAAGCTTCGTCTCGCCCTTCCCGCGCCGCAAGGTGATGTGGGCCTTGGGGGTACTGACCTTGCTGGTGCTGACCAAGAACGCCTACATCGCCAGCCTCGCCAGCTACTACACCTTCTACTCCATCCATAAGTTCGGCGTTTCGGTGCAGATGTCGCAGGTCATGCTGTTCCTCTTCCTCGGCTCCTCGGCGCTGGGCATCCTGCTCGGCGGTCCGTTCGGCGACCGCTATGGACAAAAGGCGATGATCTGGTTCTCGATCGTCGGCGTGCTGCCCTTCACGCTGGCGCTCCCCTACGCCAACATGGAATGGACGATGGTGCTGACCGTGCTGATCGGCCTCATCCTGTCGTCGGCCTTCTCCAACATCGTCGTCTTCGCACAGGAACTGGTGCCGGGCCGCGTCGGCACGATCGCCGGCATCTTCTTCGGCTTCGCCTTCGGCGTCGGCGGCATCGCGGCCGCGGTGCTTGGCGTCGTCGCCGACATGAAGGGCATCGATTTCGTCTTCCAGATCTGCTCCTACCTGCCGTTCCTGGGGCTGCTGACGGTGTTCCTGCCCAACATGAAGCAAGCTCGCAAGGCGCAAGCGGCCGCTTAAATCATCCGGGCTGTGTCCAGGCAAAGGCACCCGCCATATCGCGGGTGCCTTTTTCGTTCAGGCGGGAAGGTTTCAGGCCTTGAAGAAGGCCAGCAGGTCGGCGTTGATGACTGCGGCGTGGGTCGTGGCCATGCCGTGCGGGAAACCCTTGTAGACCTTGAGCTCGCCCTTCTTGAGCAGCTTGATGGTCAACAGCGCCGAGTCGGCGATCGGAACGATCTGGTCGTCATCGCCATGCATGACCAGCACCGGCACGTCGATCTTCTTGAGGTCCTCGGTGAAGTCGGTCTCCGAGAAGGCCTTGATGCAATCATAGTGCGCCTTGGTGCCGCCCATCATGCCCTGGCGGTACCAGTTGTCGATGACACCTTGCGAAACCTCGGCGCCTGGACGGTTGAAACCGTAGAACGGCCCAGTGGGAACGTCCACGTAAAGCTGGGCGCGGTTGGCGGCGACGCCGGAGCGGAAGCCGTCGAACACCTCGATGGGAAGGCCGCCGGGATTGGCCGGCGTCTTGAGCATGATCGGCGGCACCGCGCCGAGCAACGCTGCCTTGGCGACGCGTCCGCCCGCTCCATACTGGGCGACATAGCGCGCCACTTCGCCGCCGCCGGTCGAATGGCCGACATGGATGGCATCCTTGAGGTCGAGATGCGCGGCAAGTTCAGCCACGTCGGCGGCGTAGGTGTCCATCTCGTTGCCGACATCTGTTTGGGTCGAGCGGCCGTGGCCGCGGCGGTCATGGGCGATGACGCGGTAGCCCTGTGCCAGGAAGAAGAGCATCTGGGCGTCCCAGTCGTCGCTGCTCAACGGCCAGCCGTGATGGAAGACGATAGGCTGACCGGTTCCCCAGTCCTTGTAATAGATCTGCGTGCCGTCCTTGGTGGTGATCGTGCCGCTGCCTGAGCCTGATTTGGTCTGCGAGGTCATCTCAATCTCCGTTAAATTTGGTGTCGCGATAAACAATATCGCGATATCAATATTGCTAACGCAGCTTGATCCCCGTGTCCACAAAAAATATATATCGCGATATCATTTCTCGTGGTACATACTTGAGGCGCTTAATCGGCAAAGGACTGCGTCGTGCCTCTCCCGTTGGACAATCAGCTCTGTTTCACGCTCTACGCCACCAGCATGGCGATCAACCGCACCTACAAGCCGATGCTGGACGAGATGGGCATCACCTATCCGCAATATCTCGTACTCAACGCGTTGGGCGAGGCCGACGGCATGTCGGTCGGCGCGATCGCGCACAGGCTCGCTCTGGAATCGAGCACCGTCACGCCGCTGGTCAAGCGTATGGAACAGGCTGGCGTGGTGACCCGCCAGCGCAATCAGGCCGACGAGCGCCAGGTACAGGTCGACCTGACATCCGCCGGCCGCAAGCTGCTCGTCCAGTGCAATTGCCTGAACGAGACCCTGATCGAGCGCTCGGGCATGACGCTGGCCGAACTCGACGCCCTGAACCGGCAGGTCCAGGCACTGCGCGATGCGTTGAGCGGCGACCGGTAGCGACGGCTCTTCGGCCGCCGCTTGCACCTGGGACCACCTTCCGCTATAGAGCCGCCACCCGCGTAGACACCCTTGGAGGCAACGCGGCGGAAGGCTGCCTTCCCCTTGTGATCCCGAACAAAGATCCGCTCGCTGCGGTTTCCGGCATTCGGACATCGAGGTCCGGCGGCTTTCGACGTTTACGGCCTGGCACATCGCCAACCGTAGGCGCTCCATAACACGCGAAAGGAAAAGCCATGAGCCACGATACTTACGAGCTCAAGGCCGAAGCGCGCGAACAGGTCGGTAAGGGGTCCGCCCGAGCAGTTCGCCGCAACGGTAAAGTGCCTGCAGTAATTTACGGTGACAAGCAGCCTCCCCTGGCGATCGCGCTCACCTACAAGGACATCTTCTACAAGATCCATGGCGGCGGGTTCCTGACCACGGTCGCCACGATCGATGTCGACGGCAAGAAGATCCAGGTCCTGCCGAAGGACTTCCAGCTCGACCCGGTCAAGGACTTCCCGATGCATGTGGATTTCCTGCGCATCGGCAAGGACACGGAAGTCAATGTCGACGTGCCTGTCCACTTCATCAATGAAGACAAGTCGCCCGGCATCAAGCGCGGCGGCGTGCTCAACATCGTGCGTCACGAGGTCGAGTTCCACTGCCCGGCCAATGCGATCCCGGAATTCATCACCGTCGATCTCACCGGCGCCGACATCGGCGATTCGATCCATATCTCGGCGGTCAAGCTGCCGGCTGGCGTCAAGCCGGTCATCTCCGATCGCGACTTCACCATCGCGACCATTGCCGGTTCGGCGGCGATGAAGCCGGAGACTGAAGAGACGGCTGAGGTTGCGGCCCCCGAAGCGGCTCCTGCCGCCGAAGAGAAGTAACTCTTTCACGCCCGGAGCGGACGATGCCAGGGAAGACGGCGCTTGTCTTTGCAGGCCTCGGCAATCCGGGCGCGAAATATGCTGAAAACCGGCACAATGTCGGCTTCATGGCGGCGGACGCTATCGCCCGCCGCCATTCCTTTTCGCCCTGGTCGAAGAAGTTCCAGGGCCTGATCGCCGAGGGCACGCTCGGCGGTGAAAAGATCATCCTGATCAAGCCGCAGACCTTCATGAACCTGTCCGGCCAGTCGGTCGGCGAAGCGCTGCGCTTCTACAAGCTCGACCTTTCCGCCCTCACCGTCTTCTATGACGAGATCGATCTTGCCGAAGGCAAGCTGCGCATCAAGACCGGCGGCGGTGCCGGCGGCCACAACGGCATCCGCTCGATCGATGGCCATGTCGGCAACGCCTATCGCCGCGTGCGCATCGGCGTCGGCCATCCCGGCGTCAAGGAAATGGTCCAGCATCATGTGCTCGGCGATTTCGCCAAGGCCGACCGCGACTGGCTCGACCCGTTGCTCGACGCGATCGCCGACAACGCTGCCATGATCGTCAAGGGCGACGAATCCGGCTTCATGAACAAGGCCGCCCTTGCCGTACAGGGCAAGGCGGGCGCCGAACCGGAAAAGCCGGCGCAAAAACAGGCTCCGAAACAGCAAAGCCATGTCCGCCAGGCCCGCCCCCAGCAGGCGCCCGCCAAGTTGCCCGAGACCGGCCCGATGGCGGCGATGCTGAAGAAACTGTTCGGCAACAAGGACTGAGCCGCGGGACCATCGGCGTTACAGGGCTTGACGTTCCCAACCCCTATCGCCCATAGCCCTCATCAAATTTCGCTTTTCCCGATAGGACCGGACAAAATGGGTTTCAAATGCGGCATCGTTGGCTTGCCCAATGTCGGCAAGTCGACGCTCTTCAACGCGCTGACGAGGACGGCCGCCGCGCAGGCCGCCAACTATCCGTTCTGCACCATCGAACCGAACACCGGCGAGGTGGCGGTGCCGGACCCGCGCCTGCAGAAGATCGCCGCGATCGGCAAGTCGAAGGAGATCATCCCGACCCGCATCTCCTTCGTCGATATTGCCGGCCTGGTGCGCGGCGCCTCTAAGGGCGAAGGGCTGGGGAACCAGTTCCTCGCCAACATCCGCGAGGTCGACGCCATCGTCCACGTGCTGCGCTGCTTCGAGGATGACGACATCACCCATGTCGAGGGCCGCATCGACCCCGTCGCCGACGCCGAGACGGTCGAGACCGAGCTGATGCTTGCCGACCTCGACAGCCTCGAGCGCCGCATCGTGCAATTCCGCAAGCGCGCCGGCAGCAAGGACAAGGAAGCCACCGCCGTGCTGCCGATGATGGAGGCAGCGCTCGAGTTGCTGCAGGCCGGCAAGCCGACCCGCATCCTGCTCAAGGGTATTTCGGCCGAAGATTTGCGCATCCTGCAGGGGCTGAACCTGCTCACCTCGCATCCCGTGCTCTATGTCTGCAACGTCGCCGAGGCCGATGCCGCGACCGGCAACGAGCACACAAAGGCTGTGGAGAAAATGGCCGCCGCGCAGGGCGCCGGCACCGTAGTGATCTCGGCGGCGATCGAGGCGGAAGTCGCCCAGCTTTCCGACGAGGAGGAAATGGAATTCCTATCCTCGCTCGGCCTCGACGAGCCCGGCCTGAACAAGGTGATCCGCGCCGGCTACGACCTGTTGCACCTCATCACCTATTTTACCGTTGGGCCGAAGGAGACGCGCGCCTGGACCGTGCACAAGGGCGACAAGGCCCCTCAGGCGGCTGGCGTCATCCACACCGATTTCGAGCGCGGCTTCATCCGCGCCCAGACCATCGCCTACAACGACTTTGTCACGCTGGGCGGGGAAGTGGCGGCCAAGGAAGCCGGCAAGGCGCGCGATGAAGGCAAGGAATATGTCGTCCAGGACGGCGACATCATGCTGTTCAAGTTCAACACGTGACCCTCCTGCCCAGTCGACAATGTCTGGGCGGAAGTAGAGCCGACGAAGCTTTCGTACCACCGGCTCCTCGACGAATTTTTCTGAGTGGCCGATGCCAGCCGGCCCTGCTCGGCTTGTCTTGATTTTGTCATGCCGCGGGTCTAAGCGGCAGCCACACGGTCGGCGTGCGACGAAAAACCGTGCAATCCGACACGATGCGTAACCTCAACGCGGCTCTGGCAGGGAGATTCGGCGATGATCAAGGCCTTCGTCGTCGACAATGATCGCCTGCGCCTCACCGACGACCTGCTGGTCAATGGCGACAAGGTCGTCTGGGCCGATCTCGTCAATCCGACCAAGGAGGAAGAGGCCACCATCGAAAGCTGGCTCGGCATCGCCATCCCGACCCGCGAGGAGATGGAGGAGATCGAGATTTCAAGCCGCCTCTATATCGAGGACGGCGCCTACTTCATGACCGCCACCTTGCCCGCGCAGACCGAGGTCGACGATCCCCTGATGTCGCCGGTCACCTTCGTGCTCGCCGGCGCCAGGCTGATCACCGTACGCTATCACGAACCGAAGGCGTTCAAGACCTTCCCGCTGCGCGCCGAGAAGGTGGCGACCGGCTGCAGCAGCGGCGACACCATCCTGATCGGCCTGCTGGAGGCGATCGTCGACCGCCTCGCCGACATCCTCGAGCGCGCCGGCCGCGATGTCGAAGTGATTTCGCGCGACATCTTCGAGGCGCGCTCGACCAAGGTGTCGAAGCGCAACCGCGACTTCCAGGAACTGCTGAAGGCCATCGGCCGCAAGGAGGACATCGCCTCCTCCATCCGCGACAGCCTGATCTCGCTGCAGCGGCTGGCGGGTTTCCTCGCCCATGTCGCGACTCTGACCAAGATGAGCAAGGACGTCCGCGCCCGCATCAAGACCCTGTCGCGCGACGTGCTGTCGCTTGCCGACCACGCCACCTTCCTGTCGCAGAAGATCTCCTTCCTGCTCGACGCCACGCTCGGCATGATCTCGATCGAGCAGAACGCCATCATCAAGATCTTCTCCGTCGCCGCCGTCATCTTCCTGCCGCCGACACTCGTCGCCTCGATCTACGGCATGAATTTCGATGTCATTCCCGAGCTGAAGTGGGAGTTCGGCTATCCCTTCGCCATTGCCATGATGGTGCTGTCGGCGATCCTGCCTTTCTGGTATTTCCGCCGCCGCGGCTGGCTCTGAACACCCGCTGCCTGGGCCTGGCTCACCAGAAAGGGCTTGACCAAACCGCCCGCGGCCTGCATCCGGGTTTTCCGATCCAAAGGGATCGCGCATTCTACAACCGGATTTGCTGACCATGACCGGAAAGACATGGGCGTATGAGGACTTCGTCGAGGGGGCCTCGTTCGACCTCGGCGCGAAAAAAGTAAGCGCGGCCGAGATCATCGAGTTCGCCAGCGAGTTCGACGCTCAGCCGATGCATCTCGACGAGGAGGCCGGCAAGGCCAGCATCCTCGGTGGCCTCTCGGCCTCGGGCTGGCACACCTGCGCCATGTTCATGCGCATGCTGTGCGATGCCTTCCTGCTGGATTCCACCTGCCAGGGCGCGCCCGGCGTCGATCAGGTCAAATGGAAGAAGCCGGTGCTCGCCGGCGATACGCTGCGGGGCAACCTGGTGGTTCTCGCCAGGCGCCTGTCGAAATCGAAGCCGCAACTCGGCTTCGTGACCATGCGCAGCGAACTGGTCAACCAGCGCGGCGAAAGTGTCTTCGAGCTCGAGAACTCCATCATGTTCCTGACGCGCGATGCCGCTGGGAGCCTGTCATGACATTGGACGAATTCTTCCGCATCGGCACCACGGTGACGCTGGGCTCGCACACATTCGAGCCCGAGGCGATCAAGGCGTTCGCCCGCAAATACGACCCTCAGATCTTCCATATCGACGAGGAGGCGGCGAGGAAGAGCGTGCTTGGCGGGCTCTGCGCCTCCGGCTGGCACACCGCGGCCACCTGGATGAAGCTTAATCTGGAAACCCGCCTGGACGCCGAAGGCTGGGACGGCCCGGTGCCCGAATTCGGCCCCTCGCCCGGATTCAAGAACCTGAAATGGCTAAAGCCCGTCCATGCCGGGCAAACCATCACCTTCGCACGCACGGCGCTTTCCCACCGCCCCATAGCGTCCCGTCCCGGCTGGCGGTTGCTGGCGCTGCTCTGCGAGGCCTCCGATTCGACCGGCGCCAAGGTGCTGGAATTCGAGAGCGCCGTGCTGGTGAAGGTGGAATGAGGTGTCTTTCCCTTCTCCCACAAGGGGAGAAGGGAAAAATGCTCAATGCCCCTCGAACCCGATCAGCGTCCTCACCGGCACGCCGAGCGCTTCGAGCTTGGCGCGTCCGCCCAGATCCGGCAGGTCGATGACGAAGCAGGCGGCGAGGATGTCGGCGCCGATCTGGCGCAGCAGCTTGACCGCCGCTTCCGCCGTGCCGCCGGTGGCGATCAGGTCGTCGACCAGGATGACCTTCTCGCCGGGCGCGACGCCGTCCTTGTGCATCTCCATCTCATCCAGCCCGTATTCCAGGCTGTAGGCGACGCGCACGGTCTCGTAAGGCAGCTTGCCCTTCTTGCGGATCGGCACGAAGCCGGCCGAGAGCTGGTGGGCGACGGCGCCGCCGAGGATGAAGCCGCGCGCCTCGATACCGGCGATCTTGTCGATCTTCTGCCCGGCATAGGGATGCACCAGCTCGTCGATGGCGCGGCGGAAGGCGCGTGCGTTGCCGAGCAGCGTGGTGATGTCGCGAAACAGGATGCCGGGCCTGGGATAGTCCGGGATGGTTCGGATCGACGCCAGCAGCGTGTCTTCGAGAGAGGATTTCATGAAGCGGCTCCGGGTGATCCAGCTGACAGAAGCGAAACGGCGCGGGGCCGATCGTAGCCCGGCGCGGCCGACAACGGCTAGCGCGATGTGACGGTCGACACAAGCACGTCCGGCAAAGGATATGGCGGCAAACGCGAGGCGATTTCCTTGCAGTGGGCGCAGGCCGCGGCCGACACGAAAAGGGGCGCCCGAAGGCGCCCCGCTCGGAAAGATGGCTACCGGCCAGTCCTACATGCCGAGGTCGGAACGAAGCTCCGCCCTGGCCACTTCGTACTCGGCCTTGAAATCCTCGCGGTTGAGCAGGACCGCGGCGATGACGCTGCCGGAAATCTTGCCCATCTCGACGTCGGACGGATAATGGATGCCGCCGACGATGCGGTTGTGGGCGAACTCGGCCGCGCGCGCCATGATCTGGGCCCGCTTTTCCGGAACCATGTCAGCCAGGATGATGCCCATCATCGTGCCGACGGTCGCATGGCCGGACGGCCAGGAACCGGAGCTCGAGAGCTTGACCACCGGCTTGACGAGATCGCTGAGCTGGTGCGGACGCGGACGCTTCCAGACGTCCTTGGCCGGATCGACGACGGCGCCTTCGGTCTCCACCACGCGATCGAAGAAGGCGCTGAATTTCGGCAGCTTGTCCTTGTTGAAATCCGGCCCCATGACATCGGCGAAACGCCAGACGTTTTCCTCGGCATCGGCGATGGCGCGGGCTTCCATTTCGGGTGTGCGCGTGACTTGCATGGTCAGCACCTCGCCAAGCTCGGCCTTGGTCTCGGCCGAATCATTGGCCGGAGGCGGCGGCAGGATCATCGTCAGGTCGACATCCTTGTTGGTAATGAAGGGTTTCGCGTCTTCGGCGCGGGCCGCGGAACCAACGACGAGCAGCAGCAGGCCTGCCGCAAGCGATGCGTATCTTTTCATGGGCGTGATCCTTTGATGAGAGCACCGCAGGATCGCGATGTGCGATGACGGCCATGTGACACCGCCGACGCGTGGCCTGAGCTATCCACCCCAAAAGCAGAAAAGGGCACCTCGCGGCGCCCCTTTTGAATTCCAGACTATGGCATCGCTTAGTGAGCGACGGCTTCCCATACCTTACGCTTGGTCAGGTAGACCAGGGCGCCAAACAGAAGCAGGAACACCAGCACGCGGAAGCCCATCTTCTTGCGGTCTTCCATGTGCGGCTCGGCCGCCCAGGTCAGGAAGGCAGCCACGTCGCGGGAATACTGGTCGATGGTCTGCGGCGAGCCGTCGTCATAGGTCACCTGGCCGTCGGAGAGCGGCTTGGGCATCTTCAGCGACACGCCGGACATGAAGTACGGATTGTAGTGGGTGCCTTCCGGGATGACCATGCCGGCGGGCGGCGTCTCGTCGTAGCCTGTCAGCAGCGAATGGATGTAGTCAGGACCACCCGCATCATACTGGGTGAAGATGTCGAAGACGAACTGCGGGAAGCCGCGCTCGACGCCGCGCGCCTTGGCCAGCAGCGACATGTCGGGCGGCGCCGCGCCGCCATTGGACGCAGCGGCGGCTTCCTCATTGGCGAAGGGCGCCGGGAAATGGTCGGACGGCTTGCCGGGACGGTCGAACATGTCACCGGCATCGTTGGGGCCGTCGTGGATGGTGTATTCTGCTGACAGCGTCTTGATCTGCGCGTCGCTATAGCCGAGGTCCGACAGCGTGCGGAACGCCACCAGGTTCATCGAATGACAGGCCGAGCAGACTTCCTTGTAGACCTTCAGGCCGCGCTGCAGCTGCGCCTTGTCATAGGTGCCGAACGGGCCGGTGAAGCTCCAGCTCATTTCCTTCGGCTCGTTGATCGGGAAATGCGTGGGTGCCGCCGCGTTGTGCGCTTCTTCGGCCGCGAACGCCCAAGTGCCTGCAACCCCAGTGCCGGCGGCCACAAGGCCGACCAGCGCCAGCGAGGTGAGAATCTTCTTCATGCCAAATCCCCTTAGATTCTCTACCGCTCAGCCCTTGGTCTCGGGTGCTGCCGTGGCGCCCGCCGGATGTCCGCCGCCACCCTTGTTCTTTTCGAGCACCGCCTCGGTGATCGAGTTCGGCAGCCTGCGCGGAGTCTCGATCAAGCCGAGCACGGGCAGCGCGACCAGGAAGAAGGCGAAGTAGAACAGCGTCGCCATCTGCGCCATGAACACATAGCTACCTTCCGCCGGCTGCGAGCCCAGCCAGCCCAGCAGGATGGCATCGGCCACGAACAGCCAGAAGAACAGCTTGTACCAGGGCCGGTAGACCGCCGAGCGCACCTTGGAAGTGTCGAGCCACGGCACCAGGAACAGCATGACGATGGCGCCGAACATACACAGCACGCCGCCGAGCTTGGAATTGATCGGGCCGATGTTGAAGGTGATGGCGCGCAGGATCGCGTAGAACGGCAGGAAGTACCATTCCGGAACGATATGGGCCGGCGTCTTCAGCGGGTTGGCGACCGTGTAGTTGTCCGGATGGCCGAGATAGTTCGGCAGGTAGAAGACGAAGTAGGCGAAGACGAACAGGAACACGATCATGCCGAACGCGTCCTTGATGGTCGCGTAGGGCGTGAAGGCGACGGTATCGGTCTTCGACTTGACCTCGATGCCAGTCGGGTTCGACTGGCCGACGACATGCAGCGCCCAGACGTGCAGCACGACGACGCCGGCAATCATGAACGGCAGCAGGTAATGCAGCGCGAAGAAGCGGTTGAGCGTCGGATTGTCGACGGCGAAGCCGCCGAGCAGCAGTTGCTGGATCCAGTCGCCGACCAGCGGGATGGCGCTGAAGAAGCCGGTGATGACGGTGGCGCCCCAGAAGCTCATCTGCCCCCATGGCAGCACATAGCCCATGAAGCCGGTCGCCATCATCAGGAGGTAGATGATGCAACCCAGGATCCACAGCAGTTCGCGCGGCGCCTTGTAGGAGCCGTAGTAGAGACCGCGGAAGATGTGCAGGTAGACGGCGATGAAGAAGAACGAGGCGCCGTTGGCGTGCATGTAACGCAGAAGCCATCCGGAATTCACGTCGCGCATGATCTTCTCGACCGAACCGAAGGCGAGATTGGTGTCGGCCGTATAGTGCATGGCCAGGACGATGCCGGTCAGGATCTGCGCCACCAGCATGATCGCCAGTATGCCGCCGAAGGTCCACATATAGTTCAGGTTGCGCGGCACCGGATAGGCGATGAAGCTGTCATAGACCATCCTGGGCAGCGGCATGCGGGCGTCGAACCAGCGTTCGATACCGGTCTTCGGCGTATAGGTCGAGTGTCCCTCGCTCATCGAAATATCCCCTGCCTCAACCGATAAGGAGTTTGGTATCGGAAATGAACTTGAATACCGGAATCGCCATGTTCTCAGGTGCCGGGCCTTTGCGGATGCGGCCGGCAGTGTCGTATTGCGAGCCATGGCACGGGCAGAACCAGCCGCCGAAATCGCCTTCCTGGCCGAGCGGAATGCAGCCCAGATGGGTGCAGACCTGAACCATAACCATCCAGGCTTCCTTGCCGGGCGTGGTGCGGTTGGCGTCGGTCGCCGGCGCATCGGACGGCAAATTGGCGTTGCGGGCGATCGGATCCTTGAGATCGGAGAGGCTGACGGCCTCGCCGTCCTTCATTTCCTTCTCGGTGCGGTTGCGTACCACGACCGGCTTGCCGCGCCACTTGACGATCAGCGAGCTGCCGGGCGTCAGCGAGGAGACATCGACCTCGACCGAAGCGAGCGCCAGCGTCGAGGCGTCGGGGCGCATCTGGTCGATGAACGGCCAGGCGACGGCACCGGCGCCGACCACAGCGGCCATGCCGGTGGCGACGTAGAGAAAATCTCGACGGTTGGGATCGTGGATGTCGGTTGCGCTCACGGGTGCCTGATCCTTTCGCCTCTTCCGCGCCGGTGGCTGAGCCTTGTTCCCCGCTCAATCACGCCAACCCGACAGCGCATGGCGAACAGGCTAGCGAATTCCTCCGGCATTTGGACTTCGGTTTATGCGTGAAGCCCGTTTTTGTCCAGACGGGTCAAGGCACAAGGGCAGATTGTCGCGGGGACAAAATCCGCTGTCGCGCGGCAAGGCGGCGAATGGCCGCAAAAGGCGGCTAAACAACCGGGAAACAACCGGAAATCCGGCATCGTTGTTTGCCTCGACATAGGCTGCCCGAGTGATCTATTTTCCCTACCATGGTGCATGTCATCGATCGCGAGGAATGGTCTGTTCGTTCCAACCACTGGAAGGGCGAACTGCAAGGCGGCGTCTACGGCTCCAACTCCTGCCTGATCTTCAATTACTTGCCCGATGTCGGGGGCGGCCCGCGGCTGCACGCTCATCCCTATGCGGAGATCTTTATCATTCGCGAGGGAACCGGCCTGTTCACGGTCGGCGACCAGGAGATCGAGGCCTCGGCGGGGCAGATCGTTATCGTGCCGCCGCACACGCCGCACAAATTCACCAATCTCGGTCCAGGTCCGCTGGAAACGACCGACATCCACGAAAACGGTAGCTTCATCACGGAATGGCTGGAGTAATTCCTGCATAGCCCTGGCGGCTTCCCGGTTGGCGCCTAGATCTACGGCATAGGCGCCAACCAGAGAGTCGCCAGAGCCAGGATATGCAAACCTCGACCATCGAAATCGAAGGGCTGAGCATTGCGACCCGCGAGGCAGGCCCCGCTGGTGCGCCGGCTTTCCTTCTGCTGCACGGATGGCCGCAAAGCTCCTACGCCTTCGAGCGGGTGATCGGCCGGTTGGCGGCCGACTACCGGGTCGTCGCCCCTGACCTGCCCTGCATCGGCGGCTCGCAAGGCGTAGCCGAGGCTGGTGACAAGAGAACCTTGGCGAGGCTGATGAGAGGCGTCGCAGAGACTTGCGGGCTGCGCCAGCTCGTGGCCGCCGGCCACGATGTCGGCGGCCAGATCGTATTTGCCTTGTTGAGCGACCATCCTGAGATTCTTTCCGGCGCGGCGATCATGGATGTCGTCATTCCGGGCGTCGCTCCGTGGGAGAAGGTCATTCGCAATCCGCAAATCTGGCATTTCGCCTTTCACGCTATTCCAGCCTTGCCGGAAACGCTGGTCAGCGGCCATCAGAGCGCTTATTTCGACTTCTTCTTCAATGTGCTTTCGAAGGATCGAGCCTCGATCCCTGACGACGCCAGGGAAATCTACGCCAAGGCCTATTCCCGGCCGGAAAGCCTCCAGGCGGGGTTCGACTGGTATCGTGCCTTTCCCGAGGATGCCAAGGCCAATGCCGCGCGGCCCGCGAAGCCGATTGCGGTTCCGGTGCTGTATCTGAGGGGTGCGGCCGAGTCCGGCGACATCGGCGACTATGTCGATGGCCTGCGCGCGGCCGGGCTCTCAAATGTCGAGGGCGACATCATAGCCGACAGCGGACACTTCGTTGCCGATGAAAATCCCGAAGCGCTTGCCGCCCGCCTGGCGCGCTTCCACAGGGAAATCAGCGCGGCAGGTTCCAACTCTACATGGCGCCAAGCCTGACCAGCACGGCTTTGGGGATGTTGTATTCGCGGATGACGGCGTCATGCTTGCGAAGGCCGCACAATTCGCGCTGGATGAAATAGCCGTGAACGGCCATGGCGGCCTCCTTGAGAAGCAAGGGACGCATGTCCTCGTCGGCATTGCTGGTCAGCCGGGCCAGCGTTTCCTCGACCTTTTGACCGGCGCGGCCAAGTGCGGCCGCCTTCTCGGCGAGGATCTCATGACCAAGCGCGTCGAAGGCCGCTTCGGCGGCCGACGCGCCGGCAAGATGAGATGGCGGACGCAAGGACATTTCAGTTCCCTTTCCCGAACACTATGCGGTGGGTGACGAATTCTTCGCCTTCCACGCGCTGAAAGCCAAGCCGTTCATAAAAACCGAAGGCTTCCGGCGGCGCGCGGGTGTTCAACACGGAGAAATATTGGCCGGCCCGATCGATCACGGTCTCGACCAGCATGCGGCCGAGGCCGTTGCGGCGGTGGCGTGCGCTGACGAACAGGTGCCGGACCCGGCCCTGGTCCCTGCCCTCGAAATAGGGATCGATGTTCAGCCCGCACACGCCGGCGAGTTCCCGGCCATGCCATATCCCAAACAGTCCCTCCCCTCGCTTCAGGAACTTGTTGCGGCCGCTTGCCCAGCCATCGCCCAGGCGCACCAGCATCCAGTAGCCTTCCAGCCGGCTCTCGTCCTTCAACGCGTCGAAGGCCGCCACGGTTGGTCGCAAACGCTTGAGCGCATAGTCGATCTCCGGGCCAACCTCTCGGCCGATCTCCGGACTGACCTCTGGCGATCCAGCCATGCGCCTACTCCGCCGGCCGCGTCTCTTCGAGCACGCTTTCCTCGTGATAGAGGAAGCCGCCGGACTGGCGCTTCCACAGCCGGGCATAGAGCCCGTCGCGCGCCACCAGTTCGTCATGCGTCCCTTGCTCGACGATGCGGCCGCCGTCGAGCACCACCAGGCGATCAAGTGCCGCGATCGTCGACAGCCGGTGCGCGATGGCGATCACGGTCTTGTTCTCCATCAGCCGCGTCAGATTCTCCTGGATCGCCGCCTCGATGTCGGAATCGAGCGCCGACGTCGCCTCGTCGAGGATCAGGATCGGCGCGTCCTTGAGGAAGACGCGGGCGATCGCCACGCGCTGGCGCTGGCCGCCCGACAGCTTGACGCCGCGTTCGCCGACAAAGGCTTCGTAGCCCTGGCGATCCCTGTTGTCGCGCAAGCTCAGGATGAATTCGTGGGCCTCGGCCTTCTTGGCCGCCGCGATCACCTCCGCGTCGGTCGCATCGGGCATGCCGAGCTTGATGTTGTCGCGCAGCGAGCGATGGAACAGGGCGGTGTCCTGGCTGACGACGCCGATATTGGCGCGCAGCGAATTCTGCGTCACACCGGAGACGTCCTGGCCGTCGATGGTGATCCGGCCGCTTTCGAGGTCGTAGAGGCGCAGGATCAGGTTGGCCAACGTCGTCTTGCCGGCGCCCGATGGCCCGACCAGCCCGACCTTCTCGCCCGGCTTGACGACAAGGTCGACGCCGTTGAGCACGCCAAACCCCTTGCCGTAATGGAACTCGACATTCTTCACGTCGATGCGTCCGCCCGTGACGACCAGCTCTTTCGCGTCCAGTGCGTCGGTCAGTCCCAGCGGCTGCGAGATCAGCGCCTTGGAGTTCTCCAGCACGCCGAGGTTTCGCAAGATACTGTTCATCTGCATCATCAGCCGGCCGAGCAGCATGTTGAGGCGCAGCACCAGCGACAGCGTGAAGGCGACGGCGCCGACGGTGATCGAGCCCTCGACCCAGAGATAGACGGCAAAGCAGCCGATCGCCGTGATCATGATGCCCGACAGCGTCGTCAGCGCCATGCGCACGCCGGTCAACCGGCGGGTGAAGGGGCGCAATGCGTCGAGATAGATGTCGAAGCCGTTCCTGATGTAGCGGTCGTCGCCGTCCGCCGCGAAAAGTTTCAGCGTCTGCACGTTGGAGTAGGAATCGACGATGCGGCCATTGATCATCGAGCCCGCCTCGGCCGTCGCTTCGGCGTGCTTGCGGATTGCCGGCAGATAGCGCCTGGCCAGAAAGCCGAAAGCGGTGATCCAGATCACCACCAATGCCGCCAGCCTGAGATCGAGTCCTGCGACCAGTGCCAGCGTCGTCACCGTATAGACGATCATGAACCAGACGACCTCGATGAAGCTTTCCATCAGGTCGCCGGTCGCCTGCCCCGCCTGCCAGACTTTCGTCGCGATCCGGCCGGCGAAGTCGTTCTGGAAGAAGGCGTAGGACTGGCGCGAGACGTGCCGGTGCGCCTGCCAGCGCACCAGATTGTAGAAGCCGGGCGTGATCGTCTGCTCGTCGACCAGCGCCGAGAGGGCCACGACCATTGTGCGGAGGACCAGCACCACTGCGACCATGAACATCAGTTCGGGGCCGGCGGCGGTCCATAATGCATGCCAGCTCCGCTCGCCGGGCAATTGATCGAGAATATCGACCAGCCGCCCGACGAAATAGAACAGCCCGGCCTCGACCAGCGGCGCGATGCCGCCGACGACCAGCATGGCGAAGAAGGCGAACTTCGCCTGGCCGACATAGTGCCAGAGGAAGCCGGCGACGCTGGCCGGTGGCCGAAGATGCGCCGGCTCCCTGAACGGATAGACCCAGGTCTCGAACCAGCGGTAGACGGCTGTCATCATGCGGCGGCCATCATTCTGCGGCTTGCCCCTTCGCGCCAATGTCGCTGGCGACACTGTCGTTGGCGGCGCCGACCGGACTGTCCTCGAGCAGGAATCCACCCGACTGGCGCTGCCAGAGCTGCGCGTAGAGCCCGCCGCCGGCGACCAGTTCCTCGTGCGAACCCTCCTCGATGACGCGGCCCTGGTCCATCACGACGAGCCTGTCCATCGCCGCGATGGTCGACAGCCGGTGCGCGATGGCGATGACGGTCTTGCCCTGCATGAGCTTGTAAAGATTCTCCTGGATGGCGGCTTCCGCCTCGGAATCGAGCGCCGACGTCGCTTCGTCAAGGATAAGAATAGGCGCGTCCTTCAACATAACGCGAGCAATGGCGATGCGTTGCCGCTGCCCACCGGACAGTTTGACGCCGCGGTCGCCGACATAGGCGTCGAAACCCTTGCGGCCGCTATGGTCCGAAAGCGCCGATATGAAATCCAGCGCCTCGGCCCGCCGTGCCGCCTCGACCAACATCTCATCGCTCGCATCGGGCCGGCCATAAAGGATGTTCTCGCGCACCGAACGATGCAGCAGCGAGGTGTCCTGTGTGACCATGCCGATCTGGGCGCGCAGTGAATCCTGCTTCACGCCGGCGATCTCCTGGCCGTCGATCAGGATCCGGCCGGATTCCAGGTCGTAGAAGCGCAAGAGGAGATTGACCAGCGTCGACTTGCCGGCGCCCGAGCGTCCGACAATGCCGACCTTCTCGCCCGGTTTCACCGCCAGCGACAGGTTTTCGATGACGCCCTTCTGCTTGCCGTAGTGGAAGCGGATGTCCTCGAAGCGGATATCGCCTTTGGAAACGTTGATCTCCCTGGCATCCGGCCTGTCCTCGACGAGGCGTGGCAGCGAGATCGAGGCAATGCCGTCCTGCACCGTGCCGATATTCTCGAACAGGCCCGACATTTCCCACATGATCCACTGCGACATGCCCCACATCCGGAGCACCAGGCCGATGACCACGGCGACCGCGCCGATCGTCACAGCTTGCCCCATCCACAGCCACAGCGAGATGGCGGTGACCGAGAACAGCAGAAGCGCGTTCAATATGTAGAGCGAGCCGAACAGCACCGTCACCAGCCGCATCGACCGGTAGACCGTGTCGAGGAAGCCCATCATGCCTTCCCTGGCGAAGGCGGCCTCGCGGCGCGAATGACTGAACAGCTTGACCGTCTGGATGTTGGTGTAGCTGTCGACGACGCGGCCGGTCATGGTCGAGCGCGCATTGGCCTGCTCCTCGCCGACCTTGCCCAGGCGCGGGATGAAAAAGCGCAGCAACAGGATGTAGCCGACCAGCCAGACCCCGAGCGGCGCGGCCAGCCGCCAGTCGGCCGAACCGACGATCAGCAGCATGCCGAGGAAATAGACGATGACATAGTTCAGGACGTCGATCACCTTGATGACGCATTCGCGCACGGCGAGCGCCGTCTGCATCAGCTTGGTGGCGATGCGGCCGGCGAATTCGTCCTGGTAGAAGCTCATCGATTGCTTGAGCAGGTAGCGATGCACCTGCCAGCGGATGCGCATGGGATAGTTGCCCATCAGTGTCTGCTGGTTGAGCAGAGAATGCAGCCAAACCGTGCCGGGCAGCGCGAACAGCACGATGAACGCCATGCCGGCGAGCTTCCAGCCCTCCGTCTGCAGGAAGGTCTCGCGGTTCTGCCCCGACAACCAGTCGACGATGCGGCCGAGGAAGCCGAACATCCACACTTCCGCGATGGCGATGGCCGCCACCAGCACCGCATCGACCAGGATGTAGGGCCACGCGCCGCGCGTATAATGCAGGCAGAAGGCAACCAGCGTCTTGGGCGGCTCGACCGGTTCCGCGGCCGGGAACGGATCGAGCCTTCTTTCAAACCAGCTAAACAACAACATTGGGGCATGCCTGTAAAAATCTGTTTTCCGCTCACGCGGCTTGGCGACGTACAAAGTCCTCGGACCGCATGGCGTCGAGGGCCGACGCTCCGGAATCATCCGGAGCGTCGGCCCTGCTTCGCGCAATATAGGGGCTCGCCGGCTTTTCGCCGACAGCCACCTTTGTCGATGCTGACGACACGGTGCCACCAGTGCGGTTTTTCGCGCCCGGCCGCATCAGCCGGATGATGCGGCGCACCAGCGACGGTCGGCTCGGGTCGGGAACCGCGTGCGAGAAATCGACATCCGGCAGCATGCCGCGATGCGGACGCCGGCGCACTTCGGCATGAACCGCCGACGAATAGGTTTCGCCGATCAGCAGCGCCCAGGTCGGCAGCCGGTGGATATGCAAGCTCCTCGAGCCCGGTATTCTGTATGGATCGAACATCGGTCCGTCCTCCGTGTTGAAATAGAGATAAAAAGGATGATCGACATCGTGCCGCGGGATCGGCGGCTGATCAGTCGGGACGCGTTGGGACGGGGCCATCGGCCCCTTCGGCAGCTTGAAAAACATCGCAGGATTCCTTCGAAGACCAGGGTATGGTTTCGGCGGAGATCGGTGCGGAAGTGCCTAAAAGATCAGGAGAAACGTCGTACCGAAACCGCCAGGGCGCAAGTAAGCCCACGGGTGGGGCGCTGGATGTGCATGGTCATCATGAATTACCCCTCCATCGGTTCGGGTTGACAATGCTGGTCGTATACCCGACTTCGAAAAAAATGGCCACCCGCAGGTCCAGGAATTTCCAAAACCAGGAAGCTGCTGTGGCCGATCTGCCACTTATTAGAAGGACGCGAAAGTGAACCGTGGTCTCCGCATCGCGCTCTACCAGCCTGACATAGCCGGCAATACCGGGACAATCCTGCGCTTCGCCGCTTGCCTCGGCCTTGGCGTCGACATCATCGAGCCGGCCGGCTTCCCGCTTTCCGACAGAGCGCTCAAGCGCGCCGGTATGGACTATCTCGAAATGGCCGCCCTGACCCGGCATGTCGACTGGAATGCCTTCGAGGAGTGGCGCAAGGCCCGCGCGGACCGGCTGGTGTTGCTGTCGACCAGGGCCACGGCCCCCTACACCGACTTCAGCTTCACCGACCGCGACATCCTCCTGTTTGGCCGCGAATCCGCGGGCGTGCCGGATCCAGTCCATCAGGCGGCGGATGTTCGGCTGACGATCCCGATGCAGCCCACCGCGCGCAGCCTCAACGTCGCCCTTTCCGTGGCCATGGTGGCGGGCGAAGCCATCCGGCAACTCGGCTAGGGGATCGCCGGCAGCGCGGTCCGCGGTGATTTTTGCCCAGGCGCACATCCGCCTTCTCCTTCGTTTGCACATCCAGGCTTTCTTGGCTACAAGCTCAACTTAACTTGAGGTCAAGGGGAAAGTGCGAAGATGGCGCCGGTAACGGAATTGACGGTCGGCCAGGTGGCCGCGCGCAGCGGCGTGGCGGTGTCGGCGCTGCATTTCTATGAAGCCCGCGGGCTGATTCGCAGCCACCGCACCTCCGGCAACCAGCGCCGCTACGGCCGCGATGTCCTGCGACGCGTGGCCATAATCCGGATTGCCCAGGAGGTCGGCATCACGCTCGCGGAGATCGGTGTCGCACTTGAATCATTACCTGAAGGCCGCACCCCGACGCGCGAGGATTGGAATCTGCTTTCAACGGCTTGGCGCGATAGCCTCGATCAGAAAATCAGCCAGCTGAAGAAGCTGCGTGATGGCCTGACCGACTGCATCGGCTGCGGCTGCATGTCGATCGACAAATGCCCGCTGAGGAACAAGGGGGATCGGCTTGCCGGGGAGGGAACTGGCGCGAGAAGGCTGTTGGTCGAGCGTTAATCCGCTGCCGGCAGGCGCCTGATCGTGAACTCGATCAGATCGCCCGGGCGCTCGAACCAGCTTTCGATCTCGGTCCAGTAGGCCTGCTTGGGAAAGCGCTCGAACCATTCCTTGGCCTTGAGCCGGGCATCGGAGCGCGGCAGGACGAACGTCTCGCGCAAAAAGCCGTCGCGTGGCATACGCGCGCGCTCGGCCCGGCTTTGGTCGAGCCTTTTCTTCAGGCCATCCAGCGGCGGTCTTGCCGGGGTGCGCACGAAGCAACTCCTTACACCCTAAATCAGACGGGACTTGACCCTGACCCTCAAGAGATTAGGGATCGCGCCGGCAAAAGACGAGTCATTTATCGGGAATCCCCACAACGGGTGGCCCACAACCGGAGACGGCACTTGGAACGACCCGAAATACCGGCAGGGCTGCCCGCCGACATCGAAGAGAAGAAGATGAAGGCCCGGCTTTGGTTCGAGGCGCTGCGCGAGCGCATCTGCGCCGCTTTCGAGCAGATCGAGCAGGACCTCGGGGGTCCGCTCGCCTCGTGGTCGGCCGGCCGCTTCGAAAAGACGCCGTGGGAACGCGATCAGGGCAAGGGCGGCGGCGGCACCATGTCGATGATGCATGGCCGCGTCTTCGAGAAGGTCGGCGTCCACACGTCGACCGTTTATGGCGAGTTCTCGCCCGAGTTCAGGAAGCAGATGCCCGGCGCCGAGGAAGACCCGCGCTTCTGGGCATCGGGCATCTCACTGATCGCGCACCCGTGGAACCCCAACGTTCCGGCCGTGCACATGAACACGCGTATGGTCGTCACATCCAGGCAATGGTTCGGCGGCGGCGCCGACCTGACGCCGGTGCTCGACCGCCGCCGCACCCAGGATGATCCCGACACGGCAGCCTTCCACCGCGCCATGCAGTTCGCTTGCGAGAAGAACGCCGACGTCGCCGACTATCCGAAATTCAAGGCCTGGTGCGACGAGTATTTCTTCCTGCCGCACCGCAACGAGCCGCGCGGCACCGGCGGCATCTTCTTCGACTGGCTGCATTCGGGCGAGGAGAAGGGCGGCTGGAACGCCGATTTCAACTTCGTCCAGGATGTCGGGCGTTCGTTCCTCGTCGTCTACGGCCACCTCGTGCGCGCCAACTTCAACGAGAACTGGACCGATGGCGACCGCGACGAACAGCTCATCCGCCGCGGCCGCTACGTCGAATTCAACCTGCTTCACGATCGCGGCACCATCTTCGGCCTGAAGACCGGCGGCAATGTCGCCTCGATCCTGTCCAGCCTGCCACCGGAGGTGCGCTGGCCATGACCTCGGCGGGCGGGGTGCACGATGCTTTGATGCAACCATGCCGCCCCTCCCGTGTTATAGCTTTCGCCCCGCTTACGTCTGACCATTCGACCGTAAGCCAAAAGTGGCGGAGCCTCGACCGGCTCCATGGAGCAAGAGGAGAAATCCCATGAAGCAATTTCACTGCGGGTCGCTCGTTCCCGGCTGCGAATGGCACACACGGGCCGACGAGGAGGCCGAGGTGATGCGCCGCGCCGTCGAGCATATGCGCGAGACGCATGGCGAGACGACCATCCGCGAGACGATGATCGAGGCGATCCGCTCGCGCATCGAGAAGGTCCGCGACGCCGCGTAGGTGCGGCGGGGGGGTTTCAGGTAATAACAAAAGAACCGCGGTGCGCTTGGGTAACGCGTGCCGCGTTGATTTATTTGCGAGACACTGCCTGCATCTCAAAAAAAAATATTTGCTCCAGCTAAAATAAACCGTGCGGTAACCGAACCCGTGCGATCGTCGGACTGATTTCCAGACTACAGGGGGCCGCCAGAGAAGCCCGTCGCCGTCAGGCACTGGTCCGGAATCGGTGGGCGAGGTGTTCGCGCATGCGCGAAAAGTCCGGCAATCGTGCCAGTTTGTGCGCAACGGCGCTCCTGCCGTGGGCGCTCCTTGGCGCGTCGCCGGCGATTGCCCAGGACATGACGACATCGCTCATCGACATCCATCAGGGCTCGCCGGTCAGCGACAAGGCGAGAGGCCTGGGTGACGGCGGGTATGAGTTGCAGACCGGAAGCCGGGTATCGTTCAACCAGTGGTACCAGACAAACTGGGTCGACACGCATGTGGACCTGATGACGCAGATCACGCAGGACACCGGTATCCTTTGGGGATTTGGCACTGGGGAACAAGGCGAGAAGTATCGCATCGCGCCCAGCCTCAAGCTCGGATTCCTCACACAGCTGCATCCGAGCGCGAACAGCATCCTGTCCCTGTCGTTCACCACGACCTTCGGCGGCAAGCTCAGCGAAAAGCCCTGCCAGGCCGATTATGGCGATCTGGGCACCTTCAGCGTCAATTGCCGGCTCGCCGCCGGGGAGATGGCACCCGAGGAAACCTTGAAATATCTGGCTAACGCTAAACCGGAGAGCCAGCATCTGTGGCTGAATTACCGTGTTACTTTCTGATCGCGAGGGGCCGGGCACGAGATGTCGCGTAGCCGCGGAAGATCCGCGATCCTCCGTCCTAGCTTCTGTTTGAACCGGGGTAAAAACATGTCAAATACGCATTGGAAATTCGCTATTGCCACGGCCCTCGCCCTCCTGCCGGCATCGATTGCCGTGGCTCAGGAAGCTGTCGGTCCAGATCCGCTGTCCGCGCTCTGCGGCGGCGGTCAATCCAACGCATCCATATGCCTGAGCGCAACCCTGCCGGCGGCCACGTCGCAGACCTTGCAAAACTGGATGAGCCCGGATGTCGGGGCCGCATGGCGTGCCGGTTACAAAGGCAAAGGCGTCACCATCACGATCGTCGACGACTTCTCCAGCACCTCGAAGTTCAGCGGCAATTTCGGCATCGGCACCCAGACCCAGCGCCATGGCGAATGGACCCGCGAAGAAGCCAGCATGATCGCGCCGCTGGCGACGATACGGTCGAAAGACTTCTCCACCAGTTCCTCGGTCGCGCTGGCGCCGGGCCTGAACGTGCTCAATCTGAGCTATGGCATGTACGCCAAGGCAGGCTACAGCCCAAGCCAGATCGGATGGAGCGCCGAGGAGGCCTCCATCATCTCCTATGCCACCAAGGGAACGGCCGTGGTTTCGAAGGCCGCGGGCAACGACGCGGTTGCCGTGGGCGGCGTCACCAGCGGCCAGCAGGATTATCTCGACCTCGCCTTGGTCGGAAAGGCATCCGCGATTTTCGTCGGCGCGCTCAACAGCAACGGCACGACGTCGAACAAGGCCACCATGGCCTGGTATTCCAACACCGCCGGCACCAACACGGCTGTGCAGAGCCATTTCCTGGTCGTGGGTGTCACCGGGGACAAGACCGGCCTTTACGGCACCTCTTTCGCCGCGCCGATCGTTGCCGGCTACGCCGCCATCGTGGGCAGCAAGTTCACCAAGGCAACGTCGACCCAGATCACCAACCAGTTGCTGAATACGGCCCGGACCGACACGTTGGCCAACTACAGCGCCTCCGTCTATGGCAAGGGCGAGGCAAGCCTTTCGCGTGCCCTGGCTCCGCTGTCGATCAAGTAGCAGGACGGAACAGCAGGGCAACACCGGCGGAGATCCGGCGTTTCCGACCTACGTGTCAAGCGCTTGCGCGGCGCGTTCGAGCAACGTGTCGCGATCAGGCGCAAATCCCGCCTCGACCCATTCGGCTTCGAGGTTCTTGAGGATTTCGCCAAGCTTCGGTCCCGGCTTTGCGCCGAGCGCCGTCAGATCGGCCCCTCTGAGCGGAAACTCGGGCCGTTCCCATTTGAGCGCAAAGCCAAGCAGGCGCGAAAAGCCGCCCGCTTGAAGCAATGCGTCATTGTCCTCGACGGCGCGCACCCGCGCCGCGGCAAGCGACAGACGCAGGCGGTCGACAAACCCTTGCCGGTTGCCGCGATAGAGCCGTTTCGCCAGTTCGCCTTCGGTCGTCTTCGGCTCGACGGCCGTGGTGAGGGCCCAATGGAGCATGCGGTCGGCTTCGGCGGTCGAGAACCTGAGCCTCTCGGCCAACGTCTTCATGCGCGCCGCATCCGGCGGCACGATTGCCTCCAGCCGCAGCATCGGATCCACCGCCCAGCCCAGGTCTTTCTCGGCCTTGGTCAACCCGTGGATCGCATCGATACCCCATTTCTCGCTTTCCGACAGCGCGGCGGTCAGGACACCAGCCTGGCGCATCCACAACAGGGCGCGTGAGGGATCGGGGGCCGACAAAAGCTTCTTCAGTTCGGACCAGACGCGTTCGGCCGAGAGTTGGCCAAGGCCGTCCTTCAGCCGGGCGCAGGCCTTCAACCCCTCGGCATCCGGCCGGCCGTCGCCATACCAGGCAAAGAAACGGAAGAAGCGCAGGATGCGCAGATAATCCTCGCGGATGCGCGCCTCCGGGTCGCCGATGAAGCGCAGCCGGCGCGCCTCGATGTCGGAAATGCCGCCGACAAGGTCGACAACACTGCCGTCGGCCTCGGCGTAGAGCGCGTTGATGGTGAAGTCGCGCCGCTCGGCGTCGAGCTTCCAGTCGCGTCCGAACGACACCTTGGCGCGGCGGCCATCGGTCTCGACGTCGGCGCGCAAGGTGGTGACCTCGTAGGGTTTGCCGCCCGCGACCACCGTGATCGTGCCATGTTCGATGCCGGTCGGCACCGCCTTGAAGCCTTCCGCTTCGGCACGGCGGATGGTCTCCTGCGGCAGGCAAGAGGTGGCGATGTCGACGTCGGCGACAGGCTGGCCCATCAGCGCGTTGCGCACGGCGCCGCCGGCGATACGCGCCTCTTCACCGCCTTCGGTGAGCGCGCCAAGCAGGCGCTGCAGATGCTTGTCGGAGAGCCAGTCGGCCCTGCCCGCGATCGAAACACTCACGCATAGAGCCTTTCATAGAGCGTACGGATGATACCGGCGGTGACGCCCCAGATGCGCCGGTCACCATAGGGCATGTCGTAGAAGAACCATTCGAGATCGTTCCACATGCGGCTGTCGCGCTTGTGATTGGCGGCGTCCATCAGGAAGCGCAGCGGCACCTCGAAGGCGGCATCGACTTCGTCGGCGTTCAAAGCCAATTGGAAACCCGGCCGCACGATGCCGAGCACCGGCGCGATGCGGTAGCCGCTGCCGGCAACGTAATCCGGCATGCGGCCGATGATTTCGATACGATCCTGGCCAAGGCCGATCTCCTCGAAGGTCTCGCGCAGCGCCGCCGCCTCCGGGCTCGCGTCGGTCGCATCGATCGTGCCGCCCGGGAAAGCCACTTGCCCGGAATGATTGCGCAGTCTCTCGGCCCGTTTGGTCAGGAGAACCGTCGCCTCGCCGTCATGGTCGACCACCGGGATCAGCACCGCCGCATTGCGCAGCGGCTTGCCCGGGTTGAGGCGTGGGTGGCCGGGATTGAAGCGGTGATCGCCATAGTCGTCGCCGGCATGCGCGTCCGGCTGCGCGGCGAAGCGCGCGCGAAAATCCGCCGATGAGAACGGCGCCGGCGATATCTGGTCCATCACGCGCTCAACCGCTTCAACTGATCCGCAGGCATGATCGGAAACACGGCATTCTTCGAGCGCACCGAAAACATCGTCCGGCCGTCGATCTCGATCTCCTCGCCATGCCCCACCAACTCATACATGACCGGCCGCGCCACCAGCGCCTCCAGCCTGCCGCGCACCAGCAGATATGGCTTCAAACCGCCGGTCTCGTTCTCGTCGACGAAGCGCAGCGGCCGCTCCGGCCCGGCCTCGACCACGTCGCCGACATTGGTGCGGAAGGTGATGACCTGATCCTCGCCTTCGCCCGAAACATCCATCTCGACGGCGATGAACGGCGCATCGGCGACGCGGATGCCGACCTTTTCCACCGGCGTCACCAGATAGGTCCTGCCGTCGGCGTCCTTGCGCAGCACGGACGAGAAAAGTTGCACCAGCGGCATGCGGCCGATCGGCGTGCCCAGGTAGAACCAGGTGCCGTCGGCCTTGATCTCCATGTCGAGATCGCCGCAAAAGTCGGGATTCCAGCGCTCGACCGGCGCCGCGCCCTTGCCGGCACGGGCCGCGCGCGAGATCAGCGCCTCGAGGCCTCGGGCCTCGGTGGCCTGCGTAAGGCTTTGTTGGCGATGTTCGTGGTGTTCGCTCATCGTCACGAAATAGTCACTGTTGTTCCGCTTGTCAGCCTAAGTCTGTGATTTAAGTTCCAGCATAGGCGCTCCGCGAGGCCGAATCGCGGCAACCTATGGTATGGTGCGGGCCAGTATTTCCAAACCATGGCATTTCCAACCAAAGGGATCGATGCGGCATGAGCGTGATGGTCAAGGAAAGCCCGATTAGCGAAACGGACATGGTCGCCGAGGCCGAGAAGGCGCTTGCAGACATCTCCAGGATCCGCGACGGGGTTGGCCGGGTGATCTTCGGCCAGGAGCACGTCGTCGAGCGCACCCTGGTGGCGCTGCTTGCCGGCGGCCACGCGCTGCTGGTCGGCGTGCCGGGCCTGGCCAAGACCAAGCTGGTCGAGACGCTGGGCATCGTGCTCGGGCTCGATTCACGCCGCATCCAGTTCACGCCCGACCTGATGCCGTCCGACATCCTCGGTTCCGAGGTCATGGAGCAGGACGAGACCGGCAAGCGCTCGTTCCGCTTCATCTCCGGCCCGATTTTCGCCCAGCTGCTGATGGCCGACGAGATCAACCGCGCCTCGCCGCGCACGCAATCGGCGCTGCTGCAGGCGATGCAGGAATATCACGTCACCATCGCCGGCGCGCGCTACGATCTGCCCTCGCCCTTCCATGTGCTGGCGACGCAGAACCCGCTGGAGCAGGAAGGCACCTACCCGTTGCCCGAAGCCCAGCTCGATCGCTTCCTGATGCAGGTCGACATCCTCTATCCAGAAATCGAGGCCGAGCGCCGCATCCTTCTGGAAACCACCGGCGTCGAGGACGCCAAGGCCACCAACGTGCTGCAGCCGGCGCGGCTGAAGGAGATCCAGACACTGATCCGCCGCATGCCGGTGCCCGAAAGCGTGGTCGAGGCGATCCTCACCCTGGTGCGCTCGGCGCGTCCCGGCCAAGGCAATGCCGACACCGACAAGCATGTCGCCTGGGGCCCAGGCCCGCGCGCCAGCCAGGCGCTGATGCTGTGCACCAGGGCCCGCGCGCTCTACGACGGACGGCTGGCACCCTCGGTCGACGATGTCAGGGCGCTGGCCGAGCCGGTGCTGCAGCACCGCATGGCGCTGACCTTCGCCGCCCGTGCCGAAGGCACCAGCGTACGCGATGTGGTGGCGAAACTCGTGAAAGGTATTTGATGGCGCGTATCGGCGAGGTCCAGGCTCCGGCAGCGACGCGCGACGCGCTCGCCCGCGGCCGGTTGCGGGCTTCGCTCGTGCCTGACCTGCTGGTCGAGGCGCGCCGCATCGTCAACACCGTGATCGCCGGCTGGCATGGCCGCCGCAAGCGCGGCATCGGCGAGAATTTCTGGCAGTTCCGGCCCTACGTCGAAGGCGATTCCTCGCGCATCGACTGGCGCCGCTCGGCCCGCGACGACCACACCTATGTGCGCGACCGTGAATGGGAAGCCGCCCACACGGTCTGGCTGTGGGCCGATCCCTCGCCGTCCATGCTCTACAAGTCGACCGGCGCCGGCGTTTCCAAGCAATCGCGCGCGCTGGTGCTGACGCTGGCCATGGCCGAGCTTCTGTCGCGCAGCGGCGAGCGCATCGCCTGGCCAGATCTGACCGATCCGTTCACCGCCCGCAACGGCGCCGAACGCATCGCGGCCCAGCTCATGCATGCCGGCGAGCTGCCGGCAAAACCCGATCTCTCCGACATCAGGCGCTTCTGCGACATCGTCATCGCCAGCGATTTCCTCGATCCGGTCGAGGAGACCATGGCCTGGCTCGACGTGCTCGCCCGCCACGGCGTGCGCGCGCATCTGATCGAGGTCGCCGACCCGGCCGAGGAAACCTTCCCTTATGCCGGCCGCACCGAGTTCACCGATCCCGAGACCGGCGACAAGCTGACCGCGGGGCGCGCCGAAATGCTGGCCGACGAATACCGCCTGCTCTACACCGCCCGCCGCCAGGAACTGGCCAGTTGGTGCAAGCGGCTCGGCTGGAGCTTTACCGTCAACCACACCGACCGGCTGGCGTCCGACGCGCTGGTGCGCCTGCACATGGCGATGACCGCCGATGGCGGTAAGCCTGGCATTTCCGCCGATGGCGGTAAGCCTGGCATTTCCGCCGATGGCGGTAAGCCTGGGAAGGCTGTCGCATGAGCTGGCTGCCGCTCTCCTTCGGCGCCCCCATGGTGCTGTGGGGCCTGTTGGCGCTGCCGGTGATCTGGTGGCTGCTGCGGCTCACCCCGCCTAAGCCGCAGACCGAGGTGTTTCCGCCGCTGAAGATCCTGGCCCGTGTGCTGAGGCGTGAGGAAACCCCGCAGCGCAGCCCCTGGTGGCTGACGCTGCTCAGGCTGCTGATGGCGGCCCTCGTCGTCGCGGCATTGGCCGAACCGGTCTTCAATCCGCGCGAAAAGCTGCCGGCCGAGGGTGCCGCGCTTGCCCTGGTCATCGACAATGACTGGGCCAGCGCCGCCGACTGGAACAAGCGCGTCGCCACCGCCGAACGGCTGATCAACGACGCCGGCTCGAACGGCGTGCCGGTCGTTATCGCCTTCACCGCCGAAAAGCCCAATGCGGAGATCGGCCCCTTCGATGCCGCCGCCGCACTCGACCGTTTGCGCGCCGCCAAGCCGCGGCCGATCCCGACCGACCGGCCCGCCGTCTATGCCCGCGTCGCCGGCGTGCTGGGGGGCTTGCCCGGCGCCAGCGTCGCCGTGCTCGCCGATGGCCTGGCGGCAAAGGGCGACGAGGCCGCCTTCAACACGCTGTTGTCGAAAAATGCCGCCCGCGTCGTCTGGGCGGTGGCCGACCGGCTTTCCCTGACCGGCCTGACGTCTGCCGAAAACCAGGTCGATGGCTTTGCCCTGACCGCCGTCCGCGCGCCCGGCGATCCCGCCCCGGCTCAGGTCACCGCCGGCGCCTTCGACGACAAGGGCCGCCGCATCGCCGATGCGACCCTGACCTTCGCGCCGGGCGAGGCCGCGGCCACCGGCACCATGGCGGTGCCGTTCGAATTGCGCAACGACTTCGCCTCGATCGCGCTCGATGGCGAGCGGCATGCGGGTGCCGTGCGCGTGCTCGACGAAAGCTCCAAGCGCCGCCGCGTCGGGCTGTTGTCGCAAGCCGAGGCCGACCAGGCGCAGCCGCTTCTGTCGCCGCTCTACTACATCAGGCGCGCGCTGCAGCCCTTCGCCGATCTGGTCGAGCCCTCCAGCGCCGATCTCGCCGACGCCATCCCGCAGATCCTCGACCAGAAGCCGGCGATGATCGTTATGGCCGATATCGGCACCATTCCCGCCCAGGTTCGGCAAAGGCTGGTCGACTGGGTCGACAATGGCGGCACGCTGGTGCGCTTCGCCGGCTCGCGGCTGGCCGCCGCCGGCAATGATGACGATTTGCTGCCGGTCCGCCTGCGCACCGGCGAACGTTCGCTCGGCGGCGCGCTGTCATGGACCTCGCCGCAGCCGGTCACCGAATTTCCCAAGGCCGGCCCGTTCGCCGACCTGGCGCCGCCGACCGAGGTCACGGTGACCAGGCAGGTGCTGGCCGAACCGACACCCGACATCGTCGAGCGCACCTGGGCCGCCCTTGCCGACGGCACGCCGCTGGTCACCGGGCTGAAGAAGGGCAAGGGCACGCTGGTGCTGTTCCACGTCACGCCCGAGGCGACATGGTCGAACCTGCCGATCTCGGGCAGTTTCGTCGAGATGCTGCGCCGCATCGTGCAGCTGTCGCGCAACCAGGGTGCGGCGGTCGCCAATGCCGAAGCCGCCGCCACGTCGCTGGCACCCTATCGCATGATCGCGGCCGACGGCTCGCTGGTGCCGCCGACACCCGATGCACGGCCGCTTGTGCCGGGCGCGGGCACGCTGCCGGTCACCTTCGAGAACCCGCCAGGCCTATATGGTTCGGAGACCGGCGTCTTCGCCCACAATCTGCTCGATGTCGCAAGCACGTTCGAGCCACTGGCGCGCCCGCAAGTGACGGTGCCGGTCACCACCATCCAGTATGCCTTTGACGAATCGCGCAACCTGAAGGGCGCGTTGGTCGCCGCGGCTCTGTTGCTGATGCTGCTCGACACGTTGGTGGTGTTGTGGATGGGCGGCCTGTTTTGGCGCCGGCCGCGCCGCGCCGGTGCCGCTGCAACCACCGCCGCCGTGCTGATCGCGCTTGGCGCGCTGTTCGGCCACGCCGACCTTGCCCGTGCCGACGATGCCAAGCCGAGTGACCAGGGCGCTATCGAGGCAATTTCGAAAACCCGCATCGCCTATGTGCTGACCGGCGTGCCGGGTGTCGATTCGATCAGCCGCGCCGGGCTCGAGGGCCTGACCCGCTTCCTGATCGAGAAGACGGCGCTCGAACCAGGGGCGCCGGCCGGCGTCGACATTTCGAAGGACGAGCTGTCCTTCTATCCCCTGATCTACTGGCCGATCGACCCGGCGGCACCGATGCCGAGCCAGGCGGCCATCGCCCGCATCGACGCCTATATGCAGCAAGGCGGCACGGTGCTGTTCGACACGCGCGACCAGTTCGCCAACGGCATCGGCGCCGATTCCACCAGCCCGGCGACCGAGCGGCTGCGCGACATTCTCGGCAACCTCAACGTGCCGCCGCTGGAGCCGGTGCCGTCGGACCATGTGCTGACCAAGTCCTTCTTCATCCTGCCCGAATTTCCAGGCCGCTTCGCCGGCAGCCCGCTCTGGGTCGAGGCATCGCTCGATGCCAGCAATGCCGACAACCGGCCGGTACGCACCGGCGACGGCGTGTCGCCGATCATGATCACCGCCAATGATTTCGCCGGCGCCTGGGCAGTCGACGAGAATGGCGACCCGCTCTTGCCGACCGTGCCCGCCGACCCGATGCAGCGGGTCTACGCGCTGCGCGCCGGCGTCAACATCATGATGTACATGCTGACCGGCAATTACAAATCCGACCAGGTGCATGTTCCCATCCTGCTCGAACGTCTGGGGCAGTAGGATGATGCGTTTTCTTGCGCCCCTCACGATGATCGATCCTCCCCCGACGCGGGAGGATAGGGCATGAACTGGTCGATCTCCTTCGAACCGCTTCTATCCTGGCCGCTTTTGGCCCTGGTGCTGGTGCCGTTGGCGCTGCTGGCGCTCGTCGGCCTGTGGTTCCGCCAGCGCGGCGCGGTCCTGCGCTTCGTCGCCCTGTTGGCGCTCGCCGCCGCCCTCTTCAATCCGGTGTTCCTCAATGAGGAACGCGAGCCGCTGAAAAGCGTCGTCGCGCTGATCGTCGACCGCAGCCAGAGCCAGGATATTGGCGACCGCACCAAACAGACCGACGAGGCAGTGGCCGGGTTGCAGCAGCGTCTTGGCCGCTTCAAGCAGTTCGACGTCCGCGTCGTCGAGGCCGGCAAGTCCGACGCCGCCGAGGAGCGCACCGAAACACGGCTGTTCGGCGCGCTGGAAGGCGCCTTCCGCGACGTGCCGCCCTCGCGCATCGGCGGCGCCATCATGATCACCGATGGCGAGGTGCATGACACGCCGTCGGGCACGCCCGATTTCAACGCCCCGCTGCACGCCTTGATCACCGGCAACGATCACGAAAAAGATCGCCGCATCCGCTTCGAGAACGCGCCGCGTTTCGGCCTTGTCGGCAAGCCGCTCGACATGACTTACCGCGTCATTTCGACCGAAAACGAGACCGGACCGGTCGACGTCCGGGTCTCGGTCAATGGCGAGCAGGTTTCGGTCGAGCATGCCACTGTCGGCCAGGCCATGCCGCTGCAGGTGACCATCCCGGGTGCCGGCCGCAACATCATCGAACTGGCCATCGACCGCGAGCCGGGCGAACTGACCGACACCAACAACCGCGCCATCGCGCTGGTCGACGGCATCCGCGAGAACCTGCGCGTTCTGCTCGTTTCGGGCGAACCGCATGCTGGCGAGCGCACCTGGCGCAACCTGCTGAAATCCGACGCCTCGGTCGATCTCGTCCATTTCACCATCCTGCGGCCGCCGGAGAAGCAGGACGGCACGCCGATCAATGAATTGTCGCTGATCGCCTTCCCGACCCGCGAGCTGTTCGTCGAGAAGATCAAGGATTTCGACCTCATCATCTTCGACCGCTACCAGCACCGCGACGTGCTGCCGATCCTCTACTACGACTACATCTCCGAATATGTCGAAAAGGGCGGCGCGCTGCTGATCGCTGCCGGTCCCGAATATGCCGGCGAGGCGTCGATCGCGCGCACGCCGCTGATGTCGGCCCTGCCGGCAATGCCGACCGGCGAGGTCGTCGACAAGGCCTTTTATCCCCGCCTCACCGAACTCGGCCAGCGTCATCCGGTGACGCGCGGCCTCGATGGTTCGGCCACCGAGCCGCCGCACTGGAGCCGCTGGTTCCGCACCATCGGCGTGCAGAACCCGCAAGGCGAAGTGGTAATGAAGGGTGCCGACAACCGGCCGCTGCTGCTGCTCGACCGCAAGGGCGAAGGCCGCGTCGGCATGCTTCTGTCCGATCAGGGCTGGCTCTGGGCGCGCGGCTTCGAGGGCGGCGGCCCGCATGTCCAGCTCTACCGGCGCATCGCCCACTGGCTGATGAAGGAGCCCGAGCTCGAGGAAGAACGGCTGACCGCCGAGGGACGCGGCATGGTGCTGGAGATCCGTCGCCAGACCATGGCCGACGATCCCGGCCCCGCGCAGATCATCACCCCCTCCGGCAAGACGCTCACCGTCAAGCTCGACAAATCCGAACCCGGCGTCTTTCTCGGCAGCGTTCAGACCAGCGAGATCGGCCTCTTCCAGGTCGCCAATGGCGATCTCACCGCGCTCGCCCATGTCGGCCCGGTCAACGCACCCGAATTCGCCGACGTCGTCTCCACGCAGGAGCGGCTGAAGGCGCCGGCGGAAGCCACCGGCGGCAGCGTGCGCCGGCTGGCCTCGTCCACGGGCAGCGACGTGACGCTGCCATCCATCGTGCCGGTGCGTTCGGCCGGCGAAGCGTCGGGCAGCGACTGGATCGGCCTGCGCACCACCGACGACAGCGTGTTGAAGGCCGTGTCGCGCGTACCGCTGTTCGGCGGCTTCCTCGGCCTCGGCCTGCTGCTTCTGGCGATGGGGTCGATGTGGTACCGCGAGGGAAGGTAGCTTCCTTCTCCCCGTTCACGGGGAGAAGGTGCCCGAAGGGCGGATGAGGGGCAGCGCTGAGTCGCCGTGATTGGCGATCCCCTACGATGTGCTCATCTGAACTATTGTCACCCTCCGGCACCGCCCCTCATTGTCCTGCCGGACATTTCTCCCCGTATAGTGACGGGGAGAAAGATGCCGCCGCGGATGGTTTCGCCAATTGCCAGCGTTTCAGCACTGACCAAGCCCCTGCCCTACTCTTCCGGTTCCGTCGTGAACAACAGCGGATAACCCTTCGCCTTGCCAGCGTCGGTCGCCCGCGTCGCCTTGGTCTCGGCGACATCCCTGGTGAAGACCGCGACCACGCAGACGCCGTGCCGGTGCGCGGTGATCATGACCCGGTGCGCCTGGTCCTCACTGAGCTTGAACTCGCCCTTCAGCACCGTCACCACGAATTCGCGCGGCGTGAAATCGTCGTTGACGAGGATGACCTTGTAGAGCTTCGGCCGCTCTGTCTGCGGCTTGACCTTTACGCGCGGTTTTGTGGCGATTTCAGGCATTCGAACCGACTGTTTCGCGATCGAGCTTAAGTCCGCATTTTGCCACGGGCGGCAGCGATCGTCCATTTGCGGACCGTCGGCGGGCACGCCCGGTCCTTCACGATCATGTGGGAAATGGTCTGTCGCGGTTCAACGGCCCTGACGGCCGAAGATGCGGCGACTAGCATCGGCATCCGCCCGGCGTTCCAGCCATGCCGCGATCGGCCATCCGGCAACGCAGATCAGTGTCGCGCCGGCGAGCACGATCAAGAGCCAGGCCTGCACGGGCGTGATGTAATCCCAATTGCTGGAAATCGCCGGCGCGAACAGCGAGGGCTCGGTGCGCCCACTTGCCGGATCCGGCACGGGGCTGGCGGTGAGCAGAATCAGCACCCTGGCGGCGCCGGTGGCAACCAGGCCGCCGATCACCATGGAGCGAAAAATGGACGAGGGCCGCTTCTTCATGCGGATTGTCCTACAGGGCCGGCATTGCAAACGGGTTAAGCACGATCGAGATGCGTGGCTGGAAGCCGCCGGTGTTCAGCTCATCGATCATGCACTTGGCAGAAGGCCGCCCCAGCCGGTTTGCGGCTGGAGCGGCCTTGCTAGAACTGACCTCGAAGCTGATCAGGGCTTCTTGGGAGCAGCCTTCGCGGGGGCCGCCGTCGCGGGAGCCATCTTCGCGGGGGCCGCCTTCGCGGGGGCCTTCTTGACCGGGCACTTGTGCTTCTTGGTCTCCTTGCAGACGGTCTTCTTGGCGACCTTCTTCGGAGCAGCCTTGGCCGGAGCGGTGGTCGTCGCGGCAGCAGCCGGAGCGGTGGTCGTGGTGGCGGCAGCCGGGGCAGCGGTCGTGGTGGCGGCTGCATAGCCGAGAACCGGCATCGAGAAGGCGAGAGCGACGGAGAGACCAAGGGCGGACAGGATGGACTTGTTCATGGCTTCATTTCCTTTTGTATGCGGGTCTTTTTGAGTGTCACTGGACCGGGTCGTTCGGTGTCACTCCAAGCAGCTTCAGAGCATTGGCGAGCATCCGGATGCCCTGCGCCTGTTTCTTGGCGGCACAGTACCGGTTGCCCTTCCTCTGAAGTGCCTTTGCCGCGGTGACCTGCGTTGCCGTGGCATGGGTTTCGAGGGCTTCATCAAATTGGTGGCTGAGATTGGCGCACCGTTCGCTCCGGGTGAGCGGCGCCTTTGCATCCGATTGGCCGACAGCGGCAGTGAGCAGGCCAAGGCCCAGCAAAACTCCCAACAAACTGATCGACAATCTTGGCATTGGTTTATCCGTGAACCCGGAGACTAGCGTCGCAGCCGATGACCTGACCGCCACGGCACCTTTATGCCGACCTACCTTTTCAGGAGTTTTTCCCGATTGTAGAATTTTGTTTCTGGATTGTGTCTGGCCAGGCCGGGGCCAGGCCGGCCGTCGCTTTCCATGTGGAGAAGGCGGAATTCATTCTCCCTTGAAAAGCAAGGCACTGGCCAACATATGGCCCGAATTCTATCGTGTGGCTCACCAGCCAAGAATGGCTTGGCCGGCAAACCAGACAGGGCAGCTGTGAAATCCGATGCGCACATACTGATCGTCGACGACGACAAGGGCATCCGCGACCTGCTTCAGGAGTTCTTCCAGAAGCGGGGCCTGCACACCTCGGTTGCCGCCGACGGCAACGAGATGGAAGCCATCCTGCGCCGCTCGCAGGTGGACCTCATCGTGCTCGACGTGATGCTGCCCGGCAGGAGCGGGCTGGAACTGTGCCGCGACCTGCGCGCCCAGTATACGACGCCTATCATCATGCTGACCGCCGTCACCGAGACAACGGACCGTGTCGTCGGCCTCGAGATGGGCGCCGACGACTATGTGCCCAAACCCTTCGACCCGCGCGAGTTGCTGGCCCGCATCCGCGCCGTGCTGCGGCGCAATGGCGCCACAGAGCCCAAGCGCGCCACCAGCAAGCAGATTTACCATTTCGCCGGCTGGACGATGGACTGCTCGCGGCGCCGGTTGACCGCGCCCGACGATGTCAGGGTCGAACTGACCATGGCCGAGTTCAACCTCCTGCACACCTTCGTCAAGAGTGCCCAGCGCGTGCTGACCCGCGACCAGCTCATCGAACTGTCCGGCGGCGACAGCGACTATTCCTTCGACCGCAGTATCGACATCCTGGTCAGCCGGTTGCGGCGCAAGATGGAAGATGATCCCAAGACGCCCAAACTGATCCTCACCGTGCGCAGCGGCGGCTACCAGTTCCTGCCCGAGACGACCTCCGAATGAGACGTTTCCTGCCGCAGACCTTGCCTGTCTGGGTGCTGCTGATCGTCATTGCCGGCCTGCTGATCAGCCAGGTCGCGACGCTCTACATCGTGTCGCGCGACCGCGCTGCTGCCAATGACGTGGTCGACCTCTACCGCCTCAACGACCGCGCCTTCTCGCTCGTGCAGCTGATGAGTGGCGCCACGCCGGAGGAGCGCAAGGCGACCGCCGCGGGCCTGTTCAACTCAACATACGCGCTCACCGTCTCGGACACGCCCGCCGTCACCTCCTCGATCGCCGGCGATGACGAACTGGCCGAGCTCGAGGACATTCTTGTCGGCCGGCTGTCGAAGTTCGGCATCACCGACGCGCGCGTGCGCCGCGATCCGGCGACGCGCGAAGCCGACGATGCCGGCGGCGCCGCGCCGGGCCCCGATATCGGCCAGGTCGAGCGGGACCTCCTGGTGCTGGCCGCCGATTTCGCCCAGAGCGACAAGCTGACGGCCTCGCTGCGCTTCGCCGACGGCCAGTGGCTGAACTTCACCGAACCGATCACGCCCGTCGGCCCGATCCTGAGCATCGACAGCCTGCCGCTCTATGCGCTGATCGCCGGGCTGGTGGTGATCATGTCGATCTGGTCGCTGCGCCGGCTGACCGCGCCCTACCGGATGATGGAAACCGCCGTCAACCGGATCGGCAATGATCTCAAGAGCCCGCCGGTCACCGAGAGCGGCAGCCGTGAGGTGCGCGCCGCCGCCAGGGCGATCAACGCCATGCAGAAGAGGCTGCGCGAATATGTCGAGGACCGCGAGCACCTCGCGGCGGCCCTTGCGCACGACCTGCGCACGCCGATGACAAGGATGCGGCTGCGTCTGGAACTGTTGCGCAGATCACCGGCGCGCGAAGCGCTCGCCCACGATCTCGCCGACATCGAAGGCATCGCGAGCTCGGTGATAGACTTCGCCAAATTCGAGGTCACGGAAGAGAAGGCCGAGAGGATCGATTTCTGGTCGCTCGTGGAATCGATCGCCGACAGCTACGAGACCGTTTCCTTCGACAATGACGACACCCGCTCACGCGGCCTGATCTGCATGGCGCGGCCGGTGGCGCTCAAGCGCTGCGTTACCAATCTTGTGCAGAACGCCGTCACCTACGGCAAGCATGCGCATCTCAGCCTCAGTCGCTCGGACGGCACGATCACGCTCGCCATCCGCGACGAAGGGCCGGGCATACCCCAAGCCCAGATCGACGCCGTGTTCGGCTCCTTCGTGCGCCTCGAACACTCCCGCAACCGCCAGACCGGCGGGCTCGGGCTTGGGCTGACCATCGCCCGCAACATCGCGCGGGCGGCGGGTGGTGAAGTGCGCCTGTCCAACCACCCGCAAGGTGGGTTGCTGACGGAGCTGAGGCTGCCGCTGGCGGCTTGAGCCTTGTCGCTTGGGGCCTCTACCGCCGCAGCACCGCGCTCAGCACATCCCTGATGCCGATGGCGCCGACGAAGCGGGACTGGTCGTCGAACAACGCCACCGGCGCCGTCTGCGAGCGGTGCATGGCCAGCATCACGGTTTTCAGCGACGTGCCCGGATTGGCCCAGAACACCTGACCTGCTTCTTCGGGCTGGCCCTCTATCCCGGTGCACGACGTCCACACCGCCGGCTTGCCGTCGCGTTCGGCCGCCGCCACCAGCCCGTGCTCGTCGATCTTGAAACGGGTCGTCTTGCGTCGGTCGAGCCACACCCAGCCGTCCGTGCCCTGTTCGAGATCGCGGCGGTCGCGCATCACGTTCCATGCGGTCAACACCGAGAGCGGGTTCACATTGGCGATGAAGTCGCGGACATAGTCGTTGGCGGGGCGCAGCACGATGTCTTCCGGCGCGCCCGTCTGGACGATACGGCCGCCCTCCATGATGGTGATGTGGCTGCCGATCTTCAGGGCCTCCTCGAGGTCGTGGCTGACGAAGATGATGGTCTTCTTCAGCTCCGCCTGCAGCTGCAGAAGCTCGTCCTGCAGCTTGGTGCGGATCAGCGGGTCGAGAGCCGAGAACGGCTCGTCCATCAACAGGATAGGCGCCTCGGTGGCGAAGGCGCGCGCCAGACCGACGCGCTGCTGCATGCCGCCCGAAAGCTCATGGGCGTATTTGTTCGACCATTGATCGAGGTTGACCAGCTTGAGCTGGCGATGCACCCGCTCCTTGCGCTCGGCATCCGGCACGCCGGCGAGTTCGAGACCCAGGCCGACATTCTCTTCCACCGTGCGCCATGGCAGGAGGCCGAACTGCTGGAACACCATCGCCACCTGTTTCTGTCGCAGCCGCCGCAAGGTTGGCTCGTCGCAGGTGACGACGTCGACCGTACGGTCGCCGTCCTTGACCAGCACTTGTCCGCGCGACACCACGTTGAGCCGGTTGACCGCGCGAAGCAGCGTCGACTTGCCGGAGCCCGACAGGCCCATCAGCACCGAGATTTCGCCTTCATGCACGGTGAGGCTGGCGCCTGCGCAGCCGAGCACATTGCCGGTCTTCTCGAGGATCTCGGCCCGGGTAGCGCCCTTGTCGATCATCGCCAGCGAGCCGGCCTGGTCGGCGCCGAAGACGATATCGACATTCCTGAAATCGACGGCGACGGTCATTTCTTGCCTCCAACGCCAATGCGGGTCATCCGGTCGAGCACGATGGCGAGCACGACGATGGCGAGACCGGCCTCAAGGCCAAGGTCGATGCGGCGCGAACCGAGCGCCCGGTTGATTTCCGTGCCCAGACCACCGGCGCCGATCAGGGCCGCGAACACCACCATCGACAGCGACAGCATGATCGACTGCGTCAGGCCCGCCATGATGGTGGGCAGTGCGGAAGGCAGCTCGACCTTCCACAACAGCTGGCTCTTGGTGGCGCCGAAGGCCTCGCCGGCCTCGATGATCGACTTCGGCACCGAGACGACGCCGAGATGAGTGAGCCTGACCGCGGTCGGGATGACGAAAATGATGGTGACGATGAGGCCGGGCGCGTTGCCAAGGCCGAACAGCGTCAGCACCGGGATCAGGTAGACGAAGGTCGGCAGTGTCTGCATCAGGTCGAGCACCGGCAGCATGACGCGGTAGACCTTCGGCTTGTGCGCCGCCCAGATGCCGAGCGGCACGCCGATGGCCATCGCCATGGCGGCGGCGGCCACGACCAGCACCAGCGTCTGCACCGTCTGTTTCCAGAGATTCTGGTTGATGATGAAGATCAGGCCGAGGAAAACGCCGATGGCGAGCGGCCGTGAGCGCTGCAGCAGCCAGGCGACGATGGCGATTACCAAAGCGAGCAGCACCGGCGGCACCATCAGCAGGATGTTGACCAGCCCGTCGAGGATGAAATTCAGGCCATTCGAGAACGCCCTGAACACAGTGTCGAAATGGTCGGTGAGGAACCCGAAGAAAGCCTTGCCCCAGGGCCCGATGGGAATCTTGTAATCGATCAGGAATTTGGAAATCGGATCCATCTTGCCCCTCTTTGGCCTGCGCCGTCCTTGCCGGACGGTCATCTTCTCACAGCATATGAAAAAGGGCAGCCTTTTCCAGTGGCTGCCCTGTTTTTGAGGTCATGGCGAAATCAAAGCCGGCTTAGCCTCCCAGCGCGGTCTTGACCGCCGCCGCCGCGTCGCCGCCGTCGAAGGTGGTCACGCCGGCGATCCAGGGCTTGACCGCATCCGGGTTTTTCTTCAGCCAGTCGGTTGCCACCTTGTTGGCATCGCTGCCCTTCAGGATGGCGTCCATCATCTGGCCTTCCATATCCAGATTGAACTTCAGGTTGGTGATGAACTTGCCGACGTTCGGGCACTCGGTCGTGTAGCCCTTGCGCACGTTGGTCGAGACGGTGGCGGCGCCGAAACCGCTGTCGCCCATGCCGTCGAGATAGGTGATCTTCATGGCGCCCATCACCGGATGCGGCGTCCAGCCGAGGAAGGCGATCCACTCATTGTTCTTCATCGACTGCTCGGCCTGCGTCAGCATGCCGGCCTCCGAGGATTCGACCAGTTCGAACCCGTCGAGATTGTCCTTCGGGTTCTTGATCATGTCGAGGATGATGCGATTACCGTCATTGCCGGCCTCGATGCCGTAGATCTTGCCGTTGAACTTGTCCTTGAACTTGCCGAGATCGGTCAGCGTCTTGACACCGGCATCCGCGACATAGGTCGGCACGACGATGCCGTAACCGGCGCCGGCCAGGTTCTGGCTGACGGTCTCGACCGAACCGTCGGCCGTGTAGTCCTTGATGTCGTTGGTCATCGACGGCATCCAGTTGCCGAGGAAGACGTCGAGGTCCTTGTTCTTCAGCGACGCATAGGTCACCGGAACCGAGAGCTGGATCACCTGCGGCTCGTAGCCGAGCGCGGTGAGCAGTACCGAGGCCAGCCCGGTGGTGGCCTGGATGTCGGTCCAGCCGACATCGGAGAGGCGAACCGCCTTGCAGCTCGCCGGATCGCCGGCGAAGGCGGCACTCGTGGACACGAAGGCCGCCAAGCCGAGGCCGGCGACGAAGGAATTCATACGCGACATCTGTATTCTCCCATTGCGATTCTTTGGCGGGGCGAAGTTACGGTTTTTGTGTCCGCCTTGTTTCGTCAGCCAAACACCATTCTGGAGTGGTTTCAAGCGCTAAGACAATCACGATCAACGGCGCTGGCTGGCCAATCAGCGACACCGCTGACGCTTTCCGTGCCAAGCCTAAGCGCAATCTGCCTCGGCAACGGCGGCTTTTTCAGGGGAATGCGGCGGCGGCCCCTCCCCGCGCGGCGGCAAGTCGGCTTAAGGTCTGTTTGGATTCAGGTCAGGCCGCGCCGAAAATGGTGGGCTCCGAGAACCGGAGCGGAGCGTACTTTGAGTACGCGAGCACCGGAAGCGGAGGAACCGCCTTTTGCAGGCCGGCCTCACCTGAATATGAACAGACCTTAAAGGGCGGCATGGCCAAGCTGTATTTCCATTACGCGACGATGAACGCCGGCAAGACGACCATGCTGTTGCAGGCATCGTACAATTACCGCGAGCGCGGCATGACGACGATGCTGTTCGTCGCCGGCCATTACCGCAAGGGCGATACCGGCCTGATCTCGTCGCGCATCGGGCTGGAGACGGAAGCCGAGATGTTCCGCGACGGCGACGACCTGTTCGCCCGCGTGGCCGAGCATCACCAGCACACGGCGGTGCATTGCATCTTCGTCGATGAGGCGCAGTTCCTGGAGGAGGAGCAGGTCTGGCAGCTTGCCCGCATCGCCGACCGGCTCAACATCCCGGTCATGTGCTATGGCCTGCGCACCGATTTCCAGGGCAAGTTGTTTCCCGGCTCGCGCGCGCTGCTGGCGATCGCCGACGATCTGCGCGAAGTGCGCACCATCTGCCGCTGCGGCCGCAAGGCGACCATGGTCGTGCGCCTCGGTCCCGACGGCAAGGTGGCCCGGCAGGGCGACCAGGTGGCGATCGGCAAGGATGTCTATGTCTCGCTCTGCCGCCGCCACTGGGAAGAGGAAATGGGCCGCGCCGCACCCGACGACTTCATCGGCTTTGTCAACGGTTGAAACGAAGGCCCGCTGGACGTCGGCCTCGGGTAGCCGGCTGCCACCTCTTGCAGCCACGCCATTCTATGGTGCCTTTGTTAAGGTCAGCGCCGTATTTTCACGCGCTCAGCCAGAACTCTCCGGGGTCAGCCATGCTTCGAGCCGTCTTGTCCGCCAGCCTTCTTTTGCTTGCCACTTCCCTTGCCGCCCGGGCCGGAGGCGATCCCATCCTGGGCAAACATGTCTTCAATCGGTGCATGGCCTGTCATGAGGCGGCGACCGATCACGACAAGGTCGGCCCGCATCTGATGGGCGTCGTCGGCCGCAAGGCGGGGACCGCCGAAAGCTTCCTCGGCCATTATTCGGATGCCATGAAGAACGCGGGGGCTGCCGGTCTCGTGTGGGACGAGGCAAATCTTGCCGAATACCTCAAATCGCCCAAGCTGAAGGTGCCCGGCAACAGGATGGCCTTTGGCGGCCTGGGCAATGACGACGACATCGCCAACGTCATCGCTTATCTGAAAGCCGATCCCAAGCCCTGAGCAGCCGTTCGTTGTCGGACGGGGCGACTTGTGCGCGCCGGGTCGGGGCTGCAAAGCGCCAGTTGTTGTCGAGTTTCAGAACGATCCGCTTCGGCGTCGACTGATTGCTTTGCCGGCATGAAAGTTCAAAATCAGCTGAACCAGGCTTGGCCGGCCAGTTGATCCCGCCATGACCACGGCTCCATTACCATTCAAGGGTTCGGCCGAATATTTGTTTTCGCGCCGCGCACTCTCTTCACGTCTTTCAATCCCCTGATACCCCACATATATTCGCCGCTGTTCGCAACCAGCGAGCGGAAGCCGAAGCGGGAGGCCCCTATGGCGACATTGCAGAATTTCGATGCCGAAATTGCCAAGACCAAGCAGGTCGTCCAGGATATGCGCACCAAGATCGAGCAATCCGGCACCGTGCTCGACACGCTCGCAACCGCCGACAAGAAGATTGGCGACGCCAATTTCGACATCGAGAACGCCCGCATCGAGGATGTGCTGAAGCAGCAGAAGGTGATGGAAGGCAACATCGCCGACCTGATCATCGGGCTCGAGGACGCCACCAATGTCTTCGGCGCCGAGTTCGAGAGCATGAAGAACTATACCGGCTGGGAAAACTTCGTCGGCGTTTTTTCGGCGCAGCGCAAGCAGCGCATGCGCACCGACCGCGTGCGCAACATGTCGCTCGCCGGCAATTTGCAGGAACTGCTGGCCAAGTCCGACACCATCGTCGGCATATTGAAGGCGCAGAAGGAAGTTCTCGACCAGCGCTACAAGACCTCCGAGGCCAGCCTGTCGCAGGTTATCGAACGCCGCAAGACCACCATGACCAACCTCGAAGCCGTGCAGAAGCGCATCGAGGAGCTCAATCCGATGTTGCTCGACATTGAGAACAAGATCGCCGCCTCGACCAGCCAGAAGGACCGCACGCAGCTCGAGGGCGAGCGCTCCAAGCTCGCCACCGAATACAATGAAAAGCAGGCCAAGGAGCAGGAGCTGCTGGCCGAAAGCCAGACGCTGGAGCGCTACACCTCGATGTTCCAGACCTTCGTCGATTCGCTCAACAACCAGATCGCCGCGCAGTCGACCCTGATCAACAAGCTGACCATCGATACCGAGCAGCGCATCGTGCTGTACAAGGCTTTGGAAGATTCCTTGAAGACCGCCGCCCAGCAGGACGTCGCCCACAAGATCAACACGCTGGGCAGCCAGGTCGACAACACCGCCGAGGAAACCATGGCCGGCATCGGCGCCGCCTCGCAGAAGCACATTGGTGACCTGCTGGAGATGCACGAGAAGAACATGGTGGCCAGCGCCGACATCCAGCGCCGCAAGAAGCTGGCCGACGATGCCTTCGCCCGCCGCTTCGACGAGGTGCTGAAGAAGCACAATTCGGCCAACTACGTGCAGTCATAATTGCCGCGCGCACCGGTGCGACAATCCCAGGGCTGACAGCATGACCCCCGAAAACGACGCTGCGGCGCGGTATTTCTCGGCAATCACGGCCGCGCTCAGCGGCCTTGAAGTGTTCATGCGCGACGACCGCTCGCCGCTCTACCGGCACGGCATCGTCGCCAGGATCGTTGCCGAATACATCGCCCGGCTCGACAAGTCCTTCTCCTGCTGGCGCAATCGGCTGGGCTTCATGGACACGTTCCGCATTTCGCGCGCCGAAAGCGGTTTCCCGGTGTTCCAGAACCTGCTCGAACTGGAGAACGACCGCCGGCAGGCTGATGCACGCCTTGCCAACATCCCGCTGGCCGGCGAACTGCGCGAGGAGATGGCCGACTTCATCCTGCGCCACAAGACGTTCCCCGAGGCGCTGCAGAAATCGATGGCCGAGCGGCTCTATCTCGAGGACGTCAAGAGCGAACAGACCTTCGGTCCGTTCACGCTGGCGCAGACAGCCAAGGTGTCGGTCAATCCGAAGACGGCGCGGCCTTATTATCTGGTCCACTGGGCGACCTTCGACGGCAGCGCCAACTTGCCCTTGATCTACATGGTGACGGTGGAGGATTCCTCGGAAAGCATGGTCAGCCAGCTTGTCGACCGGAGCGGCAAGCTCAACGACAAGGTCGACATTCCGCTGCCGGTCGACGGCTTGCTCAACCCCGAGCTTGCCCACCGCTTCGACGATTTCACCGAGAAGAATTCGGCCTATACGCTGTCGCCGGCGACCATCGCGGTCAACCTCGACAAGGATTTCGAGCCACTGCACCCCAAGCAGCTGAGGCGCGTGGTGCTCGGTCCCTTCTATTCGGCGGGCATTACCGACAACAATTCGACGGTGACGGAAGTGCTGGCCAAGGTGCGCAAGCCGGAAAACGCCTGGCTTTTGACCTGGACCATCCAGGAGGTCTACTCCAAGGGCGAGAAGCCCGGCCGCAGGGGCCTATTCTCCAGCGAGAAGACGACGCAGGAATTCTTCATCAACACCGACGACCTGGAGGCCGCGCGCCAAGGCGTATCGAGCTACGAAAACCACGCGCTGATCCCGCACGAGGCCTACCAGGCGCTCTACGCCGCCGGCGAAGCACAGAAGATTTTTGCCGGCTACAAGGTTCACATCCTGTCGAATGGACAGGTGATATCGGATGTCTAGGAACCTGCTTTGCGTCATTGAAAACCACACAGCACCGAGGCGCCAGCAATGACCGCCGCAGCTAAAATATCCGGCAAGAAGCGGCAGCTCGATGCGCTCAAGAGGAGAGTTCGGCCCGGCGCCCTGGAAGGCTTGGAACACAGCCAGCGTATCGACATAACGTACACGTCGAACGCGATCGAGGGAAATACACTGACGGCGGGCGAGACAGCCCTCGTTCTGGAAAAAGGCATCACGATCAGTGGCAAGCCGCTCAAGGATCACCTCGAGGCAATCGACCACGCGCGCGCATTGAGTTGGGTACTCGAAATCGCTTCAAAGGACGACCATCCGATCATGGAGGCGGACATCCGCAATCTTCATCATCTGGTCGTGGCGAATTCCAAGCCGGAGATAGCCGGCCAATACGCCGACAGCGCTCGTTACGTGAATACGAATGTCGGCGTATTCAATTTTCCCGCCCCCGTGGAGATTCCAGCGCTGATGGAGGTTTTTTGCCGGTGGTTGAGCGCAGCGCCAAGCACGCCACGAACTGCCTTCGAGGCTCATCGGCGCTTTGTCGCCATTCACCCGTTCAACGACGGCAACGGACGTACAGCGCGCCTTTTGATGAATCTGGTGTTGGCACGCGGTGGATACCCGCCGGTAGCGATCCGCCCGGAAGATCGCCCCGATTACATTGCAGCGCTTGAGATCGACCAGAGCGGCGGCGGGCACATTGCTTTCGACAAGCTGCTTTTCGAAAGGCTGGATCAGACTTTGGACATCTATCTGGACGCAGCGCGTCAGGCGCAGGATCGTTCTGCGGAAGCCGGGAAAGTAATCCCGATAAGGAGCTGACCATGGACACCGGCCTGACCACCATTCCGGAAGCGGCGATCGAAAAGCACCGCGCCACCGCGCAGAGCTTCATCACCCGCATCGTGGTGCTGGAGGATCCCTCGCGCGAATCCGGCACCGCACTCGCCGGCACCAACCGGCGCTTCGTCTCCACCGTTTCGGTCGGCTCGGTGCGCCGCACGCGCGAGGTCGAGCTGTCGAAGACCGTCGGCGCCGTCCATCCCGACGACCAGTTGCTGACCATCCCGCAGCACACGCTGCTCTATCGCGCCCGGCGCGGCACGGCGATCGCACTGGCGGTATCGGACGTGTTCGCCGAAGGCTCCGATCTCGAGAGCCTGCAGGCCAGGAACACCCGCGCCCCGCTCGAAGGCGACGAGGCGTCCGCCTTCAAGAAACTGCTGTCGGCTTCGGCCTATATCTCGGCCTTCAGCCTGTCGTCCTATCTGTTCCAGCTGATCGACAGCGACGGCGAGGCGCCAAACGACATTCCGGAACCCGACTTCCTGTTCGACACGCCGCAGGATGCGGTGAAGTCGATCCTGGCAGGCCTCGACAAGGCAATAGCGGGCTCGTCCGACGACACCGACCTGATGACCAGGGCGCGTGCCTTTGCCCGCGTCGCCATCGACGGGCTTTTGGCGCGCAAGGGCCGCTTCGACGGCATCGGCCCGTTCGAGAACGCCCATATCCGCATCGACGCCGACGACTTCACCCTCGACGGCTTCGATGTCGCGCCGGGCAAACGCTCGAAGCCGCTGGTGATGACCTTCAAGACGCCGGAAGAGGTCGTCGGCAACCACATCGCCAAATACCAGTCGGTCAAGCTCGCCAAGATGCTGATGGCCTATGATTTCGAGCGCGAGCTGAACCCTTTCGTGGAACTCGGCGGCTTCCTGTTCACCTTCATCGGCGACGGCGCGCCCGGCACCGGCAAGACGACGCTGATCCAGATGATCGCCGGCCTCGTCAACGGCTATTGCCAGGTTGCCGGCTATCCCTTCGCCTATGAGAATTTCGGCGTCGACCAGATTTCGTCCTACCAGGGCAAGTCGGGCCAGAACTGCCGCCAGTTCATCAACAATGTCTTGAACCCGCGCGTCATCGGCTTCGGCACCATCGACGACATCGACCAGGTGGCCGCCAGACGCTCCGACGACCGCGCCTCGGCCGGCCAGCAGGAGATCACCGGCGTGCTGATGGATGCCTTCGCCGGTGCCGCCACCGTGGTGCGCGGCAATTGCTCGTTCGGCATGTTCTCCAACTACCCGGAAAACGTCGACGACGCGCTGCGCCAGCGCGCCGGCGCCCGCTGGCTGGTCGACGGGCCGCAGACGCGGGACGACTATATCGACATCTTCGTGCTACTCGCCGGCAAGAACCACGAGATCCCTCTGGGCAAGCACGAGCTATTCGCGGCGCAGGAAATCCAGCGCGCCGTGACCGAGGCCTATGAGGAGCATGAAAAGCCGCAGGAGGAAGGGCTGATGCGGGTCTATGAGCGCTACATGAAGGAAAACGGCGCGCCCAGGACCATGGCCGACATCGGCACCTACCTGCATCTGATCAAGGATGCCGAACCGCGCTTCACCGGCCGCGCCATCAAGAACGTCACCGACGCCATCAAGATGCGCGCCATGGACATCGAGCTTCCCGACGACTGGTTCGAGAAGCCGGAAGCCTTCATGCACAAGAGCTACGACGACAAGAAAGCGATGATCGAGGACCTGCGCGGTCCGTTCTCGATGGACATGGTCATGCAGGAGATCAACCGCTACGCCGACAGCGAGTTCCGGTATTCCGACAAATCCGACGATGCCGCGGTGGAAAAGCTGCTGCGTGACGCAAGGCTGCGCGAACGCGCCGCGCGTGAGATGGAGGAGATGAAGAAGAAGGGTCTGTGGAATGCGTAATGTTCGGTCGTCACGCCAATGGACAGTCCTTCGCGCCGTTGAAGGACAAGGAGCCAGCGCTGACGCCCCCCTCTCCCCGTTCTTCACGGGGAGAGGGTAAGGGTGAGGGGCAGCGCATGCGTGGACCAGAAATCGAAACAACAGGGCGGGCGAGACGTCTACGCCAGTCGGACAACGACGCCGAGAACGCGCTTTGGATGGAGTTGCGCGGACGCAGGCTGAACGGCCACAAATTTGTGCGACAGTTTCCGATAGGCAACTACTTTGCTGATTTTGCTTGCAGGGACAGCCAGTTGGTCGTCGAGGTCGACGGCAGACAGCATGTCGACAGCAAGTACGATCAGACGAGAGATCGCTTCATGGTTTCAAATGATTGGTCTGTACTCCGCTTTTGGAACGTCGACGTATTAAAGGAGCGAGACGCGGTGCTTGAGACGATATTGGCAGCTATCGAACAGCGCCTCGATCGTCATATCGAGACGAGTGAGCTTCGATTCATCGCTGCAAGAAGCTATGGGGAGACATATCCTTGACTGTCGGCGCCGCCCCTCACCCTTACCCTCTCCCCGTGAAGAACGGGGAGAGGGGGACGTCGGCGTTGGCGCTTCATCTTGTGAGGCAAAATTTCTCGGACTTCTCGAGATGACCACCAAAAAACCCGACCTCCTTCGCGACAACGAGCTCATCTACGGGCGTCTGCTCCCCGTCGACGAAGCCCATCTCATCCAGCGCTACAACAAGGCGCTGGCCGCTTTCGGCCTCAAGCCCACCAAGCTGAAGAGCTTCCAGATCGACCGCACCGGCTTTTCTCCCGAAGTGGCCGAGGAGTGTGGCGACTACGACTATCTCGATCCCAACGAGGTCAACCGCCGCTTCATCATCCTGACGCCGTCGCAGATCGACCTGCCGGTGGTGCACACCGCCTTCTCCAACACCTCGCAGCTGATGTTCGAGTTCATGTCCAGGAACCAGCGCGCCATCGACGCGCTGACCATCAAGGACGTCATCTACGGCGAGATCGAGGATTCCGTTCCCAAGGTCAACGACATCGAGGATCTGCTGTCGATCAACCAGGTCGAGTTCAAGGTGCTGTCGGCGGAAGACGTGCTGGGCAAGGCCGCGGAACTCGGCAAGCTCGTCGACCGGCTGAAGCAGGAGCCCGACGCATGGCGCGACAATGCCATGCTGACCCGCATGGTCGAACTCGCCAAGGTCTGCGGCGACATCCGCGAGAACGCGCTGGTGCCGGACCAGGTGATCTTCCGCCACAACGCCTACTGGACCAGCCATTTCGGCGGGCTCTACGTGTTCGTCGATCCCGACATGACCACGGTGATCAGCGATCCGGCCGCTCCTGGCTTCCGCCGCTCGCGGCCCTGGCAGGTGAGCTATCTCTCGATCAAGGATGCCGACAAGGTGTTCAAATTCCTGGCAGCCACCGGCCGTATCGAACTGCCGCGCGCCTCCTGGATCGAGGCCTCGGGCTACCTCGAGCATCGCGCCGAAATGGTGGTGCGCGCGCTGATCCGCGACGCCGAGCCGGAACGCAATTTGACCGATGTCGACAAGGTCTGGCTGCAGACCTGGATCCAGAGCCACGCCGACCTGATCACCAAGGACGGCAATTTTCCCTTTCTCAACGCCGCCAAGCGCGAGATCGCGCAGCTCGGCCACCTCAAGATCGAGGATGTCTTCCCCCAGCAGCGCTTCCTGGTGGTCCGCGCCAAACCGGACCACCCCGACGCCTGGCTGACCAACCGGCTGATCTCGGATTTCGTGCCGTCGGACTTCGTCTCGCGCTACATCTTCAACAAGGACGGCTTCTACAAGGACTATGACGGCTTCAGCGACGCCTGGCGATCGCATGTTGTGGACGTTCTGAAAACCACATATTTGAAGGACAAGGTGGCGTTTCGCACACGCCTCTACGGCCTGACCGACTAGAACGAAATGAACCGTCATTCCGTTCTAACTTGTTGTTTTGGTGCATGATGTTATCCAAAAAGTCTGCAACTTTTTGGCATCATGTTGAGGGGGTGACATCGCCATGCTCGATCCGATCGTGAACTTCTTCACCGGGATTTTCCAGTGGATCGGCCGCGGCATCGGCCTTTTGATCGGCGTGATCCTGTGGCCGCTTATGTGGGCCGGGCGCTGGTACGGTCAGCGCGGCTGGATCCTGAAGGCGATAGTCGGCCTGGCCCTTTTGGTGCTGATCGGCCTCTACGCCAACTTCTTCTACGCCACCCAGTGGTGGAACAATTTCAACCCGAACTACCCGGACACCTATACGTTCGAGAAGCGCAATGTTTCGGCCGGTGAGCAGGTGGCCGCCGGGACCGGCACGGACACGGCCAAGACTTGCGGCAACTCCGGCATCGCCCAAGTAGCGGCGGACCTGACGGACTTCAACGTCAACCAGAATGCCTGGATTTCGTCGATGATCCTCTACAAGCTCGGCCTGTTCGGCATCGACTGGGACAACACCCCGTGGATGGACAACAAGGCCTCTTTCCAGCGCGGCATCAACCAGGCGGTGCGGCGCACGGCGACCGAGCTTGCCGACAATCTCGGCCGCGTCCGCACCACCTCGCAGATCGACGCCGACCTGCAGGACGCGCGCGGCAATCTGCAGTTCGACGAATACACCTGGTATTTCGGCGTGAGCCCGTTCGGGCCGAAGACGCCGACACCGAGCTACTATCGCGACGCGGTGCGCAAGCTGCGTTCGTTCAATGCCCGGCTCGCCACCTGTCAGGCCACTTTCGATGCCCGCGCCGACAATCTGAAGCAGTATATCGACCGCATCGCCAGTGACATCGGTTCGACTTCCGCCATCCTCAAGGAGCGCGCCGAGAACCACAACAATGGCTGGTTCGACACCCGCGCCGACGACCGCTACTGGTTCGCCTATGGCCAGCTCTATGCCTATTACGGCCTTATGAAGGGCGCCCAGGCCGATTTCGAGGACGTCCTCAAGGAAAAGCACCTGCAGAGCCTCTGGGATACGATGGACGCGCAGTTCGTGTCGGCCCTGCGTATCCAGCCCTTCATCATCGCCAACGGTCGCGAGGACGGCTGGCTGCTGCCGACGCATCTGACGACGATGGGCTTCTACATCCTGCGGGTGCGCTCCAACATGGTCGAAATCAGCAACGTACTGACGCAGTAACGGCATTGGCGGGCAGCGACGGCCCAATGCATGTCGCCCAAAAGTGATCCCGGTTTTGGGAGAACGACATGCATCAGAGATGGCGAATTTGCGCCGTCGCGTCTGTCGCATTCCGTGCATTGCGCGGCTGTTTTGAGACGGCGGAAGCGTCCCTGCTCTGGCTTCTATACGGCGCGGCAAGCGGAGCCATAAAGAACCGGGGATAGGTCGGCCCGCCGCAGAGGAATTTTCTCTATAGGAAACATAGTTGCATGAAAGTTGACGCAACCGCAGCGACAGGGTTAGATGCCCGCGCGTCCGGTTCCAGCCTTCTTGCAAGAGACATCAACCCCGTCCCCTCCACCGTCCAATCCAGAGGAAAGCCGTCATGGCCGAAGTGAAGTCCGACATCGAGATCGCGCGTGGCGCCAAGAAAAAGCAGATCCAGGAGATCGGCCAGAAGATCGGCATCCCGACCGAGCATCTGCTGCCCTACGGCCACGACAAGGCCAAGATCTCAGCCGAATTCATCAAGTCGGTAAAGGGCAACAAGGACGGCAAGCTGATCCTCGTCACCGCCATCAACCCGACGCCTGCCGGCGAAGGCAAGACCACCACCACCGTGGGCCTCGGCGACGGCCTGAACCGCATCGGCAAGAAGGCGATCGTCTGCATTCGCGAAGCCTCGCTCGGCCCGAATTTCGGCGTCAAGGGCGGTGCCGCCGGCGGCGGCTACGCTCAGGTGGTCCCGATGGAGGACATGAACCTCCACTTCACCGGCGACTTCCACGCCATCACCACGGCGCACAACCTTCTGTCGGCGCTGATCGACAACCACATCTACTGGGGCAATGAACTCGGCATCGACACCCGCCGTGTTGTCTGGCGCCGCGTCATGGACATGAACGACCGCGCGCTGCGCGAGATCATCGCCTCGCTCGGCGGCGTCGCCAACGGTTTCCCGCGCGAAGCCGGCTTCGACATCACCGTCGCCTCCGAAGTCATGGCGATCCTGTGCCTCGCTACCGACCTGAAGGATCTGGAAAAGCGCCTCGGCGACATCATCGTCGCCTATCGCCGCGACAAGACGCCGGTTTTCGCCCGCGACCTCAAGGCCGACGGCGCCATGGCCGTGCTGCTCAAGGACGCCATGCAGCCGAACCTGGTACAGACGCTGGAGAACAACCCGGCTTTCGTCCATGGCGGCCCGTTCGCCAATATCGCGCATGGCTGCAACTCGGTCGTCGCCACCACCACGGCGCTGAAGCTCGCCGACTACGTCGTCACCGAAGCCGGCTTCGGCGCCGATCTTGGCGCCGAGAAATTCTTCGACATCAAGTGCCGCAAGGCGGGCCTGAAGCCAGCGGCCGCCGTCATCGTCGCCACCGTGCGCGCCATGAAGATGAATGGCGGCGTCAAGAAGGAAGACCTCGGCAAGGAAAACATCGAGGCGGTGAAGAAGGGCTGCGCCAATCTCGGCCGCCACATCGAGAACATCCGCCAGTTCGGCGTGCCGGCGGTGGTTGCCATCAACCACTTCTATTCCGACACCGACGCCGAAATCCAGGCGATGAAGGACTATGTCGCCTCGATGGGCGAAGAGGCGATCCTGTGCAAGCACTGGGCCAAGGGCTCGGCCGGTATCGAGGACCTCGCCAACAAGGTGGTGGCATTGGCCGAATCCGGCGCCTCGCAATTCGCGCCGCTCTATCCCGATGCCATGCCGCTGTTCGAGAAGATCAACACCATCGTCCAGCGCATCTATCGAGGCTCGGAAGCGATCGCCGACAAGTCGGTGCGCGACCAGCTCAGGGCCTGGGAAGACGCCGGCTACGGCAATCTGCCGGTCTGCATGGCCAAGACCCAGTATTCCTTCTCGACCGACCCGAACCTGCGCGGCGCGCCGACCGGCCACACCGTGCCGGTGCGCGAGGTCAGGCTTTCGGCCGGCGCGGGCTTCGTCGTCATCATCTGCGGCGAGGTCATGACCATGCCTGGCCTGCCAAGCAAGCCGTCGTCGGAGAAGATCTTCCTCAACGAGGCCGGCCAGATCGAAGGCCTGTTCTGATCCTTTGTCCCGACAATTGAAAAGGGCGCCGCATCGCCGCGGCGCCCTTTTTGTTTGCGGATCGTGCTACGCGGCGCTGCGCGCCAGTGCCCGCTGGTTGGACACGTAGATGGTGTCGCGTTCTGGCAGCGTGCCGGTCTTCAGGCAGTCGATCCATTCGGCGGTCTTGAGCACGGCAGCGAAACGGGACTGCAGGATGATGCTCACCACGCGATGGATTTCCTCGGCCGAGGCATAGCCGGCGCTGTTGGCGTAGGGCACCGAACCGGTTGCGTCGGACAGGAACTCGACCGCGAAGCCCATATGCACGGCGTGGATGATGGTCGACAGGTCGCAATTGTGCGTCATGTAACCGATGACCGCGATCGTATCGACGGCGTTGGCGCGCAGCCAGGCCTCGAGATCGGTGCCGGTAAAGGCGCTCGGCAAATTCTTCTCGACATAGTGGTCGCGACGACGCTTGGCGATCTCGGGATGCAGTTCGCCGCCATGGCTGCCCTTGGCGAAGATCGGCGACGTCTCGGGCGCCATCTGCTTGACGACCACCACCTTGATGCCGGCAGCGGCGGCGGCATCCATGGCGCGTGTCACGTTGACGACGCTGTCGCGGAACGGCGGATGCTGGATGGCCAGCTTGCCGCCGTCATAGTCGTTCTGGACGTCGATGACGACGAGCGCCCGGCGCGGCGCGGTGTTGGCTAGGTCAGACATGGTGTTTTCCTTCCGGCTTGAATGCGACGGACCGAAAATAGGATGGTTGGCGGGCAGTCAAAAGTGGCCCGATTGACATCATTCGAAAGAATTGGGACAATCCGCATTCACACTGGAAAATCGCCTCATGACCGCTCCCATCATCGCCGTCCTCGCCTTCGACGGCATCAGCCCGTTCCATCTCTCCGTGCCTTGCCTGGTGTTTGGCGCGGACCGCACCGGCCTTGGCCTGCCGCGCTTCGACTTCCGTGTCTGCGGGATCGAGGAAGGGCTGATCCGGACCGATGCCGGGCTGAGCATCATGGTCCCGCACGGGCTTGCCGCGCTCGAGGACGCCGATATGGTCATCATCCCGAGCTGGAAGGATCTCGAGGCGCCCCTGGCCAAACCGCTCGAGGACGCGCTCGGCCGCGCCCACCGGCGCGGCGCGCTGATCGTGGGCCTGTGTCTCGGCACCTTTGCCATCGCCGCCGCCGGCCTGCTTTCGGGCCGAAAAGCCACCACCCACTGGGCCTATACGGAGCAGTTGCGGGCTCTCCATCCCGACATTTCAGTCGATGCCGACGTGCTCTATGTCGATGATGGCGACATCGTCACCTCCGCCGGCGTCGCCGCCGGGCTCGACTGCTGCCTGCACATCGTGCGCGCCCGCTACGGCGCGGAGGCGGCGCTGCGGCTCGCCCGGCACGTCGTGCTTTCGCCGCACCGGCAGGGTGGACAGGCGCAGTTCATCGAGCGTCCCGTGGCAAAAAGCGCCAAGGCCGACCGCTTCACCGGGGCGCTGGACGCGGTTCGCGCGACGCTTGGCGAAACGCACAGCCTCGACAGCGTCGCCGAAGCCGCCGGCCTGACGCGGCGCACCTTCACCCGGCGCTTCCAGAAATCGATCGGCACCAGTTTTGGCGACTGGCTGACCAGCCAGCGGGTCGAACTGGCGCAGCGCTTGCTGGAAGCGACGGAGAAATCGATGGACATCGTCGCCTTCGAGGCCGGCTTCGGCAGTGCCACATCGCTGCGCCAGCACTTTTCCGCGCGGCTCAGGACGTCACCGGCGCAGTACCGGCGTGAATTTTCCAGGCGGAGCGAGCGGGACGAGGCGCGCGCCCTGTCGCATTGATTGCCGACGAAAGCACCCTCAACCGCGTTTGATCACCCGCGCCGGATTGCCGACCACGGTCGTGTTCGCCGCCACGTCGCGCGTCACCACCGCCCCGGCTCCCACTATGGCGCCCTCGCCGATGCTGACGCCGCCAAGGATGACGGCGCTGCCGCCGATCCAGGCATTGTCGCCGATCGTGACCGGCCTGGCGATCTCCAGTCCCGCCTGCCGACCTGCCGGCTCCTTGTGGTGCTCGGCACAATAGATCTGCACATTGGGGCCAAGCAGCGTCCCTTTGCCGATGCGCACCGAAGCGGTATCGAGGATGGTACAGCCGGCATTGAGGAAGGCGCCGTCGCCGAGACAGATGTTGAAGCCGTAGGCGCAATGGAAAGGCGCCTCGATGCGGGCGCCCTCGCCCACGCCGCCCAGCAGTGTCCGCAGGGCTGGCCCGAGGTTCCCGCGCTGACGGGGCGGCAGCGTATTGTGTGCGAACACGGCATCCGCGGCCACGGCGCGCAACGCGCCAAGATCGTCATCCAGGCACGTATACCATTCGCCGGCCGCCATTTTCGCACGTTCGCTCACAGCCATGGCAGTGCCTCCGTTTGAGATCACTGCCAAAGCACAGTTGACCCGAACAGAAAAGCGCCGAGGCAAGGACCAAGCCGTAAGCCTATAATCCGGATTGGCCGAAATTTGCGCGCCTTGCGGTCACCGTAAGATCATGACCTTTGATCGCAAGCGGCCATTCGCGGCCTGTTCCGGCGATGAAAATAGTTCAAGACCGCTGTCGATTTCCGGGTACCTCATTCGTCCTTCGATAGGAAGCCGAGGAAATTCGCCCAAGCAAGGAAACGGATGCGATGACGATCACGATCACGGCGTTTGAACGATCGCCCGATGGCGGCAAGGGACTGGCGCGCGATACGCGCGTTCGCTGGGCGCTGGAAGAAGTGGGGCAGCCCTATGAGGTTCGTTTTGTTTCCTTCGCGGGGATGAAGGCGCCCGAGCACCTGGCCATCCACCCCTTCGGCCAGATCCCCACCTATGAGGACGGTTCTCTCTCGCTGTTCGAGACCGGCTCGATCGTCTTTCATCTTGCCGAGCAGCATGCGGGGCTGCTGCCGAAGGAGCGCGATGCCCGCGCGCGTGCGATCACGTGGATGTTTGCCGCATTGAACACCATCGAGCCGCCGGTCCTCGAATTGACCACGGCAAGGATTTTCGAAGCTGACAAGCCCTGGAGCGAGGAGCGCCTGCCGCTGGTAAAGGACCGTGTTCGCGCCCCGCTGGACAGGCTCTCGGCTCATCTGGGCGTCGCCGACTGGCTCGATGATGCGTTCAGCGCCGGCGATCTGTTGATGGTATCGGTGCTGCTGCGACTGAGAATGTCAGGCATTCTGGACGAGTATCAAAACCTGGCTGCCTATGTCGCGCGCGGGGAAGCACGACCCGCTTATATCAGGGCTTTCGCCGCGCAATTTGCGGTCAACGCACCATCAGTCAACTGAAACATTGACTCATGGAGCCGAGCATGTTCGCTCGGCGCTTCCAGCCCGGCTACGTTTGCACGCTTGTGAGTCTACGGCCTAGTCAAATATCCGGCCTATGGTAGCCTGCCGTCTCAGGGCCGTCCCGGCCCGGGATCGAGGGGGATCGACCATGCTCTACATTCTTGCACTTCTGATCGGCGTCATTGCCGGCCTGCGCGCCATGACGGCACCTGCCGCCGTCGCCTGGGGCGCCTATCTCGGCTGGCTGCCGGTTGCCGGCACCTGGGCGAGCTTCATGAGCCATTGGGCGGCTGTCGGGATCTTCACCATCCTGGCCATCGTCGAACTGGTCACCGACCAGCTGCCGTCGACGCCAAGCCGCAAGGTGCCGCAGCAGTTCGGCGCCCGCATCCTGCTCGGCGCCTTCTCTGGCGCGGTGATCGGCGCGGCCGGCGGCGCCACCATCGTGTGCCTGATCGCCGGCGCCATCGGCGCGGTCATCGGCACGCTCGGTGGCGCCGAAGCGCGCGGCCGGCTGGCGGCCGCCTTCGGCAAGGACCCGCCCGCCGCCTTCATCGAGGACGCTGTGGCGATCATCGGCGGGCTGCTGATCGTGGCGGCGGTTGCATGACGACGAAAACCTTCGACGCCATCATCATCGGCGCCGGCCAGGCGGGGTCGCCATTGGCGGGCCGGCTGACGGCCGCCGGCATGAGCGTGGCGCTGGTCGAGCGCAAGCTGGTCGGCGGCACCTGTGTCAACACCGGCTGCTTGCCGACCAAGACCATGGTCGCCAGCGCCTATGCCGCGCATCTGGCACGGCGCGCCGCCGACTATGGCGTGACCCTTCCCGGTCCGGTCGGGGTCGACTTTCAAAGGATCAAGGCGCGCAAGGACAAGGTGACGAACGACGCCCGCGGCAATCTGGAGACCTGGATCGCCGGCATGAAGGGCTGCACGCTCTATCGCGGCCACGCGCGCTTCGAATCCGCCAACACGGTGCGCGTCGGCGAAGACCTTTTGACCGCGCCGAAAATCTTCCTCAACACCGGCGGCCGTGCCTCGGTTCCGGACCTGCCCGGCATCCACGACATCGACTACCTGACCAATTCCTCGATGATGGATCTCGACGTGCTGCCGCGCCACCTCATCATCGTCGGCGGCAGCTATATCTCGCTCGAATTCGCGCAGATGTTCCGCCGCTTCGGCTCGGACGTCACCGTCATCGAAAAGAGCCCGCGCCTGACCGGCCGCGAGGACGAGGACGTCTCGGCCGTCATCCTGTCGATCCTCGAAAACGAAGGCATCGCCGTTCATGTCGGCGCCGACGACATCGGCTTCGCCAGACAGGGCGAGGACATTGCCGTGACTTTCTCCGCCGGCCAGCCGCCCGCGATAGGGTCGCATGTGCTGCTGGCGCTGGGACGCACTCCCAACACCGATGACCTCGGCCTCGACAGGGCCGGTGTCGAGGTCGACAAGCGCGGCTTCGTCATTGTCGACGACCAGCTGCGCACCAGCGTGCCCGGCATCTGGGCTATGGGCGATTGCAACGGCAAAGGCGCCTTCACCCACACCTCCTACAACGACTACGAGATCGTCGCCGCCAATCTGCTCGACAATGACCCACGGAGGATCAGCGACCGCATCGAGGCCTATGCGCTCTACATCGATCCGCCGCTCGGCCGCTGCGGCATGACCGAGACGGCGGTGAGGAAATCCGGACGCCGCGTGCTTGTTGGCCAGCGGCCGATGACGCGCGTCGGCCGCGCCGTCGAGAAGGGCGAGACGCAAGGCTTCATGAAGATCCTGGTCGACGCCGACACCAGGGAGATCCTCGGCTGCTCGGTGCTCGGCCCGGGCGGCGACGAGGCGGTGCATTGCGTGCTCGACCTGATGTACGCCAAGGCGCCGGTCGACACGCTGGCGCGCGCGATGCACATTCACCCGAATGTCTCGGAACTGCTGCCCACCATCGCCCAGGAGCTGAAGCCGCTGGCCTGAGCCACTCTCGTCAAGCTCCCGACTTTCTGCATTGCTGCATTGCGGCAATAGACGTTGTGCCCGGCAGGGATCCTCGCGCAGTCTGAAATTGAACCGATTCAGTCTGGACCTCCCATGCCTTTGCCGATCCTTGCGCTTGCCATTGCGTCCTTCTGCATCGGCACCACCGAATTCGTCATCATGGGCCTGCTGCCGGAGGTCGCCGCCGATCTCGGCGTGACGATCCCGGCCGCCGGACTGCTGGTCACGGGCTATGCGCTGGGCGTCGTCTTCGGCGCGCCCGTTGTGGCCATGGCCACCGCGCATCTGCCGCGCAAGCCCGTGCTGGTGGGGCTCGCCGCTTTGTTCGTCGTCGGCAACCTCTTCTGCGCCATCGCGCCCAATTACTGGCTGCTGATGGCGGCGCGCGTCTTCACCGCTTTCGGCCACGGCGCCTTCTTCGGCATCGGCTCGGTCGTCGCCGCAAGCCTGGTGCCGCGCAACAAGCGCGCCAGCGCCATCGCGCTGATGTTCGCCGGCCTGACGCTCGCCAACATCCTCGGCGTTCCGGCCGGCACCGCGCTCGGCGAAGCCTTTGGCTGGCGGGCCACGTTCCTGGCCGTGGTCGGCATCGGCCTGATCTCGGTCGCGGCCATCGCCTGGCTGGTGCCGTCGGACGTCACGGAACCGAGCGGCGGCGGTCTGCGTGCCGAAGTCCGCGTGCTTGGCAAGCTGCAGGTGTGGCTGGCGATGCTGATCGCGGCACTGACCTCGGCCAGCCTGTTCGCCGTCTTCACCTATATCAAACCCTATCTCACCGACGTGTCGGGCCTGTCGACAGCGGCGGTCACCTGGGTGCTTCTGCTGTTCGGCGCCGGCATGACCATCGGCAACATCATCGGCGGCAGGCTGGCCGACTGGAAACTGATGCCGACGGTGATCGGCACACTGCTGCTGATGGCCCTGCTGTTCCTCGGCTTCATCCAGTTCGGCGCCATCGCCAGCGTCGCCATCGGCATCGTCTTCCTGTGGGGCGTGCTCATCTTCGTCGTCGTGCCGCCGCTGCAGATCCGTGTCGTCGAGGCGGCGTCGGAAGGACCGAACCTTGCCGCCACGCTGAACCAGGGCGCCTTCAATGTCGGCAATGCCGGCGGCGCCTGGATCGGCGGCGTGGCGCTGTCGGCGGGCGTTTCCTATGCCGATTTGCCGCTGGTCGGCGCGGTGCTCGCCCTGCTGGCGGTTGGCGTGGCGGTGCTATCGCAGGCGCTGGACAGGCGCGCGCCGGTCGCCGCCCTCCAGCCTGCCGCCGAATAACTGCCTGTCCTCCCAAAAGTGCGCAGCGGTTTTGGGTCAACGACATGCGGCAAGGCAAAAGACTACTCTTGCGCCCATAGCGCGGCGGGCTGGACCAATCGACATCGGCACCTTCAAATGGGCATGTCTTCTCGCTCTTGATGGAGAACGTCATGCAGAAATCGATCGAACGCATCGCCGGTGACAGCGACGGGGTTTCCTACGAATTCCCCGTGTTCCGCTTCGACGGCGCCGACAAGGCGGCCCCGTCGACCTACCTGCAGGCCGCACTCCATGCCGGCGAATTGCCGGGCGTCGTCGCCATCGATGCGTTGATACCGATGTTGAGCAAGGCCGAGGCCGAAGGTCGTATCAAGGGCAACATCACCATCGTGCCCTGGGCCAACCCGATCGGCCGCGCGCAATATCATTTCGGCGAGCACCAGGGCCGCTTTCATCTGGGCACCCGCACCAACTTCAACCGCGGCTTTCCGCTGCTGGCCGCGCCCGACGCCAGGCTCTTGCCAGACGCCACCTTTGGCGGCGCCGACCAGCGGCTGAAGTCGCGCCTAGTGCAGCTTTCGCTCGGCCACGACATCGTGCTCGACCTGCACTGCGACGACGAGGGCCTTGCCTATCTCTATGTCCACTCCAGCCTCTGGCCAGCCATGGCCGATTGCGCCGCCGCCATGGGCGTCGATGCCGTCGTGCTGTGGAGCGAGGACACCGACGGCACTTTCGAGGGCGCCTCGATCATGCCCTACCAGAACGCATCAGCCGATGTGGCGAAGCTTGACAGGCGCGTCGCCACCACCGTCGAATATCGGGGCATCCTCGATGTCGATGGCGCGCTCGCCTCGGCCGACGCGGCAGGCCTCTACCGGCTGCTGGCGATGCGCGGCGTGATATCCGACACCACCCTCCCCGCACCCGGCCCGTTCACGGGTGTCGCGGCGCCGCTGGAAAACATCGACATGATGCCCGCACCCCGTGCCGGTGCCGTCCTCTATGACGTGAAGCCCGGCGACCGCGTCGCCAAGGGCGCGCGCCTCGCCACCATCGTCCACGCACCGGGCGAAGCCGATGGCCGCACCGAAGTGTTCGCGCCGCAGGACGGCATCATCCTGACGCGGCGCTCGCGCCGCATCATCCGCGCCGGCGAGGACCTGTTGAAACTGGTCGGCGACAGGAAGAGCGGCGACGCCAGGTCGGGCACGCTGGAAGACTGAGCCTCCGTCGAATCCAGTTGCGCCGCCGCCCAATCGCCGCTAAGGGAATCGCCATGAACATGCGTTCGACCAAGACCATTTGGTGGTGGGCCTGCTGACAGCGGCCTGTTTTAACGCGTGCGCGTGAAAAGAGAGGTGGCCGCAACGGAATGTCCGGGCGGCCATTTGTTTTTTTCAAGCCATTCCCGGGTCCGTTGCCCAAGTAGCTGATGGAGACGGCAATGACGTTGAAGGTTCTGGAAAACGGCGCTGAAAGCTTCGTGACGGCGGGTGGCATCACCATCACCCGCGTGCGCCACGACCGGCCCTATGAAGGGGCGATCGACACTTATGTCGATGGGCTGAATTCCCGTCGGGGCGCGGTGTTTTCCTCCAATTACGAATATCCCGGCCGCTATACGCGCTGGGATACGGCCATCATCGATCCGCCGCTGGTCATCTCCGCGCGCGGCCGTGCCATGCGCATCGAGGCGTTGAACGGCCGTGGCGAGGCACTGTTGCCGGTCATCGGCAGGACGCTCGGCGGTCTCTCCGAGGTCACGATCGCCGAGACTTCGAAAAAGCTGATCCGCCTCGACGTCGCCAAGCCCGGCCGTGTCTTCACCGAAGAGGAACGCAGCCGCGTTCCCTCGGTCTTCACCGTGCTGCGCGCCATCACCGCTCTGTTCAAGACGGCCGAAGATGCCAATCTCGGCCTCTACGGCGCCTTCGGCTACGACCTCGCCTTCCAGTTCGACCCGGTCGACCACACGCTGGTTCGCAAGGAAAGCCAGCGCGACCTGGTGCTGTTCCTGCCCGACGAGATCCTGGTCGTCGACCACTATTCGGCCAAGGCCTGGACCGACCGCTACGACTATGCGGGCGAGGGTTTTTCGACCGAAGGCCTGCCGCGCGACCAGATCGCCGAGCCGTTCAAGACCGCCGATCGCATCCCGCCGCGCGGCGATCATGAGCCCGGCGAATACGCCAATCTGGTGCGCCGGGCGATGGACTCTTTCAAGCGCGGCGACCTGTTCGAGGTCGTCCCCGGCCAGATGTTCTACGAGCGCTGCGAGACGCAGCCATCCGAGATTTCGCGCAAGCTGAAGTCCATCAACCCGTCGCCCTATTGCTTCTTCATCAATCTGGGCGAGAACGAATACCTGATCGGCGCGTCGCCTGAGATGTTCGTGCGCGTCAACGGCCGCCGCGTCGAGACCTGCCCGATCTCCGGCACCATCAAGCGCGGCGACGACGCCATTTCGGACTCCGAGCAGATCATCAAGCTGCTCAACTCCAAGAAGGACGAATCCGAGCTCACCATGTGCTCGGACGTCGACCGCAACGACAAGTCGCGGGTCTGCGATCCAGGCTCGGTGCGCGTCATCGGCCGCCGCCAGATCGAGATGTATTCGCGCCTGATCCATACGGTCGATCATATCGAGGGGCGGCTGCGCGAGGGCATGGACGCTTTCGATGCGTTTCTCTCGCACGCCTGGGCGGTCACCGTCACCGGCGCGCCGAAACTGTGGGCCATGCGCTTCATCGAGCAGAACGAGAAGAGCCCGCGCGCCTGGTATGGCGGCGCCATCGGCATGGTCAACTTCAACGGCGACATGAACACCGGCCTGACCTTGCGCACCATCCGCATCAAGGACGGCATCGCCGAGGTGCGCGCGGGCGCTACATTGCTCTTCGACAGCATTCCCGAGGAAGAAGAAGCCGAAACCGAACTGAAAGCATCCGCCATGCTCTCCGCCATCCGTGACGCCAAGACGGGCAATTCGACCAGCACCGAGCGCGCATCCGCGCGCGTCGGCGACGGTGTCAACATCCTTTTGGTCGACCACGAGGACTCCTTCGTCCACACGCTGGCCAACTACTTCCGCCAGACCGGCGCCAATGTCTCGACCGTGCGCACGCCGGTGCCGGAGGAAGTCTTCGACCGGCTGAAGCCCGATCTCGTCGTGCTGTCGCCCGGACCCGGTACGCCCAAGGATTTCGACTGCGCGGCGACCATCAGACGAGCGCGCGCCCGCGACCTGCCGATCTTCGGCGTCTGCCTTGGCCTGCAGGCGCTGGCCGAGGCCTATGGTGGCGAACTCAGGCAGTTGCACATTCCCATGCACGGCAAGCCGTCGCGCATCCGCGTCTCGAAGCCGGGTATCATCTTCTCAGGCCTGCCGAAGGAAGTCACCGTCGGCCGTTACCACTCGATCTTCGCCGATCCGGTGCGCCTGCCGGATGATTTCATGGTGACAGCCGAGACCGAGGACGGCGTCATCATGGCCTTCGAGCACCGCAAGGAGCCGATCGCAGCGGTGCAGTTCCATCCGGAATCGATCATGACGCTCGGCCACAATGCCGGCATGCGCATCATCGAGAACATCGTTGCGCATTTGCCGCGCAAGGCCAAGGAAAAGGCAGCCTGACGGTAATGGCCGAAGCCGAGAACACCATGGCGATCACGGCGAGGGCCGCCGCGAAGCGCAAGGTCGCCACCCTTGCCTTCTGGTCGATCGTGATCGCCTTTGTCGTGCTCGCGCTGAAAGCCGCCGCCTGGTACATAACCGGATCCGTGGCGCTCTATTCGGACGCGCTGGAATCGATCGTCAACGTCATCGCCTCGGTCGCCGCCTTCTGGGCGATCCAGGTCAGCTACAAGCCGGCCGACCAGGATCACCCCTTCGGCCACCACAAGGCCGAGTATTTCTCGGCCGTGCTCGAAGGCGTACTGATCGTGCTCGCGGCGCTTTTGATCCTGAACGAAGTCTGGCGCTCCTGGCAGGCGCCGGCTCCGCTCGAACAGCCTTGGAAAGGCCTTGCCGTCAACGGCGTCGCCACCGTCATCAATGCCTTCTGGGCCTGGGCGCTGATCCGCGTGGGCCGAGCCGAAAAGTCACCGGCGCTGGTCGCCGACGGCAATCACATCATGACCGATGTGGTAACCTCGATCGGCGTCTTCGGCGGCTTGGTCGGAGCAATCCTGACTGGCTGGCAAATCCTCGACCCGGCACTGGCCGTCATCGTCGCGCTCAACATCCTGTGGCAGGGCTGGCATGTCATCGGCTCGTCGATGAACGGCCTGATGGACCGGGCCGTCGGCACGGCGGAGCACATGCGCATCCGCGACATCATCTCGGCCAATTGCAAAGGCGCGATGGAGGTGCACGACCTCAAGACCCGCATCGCCGGCCGCGCCACCTTCATCGAATTCCATCTGGTCGTCGACGCCGACATGTCGGTCGGTGCCAGCCACGTCATCTGCGATCGCATCGAGGACGCGCTGAAGGCCGAACTCCCTTCGGTGCGGGTGACCATCCATGTCGAGCCGGATGATGAGGCAAAACTGCCCAAGGGTACGACGGCGGTGCCGTTCGCCTGAGGCGGTTCACCAAGTCTCGATTGAGAGGCCGTTGATGCGCTCGAATTCCCGGACGTTGCGGGTGATCAGAATGAGGCTTCTAGCGCGCGCCTGCCCGCCAATGAGCGCATCATAGGGGCCAATTGGCGTCCCCAACGCTGCAAGCGTTGCCCGAATCTCTCCGGCATGCCTCGCGTCCTCTCGATCGAATTCAAGCACCGGGAATTGCAAAGCTTCGATGCGCGCCAGATTTTCAGCTCTTCTCTGGCTCCTTTCGGCACCATAGTACAGTTCATGTGCCACGATCGCCGAAAGCGAAAAATCCTGCGGCGTGTGCTGTTTCAGAAGCGCGAGTAGACTCGCGTCACCTTTGATGACGGCAATAACGGCGTTGGTATCAAGCAGATAGATCACTTGAAGATGTCGTCCAAGGCAGGTCTATCCTGCCCCTCCTGCCGTTCCAGCGCCGCTTCGACAAAATCCTCGTCGACTGGTCCGATCACCTGGTCAAGCCACGCCCAATCCTGCACGAGTGGCTCAAGTATGACAGTATGCCCATGGCGACGGATCGAAACCTCGTCCGTTTCGAAACGAAACTCTTTGGGCAGACGCACAGCTTGTGACCGGCCCGACCAGAACACCTTTGCCTTGTCCATCATGCCATCCTCAAATGAGATATAGCAAAGATATATCCCTTCGCGGCATTGTAGACAAGCCCGTGCTCACGGCGCACAAGCCGATTGTGGCATCGCCTGCAGCCGATAGACCTTGTCATCCGACTTCGTCTTGCCGTCGGCGGCTTTCGAGCACAGGTCGACGATTGCAATGCTGCTGTTGGGATTGGCCAGCATGATGGTTCCGTTGGCGCCGCGCTTGAGGAAGATTTCCTTTTGCGCGATGTCGCAGGAGAAATCGCTCATCTTGGCGCTCGCCGCGCAGCGCCACTGGTCGGCCTCGCCCTGGCAGGAATAGGTCTGCGTGACCTTGGCCCCCTTCTGCCGCGTGGTGACCGAGATGGCGATGTCGGCGCCGTCGGGCCAGTTCGCGATATCGCCGCCGGAAGCGAAGGATGCCAGTTCAACCGGTCCGCGGAACACCCGGATCGACTGCGTCAACTGGTCGGGATGCGAACTCATATGCGCGGCGTCATAGTCGTGCCCGTAGCAGAAGGCCTGATCGGGTTTGAACCGCTCGCGCAGTGGCGGCCCAAGCGCCGGGTCGATCGGATCGATGCGTGCGAACTCGGCCTTGCAGGTCGCCGCCGGCATCGGGTCGAGGCGAAAATTGTCGTCCTCCGAACCGAGCGCCTGCCTGACATATTCCGCCTTGCCGAGCTGCTCCTCCGAATCCGGATCGAGGTAGATATCGGAAGACAGGTCCGACAGGATCAGCCGGCCCTTGTCGTCGACCTTCAGCGACGCCAGCGTACGGTCGCAATCCATGCCGCAGCGGATCGGGCCCGATTTGTCGTCCTCGGACTCGTGATTGCACCAGCCGCCGGCCCATTCCGGCGCCTTGGCGCCACGCACCGTGGTGGTGAGGAAACCATTGTAGGACGTATCGGAATTCGCGCTCGGTTCCTCATTCGGACGGCTGACCGGATCATGGCCGTAGTAGAAGAAGATCCGCGCCACTTTCTGCTTCGGATGCGCCTTGAGGTGCGCCGCGTCATAGACCCGGCCGAAACAGGCGTCCGCCCCGTTGGGGCTGAGTTCGGTGAGCTTGAGCGTATCATCGGCAAAAGCAGAACCCACAAGTCCGCCAAGCAGTGCGGCGCCAAGTCCGGCGCCGGCGAACGTCTTCCATTCCCAGAACGCCATGTGCCCCCCTCCTCCGCCTCGACAGGACGTAAGGTCAATTTATGCTAGTATTGCGGCAGCGGCCACGCAAATTGCGCTGCGCCGGCAAGCCAGGGAGGGGACGCCATGCGCCGACGTGACATGTTCCGGGCGGTTCTCGCCGGAGCCGGAACGCTTCTCGGCCTGCGGGCGGTCCGGGCGGCAACCACCGAGCCTGCCAGGCTGAAGGTCGTCTATCACCTCAGCGACCTCGACAAGGTCAATTTCGTGCTTGGCAACATCAAGAACCACTATGAGGGCACCGGCGGCAACGTCGAGATCGCGCTGGTCGTGCATGGTCCAGCCCTTGCCGGCTTCAAGTCGAAGGGCATATCGGCGGCGATTTCGGGTCGCTTTGCCGGTCTTGTCCAGCAAGGGCTCGACCCGCATGCCTGCGGCAACACCATGCGCGGCATGGATATTACGCTCGCCGACCTGCTCGACGGCTTCCATGCCGCCGACCAAGGCGGCGTCGTCAAGCTCGCCGAATTGCAAAGCCAGGGCTATGTCTATCTCAGGCCTTGAAGCGGCACCGCCTCGAATGCAAGGGTGGCAAGACCCGCCAACAATATCGGAATCCCCGGAGGAACAGCAGTGCCAGAGACAGCCCTTGGTCTTGTCATCCCCGATCTCGCCGGCAAGGCGGTGCTGGTCACAGGCGCCTCGACCGGCATCGGCGCGGCGCTCGCGCTCGCCTATGCCGAGCAGAAATGCAGGGTGGCGCTGCACTACAATTCCAGCCGCGACGCCGCCGAGAAACTCGGCCAGACCATTCGCGACCGCGGCGGCGAGGTCTTCCTCGTCCAGGGCGATTTTTCTCTTCCCGCCGATGTCGAGCGCGTCGTCGAGGACAGCGCGCGACATTTCGGCCGCCTCGACGGGCTGGTCAACAATGCCGGCGGCATGCTTGGCCGCATCCCCTATGCCGAGCAGACCGAGGCGCATTACGACGCGGTGATGGATCTCAACGCCCGCTCGGTGCTGACCGCCTCGCGCAAGGCGATGCCATGGCTGAAGAAACAGGGCGGCTTCATCGTCAACACCTCGTCGATCGCCGCGCGCAATGGCGCCGGCGGCGGCGCCGGCCTTTACGGCTCGGCCAAGGCCTTCGTCTCCAACGTCACGCGCGGCATGGCCAAGGAACTGATCGGCTTCGGCATTCGCGTCAACGCCGTGGCGCCGGGCACCATCCTCACTCCCTTCCACGAACGCTATTCGACCGACGAGCAGATGAAGGGCATGGTCGCCACCATTCCGCAGGGCCGCGCCGGCACGGCGCAAGATTGCGTCGGCGCCTATCTGTTCCTCTCATCGGACCTGTTGAGCGGCTACATCACGGGCCAGGTGATCGAGGTCAATGGCGGCCAGTTGATGCCTTGACCAGCGACCGGCATACTGGACACACTCCTTTCGCGCCAACCCTGGGGGAGACGACGACATGTACGGACTGATCGGCAAGATGCGGGCGGCGCGCGGCCAACGCGACGCTGTCATGACTGTGCTGCGCGAGAGCACCGGCGCCCTGCCCGGCTGCCTGAGCTATATCATCGCCACCGACCCGGCCGACGCCGACGCGATCTGGGTGACCGAAGTGTGGACCGATCAGGCAAGCCACAAGGCCTCGCTGCAGCTTCCGGAAGTCCAGGCGGCCATCGCCAAGGCGCGGCCCTTCATCGGCGGCTTCGAGTTCCAGGTGGAGACGCATCCCGTCGGCGGCTTTGGGTTGGCTGAGGCCAAAACCGGCTGAGGCGCCGGGACCTGCTTTTCCGGTACGCCGGGGTTCGCATTTTTCGCATCCCGGTCTAAGACCAGAGCATGGATTCCGCGGCCGAGCAGCCACCTCCCGACCAGCCCGCCGTCGAGCGCATGACGCGGCTGGGCAAGCCTTGGCAATGGCTGATCCTGCTGGTTATCTCCGCGCTGTTTGCCGGTGCGCTGGAACTCGCCGCCTTGCCGGCGGCGCTGCTGATCGGACCGATGCTGGCGGCCATCGTCGCCGGCACCAATGGCGCCACGGTGCGTGTGCCGCGCCTTCTGTTCGGCTCCGCCCAGGCTATCGTCGGCTGCCTCGTCGCGGCTTCGATCTCGGCCGATATCTTTCCGGTCTTCTACAAGGAATGGCCGCTGTTCCTCGGCGTGGTGATCGCCACGGTCGCGGCCTCCAGCCTGCTTGGCTGGCTGATCAGCCGCTGGCGCATCCTGCCCGGCACCACCGCCGTCTGGGGCTCTTCGCCGGGGGCGGCTACCGCCATGGTGCTGATGGCCGGCGCCTTTGGCGCCGACCAGCGCCTTGTCGCCTTCATGCAGTATCTGCGCGTCATCTTCGTGTCGATGACGGCGGCCCTCGTCGCCAAGATGTGGGTCGACACCTCGGGCATCGAGGTCCCGGCCATCGTCTGGTTCCCCGAGATCGATCCGCAACCATTCGCCGCCACGATCGGCATGGCAATCATCGGCGGCCTGGCCGGCAGGCTTTGCCGGCTGCCCTCGCCCTTCTTCCTCGGCAGCTTCATTTTCGGCACCATCATCCATCTCGGTCTCGGGGTGCCGATGCAATTGCCGCAATGGCTGCTGGCGCTCAGTTACGCGATGGTCGGCTGGTCGATTGGCCTGAACTTCACCAGGCCGATCCTGCGCCATGCGGCGCGCGCGCTGCCGCAGATCATCGCTTCGATCGTCGCGCTGATCGCCTTTTGCGGCGGCCTTGCCTTTCTCATCAGCCGTCTCGCCGGCGTCGACCCGCTGACCGCCTACCTGGCGACCAGCCCCGGCGGCATGGACAGCGTCGCCATCATCGCCGCCGCCGCGCACAACGTCGACATCTCCTTCGTCATGGCGCTGCAGTCGGCGCGCTTCCTGATCGTGCTGCTAGTAGGCCCGAGCATCGCGCGGCTGGTGGCCAGGAGCATCAGGACGTGAAAGCCCGGCACCGGCGAGTTACCGCGCCGCCGCGAGCCGTTCGGGAAGGAAATCGACGAAGACGCGCACCTTTGGCGACAAATGGCGGTTGGATGGCCACAGCATTCGGAACTGGCCACGGCCATCGACCTGGTCGTCGAGCACGGTACGCAATTTTCCTTCGCTCAGCGCCTCGCGCACCAGGAAATCCGGCATGCAGGCGATGCCCAGACCGGCGATCGTGGCGCCCTTCAAGGCTTCCATATTGTTGCAGGTCAACATCGAGCGGATCTCCGGCTCGGCACTCCCGGTGGCGAACGGCCACTCCAGCAGCCTGCCGCTGTTGAGATAGCGAAAATTTATGCCGAAATGCCTGATGAGGTCGGCCGGCGTGCCGGGCATGCCGTGACGGTCGAGATAGGACGGCGCCGCGCACAGCATCATGCGGAAGGGGGCAATGGGCCTCGACACCAATCGTGAATCGGGCAGCTCGCCGCTGCGGATGGCAACGTCGATGCCTTCCTCGATGACGTCGACGATGCGGTCGTTGAAGTCGATATCGAGCTCGATCTCGGGATAGCGCGCCATGAACTCCGACAGCACCGGCAGCAAGAGGTGGTAGGTGACGATCGGGGTCGAGACGCGAAGCCGCCCGCGCGGCGTCTCCCGTGTCCGCGACAGCATCGCCTCGGCATCGTCGATGTCGTCCAGGATGCGCCGCACGCGCTCATTGAACAGCTTGCCCTCTTCGGTCAGGCCGATCCGCCGCGTGGAGCGCTGCAGCAGCCGCACGCCGAGCTCCTGTTCGAGCCGCGCGACACTTTTGCCTACCGCTGAAGCGGAGATGCCGAGTGCCCGGCCGGCGGCGACGAAGCTGCCGAATTCGGCCGTGCGGGCGAAGGCCAGAAGGCCGCTGAGGCGATCCATCGGGTTGCTCCATTCGAGCGTTTCAGTCCGTTATGTCGAGATATTTAACACTATTTTTCCGGAACTGTCGCTGACCTATCTTGGTCGTCATAGCGGCGCCGCGATTGCGCGGGCCGCCGGTGCAGACTGCTTCAGATAGGAAAATCCATGACCTCGAAGACCACCAGCGGCCCAGCCGAGAGATGGCTCGTGCTTTTGTCGGTATGCCTTGCCGCCATGACGATGCCCCTGACCTTCACCGGCCCGGCCGTCGCGCTCTCCCGCATCGGGGCCGACCTCGGCGGCAGCCCGATCGCGCTCAACTGGGTGACCAACGCCTTCATGCTGACCTTCGCCGCCAGCCTGATGGCGGCGGGCGCGCTTGCCGACAATCACGGCCGCAAGCGGATCTTCCTCGCCGGTCTCGGCCTCTACGTCCTGGCATCGCTCGGCGCGATGCTGGCGCCCGACATCGCCTGGTTCGACATTTTCAGGGCAGCGCAGGGCTTGGGGAGTGCCCTGGCTTTCGCCGGCGGTGCCTCCGCGCTTGCCCAGGAATTCGAGGGAGCGCCGCGGCTGCGCGCCTTCAGCTTCCTCGGCACCAGTTTCGGCATCGGCCTCGCCTTCGGTCCGATCGCGTCGGGCCTGCTCATCGCCGCGTTCGGCTGGCGGTCGATCTTCCTCCTGGTCACCGCGCTTGCAATTGCAGCCGCCCTGCTGGGCCTGCGCAACATCAGGGAATCGCGTGATCCGGATGCGACAGGACTGGACTGGGCGGGCGCCGGCACGTTCACCGTCGCGCTGGCCTCGCTGACCTATGGCGTGCTGCAGGCGCCGCAGAGCGGCTGGGCCGATCCTCTCGTGATAACGCTTCTGGGCGTGGCCGTCCTTTGCTTTGTGCTGTTTGTCGTCGTCGAGCGGCGCGTGCGCCGGCCGATGCTGGATCTCACCCTGTTTCGTTATCCGCGCTTCGTCGGCGTGCAGTTCCTGGCGGCGGCGCCCGCCTATGGCTTCGTCGTCCTGCTCGTGCTTTTGCCGATCCGCTTCATCGGCATCGAAGGCATGGGCGAGATCAGGGCCGGACAATTGATGATCTGCCTCTCCGGGCCGTTGCTGGTCCTGCCCTTGCTTGCCGGCCAGCTGGCGCGCTGGATCGCTCCGGCCACCATCTGCGGCGCCGGCCTGCTCGTCGCCGCGGCCGGCCTGGTCTGGCTGAGCCTGACGCCATCGGTCGGCGCCGCCCTGGTCGCGCCGCTGATCCTGATCGGCGTCGGCATCGCTCTGCCCTGGGGGTTGATGGACGGGCTCGCCGTCAGCGTCGTGCCGACCGAGCGCGCCGGCATGGCCGTCGGCATCTTCAACACCACGCGCGTCGCTTGCGAGGGCGTGGCGCTGGCCATCGTCATGGCGACCCTGTCGGGCTTCACCGCCGCTCAGCTCACCGCCCGGGGCGCGGCGTCTTCCAGCGATGCGTCCGCGGCGGCGCAATTGCTGGTGACCGGCAATGTCGGTGAAACGGCACGGCATCTGCCCATGGCCGGCGCCACAGTTCTGGTCGAGGCCTACGAGACGGCGTTCGACAGGCTGCTGATCGTGCTGGCCGTAATCACCATCGTCACCGCCCTTGTCGTCTTTCTCGGCCTGCGGCGCGCATCGGCGGCGGAACACGAGGCGGTCCCGTTGCCGGCATGCCAGGAAGCGTGATCATCGGCTAGGACATCAGGTGATGACGAGGCTCGCTATGTGGTCACCATCCAGGGTGAAAGTCATGTCGCCCTCGCCATTGAAGCCCTTGCCCTTGACGGCGATGCGGACGCGATAAGTGCCGTCCGCCGGCGTGATGCTGACGATGCCCAGACGTGACTTCACGCCGATATTGTCCGACTGGTTCCATCGCGCGATCTGCTCGCGACCCTGGAACGATCGACCCCAGTCGCTCAGGAACGCGTTGTCGGCAAAGGTATCGAGAAAGGCGTCCGTGTCGCCACTGTTGGTGGCCTCGACAAAGCGGCGGATGGGATCCGGTGTGGTCATCAGTCCAGCCTGTGCATCAGGTCGTCATCCAGCCAGCGGCCGAAGAAATAGACCAGTTGCTTGTGCCACCACGGCCAGTCATGGCTGACGTCGCCGCCCCAATAGTCGACCCAGGCGGGAATGGACTTGTCGCGCAGGATCTGTTCCAGCTGGCGCGTCTCGACCAGCATGCGCTCTTCCCAGGCGCCCTGCCCGCAGCAGAAGATAAGCCTCAGCGCCTTCAGCCGCGCCAGCAATTTCGGGTCGACGATGCCGGGCAGATAATCGAGCGGCGAGTTGTAGAAGATGTCGCCGTCGAGCGCCTTGCCGAAGAAATCGCGGGCCGAATAGACACCCGACAGCGAGATGACGCCGCTGGCGAGTTCGGGAAATCGGAAGACGAAGTTCGAGGAATGGTAGCCGCCCATCGAACAGCCTGAGAACAAGGGCTTCAGCCGCCGTCCGCCATTGGCCTGCGCGGCGGTTTCCAGGAATTCCGGCAGCGCCTCCTCTCGCACATAGCGGAAATAGGCCTCGTGGCGGGCGATGCGGTGCGCGGGGTCGGCACGCTTGTCGAAGAAGGATTCCGAATCGATGCCGTCCACCGTGAACAACTGGATGCGGCCGGTGTCGATGAATTCGGCGAGCGCGCCCACCCCGCCGGAATCCTCGAACTGGTAGAACCGGCCCTGCGAGGTCGGGAACACCACGACGGGCCGGCCGGCATGGCCATAGCGCTTGTACTCCATGTCGCGGCCGAGATTGCGGGCGAAAGCCTTGTGATAGGAAATGTCCATGTCCTCAAGCCTTTTCCGCGTGGATATAGGCAACCGCCTCGCGCAGCTCCGCCTGATCCTTCGAGCGCATCTGGTAGGCGTAATCTCCCATGGCGCGGCTGAAAACCTTCTCGATGGCCTGATGGTGGACGATCTTGTCGCGGTGCGCGGCTAGCACGTCCGCATGGCTGTGCAAATAGTCGAGGTGGCGCTTGCGGCTGGCATAGGCGGTGAAATACTTGCCTTCATAGGGGCCGCCGGCTGCGTCCCTCACGACCATGTCTGCCCAGGCCGCATAGACGTCGATGTCGAACGTGTAGTTGATCGCGTCGGTCATCCAGGCGCCGGGCGGGCGCATGTTGACCTCCAGAGCGATGATGCGGTCGTCCCTGGTCTCGAACAGTTCGATGTGGAAAAAGCGTTCGCGCACGTCGAATGCTTTCAGGATCTTGCCGCCGGCCTCCTCTACGACAGGCCTGATCCGGGGAAAGCAGGTGTAACTCATGTGGCGGTCCTTGTTGACCACCTCCATGACGCTCTGGTCGTAGCGATGGCTGGCCGCCAGCACCACCTCGCCGTCGCGGTTGACCAGCCCGTCATACGTCACCACCAGCCCCTCGATGAACTGCTCCATGACGAAGGTCACATCCTCCGGCTTGTCCCGGAAGAACTGGTCGAGCTCTTTCGCATTCGAGATCTTGAACGTGTTCGAAGCGCCGGAGCCAGAATCCGGTTTTACCACCACGGGATAGCCGACGCGGCGGATGAAGGTCATGGCGCCGGCCCGGTCGGAGCATTTGCGCTGCGCGATGGTCTCGACGCCGCTCTTGCGGAAGAAGGCGCGCATGCGGCTCTTGCGCTTCAGATTCTTCACGAAATCGAGCTTGGTGCCGTAGATGTTGAAGTCGGTGCGGATGTTGGCTTCCAGTTCCAGCCAATGCTCGTTGAGCGATTCGAACCGGTCGATGCGGCCCCATTTGTGGATGAAATGTCCGATCGCCCGGAACACCGCATCGTAGTCTTCCATGTCGGCGATACGGTAATATTCCGAAAGCGCTGCCTTCAGCTTGCCGTCCAGAGCGTCAAAGGGTGCGTCGCCAATCCCGAGCACGGTCGCGCCGGCCTTCTTCAGCCGGTCGCAGAAATCGGCGCCGTTGGCGGGAAAATGCGGCGAGAAGAACACGAAATTCATGGATGACCCCTGCCGGCGGCACCCCGCCACCGTTCAAGTCTGGCGCATTTGCAGCGCGCGGGGAAGAGCATCCGCGTTAGGGATAAAATTCGACCGGGCCGGCCCCGCTTGCCTCCAACAGGCCGCTCCTGTATGAGAGCGGCCATGAACACGCGCGCCACCACCGCTTCCCGTCAGACCGGCTTTGCCGGCGAGACCGTTCGCGCGCTTGCCTCGACCCTGCTTCTTCTCGGCCTTATCGGCGATCGCCGGGTTCGCTGAAGGAGCGCCCGGCGGTCGAACCGCCGCGCAAGCGCATGCTCCTTGGCAAATCATATCAAGCGAACGAAAATCTGGTAAAGGCGCCGCTTGGCACCACATCCGCCTGAAAGGTGGACCGCCAGCCGCCGGGAGAAACGACGATGAACGCACGAGAAGACATCCGCGCCAGCGAGGCCGCGACCGGCAAGCAGGTCGGCCGGGGCATGCCGGACGCAGCCCGAAAATACCAACCTTATCCTACGGTCGGTCTCACCGACCGGACCTGGCCCTCGAAGGTGATCGACAAGGCCCCGATCTGGTGCTCGGTCGACCTGCGCGACGGCAACCAGGCACTGATCGATCCGATGGGCCACGAGCGCAAGGCGCGCATGTTCGCGCTGCTGCTCGACATGGGTTTCGAGGAGATCGAGATCGGCTTCCCGTCGGCTTCGCAAACTGACTTCGACTTCGCCCGCTGGTGCATCGAGGAAGGCAATGTGCCGGCCGATGTGTCATTGCAGGTGCTGGTCCAGTGCCGGCCCGAACTGATCAGCCGCACCTTCGAGGCGCTCAACGGCGCCACCAACCCGATCGTGCATTTCTACAACTCGACCAGCGAATTGCAGCGCCGCGTCGTCTTCGAGAAGGATGTCGGCGGCATCAAGCGCATCGCCACCGACGCCGCCAAGATGATCACCGACATGGCGGCCAAGGCGGGCGGCGGCTACCGTTTCGAATATTCGCCGGAGAGCTTCACCGGCACCGAACTCGAGGTCGCGCTGGAGATTTGCAACGCCGTCACCGAGATCGTCAGGCCGACGCCTGACAACAAGCTGATCATCAACCTGCCGTCGACCGTCGAGATGTCGACGCCCAACATCTATGCCGACCGCATCGAGTGGATGTGCCGCAACCTCGACGCCAGGGAAAACCTGATCATCTCCCTGCATCCGCACAATGACCGCGGCACCGGCATCGCCACCACCGAACTCGGTCTGATGGCTGGTGCCGACCGCGTCGAAGGCACGCTGTTCGGCAATGGCGAGCGCACCGGCAATGTCGACATCGTCACCCTGGCGCTCAACATGTACACGCAAGGCGTCGATCCGGGCATCGACTGCTCCGACATCAACCGGATGAAGGACGTCTATGAATATTCGAATCAGCTGAAGATTCCCGAGCGCCATCCCTATGTCGGCGAACTCGTCTACACGGCCTTTTCCGGCTCGCACCAGGACGCCATCAACAAGGGCATGAAGGCGCTGAAGAAGGCCAACACGCCGCACTGGGAAGTGCCCTATCTGCCGATCGACCCGGCCGATGTCGGCCGCAGCTACGAGGCGATCATCCGCATCAACTCGCAATCGGGCAAGGGCGGCATCGCCTATGTGCTGCAGGCCGATTACGGCCTCAATCTGCCGCGCAACCTGCAGATCGAGTTCAGCCAGGCGATCCAGGCGATCACCGATGCCGAAGGCAAGGAGGTTCCGGCCAAGCGCATTTACGAGCGCTTCCTGGAGACCTATGTCGACCAGCCGGGCGCGCGGCTGAAATTCCTCGACCACCACACCTATCCCGATACCGAGGTCAAGGGCCGGCGGGTGATCGAGGCGGTCATCCTCGACAATGGCAAGGAAGTGACGATATCAGGCACCGGCACGGGCCCGATCGACGGCTTCGTCGATGCGCTGTCGCGCCATGTCGGCGTCGACATGTCGGTGCTCGATTATTCCGAGCACTCGTTGCAGCGCGGCTCGAACGCGTCGGCCATCTCCTATGTCGAGATGGAATATCCCGGGGGCAAGCTGTTCGGCGCCGGCATCAACACCAACATCGTCGCCGCCTCGCTGGAAGCGGTGACGTCGGCGGCCAATCGTATCGTCGGTCGCAAGGCGCGGTAGCATCGGCCGGTCGGCGGCGCCGGAGGCAGGAACAGCTCTCCGCGCCGCCACTTTTTCAAGCCCGCAAAAGGCTCTGGCCTCGACTGGCCGATGCCGACTCTCACGACCATGCCGTGGCTTATACCGGCAGGGCCGTTAACCACCAGAGTATTCTCCGGTGAGGTACGCGATCGCATAATGGGTGCATACTTGTGTGCCGGTGCGGGAACTATATGATCGCGCCTCAACCTGTGCCGACTTCGAGAGGATCGACACTTGCAGCATGCCACGCCTGCCGCCCCCGCAGTGCGCGAGACACTAGAGCGACTGCTTGCCAGCGAAACGTTCGGACGATCCGAGCGTGCACGCAAGCTGTTGCGTTATCTTGTCGAGCGCGAACAGGCAGGCGAAGCCGACCGGCTCAAGGGCTTTTCCATCGCCATGGATGTCTTCGGCAAGGATGGCGATTTCGATCCTTCGACCGACGCGGTGGTACGCGTGCAGGCGGGCAGGCTACGCGAGCTGCTGCAGCAATATTTCGCCAATGAAGGCGTCGCGGAGCCGTTTCGCATAGCGATACCGCGCGGCAGCTATGTCCCGGCCTATGAGCTCAACGCGATCCGCTTGCCGGAACCTGCGAAACCCGCCGAGCAGATCGAAGCCGTAGCGGCACCATCCGAGCCCCCCGGTGATGCCATTGCCGCCGCTGCATTGCTGGCACCGGCGGCGGCGCCGGAGCCCTCGGTGGCACGCCATCTCCGGTTCTTCTGGATGGCGATCGCCGTGGTCATAGCCATGCTCGGCGTTCTGATATTGCGTCAGGGCAGCGGTGCGCTGCTGGCAGGCGGCGACCCTGCGGCAACGCTCGAGACCGCGACCCTGACCGGCAGCATCGCGCCGTCCGCCGCCAGCGAGGCTTTGCCGCTGGTCTACATCGCCGTCAAGGCCAGTGGCACGGATGCCAGCCGTGTCGCCGCAACGCTGCGTGCCGGACTGAGCGGCTTCGATACGATCGACTTCATCGGTCGCGACATCGTCAACAAGGCCGATCCGGTCGCTAGCGCGACGAGCTTCATCTTCGATATCCTGCCTGGACCGGATACGGGTGACATCACGATCGAACTGCAGAGCGTGGCCACCGGACGGGTGCTTTTGTCGCGCAACCTGACCGCCGCCGACAGCGCGCCGACCACCGTCGAGAGCCGTATAGCCGGCATCTTGACGTCCGCTCTTCCCGCTTCCGGCACGATCTACGGCTATCTCGAACAGAGCGGCATACAAACCGCCCTCACGCAATGCCTGACGCTCAACGACAAATATTATCTCGACCAGAACGCCAGGACCCACGAGGCCGCCTATCGCTGCCTCGAAACCCTCGCCGAAAACGGCGCCAAATCACCGTTGGTCTATTCGGAAATCGCCTCGCTCCACCTGGAGGCCGTGAACGACCACTACGCCTATCCGCCGGATGCCACGATCGAGAAGGCGATGACATTCGCCCATCGCGCCGTGCAGATGGGGCCGACCAGTCCCTACGCGCATCGTTCCTACGGCTACATCAATTCCCGTCTTGGCAACGCCGACGAGGCGCTGCGCTGGATGCGCAAGGCCTATGACCTCAATCCCTACGATCTCGCCATGGCCGCCGCTTATGGCTACGGGCTGATTTTCGCCGGCCGCTATGCCGAGGGGACGCCGATCCTGGCCCAGGCGGTGGACGCCTCCAGCGGTCATCCGACATGGTGGGATTTTGGACTTTTCGCCGGCGAACTCATGCTTGGCGACACCAACAAGGCCGCGATCGCCAGTTCCTCTCTGAGAACAACCGCAACGAAGTCGCACTATCTTGCCGCCCGGCTGATCGGTGCCAAGATCGCCGGTCAGGACAATCTGGCGCGCAAGCTGGTCGACGAGTTGACCGCCAAATTTCCGAAATTCGCCGCCGACCCGCGCGCGACCTTCATCGACCGGAAATATCCGCCCGACCTGACCGAGCGGCTGGTTGGGGCCCTGCGCGCGGCAGGCCTCGGCAACGCGAGCTGACGTCCCGCGGACAGGACTGTTTGGACCAACCGAATTGTTGGCCGCCGAAGCAGGTGGCAAAGCCCCGATATGACTGGTTTGCCGGCTTTGTCGCGCGAACCCGCGAGATCGAGAGGTCGCAAGCGCCAGTCGTCGTGAAGATTTTACTGGCCATCGTTCTGGACAAGGAGCAAACCACCCGCATTTCCCACCTTGCCGTTCCGCAATAAAGCTTTCAGATTTCATGATCGCATCGCTTCACGCCGCCGAAAAGGGTGTTGGCTCGAAGGCCATCGTCTTGCTGCATGGCTTCGGCGGCTGCCACGATATTTGGCACGAAGTGATCCCGGCGCTGTCGCCTGCGGTGCGCACACTCGCTTATGATTTGCCGGGGCACGGGCTGTCGCTCGATTTCCCCGGTGCCGGCCCGGCCAAGCTGGCGGCAAGGGCCGTCCTGGCCGATCTCACCGCGCGATCGGTAAAGCGCTTTCATCTGGTCGGCCACTCGATGGGCGGCGCGGTTGCGGCGCTGATGGCGCTGGCCGAGCCCGACAAGGTGGCGTCGCTGACACTTCTGGCGCCTGGCGGCTTCGGCGCCGAGATCAACGGTCCGCTGTTGCGCCGCTTTGCCGCCGCAAGGGACCCATCCGACATCCAGGCGTGCCTCTTGGCGATGTCGGGACCACTGACGCGGCCTATCGATCACACCTTGGACGCCCTTGGGGACATGCGCGGGCGACCCGGCCAAGTCGAGAGACTCATAGAGATCGCTGCCGCCATGACCAGCCAAGACCGGCAGGGCGTCATCCCGCGCGACCGCTTGGAAACACTGACCATGCCGGTGATGGTGGTATGGGGAAGCGATGACCCGATGCTACCCGTTGCCCACACCGACAATCTGCCCGTGCAATTTCATGTGCACCACGTCCCGGGGGCTGGCCATATGCTGATCGAGGAGGCGCCAGAGCTGATCGCCACGATCATCCGGCGCAACATGAACCGCCGTGCCAGGCCCTTGCGCCCGAATTAGCCGCGACCGGCTGGGCCAGCGCGACACCACCCGGGCGCCTCGCCGTCTTGATCGCGCCAGTGCATTTTGCCGGCGGCTGTGTTAACTGCGTGTTAACCAACCCCGCGAGGCAGACGCCGATGAAGGACGCAGGCGAGAAGATCGATCCGTCAAGCAAACTGTCCGATGCCATCCGTGACGTGAAGAACGCCTTCGCTGACCGCGACGATGTCGTCGTCGACATGCGCGAGGCGCACCGCATGCGCCTCGACCTCCTGGCCGCGGACCTCGCGCCCGTCTTTGCCGATGTTCCGGCCGACATGGATAATTTCGACTTTGTCGTCTCCTCGGGCCTACAGCCGCGCCTGTGGATCGACGCCGTCAGCCATGTCGCGATGGGGCGCGACCGCCGCACCTACCGCTTCCTCAAGGACACTCGCATTGGCCGTGTCGTGCTTGCCGAATCGACCGAGATGAAGCCGGTCGCCGATTCCGTGACGCGTTATGTCGCCGAGCGCATCGTCGAACGCCGGAGAATGATGGAGGGTGGCGTCGAGCCGGCGGTCGCCGGCATGAGACGCGCCGAGGTCGCGGAAGCCGAGCCGCCGCTGCGAGCCTCGACGCAAGGCAAGGGCTGGTCGGCCTTCCTGTCGGGCCTTGGGCTGGTCGCCGCCGGCGGACTTGTTGGTCTCGCGGTGTCGGCGGCGCTGTTGTGGGACCGCGTCTCGGCGATGGTTCTCAACTGGCGACCATAGCCGCGTCTGGCTCGACACCGAGTTCCACGGTCTGCAGATCGGAAGGCGGTATGGACGGTCCGGTCAGGCCGCGTCGCGTCAGGCGGATGCGCCAGTTTCCCTTTTCGCCGTCGATGTCGAACAGATTGTACTGTGCTGCCGGGTGATTGCCGCCCGGCGCCTGGCCGGCGGCGGCGACCCCGACGACCGGGACCTTTGCATCGCGAGGCCCGATCTGGAACAGCGACGGCAGGTGCGAATGGCCGTGCAGCACGAGCTCCGCGCCATGGCGGCGGATGATCTTGTGGAAGCGGGCGATGCCGAACAGCCGCTTGTGCTGGGAGACGGCGCCCCGCACCGGCGGGTGGTGGATCATGATCGCACGGAACAGCCCTTGCTTGGCCGTGGTCTCGAGGATCTTGCCGAGGCGAGCCGCCTGCCCCTCCATGAAGAAACCATTGGCCATGAAGGGCGCCGTGGCGCGCGCCGTCGAGACGCCGATCAGCGCGACATTGCCGCGCACGCGCAGATAGGGAAATGCATTGCGATCGACCGGCGTGTTGACACCGTCGCCGCTCATCCACGCCGCCCATGACCGGCAGATCTTGTCGAAGGCACCGGGCACATAGGCGTCATGGTTTCCCGGCACGACCGAAACGTCATGCGGCGACCCCAGCGTCTCGAGCCAGTGTTTGGCCATCTCGATCTCGCCGTCGAGCGCCAGGTTGACGAGGTCGCCGGTGACAGCGAGATGGTCCGGGCTTTGCGCCTTGATGTCGGCGACGATGGCGTCGATGACGGCATCGTGCATGTGGCGGCGGCGGTTGCGCTGCCAGTTGACGTAGCCGAGCACGCGCTTGGAGGCGAGATCGCGATAGGATACATCGGGGAGCGGCCCCAGATGGACATCGGAAATATGCGCGAGCCTGAACATTCCTCCTTCATAGGCGACGTGCACGCCGCTTTCCACCCACGGTTTCGCTACTGATGCCGACCGACGACGAAGCCGCGTTCCGCCAGACCGGCTGGGCGGGGTTGAGGGCCCGGCTGTTCCATCTCTATTTCGTGCTGCGGCGGCCGATGACGCTCGGTGTGCGCGGCCTGATCCACGATGCCGCCACCAATTCCGTCTTCCTCATTCGCCACACCTATGTGCCCGGCTGGCAGCTTCCCGGCGGTGGCGTCGAGGTTGGCGAGACGCTGGCCGAGGCGCTGGCCCGCGAACTCGCCGAAGAGGGCAACATCGCGATGGCCGCCACGCCGGTGCTGAAGTCGATGCACTTCAACCGCCGCGCCAGCCGGCGCGATCATGTCGGCTTCTATCTCGTCGAAAATTTCAGCCAGACCGCGCCGAAACGGCCCGACCATGAAATCGCCGAGGCCGGCTTTTTTCCACTCGATCGCCTGCCGGAAGGCACCACACCGGCGACGCTGCGGCGGATCGCCGAGGTTTTCCGCGGCGTGCCAGCATCGCCCTATTGGTAGATCAGGCCGCCGCCCTCGCGAACTTCGCCCGATCATGCGGCGCGCCATAGTCAAGCTCCGGTCCCGCCGGCACGATCCGCGTCGGATTGATCGTTTCGTGGCTGCCGTAATAATGCGCCTTGATGTGATGCAGGTTCACCGTCCCCGCCACACCGGGCACCTGATAGAGGTCGCGCAGATAGTTCGACAGGTTCGGATAATCGGCGATGCGGCGCAGGTTGCACTTGAAATGGCCGACATAGACCGGGTCGAAGCGCACCAGAGTGGTAAACAGCCGCCAGTCGGCCTCGGTGATGCGGTCACCCACCAGATAGCGTTGCCTGGACAGGCGGTCCTCCAGCCCATCGAGCGTCGAAAACAGCTCGCCGAACGCTTCTTCATAGGCCGCCTGCGTGGTGGCAAAGCCGGCGCGGTAGACGCCGTTGTTGACGGAGGGATAGACCAGCGCGTTGATCGCGTCGATCTCGCCGCGCAGCGCCTGGGGATAGAAATCGAGGCCGGCATCGCCCCATTGATCGAAGGCTGAGTTGAGCATCCGGATGATTTCGGAGGATTCGTTGGAGACGATGGTCTGTTCCTTTTTGTCCCACAGCACCGGCACCGTCACCCGGCCCGAATAGGCGGAATCCGCCCTGGTGTAGATTTGGTGCAGGAAGTCGAGGCCATAGAGCGTGTCGCCGGTGGCGCCGTCCTCGGCGACAAACGTCCAGCCGTTGGCGCCCAGGAAATGATGCACGATCGAGATGGAGATGATGCCTTCGAGCCTCTTCAACGCGCGAAAGATCAGCGTCCGCTGAGCCCAGGGACAAGCGAGCGAAACATAAAGGTGATAGCGGCCGGGCTCCGCCTTGAAGCCTCGGCGCCGGCCTTCCGCCGGTGCACCGTCGCGCGTGATCCAATCTCGCCACTGCGATTGCGGCCGCACGAACCTGCCACCGCTGTCCTTGGTGTCATACCAGCGGTCTTGCCATTTACCGTCGACCAACAATCCCATGGAATATCCTTTCGCGTTTCCACCTCATGTAGAGCGCGATCCGGCAAGACGGAATTAGTCAGGACTGAACAGATCGTCAATCGATAGGGCCAGCGGACGGGCCGATTGCGGCGGCGCAAAATTGATGCTAGCGGACACTTTGCATGTTCGATTTTGCTTTGATCCGGTTTGACCGACGACGAAAGGGCGCCCGCGCTTGATGAAGCGCTGACTGGCGAATGCTGCCGTTTGCAGCAACCTTTCCTCCTCTACCGGAACGCAAAGACCATGAGCCTTGCCGACGTGAAGTACCTGCCGGAAACCCCGGCGCACGATCCTGAAATCGAAGCAATCAATGACGAGGCCTTCGGGCCCGGCCGTTTCGTGCTGGCCGCCTACAAGATCCGCGAGGCCGGTGGGCATGAGCGTGCTCTGTCCTTTGTCGCGGTCGACGGCGACCTCGTCGTCGCCTCGGTGCGCATGACGCGCATAGCGGCCGGTGCCGGCCGGGCGCTGATGCTTGGGCCGCTCGCGGTACGGCCCGCCTTCAAGAATCTCGGCATCGGCCGCCGGCTGGTGGCGATCGCACTGGAGGCCGCCGCCAAGGCCGGTGCACCCGCCGTGATCCTGGTCGGCGACGAGCCTTATTACGGGCCGCTCGGCTTCAAGCGCATACCGCGCGGCCAGATTTCGATGCCGCGGCCTGTCGACCTCGACCGGCTGCTGTCGCATGAGATTGCGCCAGGCGCGGTGGCCAGGCTTTCGGGCGAGGTCGGCCACGCCAGCCAGGCCAGGATCGTCGAGCACGCCTAGGGCGGCTCCTGGAAAGTGTGGACGGGTTTTCCGTGGTTCGCCGTTTCTGCAAGACGGCGGCCCTCTCCATCTTGACCTTGTCGGTCGATCCGGGCCTGATCCGTCCCGTTCTCACGCAAAAGCCCGTTCACACGCATAAGGATGACGCCATGAATCCCAACGGCCAGATCGCGATCGTCACCGGCGGCGGCTCCGGCCTTGGCGAGGCGACAGCGCGCGCGTTTGCCGCCAAGGGCGCCCGCGTCGCCATCCTCGATGTCGGCATCGAGCGCGCCGCCAAGGTCGCGGCCGAGATCGGCGGCATCGCCGTCCGGTGCGACGTCGCGAGTGCCGACAGCGGCAGCGCCGCCCTCGCCGATGTCGCCGCCAAGCTGGGCGAGCCGCGCATCCTGGTCAATTGCGCGGGCATCGCCATTGGCGTGAAGACGATCGGCAAGGACGGCCCGCATCCGCTCGACCAGTACCGCAAGGTGATCGAGGTCAATCTGATCGGCACCTTCAACATGATCCGCCTGGTTGCCGACCGTGCCGCGAAACTGGAGCCGCTGCAGGGCGGCGAGCGCGGCGTCATCGTCAACACCGCCTCGGTCGCCGCCTATGACGGCCAGATCGGCCAGGCGGCCTATTCCGCCTCCAAGGGCGGCGTGGTCGGCATGACGTTGCCGGTGGCGCGTGATCTCGCCCGTTCCGGCATCAGGGTCTGCACCATCGCGCCCGGCATCTTCAAGACGCCGATGATGGCCGGCATGCCGCAGGACGTGCAGGATTCGCTGGGCGCCGCGGTGCCCTTCCCCTCACGCCTCGGCGAACCTTCCGAATATGCCGCACTTGCCCTGCACATCATCGAAAATCAGATGCTGAACGGCGAAACCATCCGCCTCGACGGCGCCATCCGCATGGCGCCGAAATAGTGCGAGCCGAAGTTGGCGGAAGACCGAATCCGGCCGGCAACACCGACAAGCGAGACAAATTGTGGCGAGCGCTTCGATGCAGCGAAATCAAGATAGGGATGTGATCCGAGAGACCGACGCCGAGGCGATCCGGTTGGCGAAAACGCTTCTGCGCAGTGCCCGCTTCGGCGCCCTGGCGGTGCTGGAACCACGGACCGGGGCGCCGCTGGCGAGCCGGGCCGGCGTCGCGACCGACATCGACGGCGCGCCGCTTATTCTGGTGTCGATGCTCGCGGCGCACACGTCGGCGCTGCTTGCCGATCCGCGTTGCTCCCTGCTGCTTGGCGAACCCGGCAAAGGTGATCCGCTGGCGCATCCGCGGCTGACGCTGGTCTGTCAGGCATCGCGGCTGGAGCGCGGCTCGCAGGCGCATGCCCGCGCCGAGCGCCGCTATCTCAACCGCAATCCCAAGGCGAGCCTCTATGCCGGGCTCGGCGACTTTTCGATCTTTCGCCTGGAGCCGCAACGCGCCAGCCTCAACGGCGGGTTCGGCAAGGCCTATCTGCTCGAACGGGCCGACCTCCTCACCAATGGGCCCATCATCGAGGAACTTGCCGGAAGCGAACAATCGGCCGTCGAGCACATGAATGCCGACCATCTCGACGCGATCGCCATCTATGCCCGTCATTTCGCCAAGGCACCTGGTGATGGCTGGACGATCGCCGGTTTGGACGCCGATGGCATGGATCTGGTGTCGGGGGACAATGTCTGCCGGGTATTCTTCCCGCAACCGCTGGTAAAGGCTTCGGAATTACGTCCCGCCCTGGTCGAAATGGCCAGGATCGGCAGGGCCGCATCGGAGGCATAAGACGAAACTAAATTGCATTTGATCAAAAGCAACCCTTGAGATTTGAAAGAAATGTTCTAGGCTTAGCTGTGGTGCTGACTCGTCGGCACCTTCACAAGTGAATTTATGGATTCAGGCACCATTGCCCCCATGGCGCCTCGATGAGCAAACAGCATGGGGCATCAATGGTCTCGACAAAGCTAATCGCGAACGCCGAATCGGCTGCCGAATTTCTGATGCTGATGGGCAACGAAAAACGGCTGTTGATCATGAGCTATCTGATCGACGGTGAAATGTCGGTCGGCGCCATCGCCGAAAAGGTGATGCTCAGCCAATCCGCCCTCTCGCAGCACCTGGCCAAGTTGCGGGCGCTCGACCTCGTGGACACCCGCCGCGATCGTCAGATGATCTACTATTCCTGCAAATCCGATGCGGTGCGCGAACTGCTCGCCGTGCTGGACGGCATCTTCGGCAGCAAAAAGGAAGATCTGTCCCAGATGGCGCAGAGATTGCGCCGCGCCGGGACTTGACCGGACGCTGCCGCGGCCGTTTACCTCGCTGACGATTTCCGAAGCGTGGCTCATGTGTCTTTCGCGGCACACGAGCCACGCTCTTTATTGTTGAGCGGGACATGGACCCAATTCGCATCGACGATCCACGCGACCCACGTGTCGCGGCCTATCTTGATATCCGCGAGCGCGACCTGGCCGGCCGGCAAGGCCGCTTCGTCGCAGAAGGCAAGGTGGTGCTCGACCTGCTTTTGTCGTCGAGCCGCTTCAGCGCCGAATCCATCCTGGTCTTGGAAAACCGGCTTGGCGGCCTGGAGGACATACTGCGCAAGACACGAACGGACCTGCCGGTCTATGTCGTCGCCGGCGCGGTGATGGACGCGATCGCCGGATTCCACATGCATCGCGGCATCCTGGCCATCGGCCGCAAGGAGACACCCCTGCCGTCTGGGTCATTGCTGGATGCCTTGCCCGCTCAAGCCCTGGTCGTGGTGCTTGTCGGCATCGCCAACCATGACAATATGGGCTCGATCTTCCGCAACGCCGCCGCTTTCGGCGCCGATGCGGTGTTGATGGACGCGACATGCTGCGATCCGCTGTACCGCAAGGCGATCCGGGTTTCGGTCGGCGCCGCGCTCAAGATCCCTTTCGCGTCCTTCGCCGACACGGCGGACTTCACGGCGGACCTCGATCGGCGGGGTTACGACCAGTTCGCGCTGTCGCCGCGCGGCCGGATCGACATACGCGATGCACGGCGCGGCGAGCGCCTGGCGCTCTATCTCGGCACCGAGGGCGAAGGCCTGCCCGAAAGACTGCTTGCCCGCTTGCAAACCGTGCGGATCACCATGTCGAATGGCTTCGACAGCTTGAACGTCGCTGCCGCCTCGGCCATCGCCCTGCATCATTTCTCGCGCTGACGGGCGCCGTCTGAGGCCAAGACGCCGGCAGGCCGCCAGCCCGCACCGCGTCAGTTGGCTTCCGCCTTCTGCAAGGCGCGCACGCGGTCGGCGAGACTGCGGTCGTGGCCGGCGGAGCGGTTGTCCTGCGGTGCCGCCAACGCCTTGGCGATCGGTGAATCCGGTCCTTCGAGCTTGGCTGTCAGGTGGACGACCTCCGCCGCCAGTTCGTTCATCTGCTCACGCAGCGCGGCGCCATTGCCATTCGTCAAACCCGACGATGCCACAGCGCCGAGATCCGCCTTAAGCCGCTTGTTCTCCCGCGCCAGCGCCGTCAGCCTGGCCTCCAGCCGCTCGCGGTCGCTGTCGAGCTTGGCGATCGCGCGGTCCATGTCGTCGCGCTTGCCTGCCTCGTCATGCCGGTCCGACTCATCGGGCTTGCCAACCAGCCGCAAGGCTGGGGCGCCGTCCTCGGCTTTCGTTTTTTCCCGCAACCGCGCCAACTCCTTTTCGCGCCGATCAAGCTTGTCCTCACGGTCGGCGAGCGTTGCCAGCAGCCGCTCGACCTTCTTGTCGAGTTCGGCGGCCCTTTTCTTTTCGGCCTTCAAGGCATCGCGCGCGGCCTTGCTTTCGGCCGCGATCTCCTGGCCGCGCCGATCCGCTTCCTTGCGCTGGCCACGCAGCAGCGAGATGTCGCTGGCGAGCTTCTGCAATTCGGATTCGCGGGCCACGAGTTCGATCTGGCGGCTGCTGGAGGCAAAACTGGCGTCGTCATACATGCGCTCCAGCTTCTCGAGCTCGAGCGCCCGCCTTTCCAGCTTTCGTTCGGTTTCCTTGAGCCGCTCCGAAAGCTGATGCAGTTCCTCTTCGCGCCGCCGCAACGCTTCGCCCTTGGCGCCGAGTTCGGCGAGCGCGTGGTCCTTTTCCGCGCGCTCGACCGCGAGCCCCTTCAGCGCCTCGCGGCCCCGGTTGATCTCGACGAGCTGTTCGGCCACCTTTTCGCGCAGCGTCTTGACGTTGATTTCGAGCCGCCGCGTCGTCATGGCGTACTCGGCCCGGACCCGGTCCTTGTCGGCCTGGATCTCGGCTTGCGTCAGCGGGATGGAGGCCTCGATGCGCCTGCGGGTCAGGGCGACGGCGCGCCGCCAGACGGCCGGAGCCACCATCAGCGCCAGAAAGCCGGCACAGAGAAAGCCGAGGGCAAAGAACAGGACCGACTGAACCAAAGGACTACCCGTTATCGACGACAACTTGGAAGGCTGGACTGTGCCATCTTGGCATGGCGGAAATCCGGCACCGCGGCAAGGGCTTGCCGCGGCTCATTCGGGGCGTGGGCTCGGGAATCCGGTCAAACTGTCCGCGATTCGATCATGTTGGACAGATCAGAACGGGTTCCAGGTCGCCCGCTCGGTCAGTTTCAGATAGCCGAGATTGACGCCGAGCCGGGCGCCGACGCCGGTACGGATCGGCACCAGCAGCACATTGTTGTTCTTCAGCACGTTGAAGCCGACACCCGCCACCACATAGGCCGAACCGGCGACGCCGCCATAGCGATTGTAGAGGTTGCCGACATCGTCGAGATTGTAGACCAGCATCATCACGCGTGACCCCTCGCCGCCGAAATCCCAGCCCAGCGACGGGCCTTGCCAGAACACTTTGTGATCGCCGGCATTCTTGGTGTAGAGCGTGCCTTCGCCATAGGTCAGGCCGCCGATCAGCGCACCGGATCCCTCCTCGCCGAGCAGATAGCCATTGGGCAGACCGTAGGAGGCGAAAATCTTCTCCACGACGGTGGCCAACCCGCCCGACGTCGCGCCGAAGAACTTGTGGCCGGAATCGATAATTTCCTGAGCGGTGTACTCCTGGGCCCGCAAGGGCGATGTCGTGAAGACGAGAACGCCCATGAGCGTGATCGCCATTGAGAGGACGCGGAGAAAACTCCGGTCATAGAATCGGGAAAACATGCTTCCAATCTCCGTCATGAAGCACTTTCGCCGACGCCTCGCATCCGTACGGCTCTTTTTAGGCGGCCGTTAAGGATGACTGTTAGGGGCAAACTATGCCGTAATCCTTTTTCAACCATTAAATTCCCACATGAAGATGGCGGTTCGAAGGCTGTTTGGGGAGCGCGCGGGGCCGGCAGCCTGGGCGAACACGCCATTTGCCCCGACGACAATCTTGGATTTGTTGCTGTACGAACGAGTGCTGTGTATTCAGAGAGCCTCGGGTTGGAACGTGATTCGTGTGGGTAGCGCGATAGCAGGTCGCCCGGTCACGACTAGTGGAATTTGCAGGGATTTTCACCGATGGCCGATCTGTTCACCCTCACCGCCCCCGATCTGGCGGCGCTCTTGTGCAGCCGCGTCTGCCACGACATCATCTCGCCGGTCGGCGCGATCAACAACGGGCTTGAACTGCTCGACGAAGGTGGTGCCGACGAAGACGCCATGCGGCTGATCCGCCAGAGCGCAAAGAACGCCTCCGCCCGTTTGCAGTTCGCCCGGATCGCCTTCGGCGCCGCCGGCTCGGCCGGCATGATGATTGACACCGGAGATGCCGAGGCCGTCGCCATCGCCTTCCTCAAGAACGAAAAGCCGGAATTGGTCTGGAACGGCATCCGCGCGCTGCTGCCCAAGAACAAGGTCAAGCTGCTGCTCAACCTGCTCCTGGTTGCCAATGCCGCCATTCCGCGCGGCGGCAAGCTGGTGGTGACGCTCGAAAATCTCGAAACCGAGCCGCGTTTTTCGCTTTCGGCAAGCGGGCCGATGCTGCGTGTGCCGCCGAAATTCCTCGAACTGCATTCCGGTCACAAGCCTGAGGAGCCGATCGACGCGCATTCGGTGCAGCCCTATTACACGCTGCTGCTGGCCCGCGAGGCCAACATGACGATTTCGATCCATGCGACGGCTGAAGAAATCGTCCTTTCGGCGGCCTGAAATCGACGCTGGCAGCGCGATCGAACAAAGTATTTCAATCTGAAATATTTCATTGACGCCCCAATCGGGGTGCGATGAACTTTGCCTGCGCGGCAACGCCGAAGCATCCGCAAGGAAAAGCGCGTCGAACGGTATCTTTGCAAAAATTTTACCTAACGGCTTTTCGGCTTCTTTACCAGATCGGTCTAGGCTACGCCGCAGATGCCCCGCACGACCGGATTGCCAAAGGGCAAAGAGGACCCGGAGAATGAAACGCTGCATGTTCGTCGACGATTCAAGCGTCATCAGGAAGGTCGCAAAACGCATCCTGGGCGGTTCCGACATGATGGTCATCGAGGCAGCCAGCGGGCTTGACGCACTGGAGATGTGCGCGGCCGACATGCCCGACATCATCGTCGTCGACGGCGCCCTGCCGGACATGCAGGCGATCGACCTCATCCGGCGCGTGCGCGCCTTGGAAAGCCCGATCAAGCCGCAGATCCTGATCTCGCTGGTCGAACTCGATATTGCGTCGATCATGCGCGCCAAGCGCGCCGGCGCCCAGGGCTATCTGTTGAAGCCCTTCAATCGCCCGCAACTGCTCGAGCGCTTTCGCGCCTTGAAGATCGCTGCCTGAACGCTGTTCCAGGAGAACCGCGGCGGCCTGCCGTCTGTCCGGCAGTGCGCAAAAACAAATGATTGTCGGCCTACAATGCAAAAACCCGGCCATGGCCGGGTTTTTAGAAAAGCTCTGCCGGCTGCGCTCAGGCGCTGACGCGGATGTCTTCCGGTTCGCGCAGCACATAGCCGCGACCCCAGACGGTCTCGATGTAGTTCTGGCCACCGGAAGCGGCGTCGAGCTTCTTGCGCAGCTTGCAGATGAAGACGTCGATGATCTTCAGTTCCGGCTCGTCCATGCCGCCATAGAGGTGGTTGAGGAACATTTCCTTGGTGAGCGTGGTGCCCTTGCGCAGCGAGAGCAGCTCCAGCATCTGGTATTCCTTGCCGGTCAGGTGCACGCGCTGGCCACCGACCTCGACGGTCTTGGCGTCAAGGTTGACCACCAGATCGCCCGTGGTGATGACCGACTGGGCGTGCCCCTTGGAGCGGCGCACGATGGCATGAATGCGCGCCACCAGCTCGTCCTTGTGGAACGGCTTGGTCATGTAGTCGTCCGCGCCGAAGCCGAGGCCGCGTACCTTGTCCTCGATGCCAGCCATGCCGGAGAGGATGAGGATGGGCGTCTTTACCTTGGAGAGGCGAAGCGTTCTCAAGACCTCGTAGCCGGACATGTCGGGCAGGTTGAGGTCGAGAAGGATGATGTCGTAGTCGTAGAGCTTGCCCAGATCGACACCCTCTTCGCCGAGGTCCGTCGTATAGACATTGAAACTTTCCGATTTCAGCATCAGCTCGATGCTTTGTGCGGTTGCACTGTCATCTTCTATCAGCAGAACACGCATTTCATTCCCCTTTTCTGCCGCCGGACCATTTCACGACCCGTCCTGCCCCGGAGCAGTGGTTGCCTTGTAGAGAGGCTGCCATCGAATGGTTAACAAAACCTAATTTCCCGTTCATTACGGTATCAGATTTTTTAACCCCTTTCTACACCCTCTTGAATCTAATAACGAATCACAGACCAAAATTCCTAATGCGACACATTAATAACCTGGACCAAGTGACTCCAGGGACTCATCGACGCGGCTTCGCTTCGGCGGCCGGAATTTTTACCCGGCCTTAAGCCCTGACCCGTATGATTAACAATGCCCGTAAACGAATGGTTACCGCCGGCAAAAAACTTTAGGGTTTTGTTTCCCATAGTGCGGGGAAAGCCGGTGGATACGGGCAGTGCTTGGGCCTTTCCAAGTGGTTTGGACGATATGTGCGGGTGTGCGTTTCCGGGAGTACCGAATCATGAAGTCACGTGAAAACCTCGTCCGGCTGAAGCAGTTTCAGGTGAATGAGAAGCGGCGGCAGATGCTGCAGCTCGACATGATGATCGCCGAGTTCGAGCGCATGGCCGTCGAACTGGAGCTTCAGATCACCGCCGAGGAAAAGAAAGCCGGCATCACCGATATCAACCATTTCGCCTATCCGACCTTCGCCAAGGCGGCGCGTCTGCGCCGCGACAATCTCAGGAACTCGCAAGGCGACCTCGCCCAGCAGCGAAGCGCCGCCGAATCATTACTCGGCGAAGCTGAAGCGGAGCTTTCCAAGGCTGAGATGCTGGAATCGCGCGATACCAAGATTCGCGAGGCCGAAACCGGCGGCCGCAGCGCCATGATCGGCTGAACCGGCCGACATCGGCGCTATTCGGCACGCGCACAAGCGCGCCCGCTGTCGGGACGGCAACCTGAACCAGCGCCGGCTGGCGCCGCGAAGTGCTGCTGGCGCACAAGACCTAGGCCGCCCAGTCCGCCTCATTTCCGTTGGTCGCCCTTGCCCGGGCATCCTTGATATCGGGCGCATGCTGCTCTGCCCACGATCTGATCTGGGTAAGCAGTTCCGCCAGGTTCTGGCCGAGCTCCGTCAGTTCATATTCCACGTGTGGCGGAATGACCGGATAGACCTCTCGCCGCACCAGGCCGTCACGTTCCAGCACACGCAAGGTCTGGGTCAGCATCTTGGGCGTGATGCCTTCGAGCTTGCGGGCAAGCGCACCATTGCGCAGCCGGCCTTTGCGCAGCGCGCAGACAACCAGATAGACCCATTTGCTGGCCAGCATTTCCAAAACGGTGTGCGACGGACATGTCCGCCGGAACGCGTCATAGCCTAAGGGGGAGTCGCAATCACTATCCATGAGGTACCTATGTATCAATAAGGTGCATACTAGACAATAGCTCCTTACTCTCCAAATGATAGTGGCATCGATCAGCAGGAGAGATTCATGCGTGCCGTTACCCAGAATGCCGTCGGCGGACCCGACGTTCTTGTCATCGCCGAATTGCCCGATCCCACGCCGAAGGCCGGCGAGGTGCTGGTCCGCGTCAAGGCGGCCGGCATCAATCCCGTCGATGGCGCGGTGCGCGCCGGCTACTATCCGCTGCTCGGCGAGCCGCCTTTCATCCTTGGCTGGGATATTTCGGGGACGGTCGAGGCCCTGGGCGCCGGCGTCACCAGCTTCAAGGTCGGCGACGACGTGTTCGGCATGCCGCGCTTTCCCAAGCAGGCCGCGGCCTACGCCGAACTGGCGGTGGTGCCGGCCGATGAGATCGCGCCGAAGCCGAAGAGGGCGGACCACACCTGGGCCGGCGCATTGCCGCTGGCCGGTCTCACCGCCTGGCAAGGCCTTGTCCGCCATGGCGCACTGCAATCAGGCCAACGCGTGCTGGTGCACGCCGGAGCTGGCGGCGTTGGCCATCTGGCCGTGCAGATCGCCAAGGCGCGTGGTGCTTACGTCGTTGCCACGACCAGCCCGGGCAAGCTCGACTTCGTGCGCAAGCTGGGCGCCGATGAGGTGATCGACTACACCAAGGGTGATTTCACCAGCCAGATCAGCGACATCGACCTGGTGCTGGAGCCGCTGGGCGGCGACCATGCCGATCGCTCCCTGAAGGTGCTGAAGCCCGGCGGCGTGCTGGTGTCATTGCTCAATGTCAACGACGCCACGCGCGCCGACGCCAGTTCGCGCGATATCAGGGTCGAGCGCATGTCGGTGGTGCCCGACCGCGAGGGCCTGCTCGAGCTCGCTGGGTTGATCGACGCGCAAAAGCTTGCCGTCCACGTGGCCAGGACTTTTCCCCTCGACCAGGCGGGAGCCGCCCACGCCTTTCTCGCCACCAGGCCGATCGGCAAGGTGGCACTGACGATCTGAGCGGCGACACCGTCGCTCCGAAAGAAAAAGGGCGCGGCTTGCCGCGCCCTTTGATCGTGGTGAGGCCGGCCTAGTGCCGGTATTGCTGGATACGCGTGGTGCGCAGCCCGGCAAGGCCGTATTCGTCGATCGACGCTTGCCAGGACAGGAATTCCTCCGTGGTCAGCTTGTAGCGCTGGCATGCCTCTTCAAGGCTCAAAAGTCCGCCGCGCACCGCTGCAACCACTTCCGCCTTGCGCCGGATGACCCAGCGACGCGTGTTCGTCGGCGGCAGATCGGCAATCGTAAGCGGGCTGCCGTCAGGCCCGATAACATATTTGACTCTAGGTCTAACCAGATCGGTCATCGTACTCTCTACAAAAAACTCAAAGACCCAATCCCCGCCACGTTACCGCCACAGCTTTAAAAATTGCCTAAGCAGACCCTAATGACTAGGTAAGGATCGTGAACGCCGCGTTAGTCTTTTAGCGGGCATTTGAAATATGCGGCTGGAAGCCCTGTTTTGGCCGGGAGAAATGTATCCATTCGCAGCGTTCGCGACGCGCCGCCGGTCGCCCTGCAAGCTGGCGCAGCAGGAAAGCTTGACCTATATTCTCGACATTGGCATTCAGACGCCGCGTTAGAATGAAAGCACCATGAACAGCCTCGACCTTCCCGGACGCCCAGAAAACACCCGCATCGTCGTCGCCATGTCGGGCGGCGTCGATTCATCCGTGGTCGCCGGCCTGCTGAAGCGCGAGGGCTACGATGTCGTCGGCGTCACCTTGCAGCTCTATGATCATGGTGCGGCAACGCATCGGGCCGGATCATGCTGCGCCGGCCAGGACATCGACGATGCCCGCCGCGTCTCCGAGACGCTGGGCATTCCCCACTATGTGCTCGATTATGAGGAGCGGTTCCGCAAGGCGGTCATCGACCCCTTCGCCGAGAGCTATGTCGCCGGCGAAACGCCCATTCCTTGCGTTTCCTGCAACCAGACGGTCAAGTTCGCCGATCTGCTGGCCACGGCCAAGGATCTCGGCGCCGATGCGCTCGCCACCGGCCACTACATCCGCTCCGGCGCCAATGGTGGCCACCGCGCCCTCTACCGGCCGGTCGACGCCGACCGCGACCAGAGCTATTTCCTGTTCGCCACCACGCAGGCGCAGATCGACTATCTGCGCTTTCCGCTTGGCGGCCTGTCAAAGCCGCAGGTTCGCGGCATCGCCGAGGAGATGGGGCTGACGGTCGCCGCCAAGCAGGACAGTCAGGACATCTGCTTCGTGCCGCAGGGCAAATATTCCGACATCATCGCCAAGCTGAAGCCGGCCGCCGCCAATCCGGGCGACATCGTCCATATCGACGGCCGCGTGCTTGGCCGCCACGAGGGCATATTGCGCTACACGATCGGCCAGCGCCGTGGCATCGGCATCGCATCGGGCGAGCCGCTCTATGTCGTCCATCTCGATGCCGAGCGCGCCCGCGTCGTCGTCGGCCCGCGCGAGGCGCTGGAGACGCACAAGATCTATCTGCGCAACATGAACTGGCTGGGAGACGGCGCCCTCGCCGATGTTCCCGCCGGCGGCATCGAGTTGTTCGCCAAGGTGCGCTCGACCAGGCCGCCACGGCCGGCGGTGCTGCGCCACGAGGCAGGCGTGACCTCGGTCGAACTGGCCGATGGTGAATCGGGCATCGCGCCCGGACAGGCCTGCGTGCTCTATTCCGACGACGGCAACGAGGCCCGCGTCTTCGGCGGCGGCTTCATCGAGCGTTCCGAGCGCGGCGCCGAGGCCGAGGCGATGCTGAACCGGCTCGCCGCCAAGCCGGCGCGGGTGCCCGCCGAATAACACCCTCTCAAAGACCGTTTCGAAATCCACTTTAGGCAGCCATCAGATGGCCGCCCCAGTAGAATTTCCAAACAGTAGAATTTCCGAACAGTCTCAGGATTTGGTGTGAGTGACGGTGCCAGCGGTCAGGATGCGCAGCACCCTGATCGCTTCCTCGCCGCTGGTGCGCGGTTCGGCGCGCGTCTCGATGCACTGGATGAAATGCTCCAGCTCGCGGGTCAGCGGCATGCCCTGGGCAACCGCGACATAGGACGGCTCGTTGGTGGTGAACGCCCACTGGCCGCTGTCCTGCCACACCGCGTGGCGGTAGACCGCAAGCTTACGCTCCCATGGCTCGACATCGTCGAACACAGCCATCGCCTTGGTGCCGACCACGGTCAGCCGGCGCTCGCGATAGGGGTTGAGCCGCGACGTGAAGAGATGGCTGCGCAGCCCGTTGGGAAAGCGCATATGCAGGTGCGCGAAATCGCTGAGATTGTCGAGGAGGGCCGCCCCCTCGCCGCGCACCTCGATCGGCTCGGTGCCGGTGATGGCCAGGATCATCGACAGATCGTGCGGCGCCAGGTCCCATAGCGCATCGTTCTCGGTATGGAACTTGCCGAGCCCCAGCCGGTGCGAATGGATGTAACGGACCTCGCCGAGCTCGCCCTTGTCGATCAGCCCTTTCAGCGTCTCGAAGGCGGGATGGAAGCGCAGGACATGGCCGACCATGAACACACGCTTATTGTCCCTGGCCGCCTGCACCGAGCGCTCGGCATCGGCCACCGTCAGCGCGATCGGCTTTTCCACCAGCACGTCCTTGCCGTTCTCGACGGCGCGCACGGCGAGGTCGGCATGGAACTGCGGCGGCAAGGCCATGATGATGGCGTCGATGTCATCGCGGACGAACAGCTGGTCCGGCTCGATCGCCAGGCAGTCCTGTTCGCTGGCAAAACCTTCGGCGCGGGCACGATTGGTGTCGGAAACCGCGTGCAACGCGCCGAGCGCCTTGAGGGTGCGGATGTGGTTTGAGCCCCAGTATCCGCAACCGAGGACTGCAATGCGCGGCTTCATCTGTTTCAAACTCTAAAAACTCGTGGCCGAGACATAGCGACGTGCCCCGTCGAACTCAACCCCGGCGGCCGCATCCAGGTGTTCGCGCGGCAAAGCTTTTCGCCATCGAGAATATGCGGCCCTATCGAATGCATCGAAGCTTGACAGGCTCGCCCTCCCAACCTTATATCCGCCCGACCTTGGCGAACGCCTCGAAATGCCTTGCGATTTAAGGCGGATTTCGGGCCTTTCGCCGCCCTGGCGGGGTAGCTCAGTTGGTTAGAGCACGGGAATCATAATCCTGGGGTCGGGGGTTCAAGTCCCTCTCCCGCTACCACTTCAAACCCACTATCGCACGCAATGTTTGTATTGCGGCGGCCGATTGATGCGGCCCGCTTTTCGGCATGCGGGTTCGCTGGGTGGAGAGCCACGGTCGAGGGCGGCCCAAGATTGCAGGCGCCGCCCCCATCCCGGCATGTTTCGGCAGAGCGCAAAATGGGCCGGTCCAACCGGCCCATCCTCGATCACTCCTCCTCAACGGGTGCCGGGACCTCATCCGGTAGGATTTGCGGTCCAACCCGGTCGGCAACGAGCATCGAAAGCATCATCTCGACAAGGCCGTTGGCGGCCCCCTTCTCGCCACCGGTAGCGCCGATCTGGATCTGCGGCACGAGCGGTAGCCTGCCATTTTCGATCGCCTCGGCGAAGCGCATGAGAACCTGCGAGTTGAGCTGATAGTCCGGGCCGCCGAAGGCCGCGACCTTCTTCTCGGTGGCTTCGGCCTCCGCCAGGCCGACGGCGCGAACCCTCTCGGCATCCGCAAAACCGGTCGCCTTGATGCGTTCGGCATCGGCAAGCGCGATAGCCTTGATCATGTCGGCCTCGCCCTGGCCGCCGAGGCGCACCTTCTCGGCCTCTGCCTTGGCAGTGACCTGAATGGTTTCCGCCTGCTGGCGGGTGCGGGCGAGTTGCGCCTTGCCCTCGTTCTCGCTGATCTCGATGGTAAGTGCCGAAGTCGTGATCTTGGCTTGCTGTTCGGCGAGCGCCTCCTTCTCACGCAACGTGCGTTCCTGGATGGCCGCCTTCTCCTGCAATTTATAAGTCTCGACCTTTTCGACCGCAATCTGGCGCTCGCGCAGCTGAATCAGGATTTGCTCTATGCTGTTCTGGCCATTGCCGGCACGTGGCGTACCAATCAACACTTCCTGCAGCTCGAGGCTGTAGGAATTGAATTTCTCCCGCATCTCCTCGCCCGATTTACGCTGGATATCGCTACGCTCCTGCAAAAGCTGGATCAGCGTCTTGGTCTGGGCGATATTCTTGAAATAAGCAGAAACCATCGGATCGAGCGTTTGTTCGACCAGTCGCTTGATGTCACCGAAACGCTGCACCACGAGTGGCGCCTTCATATAGTCGATATGCACGACGACGGACAGCGGCAGCACAGGCTCGAACGCATCCTTGGTGATCAACGACACCTCGGACAGGTTCTCGTCCAGCCTGTGTTCGCCAAACTGCTCCTTCGTCCATTTGAGCACGAAGTTGGTGGTCGGCACGGTGATGATATTGCCGGCATAGGTATTGAACGCATACTTACCTGGCAGCAGCGGCGTCGACCAGACACCGCGTGCGCCGATTTCGACCAGCTCGCCGTGACGGTATGCCTGCCCGGAAATATCCGTGCCGTGGCGGCCGTTATAGGAGACGACGACACCCACCGTGCCGACGTCAATGATCGTCTTCTCGACCAGTTCGACAGTCGCGAAAATGCGATTGAGGAAGTAGCTGCCGTCGGCCAGCACCTGCAACTGGCGGCCACGGTAACCACCGGCATCGAGAAACTTCTCCGGGTCCTGGAAATTGTTGTGGAAGTTCGGGTCGTTCGGATCGTTGGCGACGGTCGGTGCGATGATCTCGCCGTCCGGCAAGGCCGGACCGTCATGGATGGTGACGATACCGATCATGTCCTCGGCATTGTGGATGACGACTGGCTCAAAGCCGCCCCGCTCCGCGATCATGCTGGACATATTGGCAAAAAGGTTTTGTTCCGACGAGCTCAGATTAACGGAATGGATTGACTGGGCGGTGAGCACGATGAACTGTGCGAGATTGATGGCATAGGTGCCTTCACGCAAGATCTTGCGTTGCGGTCCCTTCTGTCCACCTTTTTCGAGAAAGCCGCGCACATCCTGGAAATCATCGGCATCGGTGTTGGAAGCAAGTGTCTGCGTCGGAGGCAGCGGCTTGCCATCACGGGCAAAGACGTAGCCGATCTGACCCTGCGGGATGGTGACAAGATTGGCGCGATGCATCGAATATTGGAACGGCATGAAGAAATGCAGGCCGCCGCGCACGACTTCCGGCTGATAGCCTGCCTCACGGTTGAGCGCGATGAAGCCATTGCTGACCGAGCCGCGAAAACTCCATAGTTTTTCCAAGATGCCGAGCCTGTCGTTCGGGATGTAGCGGACCACGCCGCTCCACCAGAACAGGATCGCCAGCACGATGACGAGCACGGCCACCTCGATAGCCACCCATTCCATCGGGCCGAGATATTGTAGGGCTTCCATCTTTTCTCTCCTATGGGGCGCGCGAGTTCGTTCACCCGACGGTCACCCGGTTGGTGTTGATCTATGACGCGGGGAGACTGCGCGCCGACACGCTCGACGCGCTAAGGGCGTGTCGAACGTTTGGGCTGCTCATTGTATGGGAAAATGACCGCGCATCCCGAGTCCCCAGTGAGGGCAGGCGTGGCCGTGAGCGATGTTACATCGGTGTTGCCTTGATAGACATAACAGAGAATGACGAAGGGATCGCGCCTACAGGTTTAAAGATATTCCGCGCGAAAATCGTATAAATCGCTGAAACAGCATCTCGCTTACACTACTACGGACTAACTCTAGATGAATATCGCTAGAAGTGGGGTTTGAAGCCGGATTACGCGATGGTTGCGCCGAACTGCGCGGCTCAAATGTCCACGCTCGCGAAGGGCGGCGGTACTCGAACGCAAACCGCGGTTGCCCCCCCGCCAAAAAAGCTTCTCCCAAGCGGCCGTTGGTATCTTGTCGCTTGGAGTGTGCCTCCTTTGCTGGCGACATGATATTTCTCGCGCGCTGAGGGGCTACTGCCGGGCGTTTCAGCAATGGCTAAAGGAACCGAACGGCGATCGCCGAATTTTGCTTCAAGCGGATCTCGAAGGATCCGCGTTTCTGGAGCACCTGCATGAGCAACACGAGCGTCGAAGTCTCTGGGAAACAGAGCAACATTCGGGCAAAAGGGCCAGTCCAGCGATTCCTGCGCACAATCGGACCTGGCTTCATCACAGGCGCTTCGGACGACGACCCTTCGGGCATCGGCACGTACAGCCAAGCGGGCGCCCAGCTGGGGTTCAATGTCGGTTGGACCATGGTATTCACTTTTCCGCTCATGGTCGCGATCCAGGAGATAGCCGCGCGGATAGGGCGGACGACAGGTCGAGGTATTTCCGGCAATCTCTCCCGATACTACCCGCCTGCCCTGATGTATTTTGTAGCCTTGCTTTTGTTCGCCGCCAACGTGATCAACATCGGGGCGGACCTGAGCGCGATGGCTGATGCGCTGCGACTGCTGGTGGGCGGCCCAAGCTCGCTTTACGTCCTTGCGTTCGGCGTGGCATGCGTTCTGGCGATCGTCTTTCTCGACTACAGCCGATACGTCACGGTCCTGAAATGGACAACGCTGAGCCTCTTTGCCTATGTGGTGGCTGCGTTTCTGGCTGATATCCCATGGGGCGAGGCCCTCAAGGGGGTCGTTCTTCCGCACATGGAATGGAACCGAGCGTTTTTCACGACACTTCTGGCCATACTCGGCACCACGATTTCTCCCTACCTGTTCTTCTGGCAGGCGTCGCAAGAGGTCGAAGAGGAGAAGATCGACCCGAAGGCCAAGCCGCTGAGATGGGCACCGTGGCAGGCGTCGGGCGCCTTCCAGCGCATTCGCGCCGACACCTTGGTGGGCATGGCTTTTTCGAACCTGATAGCCATTGCAATCATCGTCACGACCGCCGCCACCTTGCACAAGGCCGGAGTGACCGACATCAATTCCTCCACCGATGCGGCCAAGGCGCTGGAGCCGGTCGCAGGCAAATTCGCATTTGCGATCTTTGCAATGGGGATTATCGGCACCGGCCTTCTCGCGGTTCCGGTTCTGGCGGGCTCGGCCGCCTTCGCCGTGGGTGAGGCGCGCCGTTGGCCAGTGGGACTGGAGCGCAAGCCGAAGGAAGCGATGGCATTTTATGCAACCTTGGCCGCTGCTGTGGCGCTGGGCATGGGGATCATGTTCACGCCGATCGATCCCATAAAGGCGCTTTACTGGAGCGCTGTCATCAACGGCATATGCGCCGTCCCTGTAATGGTCGTCATGATGCTTATGACCGGGCGTTCCGACATCATGGGCGAATTCCCCGTTGAGGGTTGGCTTCGCTTTCTCGGATGGCTTGCGACAGTCACAATGGGACTGTCCGTGGTCGGCCTCGCGCTGCAGTGGGTCTTTTGAATGCCGCGACCCCGATCGGGTTGGGGAAGCCTACCGCAACACCGTCATCAGGGCGTGTGTGAGGCCGTTCGGCCGATCTAGCCCCACTTGGCCTGCGAACAAGGACGGAAAGCCCGGCTTTCGTCGAGTCGATCCACATAGCCTCAGGCGGGTCCCTGTCGCCCGCAACCTGCCGGCCGTGGCCGTCGATGTGTCGATGGCCTCTAATGCCGGATCATGCCCGCATCGACGTTGAGCGTCTGGCCGGTGATCCAGCGCGCGTCATCGGATGCGAGAAATGCCACGACATCGGCGATGTGTTCGGGCTGGCCCTTGCCCTTCATCGCCTGCAGCATCTCGACGAAGCCGAACGCCTCGTTATGCGGGCTGGCCCTGACGCCATCGCTCTCGATCAGACCGGGCGTCACCGCATTTGCGGTGATGTTGTACTTGCCAAGCTCGGTAGCGAGCGCCCGGGTGAAACCGATGACGCCGCCCTTGGCCGCGACATAGGCCGCCATGTTGGGTGTGCCAGCGAAGAAGGTATTGGAGGCGATGCTGATCACGCGTCCGGCCTTGCCCGCCGCCCGCATCTGGTCGGTCGCCGCCCGGGTGACGATGAACGTCCCTGTCAGGTTGACGTCGATGATCTTGCGCCAATGGTCGAGGTCGACATCGTCCCAGGCGACGAACGGCACGATGCTGGCATTGTTGACCAGGATGTCGACGCCGCCGGTCAGCGCGTGGATCTCGCCGAACAGCGCCTTGACCGAGGCCGGATCGGCAATGTCGGCGGCGACAGCCTTCGCCTTGCCGCCGATCGCGGTGGCCGCGGCCTTCGCACCCTCGGCATTGATGTCGCTGACGATGACGGTCGCGCCGTCGGCCGCCAGCCGCGCCGCTATCGCCTTGCCGATGCCCTGTGCGGCGCCCGTCACCAGCGCCGTCTTTCCCGCAAGCCGTTCAGTCATGAAATTTCTCCTCAATGCGCAATCTGGTGATGTCTGTTCAGGCGTCGGCGTCGATCACGGCCAGCGCCGCGTCGATGCCCTTGCCGACCGCAAGCTTCCGGCCTTCCGCATTCATGGCGCCGCCAAGCGCCGTCAGTGCCGCGACGGCGTAGATCGGCTGCGCCGTCGGGCCCATATGGCCAATGCGCGTCAGCTTGCCCAATGTCTCGCCGCGGCCCGACGAAAACACCACGCCGTAGCGGGCGCGCGCTGCCTGGCGAAGTGCTTTCTCGTCGACACCATCCGGCGTGCGGACAGCGGTCGTCGTCGGCGAGGCGATCGTGTCGCTGGCGGCCCAGATCGACAGGCCCATCGCGGTGGCGCCCGCACGCATGGCCTTGGCGGTCAGGGCATGGCGCGCCCACACCGCTTCCGGCCCCTCGTTGAGATAGAGGTCGAGCGCGACATCGAGCCCGTTGATTTCCGAGACCGATGGCGTGAACGGAAACGGCTTTTCCCTCGACCAGGCATTTTCCCAATCGACGATGCTCAGCATCGATGCGCGCGGCGCCAGCGGATTGGCCTTCATCTTGGCCCAGGCCCGCTCGCTGACGCCCATCATGGTCAGGCCGGGAGGTGCGCCGAGGCACTTGTTCGGCCCGGTGACGTAGATGTCGGCCTTGCAGTCCTCCGGATGCGTCTTCATGCCCCCGAACGACGAGACGGCATCGACGATCAGGTAGCCGCCATGCGCCGATACCAGCGCGCCGATAGCATCGATCGGATTGATCGTGCCCGACGGGGTGTCGTGATGGCAGACGGAGACGACCGTGATTTCCGGATGCGCCTTCAGCATGTCGGCAACCGCCTGCGGGTCGATCGCCTCATTGTAGGGCACCTCGATCTCGAGCAGATGCGGCGAATAGCGTTTCGCCCAGTAGCCGAACCCCTTGCCGTAGACACCCGAGGCAAGGTTGAGCACCACGTCGTCGGGCGTGATCAGCGACGCTGCCGCCGCTTCCAGGCCCAGCACCGGCTCGCCATGCAGGATGACAGGCTTGTTGGAAAGCCGCATCGCCTTCTGCGCCTTGTCGACGACCTTCTCGTAGAAGAGCTGGAAGGCCGGGTCGTAATCGTAAAGCACGGTGCGGCCGAGGCCCCGCAGCACCTCGGCATAAGCGTTCACCGGTCCAGCGGTCAGGGTGATGACCGGATCGGCGTGTTCGAGATAGCGCATGGTCTTGGTCTCCGGATTGGCGGCGGTCAGCCGTAGAACTGCGTGCCGGTTTTGTAGGTCTTGAAGTTGTCCATGTCGTGCGAGTACATCAGCTCGGCGCCGTGATCCTCGGCGAGCTTCTTCACCTTGCGCATCGAATTGACGCCCGCGACCGGGTCGATATGGAAGGCTGCCTGGCAAAGCGTTTCAAGGCTCTTCTGCGTATAGGCGGCGTCGATCGTGAACATGATCGGCTTGCGCTTGGGAAACTCGACCAGGAGGCTATAATGACCGATCGAGTGCCCGGGGGTCGAGATCAGCTTGACGCTCTTGGCGAGGTCGACGTCACCGTCAATGCCCTCGAAGGTCGAGTTGGCGCGCGTCGTGCCCTCCAGCAACTGGGCGGTCGCGCCACGCGCTTCGGCCGCCTCGGCCGAGAAGCTCAAGTCGGAATAGCCGAGATGTTCGAAGGGCTGCGGATTGCAGGCCTGCGGGACCTCCGTGCGATGGCAGATCTTCTTGGCGTGCGGAAAATACTTGTTGCCGCCGCAATGGTCGAAATGGAAATGCGAGTTGACGACGACGTCGATGTCCTTCGGCTCCAGCCCGAGCAGCGCCAGCGCGCCGGGAATGGTCTGGTGCTTTTCCTGGATCGGCTTCTCGAAAGGCAGCACCTTCATGACGTGGTCATAGTCGTAGCCGGTGTCGATGAGGAAGCGGCCCTCGGCATGCTCGATCAGGATCGAGTAGACGGGGAAGCGCACTTCGCCGCCCGGGCCGCGATTCCAGAAGACATGATAGCCGTCGAGGACGAGCGAGCCGCCGTCGAGCAGGTAGACCTTGGTATCCGACATTGTTGCCTCCGTTTCCGGCGCGGGTCCCATCCGCGCATCTGGTTTCTGTCAGCGCGCGCCGCGCTCGTATGGAATGCCGAGCGCCGCCGGCAGGCTGGCCCGCCGCCCGAACAGCACCAGCATGATCATCACCGCCAGGAAAGGCAGCATCTGGATGACGTCGGTCGGGATGTTGATGCCCGCCACCTGCATGGCCGTGGTCAGCGACAGGCAGACGCCGAACAAAAGCGCCCCGAAGAGCACCCAGATCGGACGTCCGCGCGCCAGCATGGCCAGCACGATGCCGAGAAAGCCGGCGCCATTGGTGATGAACGGAATGAACAGGCCCGCCCCGACATTGGCGAGATAGGCGCCGCCGAGCCCGGCCAGCGCGCCGGTCGTCAGCACGGCGATGGTTCGGGTCCTGATGACGTCGATGCCGGCAACGTCGAGCGCGGCCGGCTTGTCGCCGGCGGCCTGCAGATTGAGGCCGAGCTGCGTGCGCCGGTAGAGGTAGCCCATGCCGAACACAAGGGCGACCGCCAGATAGACGATCAGATGATGCTTGAAGAAGGCCGGGCCGATGATCGGAGTGTCCGACAGCAGCGGAATGACGGTTGCGTCCGCCGCCGGCAGGCGGGGATAACTGCGCGAGAACTGGAAATGGTGAAGCAGCGCCGTCAGACCTTCGAGACCAAGCGTCAGCGCGATGCCGATGACGATCTGGTTCAGCCCGATGCGCACGCAAAGCAGCGCCATGGTCAGCGCCACCGCAATGCCGCCGGCCGCACCCGTGAGGAAGCCCAGCCACAGCGATCCCGAATAGAAGGCGCCGACGAAGCCGAGATAGGCGCCGGCCAGCATCATGCCTTCGATGCCGATGTTGAGCACGCCGGCCTTTTCCGACATCTGTTCGCCGAGGCCGGCAAGCAACAACGGGATGGCCGCCGTGACGGCGCCAAACAGCAACGCGCTGAGAAAGACTTCGCTGAACAGCCCGGTCATGTCAGGCCTTTCTCGACTGGTGATAGCGGTGGTCGACATACTCGGCGAGAGCGAGCACGATCAGCACGATGGAGACCAGCACCAGCGTGAAATGATTGGGCACGCCAAGTCGCCGCGCCGCGCTCTCGCCGCCGATCGACAGCACCGAAAGCAGGAACACGAAGCCTATCGCGGCAAAGCCGTTCATGCGGGCGAGAAACACGGCCGGAATGACCGCCAGCCCATAGGCGGGGTTCCAGTCGGCGCGGACATTGCCCTGCACGCCGATGATGTCGACAGCGCCGGCAAGACCCGCGAGTCCGGCCGAAATGGCAAAGACCGCGATGGTCAGCCCGGGCACGCCCAGCCCCGCATGAACCGCGGCGCGCGGATTGGCGCCGACGATCCGCAATTTCAGCCCGAATGCCGTGCGCGTCATCACCAGATGCACGATGATGATTGCCGCCAGGCCGAGCAGCAGGCCACTGGTGATCGTGGTTTCAAACAGGCGCGGCAGCCGGTCTTCCACCGGCAGCGTGCGGGTCTGTGGCACGGTCGTGCCTGGATCGCGAAACACCAGCTTGACCAGCACATTGGCGAGCGACGTGCCGAGGAACGTCATCATCAGCGTGGTGATGATCTCGTTGACGCCCTGATAGGCGCGCAGCAGCGCCGGCACCAGCGACCAGATCATGGCCACCAGCATGGCGATCAGGAACGAACAGAAGAGCGCCAGCCAGGCGGGCAATATCTGCACCAGCACCGGAGCGCTTGCGGCCGCGGTGACCGCGCCGAGCAGGAACTGGCCGTCGCCGCCCAGATTCCACATGCCGGCGCGAAAGGCCACGATCAGGCCGGCGGCGAGAAACAGCAGCGGCGCCATGCGCGTCAGCGTCTGCTGGATGCCCAGCGGCGAGAACAGGCCCTTCTCCAGCACATAGCCATAATAGGCGAGCGGGTCGACGCCCACGGCAAGCAGGATGCAGCCGGCGATGACGAGAGCGGCAAGGATCGGCCCAATCGTCATCAGCAGCCGATGCAGAATGTCACGGCGCGTGGCCGCCCCGCTCGTGGCATCGAGCGCGGTGGCGCTGGCGGCGGGTGCGGTTTCGATGCTCATGCGGCAAGTCCGATCATCAGGCGGCCGACCCTGGTGCGGGCGTCGTCGGCATTGGCGACGGTGCCGACCAGCGCGCCATTGGCGATCACCGCGATACGGTCGCACATGCTGAGCAGTTCCTCGAGGTCGGTGGAGATCAGGAGCACGGCGAGGCCGCGTGCCGCCGTGTCGCGGATGCGCTGGCGCGAGGCCAGCGTGTTGGCGAGATCGAGCCCGTAGGTCGGCTTGTTGAAGATCACCACCTTCGCGCCTTCGGCCAGCTCGCGCGCCAGCAGCACCTTCTGGATGTTGCCCCCCGAAAGCCGCGCCACCGGCGTCTTCAGGCTTGGCGTGCGCACATCGTATTCGCGCACGAGCTCGGCGGCGCGCCTGTCGATCTCGGCGCGCTGCTCGACGCCGCCGCGCCAGAAGGGCGCCGCGCCGACCTGCTTGAGGAAGAAATTGATGGAGACCGGGAACGTGCCGACGGTGCCCTCGCCCAGCCGGTCGTCGGTCAGGTAGCGAAGGCCGCGCTGGCGGCGTTCGCCGACACTCAGGCCCTCGATGGCGGTGCCCTCCAGCCGGACCGAACCACCGGTCGCCACGCGTTGGCCGGCCAAGGCCTCCGCCAGTTGCTTCTGGCCGTTGCCGTCGATGCCGGCGATGCCGAGTATCTCGCCCGGACGGATGTCGAAGGAGATCGACGACAGGCCGGGCGCGTTGTCGGTCGGCGCGACCGTGAGATCCGCGACCTGAAGCAGCGGCGCGGCTTGCGCATCGACCGCGCGGGCCGGACGTTCGACCGCTTCGGGATCGTCCTTCTGCTTGCCAAACATCAACTCCACGATCTCGGAAATGATCTCCTGTTCGCCGAGCGCGCGAAACCGCTCGGGCGGAATCTCGCCGACCTTGCGGCCGAGCTTCAGCACCGAGATGCGGTCGCCGAAGGCCGCCGCCTCCTTGAGCTTGTGTGTGATGAAGACGATCGCCAATCCTTGCTCGACGAGGCGGCGCATCAGTGCGCCAAGTTCCTCGATGCCCTTCGGTGTCAGCATCGAGGTGGATTCGTCGAGGATCAGCAGGCGGCTGTTGCGCACCATGGCGCGCAGGATCTCGACCTGCTGCTGCTCGCCGAGCGAGAGTTCCGAAACCCTGGCATGCAATTTCACCGTAATGCCGAGGCTGCGGGTGATCTCGGCCACGCGGGCCTCGAGCTCCTCGGTCCTGGGACGCTGCCACCACGGCCCGCCAAGAAGCAGGTTCTCGGCGACCGTCAGGGTGGGTACCAGCATCATGTGCTGGAACACCGTTCCGATGCCGAGCGCCAGCGCATGGCGCGGCGATGTGATCGGCGTCGGTTTGCCGTCGACAAGGATGCGCCCCTCGTCCGGCTGCTGCAGGCCCGACAGCATGCCGATTAAGGTGGATTTTCCCGCGCCGTTCTCGCCGAGCAGCACATGCACCTCGCCAGGGCGGATCGACAGGTCGATGCCGTCATTGGCGACAATGCCGGGAAAGCGTTTGGTCACGCCTTCAAGCGCGACGATGTCGCTGATATCGACGGGCGATGAAGAAAGACTGCTCATGAAAGCCCAGCACCAGAAAACGGGAATGGTCCGGAGGAGCGAACCGATCGCCCCTCCGGCAGCCGACTTTGATCGCCTTACTGGGCGACGCTTGTCATCAGCGCCCTGACGGCGGCCGCGTCATAGACCGGCTCGACCTTGATCTTGCCGGAAATGACGTCCTCGCGCAGCGCCTGGATTTCGCCCCAGACCTTGTCCGGGATGGCGGCGGTCTTCAGCAACTGCACGGAATCGTCCTTGAGGCCGATCGAATAGTGCTTGGTACCGAACGTGTCGGCCTTCAGGTCGGCGATCATCGCCGCGTAGACCGGTTCGATGTTCCACACCACCGACGACAGCAGGAAGCCCTTGTCGATCGGCGACTTGTCGCCGATGACGTCGATGAAATAGACCTTGCCGCCATCGGCGGCCTTGGTCGTCTCGACCGCCTGCAGCATGCCGAAGCTGGAGCCGTTGCCCTGGCCGAAGATGATGTCGGCGCCCGAGGCGATAACGCTTTCGGTGACGCGCTTGCCGCCTGCGGCGTCACTGTAGGCGGCCGGCCCGATCACCGCATAGGTGATCTTGACGTCCGGGTTCTCCGCCTTCACGCCCTGCGCGAACGCCGCCGACTGCGAGTTCCACGATGGCGGTTCGCCGGAGACGACGATGCCGACCGACTTCGAGCGCGACATCTTGGCGGCGAGACGGCCGGCCAGATAAGCGCCCTGGTGACCGCTCAGCGTGTAGTCGGCGACGAGGCCCTTCTCCAGGCCGTTCGGCGTGTCGACGATCGCCACCGGAACCTTCAGTTCCTTGGCGATCTCGGGCGCCGAGGTGTTGTAGCCGCTGGCATGCGCGATCAGCAGGCTGGCGCCGTCGGACGCGAGCTCGCGCAGCGTCGGACGGACATCTCCATAGCCGAGGCCTTGGGCCACGACCACCTCGACGCCGGCGGCCTTGCCGGCTGCCTTGGCGGCGTCGATGCCCTGCTGGTTCCAGCCATAATCCGTGCCCTCTTCGGGCGTCAGGATGGCGATCGACTTGACTTCGCCGGCAAGCGCGCCGCCCATCAAGACACCGCACAATATAAATGCACTTACACTGCTCTTAAGGATCTTAAACATATTACCCTCTCTGTTTGATTTTCCAATCAATATTCTTGTTGTTATTGCGCCGAAGCGAGATAGACTGCCTGAGAAAACTACCCCATGGAGCTCAGGCAAAGTGAAAATCCGTTATGCCCTTCCCGTGATTTTGGCGTTCACATCGCTCGCCAACGCGGTTGAGTTGCACCATGTGATTGTCCGCAAGGGCACCGACGGGCTCGACATGGTGCCGTTGACGATTTCGAATGCGGGCACGGAAGGCGTGTCCTGCAACGCCGACTTTGCCCACTGGTATTCGGAAGGGATCGCCACGATCGAGCCGGGCAAGAGCGCTCGCATCGAACTCTGGTTCGACCCCAAGACCGGCACCTTCACCATTCTCAACGACAAGCGCGAGAACCTGCCGGTCGAGCGGCTGTGGTGCGGCCTGTCTGGCCGCGCATACGCCACCCGCGCGCAGATCACGCTCGACCGGACCGACGCCGCCAAGGGCGCGCGCGCGGTGTCCTGCAGCATGCTGCAGGACGGCCTGGCGTGCCGGTAGGCGCTCATTGATGCGTCCGCCCGGGGACATCGTGTCCTATTCCTTCGACAGGAACTTGTCGGTGAAGACGTCGTCGGCCGACAGGGCCGTCTTGAGCACGCCCTGGTCGGTGAGCGTCTTCAGGGTTTCCTCCCACTGCGTCTTCGTCATCCAGCCGAGGCCATGGTCCTTGGTGTCGGGGCTGTTGAAGGTCGAGGCGATGTCGGCGTTGATTTGCGCCAGCAACACATCCTTCTTGTCCGCATAGCCCGGAGCAGCCTTTGCCGTGATCTCGGCAGCTTCTTCCGGATGGGCGACGACATAGTCGAAGGCTTCCCTGTAAGCCTTGACGAAGCGGGCGGCGACGTCGGGCTTGTCCTTGATCATCGCCTCCGAGGTGAACAGGCCGGAGCCATAAGCCTTCCAGCCATGGTCGGCGCCCATCATGATGCTGAGCGAACCCGGACCGCCTGCCTTGGCCTCCAGTTCGGGCACCTCGGCGTCGACATAGCCGACCACGGTCTGGACCCGGCCCAGAAGCAGATAGCTCTCATAGGGCGGCGAGACGCTGTTCAGCGTCATGTCCTTCTCGGTCAGGCCATTGGCCGCCAGGAAGCCCTTGAAGAATATGTAGGTCGAGCCGGCTGGATGGATGCCGATGGTCAGGCCCTTGAGATCGGCCGGCTTGGTGAGCTTCACCGTCTTGGCGAGCGACATGATCGCCAGCGGCGAGTGCTGGTTGACCGCAGCCACCGCCACCACCGGAACGTTCTGCGAGCGCGCGACGGCAAGCGTGGGAAGATCGCCGAAACCGAAATCCGCGTTCCCGTTGCCCACCAGCCGCATGGCATCCGGCGAACCCGAACCCTTGCGGATTTCGGCGACGTCGATGTCGTTCTTGGCGAAGAAGCCTTTTTCCTTGCCGACGAAGAACATGGCGTGGTTGCCACGAACGACCCAGTCGAGCTGGACAGTGACCTTGTCCGCCGCCAGCGCCGCGTTCGAGAAGCCAAGCGCCCCGGCAAATGCCGCAAGCGTGGCTACCTTGATAAGTGAGCGTCTCAGCATTTTTGTTCCCTTTTATTGTCGGTGGTTGATCGAGAGGCCTAGGCCTGGCTGAATTTGGGTGCCCAGGGCACCACGATGCGTTCGAGGATTTCGGCCGCGTAGTAGAAGGCGATGCCGAGCACGGAGACGAGCAGCAGCGCCGCGAAGACCAGCGCGGTGTCGAGCTGGGTCGAGGCGAACTGGATGACGTAGCCCAACCCGTCCGAGGCGCCGGCGAATTCGCCGACGATGGCGCCGATCACGCTCAGCGTGGCCGCGATCTTGGTTCCCGCCATCAGGCTCGGCAGCGAATGCGGGACGCGGATCCTGAACAGGATCTGCGTCGGGCTGGCGCCGACCGAATTCATCAGCGACAGCAGCGAGCGATCGACCGATTGCATGCCGGCCAGCATCGACAATGTCACCGGGAAGAAGGCGATGACCAGGATCAGCCCGATCTTGGGCGCCAGCCCATAGCCGAACCAGAGAATGAAGATCGGCGCCAGCGCCACCTTGGGCACGTTCTGGAACAGCACCACCAGCGGATAGAGCGCTCGCCCCAGCCAGTCGAAGCGCACGATGACCAGCGCAATGGCGACGCCGACCACGACGGAGACAAGGAACCCGAACAGGATCTCGCCCGCGGTCACCAGGGTCGCCTGCATCAGCGTTGCCCATTGCGCGACCAGCGACTGCGCGATCTCGGACGGGGCGGGAACGATGTAGGCGGAGATGGCGAAGATCCGCACCACGGCTTCCCATACGACGATCGTCGCCAGCAGAAGTATGACCGCCGGGAGCCAGCTGCCCGTAGCCGCACTCCAGCTGGAAGCAGGCCGCGTCTCGGAGAGGTTGGTGATGGGTTGATCGCTCATGACGCGCCTCCCGGTTGATGGCTGGCGCGCAGCATCGTGCGCAGTTGAACCACCAGCCTGACGAACTCCGGATCTTCCGTCACCGACAGATCGCGTGGATAGGGCAGGCCAATGTCGAGGCTCTCGGTGATCCGGCCGGGCTTGATCCCCAGCACGTGCACATGGCGCGACAAATGAATGGCCTCGTCGATCGAATGCGTGACGAGAACGATGGTCTTGCCCGTGCGTTGCCAGATCTCCAGCAGCGACTGGCCCATCGAATCGCGGGTAATGGCGTCGAGCGCGCCGAACGGCTCGTCCATCAGCAGCACCGCCGGATCGAGCGCCAGGGCCCGCGCGATGGCGACGCGCTGGCGCATGCCACCCGACAATTCGTTTGGACGCTTGTGGGCGGAATCGCCCAAGCCAACCAGCTCAAGCATCTCCTGTCCGCGTGCCCGCAGCTCCGCGCGCGACAGCGACTTGTCGGCGATGCCGAGCAGCATGGATGCGTTGTCGACGGCATTCTTCCACGGCAGCAGGTTGGCGTCCTGGAAGACGAGGCCGATCATGCGCTTGCGCGCCGCCTCGACTGGCGAAAGCCCGGCGATCGAAACGCTGCCGCTTGTCGGATTTACCAGCCCGGCCAGAACCTTGAGCAAGGTGCTCTTGCCGCAACCGGAAGGACCGATGAGAGAAACAAACGATCCCTTCGGCACCGAAAGATCGATGTTCTGCAGAACCAGTTGCCTGGCCATGACCACCGAAACGCCCTTGGCGGAGATCAGGTCGTCGTGGCGGATATGGGCCGGCCGGCCGCCGGCTGCCCGAATGGTTTCAACGCGCATGGTTTGGTCCTCCATGCGGCGCCCCAATCCGACCGGCCTTGTGAGCATGATGTGTCATTGGCTACTCCCGGCCCTCCAGGATGCGCCGCACCGCGACGAGTTTGCGCGCCCGCTCACCTTGCAGCGCCTTTATCTGCTCGGGCGTATAGGAGAACATGCCCTCCCCCGACTTGATGCCGAGCTTCGACGCATTCGTCTTTTCCAGCACCATCGGCGCGACGTCGTCGCGATTGGAGAGATCGGCGTTGAGGAAGGACGAGACGGACTTGTAGATATCGAGGCCCGCCATATCGAGCAGCGCCATCGGCCCGATCACGGCGATCTTGTAACCGATGCCCCAGGACACGCAGGTGTCGAGATCTTCCGGCTCGATGACACCGCGCTCGACGAGATCGACCGCCTCGCGCAGCAGCGCATAGAGCACGCGGTTCTCGACGAAGCCCGGAACGTCCTTCTTCACCACCACCGGCAAGAGGCCGATCGAGCGGATCAGGTCGCGGATAACAGTCACGATCCGCGGCGCGGTCTTCTCGCCTGCGATCACCTCGATCATCGGAATGATGTGCGGCGGGTTCGACCAGTGCATGCCCACCATCCGCTCCGGATGCGAGATATGCGCCTGCAGCTTGGTGATCGGGATGCCCGACGTGTCGGACGCGACGATCGTGTCCGACGCGATCAGGCTGTCGATCGTGCGATAGACATCGGCCTTGATCGAGATATTTTCAGGAACGTTCTCGATGACGAGGTCGGCGCCCGATACCGCGTCCGCGATATCATCCGTGAAGCGGACCGTTCCGGCGCCGGCCGGAGGCACCGCGATACCCAGGGAATCCAGAACGGTCTCGGCGACGCCCAGCATGGCCCCCGCGCGCTCGATCGCCGCCGGGGCAACATCGTAGGCGACGACCTGCAGGCCGCCCCTGGCAAGCCGGGCGGCCATGCCTGGCCCCATCGTACCCAGACCGATGATGGCGATACGTTGGATCATCACGCTGCCCTGCTTTCCGTTGCTGCTTTTGATGCCGCGATGAGGTCGGCGGCTTTCTCGGCAATCATGATCACCGCCGCATTGATGTTTCCGCAGACCAGGTCGGGCATGACGGACGCGTCCACCACCCTAAGGCCGTCGACGCCGCGAAGGCGCAATTGCGGGTCGACGACCGAGGCCGTATCGGCCCCCATGCGGCATGTCCCGGCCGGATGATGCACGGTGATGGAGGTCTTGCGGATATGCTCGTCGATCTCCTCGTCGCTCTGGCATTTGGGACCGGGAAAGAACTCCGCCTCGATGAAGGGCTGCATGGAGGGCTGCGCCGCGAGATCCCTCGCCACCCGGAAACCGGCCCGAAGGGACTCCCAGTCTTTCGGCGAAGCGAGGAAATTCTGATGGATCAGCGGTGCCGCGAGAGGATCGGCCGAGGCCAGTTTCACCGCCCCCCGGCTTTCAGGCTGCGTCGCCACGATGCGCGTGGCGAAACCGTCCGGAAATGGCGCCTTGAACGGCTTGAGGTACGGCCATGCGGCGAGCGGAGCCGCCGTGAACAGCAATTGCACATCCGGCAACGGCCGTTCCGGACCGCTTTTCAGGAAGGCGACAACGCCGCCGGGCACGTCGCCCGAGAAACCCCGACCCGTGAAGTAGGTCTTGGCGAAATCGAGCCCGATCCGATCGGCACGCATGTTGCGAAGGAAAGGACCGCCCGGAGCCCGGCGTCGGTACATGAGGATGACCGAGACGTGATCCTGCAGGTTCTTGCCGACCGCCGGCAGATCGACCCGCGTCTGGATACCGTGCGCCGCGAGTTCCTCGGGCGCCCCGATACCGGACAGCATCAGGAGTTGCGGCGTGTTGATGACGCCGCCCGAGAGCAGCACTTCCTTGCGGGCGACGACCGTCCGTTCGCCGCCACCATGGTTTATCACCACCCCGGTGGCGCGCGTGCCCTCCAAGGTGATCTTCGTCGCCGTCGCTCCGGTCAGGACGGTCAGATTGGGCCGCTTCAGGGCCGGCCGCAGATAGGCGGACGCGGTCGAGCTGCGCCGGCCTTTCGAAATCGTCATCTGCAGGCGGCCGAACCCTTCCTGCCGCTCGCCATTATAGTCGTCCGTCTGCGGATAACCGGCCTCCACGCTGGCCTGAGCAAAGGCGTCGATCAGCGGGTCCTTGTAGCGGCAGAACTGCGTGCTGACCGGACCATTGCCACCACGAAAACGGTTGCCGCCCCCTTCCCAGCTTTCCTGCTTCTGGAAATACGGCAGCACCTTATCGTACGACCAGTCACCGAGCCCGCTGGCCGCCCAACGGTCGTAGTCGCCGCGATTGCCCCGCACATAGGCCATGGCGTTGGTCGACGACGACCCGCCGATCACCTTGCCGCGCGCGCACTCGACCCTGCGGCCGCCGACATTGTCTTCCGGCTCGCAGAAATACATCCAGTCATGGCGGCGCTCGGTCAGGATCTTACCCCAGCCAAGCGGTATGTGGATCATGGGGTCGCGATCCCAGCCGCCGGCCTCCAGCAACAGCACCGAACATCCGGGGTCGGCGCTCAGCCGGTTGGCGAGCACGCAACCGGCCGATCCGGCCCCAACGATAACGTAGTCGTAACTTTCCGCGTGCGGCATGGTTTTGTTGCTTTCGCCTGACGCTCGGGCGCCAGAGAATTATCGAGATCGAGACCGGAGAGCTTGGCTCGGACCAAGCTCTTCCAGGCCATGTTCAAGGATCAGGCAAGGCCCACTTGCCTGAGACGCTGCGACCAGTGATTCCATCCTCGATCGATCTGGGCACCGACGAGTTTTCCTGCGGTCTTTATCTCGCCCGGCGACAGATATTTGACATTGCCGATCCGCAGGCCGGCCGTGAGCGCTGCCGCTTCCTGTTCGAGATAGAAGGCGCGGAAGACGACCTCCCGCACTGAGTTGCCGACATTGACGACGCCATGCCGCGCCATGAGGACCACGGTCTGGTTGCCGAGACTTTCGGCGATATCCGCGCAGACCCCGGGGCTGCCGCCGAAGAGATCCGTCTCGTCGCCATTCTTGTCGCGAATCTCGTAGACCGGGACTGACTCGCCGATGAATGCTCCCATGTGGGTGACCGGCCGAAGCGGCGTATCGACGAAGCAGTACGGCAGGACAGCCGGAGAATGGGTGTGGAGCACACACTGAACGTCGGGCCGCGCCTTATAGATCTCGCTGTGGATGTAGCGCTCAAGATAGGAGGGTCTGTTATCCGACGTCTCGCCGTCGAGATTGAAACGCTGGATGTCGTCGACGGTAATCAGGCTCGGAGCAAGCTTCTGGGCCAGGAAGAAGCTTTCGGGATCCTCCGGGTCACGGGCGCTGATGTGCCCGAACGTATCCATGATGCCTTCGTTCAGAAGGATCTTCGTCGCTGTGACCAGCTCTTCGAAGACCTTCTGGTGCACGGGGCTGCTGTCTCTCATTTCCAATTCTCCCATTGCGGTGACAGCGACCATTCTTGTTGTTGTTATCGGTCGCCGGCGCCGCGGATTTCACATGTTTTCGTAGATGCCGACGATCCGATTCTGCTCGATGATGTTGCCGGCATATTTCTGGAGGAACTCCTCCCTGGTGGGTGTCCCTTCGACGTGGGTGTCCAAGGCATAGACCCAGAAGTAGTAGTGATGTTCGCCATGGCCAGCGGGCGGCTGAGGCCCGTAATACTGCTTGCCGCCGGCGCCGTTGGGGCCGACGCGGAATTTTTCCTGCGCGTCCGAAAGATCGGTGGTCGACGGATCGATGCCGTAGACGACCCAGTGCGTGAAGCCGTTGGGCAACGGCGCGTCGGGATCATGGCAGATGACCGCGAGTTCCTTCGCGCCTGCCGGGACGCCGCTGACCGTAAGCCTGGGCAACACGTTGCCCTTATCGCCGGCATGCTCGTCGCGCAATTTTCCGAGCGGCTTGAAATCAGCCGATGTGATCTTGAGGTCCTTGATGTTCAGGGGCATGGAATTCGTCCTTCGCCAATTTCGATCGAACTAGACGCCGACCTTGAGGTCGGCGACGGTTTTGCCTCCGACGCGCTGATGCACGCGCGGACCCGATGCGACGGCGACGCAGATCAAAAGCTCATCGGGGCGCGGGCCATCCGGCACCGAAAAGGTGACCGCATCATAGTGGGAACGGATGTAGAGCTCGTCCTTGTGGGCAAGCGGAATATCGATGGATGTGCCGGCGACGGCGACCTTGCTGACCGACGAAATCCAGGCCTTGCCGCCCCCGACCTGTTGCCGCAGCGGATCTCCGAACACCGTGGTGATGCAGGCGACGACATGCTCCTGTTCGCCTGATGTGCCCGCGATACCGCCCTTGCCATAGCTTTCGACCGGCCTGTTGCCGAGCAGCGCCACGGCCCGCTCACCGAGCGCATGACCGATGGCAGAGCTCGGATTCGTCAGCTCGGACAGTTCGGCGACGAACTTTCCGGCGTACGGATTGCGTATGACGACGCCAGTCGCGACTTTGACGAGGGTCTCGCCAGGCTGGCCGCCGTCATGCCGGCTTTCCTGGACCGAGGCGTACCAACCCCTGACATCGTAGTCCCGTTCGACTTCACTGGAATAGTTCATCTTTATCTCCTGAAGGGTGCGCACGGTTTCCGCACGCGCCGATTAATTCGTTGACCGCCGGTCCGAGCTTACTGCGGCCATGAGAAGACGCGGCGCAGCGGGTCGTAGCGGGCCGCTTCCAGAGCTGCCGGCGTGAACATGTTTCCCTTCGAGAGCGAGCGGTTCGCCGCGTAGTCGCCGGACAGCGCCTGGCAGCGATCGGTGATCGGGCGAATGCGCTTCTCCCACGCGACGAGCGCGTCCTCGACCGAAGAGCCCGCCTCCAGGTCCTGCGACAGGCTGAAGGCATTGACCATCGCGCAACCGGCGCCCTGGGCAAGAGCCGGGCACATCGCATGCGCGGCATCGCCCACAAGGGCGACCTTGCCTCTTGTCCAGCTGTCCAGCTTGGTCGTCTCGTACTTGTCGTACCTGGCGGTTTTCAGCTTCGCCGCCTCGATCAGGCAGGGCTCCAGGAAAGGAAACATCTCGACCCAGACTTCAAGGTCGATCGGAACCTGCGAACCCCGCGGATCGGCGGCCGGAGCCATGAGGCCCAGATAGAGCTCGTTTTCGTTGCAGGGCGAATAGAGGATGCGCTGAACCCGTGGCCAGAAGTTCCACATGTCGATGGTGTTGTCCCACTCGCCGTGGCCGAGTTCCTTCTTCTTGCGAGGAACGATCAGCCGGATGAGGCCATCTTTGGAAACCCATCGGTCCTGCTTGAAGCCGATGGAATCCCTGACCTTGGAGCCAACGCCGTCGGCGCCGACGATCAGGTCGGCCTCGAGAACCTCTCCGGTCTGAAGCGTCAGGCGGCCTTCCGGATCTGCGGCGACCGCTTCGGAGTTGACTGATATGTCGACACCCAGCGCACGGGCGCGGTTGACCAAGGCATCGTGCAGGTGGCTGCGGGTCATGATGCGCCAGGGAAGACCGTTGAACGTCTCCTTGGAAACCGACTTGTTGTGCATCCAGGTCTCGTAGGTCGGAGGCGTGTGCGAACCTTGGAGAACATCATCCAAGGCGCCAAGTCCCTCGAGGACACGCAGGCCATTGTGCCAGAGATAGATACCTGCGCCGAAGGCCCGCAGATCCGAGCTCTTTTCGTGCAGCCTGACGTCCCAACCGTTTTGCCTCAGAGCGATGGCCGCTGTCAGGCCGGCGAAGCCGCCGCCAGCGACCTCGGCACGGCGCGCCTTACCCTGGGTTTTGTTTACATTGGCCATTTTCTATCCTGATGCTGCGTGCAAGAAGACGGCGTGCTGGGCCGTCAGGCGTCGATGAAATTCGTGATGGCTTTCAGCGTGATCTCGGGAGAAACCTCGTTGACGTAATGGTCGGCGCCCGGAACGACGACCACGGGCAGATCCGGCCGCAACCGGCTTGTTTTTGCAAGCGCCGCCGCCGAAACCAATTTGCTCGCCTCGCCCCGAACGATGAGGACGGGCTTCGTCACGTCCCGATAGGCGGGCGCCAGGTCTGATCGCAGGCCCTTGGCTGTCCGGGCCATGGCCTCGGGCGACGCCAATGGCCGCAGCCCGCCGTCGACCCGATGATAGCCGCTCTCGGCTCGGATCTTGATGGCAGCGGCGGGAATGTTGGTATAGCGGCCGGCAAGATAGGCTTCGACGGCATCGATATCCTGGAAAAGCTGGCTTCCCGCGTTCACGCGGGCTTCCAGCGCATCCAGCGCCTCGGTTTCGATGTATGGCGTGAAATCGATTGCGACGACCGACCGTACCAGATCCGGATATCTCACGGCGGCGGTGACGGAGTTTCTCGCGCCAAGCGAATGTCCGACGAGGATGGCAGGCCCCCGGTCGAGCGTGCGGATCAGGCCGGCAATGTCGTCAGCATAGTCATTCGCCTCGTAGCCGCTTTCCGGCTTGTCGCTGAGGCCATGCCCCCTCTGGTCGACAGCTACGGTCGTGAAACGATCCGAGAGCCGAGCCATCAACGGCGTGAAGACCGCCGAGTTGGAGGTTATGCCGTGGAAAAACAGCATCAACGGGCCGTTGCCCGTCTCGCGCACGTTCAAGGCGATGCTGCCGGTGTCGATGCGTCGCGAGCCAAATGGGTCGCAAGCTATCTCTGCCGCCATGTTCATGATCCTCACCATCACTGCCCGTCTCATTCAAAAGGATCATACAGCCGGGAGCGCGTCAAGCAGATTGTCTGACATTCTTGCAATCTTCAGATTTGACAATCTGGCTATTTTCCACCGCGTCGCGTATGGTGCCGCGGAGATTGCGACTCAAACCTATGAGACGTTGCCCATGCCTCCAGATTTGAATTTGCGGATTTCGCCACGGACGGTGCAGCGGGAGACCGTCGACAAGTTACGGCTCGCCATCTTCTCCGGAGTGTTCCAGCCGGGAAGCCGCCTCATCGAAAGTCAGCTGTGCACACAGCTCGGCATCAGTCGCCCGTCGCTGAGGGAAGCTTTGCGCAGTCTCGAGGCCGAGCGCCTGATCGAGATTGTACCCAACCGCGGGCCATCAATACCCTCACTTTCGTGGGAGGTGGCAACCGCCATCTACGAGGTTCGAGAGCTGCTGGAAGTCGAGGCGGCGGGACGATGCGCGTCGAGAATTTCCCCGGAGCAGTTGCTTGAACTCGAGAAGTCTCTTTCCGCGTTCGAAGAGGCGGCATCCAGCAATGACAGCCTGGCGCAGGTCATGACCGCCGCGGACTTCTATTCGATCATACTCTCGAATTGCGGGAATCCCATTCTTGAGGAAGTCCATCGCGGCCTGGTGGCCAGGATCAGCTTCTTTCGAGGACGATCGATGTCATTGGAAGGCCGGGCACAAAGCAGCCTGGCGGAGATGAAGGAGATATTCGAATCCATCGCCGCCGGCGATGAGAAGGGCGCGCGCAAAGCCTCGAAGAATCACCTGTTGAAGGCGAAAGCGGCAGCGAAGATGTCCATGGACAGCGCGATTTGAGTTTTTTCGGAAGACAGTTGCTCCGTCTGAAAACTCGAAATCCTTCATGACGTTGCGGATCGACGGTCCGCCGAACGCGAATCCGGCGGGGCTCACCCCGTCGGGGTTAGACATGCCGGCCGTCGAAGCCGGCAGATGGAGTGATGATGACCAGTGCCAATGTCGAGCGCAGAGCGGATGCCGATATCGTCATCGTCGGCGGCGGGTCGGCTGGCGCGTTGCTTGCAGCACGACTGAGTGAAGAGCCGGACAGTCGCGTTCTGCTGATCGAGGCGGGCGAAGAGGCGGCGGACCCCGACATCTGGAACCCCGCCGCCTGGCCGGCGCTTCAGGGGCGCGGCTACGATTGGGACTATCGCACGGAGCCGCAAACCGGGACTGCGGGCCGGGTGCATCACTGGGCGCGCGGGCGGTTGGTGGGCGGCTCGAGCTGCCTGCATGCGATGGGCTACATGCGCGGCCATCCCCTCGACTTCCAGGCATGGGTCGACGCGACCGGCGATGACAGGTGGAGCTGGAATGGATTGCTGCCCGCGTTTCAAGCCATCGAGGATCACCCGCTCGGTGGCAACGGCCTTTACGGCAAGGGCGGGCCGATGCCCGTCCATTTGCCAACGGACGAGGTAAGTCCGGTCGCACGCGCGTTCATCGAAGCCGGCGCTTCGCTCGGCCTGCCGCGTCTTGAAGGTCACAACAGCGGACAGATGATCGGCGTCACCCCGAACTCCTTGAACATTCGAGACGGTCGGCGGGTCACGGTGGCCGACGCCTGGCTCACGCCGGCGGTTCGAAGCCGCAAGAACCTGACCATCCTTACGGGATCGCGGGTGCGGCGGCTCAAGTTGGAGGGCAATCAGGTCCGCGGCCTCGAGGTCGTGGGGCGGCAGGGTCGGGTCGAAATCCTTGCGGATCAAATCGTGCTTTGCGCCGGCGCGCTGGAAAGTCCGGCCTTGCTGATGCGCTCGGGCATCGGTCCGCACGATATACTCGACGCCGCGGGCGTCAGCTGCGTGATCGATATGCCGGAGATCGGTCGAAACCTTCAGGACCACCTGCTTGGTGCCGGCAACCTCTATGCGGCCCGCAAACCCGTTCCCCCCTCGCGCCTTCAGCACTCGGAGTCGATGGCCTATATGCGGGCCGACGGGTTTACCGGTACCGGCCAGCCCGAAATTGTCGTCGGTTGCGGCGTCGCGCCGATCGTGTCCGAGCGCTTTCAGGCGCCTGCCGCTGGCACTGCATATTCGCTGCTGTTCGGGATCACCCATCCGACGAGCCGCGGCAGCGTGCGCATAAGCGGGCCGGAACTCGATGGTCGATTGATCATTGACCCCGCATACTTGCAAAGCGGTCGGGACCGCGCGCTGTTTCGCGGGGCGCTCGAGGCAGCCCGGACAATCGGACATCGAGATGAACTCGCCGGCTGGCGAGAGCGCGAGCTCCTGCCAGGCACCCTGAACAGTACGGCTGAAATGGACGACTTCATCGCGCGGTCGGTCATTACACACCACCATCCCTGTGGCACTTGCAGGATGGGCAAGGACCCGGACGCCGTCGTCGATGCGAATCTCAAGCTCAAGGCGCTCGACAATCTTTTTGTCGTTGACGCGTCGGTCATGCCCAGTCTCACCGCGGGGCCGATACACGCCGCGGTTCTCGCTATCGCCGAGACCTTCGCTCGCCGGAAAATCCTGCTGTCTTGATCCGAGGGCTGCGCGTCCGTTCCTTCGCTACAAGGCTCGGGCCGCTGTCGCCATGCTCCTCAACGCGCGCTGAGCGCGACCATGCGGTCAAGGGCAGCGCCAAGGCCTTTCAGCGACACCGGAAAACTAAGCGTGGTCTCGGCCGCGGTGGTGACGTCGAGCTTGAGCTCGGTACCTGCCTTGAGCCTCTGCATCAGCGCCCGGTCGATCGGAAACAGCGCCACGCAGCCATTCGGCAGGCAGGTCCTGAACTTCAACGGCCCGACGGGCGGCTGGTCGTCGATCTGGGCCGCCACGCCGGGATCGAACAGGATGCCGAAGGGCAGCAGCAAGGTTCCGATCAATCCGCCCTTCTGCGCCGCGCGCAACTCCACGGCCAGAAGCCTCTGGCCGTTTTTCTGCGTCTGGTCCTGCGTGACGGTGCAGACCCGGGCATTGTCCTGTATGACGCAGGCCAGCTGCCAGTCCTGATAGGTTTCCTGGAGCGACGACGCGCCATTCGGAAGCGACCCAGCCTGCTGCTGTTGGGCGAAAGCAGCCGGTAGCGAAGCGGAGAAGGTCGCCGCGCAGATGGCGGCTGCCTTCAGCGAAAAATGTCTACGAACCAATGAATGCGGCCTTCTCTTCGGTGCCGGGCAAATGCCCAAAGTGTCGGCTTCGAGGCCCCGTGGCAACGGTCACGTACAGACCCATTCGCGGATCTTGCATTGGATCCCCCCTGCCTCGCAGGCCTGCAAGGCGAGATCTTCGGCTTCGCGGCGCGTTTCGGCGGAGTTCACGCCCCAGGGGGTGAACCGATGCTCCACCTTGTCGGCCACCGCCAGCGCGCCGCAATGCTTGTAGGGAAATCCGGTCTCGTCGTCGTCCGTCCAATGGCGGTGATTGCGGAACACGGCAACGACATTGCAGGCTTTTCCACCGGCATTCTCGCAATATTTCTGCGCAATGTCCTTCGCTTCCTGCCGCTTGTCGGCGCCCCAGAAGAAGCCATACTTGGTGTCGGTCTGGGAATAGGCGATTGCCGCCCAGATGCCTTTCTCCTCCTGTGGCGGCTCGGACGGCTCCACCAGATCGGCCGAGACGACCTGCCCGCTCCACAGCAAGGCCATGCACAAGACTGTCAAACGTCGCGATTTCATGGTCCGCAATCCTTTCCAGGGCGTCTCGCCCATTCGCCTGACATCCTCACTTGGCCGCCGATGCGATGGAAATCACCACGCATGTGTTGCCCGTCGGCAGCAGAAGCGCTTCGCCCGTGTTGCCGCCAAGCTCGTACACTTCGACCTGTCCGAGATGATCCGTGATCTTGCTGCCTTGCGGAAGAACGGACGGAATGTCGGCGCACGGACTTGCGAACGGCGCCACCCGCACCATGGCGCCCTCGCAACCCGAAGCGGTGGGTGACGCGAAGACCACGCCGGCGGCCGGCCCGCTGTAACGGTCGGTGGCATAGTCCATGCCGACAAAGGCCTGGACGGCGTGCTTGTCGGCGGCCTGGTCGTTCCACAGGGATTTGACGCTGTACTTCGCGCCGGTCGTCAAAAGCTGTCCGAGCACCGGAAAGATGGTCGAGCAGGCCTGCACGCCGGCCTGCTTGACGTGCTGGAGGAAGGGCGAGTCCGGCAGTGCGGGAGCGGCGGCCGCCTCGGCCTGAGCGGCCGTCGGGCTGCCGACCAGACCGGCGATCGCGGCATAGTTCGCGCCGGCGAAGCCAATGCCCATCATGGCCAGCCCCAGCAGCGAAAACCCAATGACGCGCGGCCACCGCCGCGGCGGCTCGACGGTTCTCTTGCGGTCCGGCTCGACGACCCGTCGCCGATCCGGCTCGACGGTCGGATTGCTGCGCGTCGCGGAGATGAACGGGTCTTGCTGGCTCACGGTGCTGCCTCGGCTATTTGATTGGCGCAAGGGCCTCGGACAGCCCCTTGAGCGTTGCGGTGACGGTAATGGTCTGGCCATCGACGGTCGGATAGGAAATCGCCGGCGTCGCCTTCTGCGCTATCTCCTGTCGCATCAGGGGTCCCACCGGCAGCATGCCGACGCAGACCATTTCGTTGCAGCCGTTCAGATGCACGTCGATCGGCTCGGCGCGCCCATCGAACTTCAGCGACACAAGCCCATCGCTCCTGGCGTTCGGCGCGGTGCGCAGGATCATGTAGGGCTTGCCGTCCTGGGTGGCGGCGAGCGACCAGCTGAACGCCATCTTGCCGGCGCCGTCCTCGATCACCTGCGAGACATTGCAGACTTTCTTGCGCGCCTTGAGGTTCTCGTCGCAGATCAGCGTCCAGTTCTCGAAGGGACGGATGGTGCGCTGGTATTGTCCGAGCTTCACGTCGGGAGGCACGACCACCTCGGAGGGCTTGATCCTGTAGGGCGAAGCCACCTGCCCGGCAGCCGGCGCCAGCCCGCCGGCAAGCGCCAGACCGGTCAGGAATGCCACGGCGGATCCGGAAAGACCAAACGGTCTCCCCGGATCCGCGTGTAGCCTGTCATGGCCGGTCCGCCTGTTCATCGCCGCCAGTTGCCCGCCTCAGTTCAAGGTGAAGCTCAGGCCGGCGCCGACACCGACATTTCCACCCGCCGCCGTGCCCGACAAATTGCCGCGGATGCGGCCGTCCTCGCTGGTGTAGCCGGCGCCGAAGGCAAAGGCGCTCGAATCCCGCCAGAAGCCGCCGCCCGCCGCCACGCTCAGCTTGCCGGGACGGTCGTCATAGCGCAGCGAGGCTGCCGCCAGTCCGATTGCCGCCGCCTGCCGTGCTTCGTCCCTGATGCCGCTGATGTCGGAATTCAGCTGGCTGAGCTTCTGGTCGGTATAATTGTTGGCCTGCTGCAACGTCGTGACCGCCACCTGGTCGGTATAGGTCTTGCTCTGAGCCAGGTTCAGGTTCAGCTGGTTGACGTTGACCGCGTCGGTGCCGGTAACGCCGGGGCCGACATTGGAGATGACGACAGGCGCATTCGGGTCACCGCCCTGCAGCGTTATCTTGTTGGTCTTGGTCGTCGATCCGTCCGGATTGTTGACGGTGTCGTATTGCACGGTGTTCTGGACGGTGCCGCCGATGCCGCCGATCGTCTTGGTCAGGTCCTCGATCGCCGTGTTGGTGGCGTAGAGCTGCGACCCGTTGATCGCATCGGTGCTGCCGGAGGAAACGCGCCCGGCGGCGACATTGGTGATCGTCCGCTCGGTTCCGGCATCGCCGACGCTGACGGTCCCGGTCGGGGTCGTGCCGGCGAAGGCGTAGGTCTTGCCGTTGATGACCGTGCTGGACGTGCCGACGGCGGTCTGCGACACCGAACCCGAACCGAGCGCCACATCGCTGGCGTTGTTGGCCTTGGCGCCTTGGCCGAGCGCGACGGCGCCCTGCCCCGTGGCTGTCGAGCCATTGCCGGCGGCAAGGCTGTTGGTGCCGCTGGCCACGCTGGCCGGCCCGATCGCGACGCTGTCGGTGCCGCTGGCGGTGGAGTCGGCCAGCGTCGAATTGGCGTGGAAATACTTGATGCCACCGCCATTGTTGATGTTGGTCAGCGCATTGTCGACAGCAGTGAAACCATCAAAGACGGTCGAATAATTGTTGCCCTGGATGGTGTAGGTCGGGCCGGTGATCGAGCCGTCGGGATTGACCGTGGTGCCGCCGCCGAACAGGTTGGAAACGTTTTGCGAGACGCCGCGCAGCTGCGAGACGTTGACGGCATCGGTCCCGGCCGAGCCCGCCGCGACATTGGTGAGCTTGCGCTCGGCGCCCGCGGCGCCGATCGACACTTCGCCGGCCGAGGTCTGCGGAGCGGTCAGGCCAAAGGCGGCGTAGCCGGCCTGCGCGCCAACCGTGGTGGTTGACGACGCACCCAGTGCGACGCTGTTGGCGAAGGTGCTCTGGGCGCCGGCGCCGAGCGCCACCGACTGGATGCCCGATGCGGTCGAGTCGGTGCCGAGCGCGATGCCGTCGGCCAGCATCACATGAGCGTTCTGGCCGATGGCGGTGCCGCCAGGCGCCGTCTGGTCGACGATGGCGCCATTGCCGATACCGACGCCATTGTCGCCGTTGACGACCGTGGTCGGACCGACCGCGACCGATTCCGCTCCTACCGCCAGCGAATCGCCAGCGGTCGAATTGGCATGGAAATATTTCGTCGAGGTGGCAGAGACCGCCGCGATCGCCCCCGCCAGCTGGCGCACCGTCACGGCGTCCTGGTCCTGCGTGCCGTCGGCGACGTTGGTGATCTGCCGGTAGGAGGTGGCGGTACCCACCGAAACGGCGCCGAGCAGCACTTTGTCGGTGGTGTTGTACTGGATGAAGTTCGACGGACCGGCGGCGATCTGCCCGGAAGCGGGAGCGATCGCGCGATCGGACACCGAGCCCGAACCGAGTGCCACGCTGCCGTCGATGTTGGCCGCGCTGTCGCGGCCGAGCGCCAGCCCGCTGACGCCGGTCGCGGTCGCCTGGTAGCCGACGGCCGTGGAGCCGACGCCCTGTGCGAAGGAGTCCGTTTGCGCCAGTCCGGCCTCGTTGGTGCGGGCATAGCGGATGCCCACGCCATTGGCGTCGGTATAGGCGGTCGAGGTGTCACCGGCGATGTTGTTGATCGTGTTGCCGAGATTGGTCACGCCGCTGCCGATGGTGCTGAGCGTGGTGCCGATGGCGTCGACTGCCTGGTTGGTGGCGGCGAGCTGCGAACCGTTGATGGCATCGGTCGACGTCGAGCTGATCCGCCCCGCGGCGACATTGGTGATAGTGCGTTCCGCGCCGGGCGCGCCGATGCTGACCGTCGAGGTCGGGTTGGTGCCCTGGAAGGCGTAGGTGGTGCCGTTGATCACCGCGTTGGGCGTGCCGACCGCTACGGCGGTCACCGAACCCGAGTCGAGCGCCACGTCGCCGGAGCTTGCCGCCGCCGCCGCACCGTTGCCGAGCGCGACATTGCCGGCGAGGCCGGCGGCACCCGCAGTGGAGCCGTTGCCCAGCGCGACGGAGCCTTGCCCGATCGCCTTGTTGCTGTTGCCGATGGCGACAGCACCGTTGGCCGTATTGGCCGCGGTGGCGGTTGCCGTGCCGTCGCTGTTGGCGATGTTGTTGGCGCCGCCGGTAAAGGCGCCGGTGCCGCTGGCGAAGCTAGGATCGCCGATGGCCACCGCGCCGTCGCCGTAAGCAACGTTGTCTGCGCCGATTGCGACAGCCTTCCCCCCGGTCGCGATCGCCCTGGTGCCGATGGCGACGGAGTCGGCGGTATCAGCGGAAGACTGGAGACCGACCGCGATGGCGTTGGTTGCAGTCGCCGCGCTTTCACGCCCCATCGCAAGGGCGTCGTCCCCGGATGACGTCACGTCCGTGCCGACGGCGATGGCGCTCTGTCCGCTGGCGCTCGTCGCAAAACTGGTCTGGCCGATATAGACGGAGTTTATCCCGGACGCGCTCGTCCCAGCGCCGACAGCGACGGCATTCACGGCGGTGGTTCGGGCACCACTGCCGAGAGCGGTACTGCCGGCTCCGCTGGCACCGGCGTTGACGCCGGCGGCGAGGGTATTATTTGCCGTCGCGCTGGCCAGGACGCCGAATGAGGAGGCGTTTGCGCCGCTGGCAACGGCCCCATTGCCGACTGCCGTGCTAAAGTCGGCAGTGGCCTGAGTGGCCTGGCCGAGCGCGACGCCGAAGCCGCCGGAAGCAAGCGAATTGGTGCCGATCGCGATGCTGTTGGGCAGGGCCGTGTTGGCCTGAACGCCTGCCTGCGCGTTCACGCCGAATGCGATGGACTGGTTGCCCCAGGCCTTGGCTGCATCACCCATCGCCGTGGCGCTTGTGCCGATCGCGGCGGCCTGACGTCCTACGGCAGTGGAATTGGCACCGCTGGCGACAGATCCCCAGCCTCCGGCGAACGAATTGGCGCCGCTGGCGGTGGAACTGGTGCCGACCGCCGTGGAGTTACCTCCCGAAGCGACTGAGAAGGTACCCAAAGCATTGGCGCCGGCCAAGGTGGCACTGGCCTGAACGCCGATCGCTACCGAATTGGTGCCACTCGAGATCGTGCCCTGGCCCAGCGCCATCGCGCCGCCGGCGCCGGTGGCTTTTGCGCTCAGGCCGAGAGCCACCGAATATTGAGCCGACGCAACGGATGAACGTCCGACCGCGATGGCGTCGACCTGGGATGCTGTAACATCCGTGCCGATGCCGATGGCGCTCTGTGCCAGCGCTCCTGTTCCAGCAACGGTGCGCGAACCGAGATAGACCGAATTTAGCTGCGTGGCTTGTGCCTGGAAGCCGAGAGCCACTGCGTTCTGGGCGCCAGCGGCGGCGAAGCTGCCTTGGGCGAGAGAATCCAATCCGGACGCAACGGTGTTTGTGCCGAAAGCGCTCGCGCGCAGCCCGCTCGCAGCAGCGAAGTTGCCTACGGCAGTCGAATTCTGCGCGGTCGCCGCGGATCCTTGACCCATGGCGACAGCCCCGCCGCCTTGGGTTTGCGCATCGACTCCGATCGCAACTGAATTATTCCCGTTGGAAATCGCTCGGCAGCCGATGGCCATGCCTCCCGTCGGCGCTCCGACGGTGGCCGTATATCCTGTGCAACCGATCGCGATGCCGTTGGCACCACTCGCCGTTCCGGCGCCCGCTGTATAGTTACCGCCTGGAATAACTTGGCCAAATGCCTGAGGCGCAATAACCAGCCCCAAGACGCCGAAAACAGCCCCAATCGCACCGATACCCCGATCTTTACGACGCATGCCTAGAACGCGGGACGCCATGCGCAGTACAGCCATCAGGCGGCGCCGGGCCGAGCGGGAGCGAGGATCGGCATTCGCGATCCAGTGACTGGCGAAAAGCGCGGCGCGATGCTGGACAAACGAGTGACGTGAGATGCAATTGTCGGTCATGGTCCCTCTCAGCGCGCCAGTCGGCATGAAAATGTCAGACAATTCCCCCAAGCGGCAGAAAGACATGATTCTTGTGCGCGGTATTTCACGATCTTGCTGTGTCGTAAGAAAAAATCGCGGAACAACTCGGCAGAGGTTAACGGCTTATTACTTTAGCCGGAACTTTAATAGGTATCACCTATATTTCCAAGATATGCCGCAGCCTATCCGTCACCTGGTCTTCGAGATAAGCTTGTTCGAGCGCGACCGCAGTGGCGTTACATGCCGGTATTTCTTCATCATGGTGGTGAAATGGCTCTGGCTCGAGAAACCGCTGAGATGGGCAATGTCGGCGATCGCCAGGCTGCTCTCGGCAAGCAGTCTCTCCGCAAAATCCAGCCGCAGATCGAGAATATACTGATGCGGCGGCATCCCGAACGTCCGCGAGAAGGCCCGCACGAAGTGATAGGATGAAAGCCCGCAGACCGCGGCCATCTCGGAAATCGCCAGCTTGCGCGAGAAGTTCTCATCCAGGAAGTCCCGCACCTTGCCCGCACTGCTGGCGGAAAGCCCGCCTTTTACATTCGCCAGCGGCTGTCTCACCACATCCGCAATCCATCTTGGGGGGGCATCATCGCGCCGCACCGTTTCGGCCTCCTGAGGGGTCCCTGCGCAAGCCAAACCTTGGCGGCGTCCACGCGGTTCCCGGAAAAATAAATCGTGATGGACCAGTCTGGACCGCCATTACCGGGGGAATTGTCCGGGCCGGTGGAATTGTTCGAACAAGCCGGACGGACGGTGGTGAGGGCGAGCCGGCAAGAGATATCCCACTCCCCTCGACATCCATGCCGGTGGCAATCCTCGAAGCATCCGGGCGCATCGATCAATTTCTCGCCTCGACCATGGGCGCATTCGCGATGGACGTATTTTGCAGAACACCGATTTCCTTGCAGGAAATCCCGGTCTCCGAGCCCCGGGCACCTGATGGGGCGGCTTTGCCATACCGCGCGGCGCGGCTCTCCCGGCGAAGCCGTCCGGTTTTCTCTTGGACTCCTGGCCGTAATCGTTTCCGGTTGCAGGCGCAGAAGCGCCTCAGTTTCTGGCGGAAGCATAACCGGTTGGTGTCCTTCCCCTGTGTTTCTTCATGGCGGCGGCTAAATGACTTTGATCCGAAAACCCGGCGAGGATCGCCGATGTCGAACTCATGAGCAGCCAAAGCCGACGGTGCTTCGGAAGAGATGGAGACCAGGGCATTTTCCCTGGTCACGGACCAGGCAAGATTGCTGTCCACGCCGGCGGGATTGATGACGAGACACCCGACCGGCGCATCGTATTGCTGGAGCTTGTCGCTGCCGAGCGAGGCCCTCAACTTGCGTATGGGCGCAAGCACGATGCCTACGGAGTGTTCCTTGGCCGGGAATGCCTGCGAGCCTGGCCCGCGAACGGAATAGATCACGCTTCCTTGCGCGGTGGCCCTTCGCGGACCGGCACTTTCAGGAATGATGTCCAGGACGTATCGAGCTGTCCGCTCCCGATCGATGCCTCGGGAAACGCCGCTTTCCCGAGCCTCGTCCGCATTGTTCATTCGCGCTGCCTCAGCCGTATCGACGCTACTTCGAATACCCTTTTCCCGACCCGAACGCAGCGTAACGCACACACCTTGGCTTGGGAAGAACTCCCACGCGCAAAGAAAAATCTTTATTCGAGAAAGAAAAAAATGGCCAGCGAATAGGAGTTGACGAGCGTTCATTTTCGTCTGGCGCGAGGCCTCGTCATCCGGAGTTTCGCCGATCGGTCCTGACACGACCGGTCATGCGATTCTGTATTCTGGTCAACGACTGATTGAGGCCGTTGGCGCAGCCTGCGCGGATCATAACCTGTCCGCGAGATCGACGCCTGCGGTGTGGATCCGGTTATCGGCGGCCGCTGCTACAGATCACCGCGCCGTTTCTCGTACAGATCCCAGGCGAGTTCCACGAAAGCCAGAAGAACGTCGTCCCGATTCCAGCCGGCCGCCACCGCCGCCTGGACGATCTCATTGATGAGAGGCAGCAACTGCTCCTGGCATTCGGCCGACATATCGCCGTCGCCCGCGGGTGGCCCCCGGAAGTTGAAAGTCATCATTCGGCGCCCCCCTCGCCTTCAATCGAAGTGTTACATCGGTAATTTCATTCCCTCTGATATACAATAGATGTAGCACCAAAGAACAGGAAACCCCGGAGGACCAAAGCAGCACAGGACGATGCCGGATCACACCGGCTCTAAGCTTTCCTCTGGGTCAGGGTGGGCTTTCCCAAAGGGGACTCCATCGAAGCGTGATCGAGCAACTGCTCAGCGCTCGAACGACCGCCCGCCGCCAACAGGGCAGCAATGCTTCGCGGCGGAGGCTCTCGCGGTCGACGGCGCGCTTGCTGCCGCGCGTCGCCTCGTGACGGTTGACGACGCCACGCCGTCCCGGGAAAGCGCGGCAGCGGGCCGCGTCAGAAGGCGACCTGGTCGCCGCCCTTCAATGACAGGATTTCGCGCGCCTCGTCCGGTGTCGCCACTTCCATGCCAAGCCCTTCGATGATCTTGCGCGCCAGCACGACCTGCTCGGCATTCGATTTGGCGAGTTTGCCCTTGCCGGCCCACAGGCTGTCCTCCAGCCCGACGCGGATGTTGCCGCCAAGCGCCGCCGACTGCGCGGCGATGCGCAACTGGCTGGCGCCGGCGCCGAGCACCGACCAGCGAAACTGGTCGCCAAACAAGCGGTCGGCGGTGCGCTTCATATGGGCGACATCCTCCGGATGCGTGCCGATGCCCCCAAGCAGGCCGAACACCGACTGCACGAAGAAGGGCGGCTTCACCAGCCCGCGATCGGCGAAATGGGAAAGGTTGTAGAGATGCGCGATGTCGTAGCACTCGAACTCGAAGCGCGTGCCGTTGTCGTAGCAAGTCGCCAGAATGTATTCGATGTCCTTGAACGAATTGCGGAAGACGAGATCGCGCGTCGCTTCCAGATGCGGCTTTTCCCAGTCGAATTTGAAGGTCTCGTATTTGTCGGCGAGATGGTAGAGCCCGAAATTGATCGAACCCATGTTGAGCGAGGCCACTTCCGGTTTGAACTGAGCGGCCGGCTTCACCCGCTCCTCGACCTTCATGTAGGGACTGCCGCCGGTGGTGATGTTGATGGCGGCATTGGTGCCTTGCTTGACGCGCGGCAGGAAGCGGGCAAACGCCTCCGGCGTCTGGTCGGGCCTGCCGGTCTCGGGATCGCGGGCATGCAGGTGCAGGATTGCCGCTCCCGCCTCGGCCGCCGCGATCGCTTCCGACGCGATCTGGTCCGGCGTGATCGGCAGATAGGGCGACATGGTCGGCGTGTGGATCGCTCCGGTCACCGCGCAGGTGATGATGACCTTGCCCCTGGCCACCGTGGCGCCGGGCTTGCGGCTGGTTTCTTTCATTGTCCGAACTCCTGATCCGATTTCTTCTTGTGCGCCGCCAGCGCCATCAGCCGGCGATCGCGCCACACTTGCCGCTCGCCTAGTTTTTCCCTCGGCAGGCGTTTGCCGCGCTCGGCCTCGACCGTCTCCATCACCTCGCCCGCCCAGTCGATCCGGCGCAACATCTGCGGGAAGATGTTGGAATAGATGCCCTGGTAACGCTCGACATAGTCGCGCACGCCGCCGGGCGCGTTGAGGTCGATGGTCTCGAACGGTCCCATGAAGGACCAGCGCAGCGCCAGCCCGTCGCGGATGCCGATATCGACGTCCTCGACGCTGGCATAGCCGTCGGCGACGAGCCGGAACGCTTCCTCCAGCAACGCGCCCTGCAGGCGGTTCATGATGAACCCGTCGAGTTCGCGCTTCATCACCAGCGGCGCATGGCCGGCCTCGATGAGGAAGGCGCGTGTTCTTTCGAGCGTCTCGGCCGATGTCCACGGCGCTGGCACGACCTCGGCGGCGGGAATGAGGTAGGGCGGATTGATCGGATGCACGACAAGGCAGCGATGCCGCCCTTGCAAATGGTCGGTGAATTTCGACGGCAACAGCGCCGAGCTGGAACTGGCGATCACCGCTCGCGGATCGGCAGCAGAGTCGATCAGCGAAAACACCTCACGCTTGACCTCGAGATTTTCCGGCGTGTTCTCCTGGACATGGATCGCGCCGGCCAGCGCCTCGCCGAGTTCGGCGGCAACAGTGATGCGATCGAGCACGGTGGCGGCGGACTGTCCCCGCAGCAGGTCGTTGGCAGCGAGATCGCCGAGCACACCGGCTATGTAGTCGCGCGCGCCGCCGGTCGCGGCGCGGGACTGGTCCCACATGCGGACGTCATGACCGGCGCGCGCGAAACTGATCGCCCAGGCCCGCCCGATGAATCCGCTGCCGACGATCGCAACCTGTGCCATGGATCTTGCCCTCAAAGTGTTTCGACATTGCCGTCGACGCCGAGCGACTGGCCGGAAATGTTTATCCCCGCATCCGAAAGCAGGAAGGCGACCATCGAGGCGACATCATAAGGGCTGGTCATGCGGCGCAGCGAGATGTTCTGCAGATAGCGCCCGGTCATTTCTTCGTGGCTGATGCCGATCTGCCTGGCGCGCGCCGAGATGACGCCCTCGATGCGGGGACCCTCGATGATGCCGGGCAGGATGGCATTGACCCTGATGCCGTGCGGCCCGAGCTCCTTGGCAAGGCTCTGTGTGAAGCCGATCACGCCGAACTTGGCGGCCGAGTAAGGCGTGCGGAAAGCATAGCCGTGGCGGCCGGCGGCCGACGACATCGAGACGATCGAGCCGCCTCCCGCCGCCTTGATCATCGGCACGGCGCGCCGCGCGCACAGGAACTGGCCGGTCAGGCAGACATCGAGACAGCGCCGCCAGTCGTTCGGCTCGATCTCGTCGACGCCGCCGGTCGGGCCGGCAATGCCGGCATTGTTGATCAGGGCATCGAGCCCGCCGAGCTTTTCGGCGACCGTCTCGAACAGCCGGTCGACGTCGTCTTCGTGTGAGACGTCGGCCTTGACCGCGGCCACCAGATCGATCTTGCCGGGAGCGGCAGCCAGCGCCTCGTCGGACACGTCGCAGACGACGATGCGCGCCCCGAGCCGCGACAGCGTGTCGGCGATGGCGAAACCAATGCCGCCGGCGCCTGCTGTCACCAGCACGCGCTGTCCATTGAGGCCGGCCAGAAATTCCGCCGCCGTTTCAGGTGCCTTTGTGCTCATCGTCCGTCCTTCCCATCGAGAACCTGTGGCTGCAGATCAGCCCCTATTTCAACATGCTGCACGATTCGGGAAACTATTCGACCGCCAACGAACATCATCAGGAGATGTTCGCGGCCCTGTGTGATCACGACGGCGACGCCGTCAAGGCCGCGGTGCGCGCCGATATCGACGCCGCTTTCAATGTCCTGGTTGGCTTGCTCAAATAACCGTGCGCCGGCCGTTCTCTCACCGGCGGAGCCCAATGGGTGAGTGTGGAAATCGCCGGCTGCATTGCCTTCCGCGGGCGCTCGCTGGATAGTCCTGGCAATGTTCGAGACCCTGGCGATTCACTGGCCCCAAATACTGGCGATCATCTCGGTGGTGATGGCGACCATCGGCATTGCCCATGCCGTCATGACCAAGGAGGACGTCCGCGCCGCCACCGGCTGGGTCGGCATCATGGTGCTGTCGCCGATTCTCGGCGTGCTGATCTATGCCGTGGCCGGCATCAACCGCATCCGCCGCGCCACGATCAGCGCGCAGCGCCCGCTTGCCGAGGGCCTGGTGTCGGCCAAGCATGAGCGCGACGTCGCCGCCGAAGAGGCGCTGATCATCGAGCGCTATGGACAGCGGTTCACCGGCCTCAGAACGCTGGGCGACAGGGTGGCGCGGCGCGCGCTCAACCCGGGAAATGCAATCGACGTGCTGGAAAGCGGCGACGAGGCCTACCCCGCCATGTGCGCGGCGATCGACGGGGCCGAGCGCAGCGTCCTGCTCGAGACCTATATTTTCGACAATGACGCGGTCGGCCTGCTTTTCGTCGAAGCGCTGGCCGGCGCTGTCCAGCGCGGCGTCACCGTGCGTGTGCTGATCGATGCCGTCGGCGCCCGCTACTCCGTCCCCAGCATCCTGGGGCATCTGCGTCGCGCCAACATCACGGCGGATGTTTTCAACGGCAACATCGTCATGGGCCTGCGCTTGCCCTATGCCAATCTGCGGACCCACCGCAAGATCCTGGTGGTCGACGGCACGGTTGCCTTTACCGGCGGCATGAACATCCGCAAGGGTTTTTCAGCGGAGTTCGCCGGGTCGAACAGCGCCCAGGACACGCATTTCCAGGTCACCGGACCCGTTGTCGCCGATCTCTTCTCGGTCGCCGCGGAAGACTGGCGCTTCGCCACCAAGGAGGCGCTGAAGGGCGATGCCTGGCGGATCACACCGGTTTCACCGCCCGCTGGCCAGCCGATGCTGGTGCGTGCGGTTGCATCCGGGCCGGACGCCAGCAACGAAACCAACCACAAACTGATGATCGGCGCCTTCTCGGTCGCGCGCAAGTCGATACGCCTGATGTCGCCCTATTTCCTGCCGGACCGGGAACTGATCAGCGCCCTGGTTACCGCGGCCAGGCGCGGCGTCGAGATCGATGTCGTGGTGCCGGCGGTGAACAACCTCTTCCTCGTCGACCGCGCCATGACCGCCCAATTCGACCAGATCCTGAAGAATTATTGCCGCATATGGCGCACGGAAGGCCCCTTCGATCATTCCAAGCTGCTTTCGATCGACGGCGTATGGGCTTATGTCGGGTCCTCCAACCTCGATGCACGTTCGCTGCGGCTCAACTTCGAGATCGATCTGGAGGTCCTCGACGCGGGTTTTGCCACCGAGATCGAGACCCGGATCGGATCGGCGATCGAAACGGCCGTTCCAGTGACGCTGGCCTCCTTGCGCGCGCGGCCCTTCATCATCCGCCTGTTTGACCGCATCCTCTGGCTGGGATCGCCCTATCTCTGAGAAATCCTGTCTTTAACAAAATGACGTGTTTGCCCGATAGCGTGTCGCCAACCATGGAACATCGGCCGAATGACTCTATTTCTAGGTGCATGATGAGAACGGCAGGGATGATGGGCACGCTATGCGAATGAATGGGCGCAGCCTGCCGGCCAGCATGCTCCTGTCCATTCGCGACAGGCGGATGCGCAAGGCCAACGCCTTGTCGCCGAAGAAGGACGGCGTCACCGGGACGCTGGTCGCCTCCTACAACGTCCACAAATGCATCGGCGTCGACCGCAAGTTCGATCCCGACCGCACCAGCCGCGTCATCCGCGAGATCGCCCCCGACGTCATCGCCCTGCAGGAGGCCGACAATCGCTTCGGCGATCGCGACGGGCTCCTCGACCTGCACCGTCTTGAACTGGAAACCGGCCTCGTGCCTGTGCCCATTTCCGCAACGGGCAAAGGCCATGGCTGGCACGGCAATGTCCTGCTGTTCAAAAGGGGCGTCGTTCGCGACGTGCATCAGATCAGGCTTCCAGGTCTCGAACCCCGCGGTGCCGTGGTGGCCGAGATCGATCTCGACGGGAACCAGTCCTTGCGCATCATCGCGGCCCATCTGGGGTTGCTGCGCCGCTCCCGCTCGCAGCAGGCCCAGGTCGTGCTTGATATCATGAACAGCCCCGACGAGAAGCCGACGCTCCTGCTCGGCGATCTGAACGAATGGCGGCTCGGAAACCGCTCCGCGCTGAACACGCTGCACGCAACCTTCGGCCCGCAGCCGCCAGCAGTCCCCACCTTCCCGTCCAACCTGCCGCTGCTGGCACTCGACCGGATCATGGCCAACCGGCACGGCATGATCGCGACCGTCGAAGCGCATGACACGCCGCTGTCGCGCGTGGCCTCCGACCATCTGCCGCTGACCGCCTTCGTTCGCCTGTAGCATGTGGCCGATAACACCTTGATGTCGCCGGCGTCGCAAAGCGTGTGGATTCGAGCGGAACACCCGGTTCTTCAGCGAGTTTATGTGTTGAATATACAGGAGGATGGAATGAAAAAGTTGATTTTGGCCTCGGTGCTGGCATTCGCCGCGACAGCGGCAGCGATGGCGCCAACCCAAGCCGCCAGCCTGACTATCCAGTCCGACGACGGCGGCCAATATTCCTCGGATGACGATTCCGGAATCGTCGTTCGCCGTCATCATATGCGCCACTATGACAACGAGTATGACGGCGACCAGAACGCTCAGTACGATGACTACGACAATGGCGGCTACCGCTGGCGCCACCACCATCACCGCTGCCACACGGAAACGATTGTGCATTGGCGCCACCACCACAGAGTGTTCGAGGACGTTCGCGTCTGCGGCTGAGGTCGCTCCGTCTCCTGATCCAACCGTCTCCTGATCCAACCCTTGGCGGGTTGCCGCCAAGGATAGCCGTTGACAGCCGTCGCCTCCCGCCGACGCCGCCATTGCCGCATTGCACAAATTTCCGAGCGTGCCCACAATGCGGGCATGATCCGAACTTCACTCGCCGTCTTGGTGATCGACGAAAACCGCATCCGTGCCTCGATAATCGAGGCTGGCTTGCGCGAGGCGGGCCATCAGCGGGTCACCGTCATCCATGACGTCAGTGGCATTGCGCGCCGCATCGCCGAGATCGAGCCCGACGTCATCGTCATCGATCTGGAAAACCCCAACCGCGACATGCTGGAAAACATGTTCCAGCTGTCACGTGCGGTAAAGCGGCCGATCGCCATGTTCGTCGACCGCTCCGACCAGGCCTCGATCGAGGCCGCGGTCGATGCCGGCGTTTCGGCCTATGTCGTCGACGGGTTGAGGCAGGAGCGCGTCAAGCCGATCCTCGACATGGCGGTGAGCCGCTTCAACGCTTTCTCGCGCATGGCGCGCGAACTGGACGAGGCGCGCAGCGAGCTCGAGAGCCGCAAGGTGATCGACCGCGCCAAGGGCATCCTGATGAAATCGCGCGGCCTGAGCGAAGAGGCCGCCTATATGCTGCTGCGCAAGACGGCGATGAACCAGAACCGCAAGATCAGCGATATCGCCCAGAGCCTGGTGACTGCCGCCGGGCTTCTCGGACCGGGGGACGAATAGACATGGGCGCCGAGCATCAGATCACCGCCGGCTTCATGCCGCTTTTCGATAGCGCCGTCCTGGTGGCAGCCGGCGAACTGGGCTTTGCCGCGCGCGAAGGCATCGATCTGGCGCTGCACCGCGAGACCTCCTGGGCCAACATCCGCGACCGCATCGCCATCGGCCATTTCGACCTTGCGCACATGCTGGGACCGATGCCGCTTGCCTGCAATCTTGGCCTCACCCCCCTCGCCTCCGAGACCATCGTGCCCTTTTCGCTGGGGCTCGGTGGCAACTGCGTCACCATCTCCAACGCCGTCTGGGCCGGCATGGCGGCGCACGGCGCCGTACCCGATCTCGATCCGGCTCGCGCCGGCGCGGCCCTCGGTGCGTTCATCCGCGAGCGGGCGGCCGCCGGCCGCGAGGCGCTGCGCTTTGCCGTCGTGCACCCGCATTCCGGGCACAATTACGAACTGCGCTACTGGCTTGCCGCCTGCGGCATCGATCCAGAGCGGCAGATCGAGATCGTGATTGTGCCGCCGCCCTTCATGGCCGACGCGCTGGCCACTGGGCGCATCGACGGCTATTGCGTCGGCGAACCCTGGAACAGCGCCGCGGTGGCGGCCGGCACCGGCCATATCGTCACCGTGAAGGCGCTGCTCTGGCGCAACAGCCCGGAAAAGGTCATCGGCGCGCGCAAGGCCTGGGCCGAGCAAAATCCCGAGGCCCTGGCTGCACTGCTGCGCGCATTGCATCACTCGGCGTGCTGGTGCCAGGACCCTGCAAATCGCGCCGAACTGGCGGCGCTGATGGCGCAGCCCGGCTTCCTTGGCCAGGAGGCGGCCGTTCAGATGCCGATCCTGACCGGGCATCTGCAGCTCGGCGGCGGCGCACAGCGGGCCGTCGAGGACTTCTTCGTGCCTTTCGACAAGGCCGCCAATTTCCCCTGGAAGAGCCATGCGCTGTGGTTCTACACCCAGATGGTGCGCTGGGGTCATGTCGCGCACACGCCGGAGAATCTCGCCATCGCCCGCGACTGCTACCGGCCCGACCTTTACCGGTCGGCGCTGAAGCCGCTCGGCGTCGCGCTGCCGGGCGCCAATGCCAAGGTCGAGGGTGCGCTGAAGGTGGCGACGCCGGTGGGCTCGGCGGGCGCCAGCCTGGTGCTCGGCCCGGACGGCTTCTTCAACGGCCAGATCTTCGATCCGGACGAGATCGACGCCTATGTCGACAGCCAAAAAACGACCCTCGGAGAAGCCTGATCATTTCTGCGCCATCCTTGTGCATTGCACAAAAATTATGCGCCCCTGTAGGCAAGGTGATCAATGTTTGACCCCAATCGCGGTGGATCGAGTTGCCGCGTGATGCTCCGATCCCACTGAATTCATTTGATGTTTTCTTCCAGAAGGAAACTGGCACGGTTCCTGCATTGAAATGAGCGAGCCCTTCTCGGGCAACGGAACAGGCGTCCAATGGCGGGCGCCACAGGCAAAGCTGCCGCTCAGGCCACTGCGCAATCCCCAGGGATGCGCGAAGGCCTGGACGGCGGCTTTTTTGTTTTTGGCCGAACACGCAATCGACGGCGCTTCCAAGGCGCTCAACCGGAGACGACGATGACGAAACGGATCGGAACTGGCACATCCCTCAAGGATTTCACCCGCCGTGATTTTCTGGCCAGCAGCGCGCTGACGGCGGGACTGTTTATTGCCGCAAGGTCATTGTTTCCTGCGGGCGCCCATGCCGAAGGCAAAGGTCCCGAAGTGACCGGCGCCAAGCTCGGCTTCATCGCGCTGACCGATGCCGCGCCTCTGATCATCGCCAGGGAGAAGGGCCTGTTCGCGAAATTCGGCATGCCTGATGTCGAGGTGCTCAAGCAGGCCTCCTGGGGGGCGACGCGAGACAATCTGATGCTCGGCGGCGAAGCCAACGGCATCGACGGCGCCCACATCCTGACGCCGATGCCTTATCTCATGCACACCGGCAAGGTGACGCAGAACAACCAGCCGCTGCCGATGGCAGTCGTCGCTCGCCTCAACTACGATTGCCAGGGCATTTCAGTAGCCCAGGAGTATGCCGCCACCGGCGTCGGCCTCGATGCCTCCAAGCTGAAGGACGCCTTCGCCGCCAAGAAGGCGGCAGGCAAGGAGGTCAAGGCCGCCATGACCTTCCCGGGCGGCACACATGATCTGTGGCTGCGCTACTGGCTGGCCGCCGGCGGCATCAACCCCGACAAGGACGTCTCGACCATCGTCGTGCCGCCGCCGCAGATGGTGGCCAACATGAAGGTCGGCAACATGGACGTGTTCTGCGTCGGCGAACCGTGGAACGAACAGCTCGTCCACCAGGGCGTCGGCTTCACCGCCGCCACGACCGGCGAGATCTGGAAGGGTCATCCGGAAAAGGCGCTCGGCCTGCGCGCCGCCTTCATCGAGAAATACCCGAACGCCACCAAGGCGATCGTCATGGCGGTGATGGCGGCACAGCAATGGTGCGACGCCAAGGAGAACAAGGACGAGATGGCCGCCATCATCGGCAAGCGGCAATGGATGAACGTGCCTGTCGCCGACATCGTCGGCCGCCTCAAGGGCGACATCAACTACGGCAACGGCCGGGTCGCCACCGCCACCGACCTCTACATGAAATTCTGGAAGGGCGGCGTCTCCTACCCATTCAAGAGCCACGACAGCTGGTTCCTCGCCGAGAACATCCGCTGGGGCAAGTTCGCGCCGACCACCGACATCAAGGCGCTGGTCGACCAGGTCAACCGCGAGGATATCTGGCGCGAGGCGGCCAAGGAACTCGGTGTCGCGGCAAGCGACATCCCGGCCTCGTCTTCGCGCGGCGTCGAGACTTTCTTCGACGGCAAGACTTTCGATCCGGCCAACCCCTCGGCTTATCTCGACAGCCTGACGATCAAGGCATCGGCCTAGTCAGGCCAAACGGCATTTCGCCGTCTCTCGTTCAGTTCGACCAGACGCCACGGAGTTTTCCCAGGACATGTCCATCCAAGCCATCGAGGACACCAAGGTAAAAGCATTCCCGGCCAAGCCGGCCGAGGTGGTCGCCTTCACCGCCAAGACGCGGCGGCGCATTGATCTGGTATCGATCGCAGGCAAGGTCGCCAGCGCCCTCGTCCCGCCCGCCATCGTCATCGCCCTTCTGCTCGTCGTCTGGCAGGTCGCCTGCTCGTCGCCGACGGCAAGCCTGCCGCCGCCGAGCCAGGTATGGAACGAAGCCTATGACCTGATCGCGCATCCGTTCTTCGACAACGGCCCCCAGGACATCGGTCTTGCCTGGCGGGTGCTGATCTCGCTGCAGCGCGTCGCCATCGGCTTCGGCATGGCGGCGGTGGTCGGCGTCGCGCTCGGCGCGCTGGTCGGTCAGTCGGTCTGGGCGATGCGCGGCCTCGATCCGGTGTTCCAGATCCTGCGCACCGTGCCGCCGCTCGCCTGGCTGCCACTGTCGCTCGCCGCCTTCCGCGACTCCAATCCATCGGCGCTGTTCGTGATCTTCATCACCTCGATCTGGCCGGTCATCATCAACACCGCCGTCGGCGTGCGCAACATCCCGCAGGACTACCGCAACGTCGCCCGCATCCTGCGGCTGAACCAGCTCGAATTCTTCGTCAAGATCATGGTGCCGGCCGCGGCGCCTTACATCTTCACCGGCTTGAGGATCGGCATCGGCCTATCCTGGCTTGCCATCGTCGCAGCCGAAATGCTGACCGGCGGCGTCGGCATCGGCTTCTTCATCTGGGACGCGTGGAACTCGTCACGGCTGCCCGACATCATCGTCGCGCTCGCCTATATCGGCGTCACCGGCTTCTGCCTCGACCGCCTGGTCGCGGCGGTCGGCGCCTTTGTCACCCGCGGCACGACGGCAAAGTGAGGACAGCGCCATGACCGCCTATCTCAAACTCGACCACATCGACAAATCCTTCGCGCGTGGCGGCCAGGTCAGCGAGGTGCTGAGGGACATCAGGCTGACCATCCACAAGGGTGAATTCGTCTCCATCATAGGTCATTCGGGTTGCGGCAAGTCGACCTTGCTCAACCTGATCGCCGGCTTGACCAAGATTTCCGCCGGCGCCGTGCTTTTGGAAGACAAGGAAGTCGACAGCCCCGGCCCCGAACGTGCCGTAGTGTTCCAGAACCATTCGCTGTTGCCGTGGCTGACCGTCTACGAAAACATCAACCTGGCGGTGTCGAAAGTCTTCGGCCGTTCGAAGAGCAAGGCCGAGCGGCATGACTGGATCATGCGCAATCTCGACCTCGTGCAGATGGCGCATGCAAGCGACAAGCGCCCGGCCGAAATCTCCGGCGGCATGAAGCAGCGCGTCGGCATCGCACGGGCGTTGGCCATGGAGCCCAAGATCCTGCTGCTCGACGAGCCGTTCGGAGCTCTCGACGCGCTGACGCGCGCCCATCTGCAGGACGCCGTGATGGATATCCATTCCAGACTCGGCTCGACGACGATCATGATCACCCATGACGTCGACGAGGCGGTGCTGCTGTCCGACCGCATCGTCATGATGACCAACGGTCCGGCCGCGACCATCGGCGAAGTGCTTCCCGTGCCGCTGGCGCGGCCACGCCGGCGCATCGAACTTGCTTCCGACCGCACCTTCCTGCGCTGCCGCGAGGCGGTGCTGAAATTCCTCTACGAACGCCACCGCTTCGTCGAAGCCGCGGAGTAACGCCATGACCGAAAAACTCGTCATCATCGGCAACGGCATGGCCCCCGGGCGCATGCTGGAGCATCTGCTGGAGCAGGCGCCGGGCCGCTACGCCGTCACCATCTTCAACGCCGAGCCGCGCGTGAACTACGACCGCATCATGCTGTCGCCGGTTCTCTCAGGCGAGAAGGCCTATGAGGAAATCATCATCCATGGCGACGGCTGGTACATCAAGCACGGCATCACCCTCTACAAGGGCCACAAGATCGTGGCCATCGACCGCACGGCGAAGACGATCACCTCCGACCATGGCGTCACCGAGCCCTACGACAAGCTCGTCATCGCCACCGGCTCGGTGCCGTTCATCATCCCGGTGCCGGGCCACAATCTGCCGGGCGTACTGACCTATCGCGACCTGGACGACGTCCAGGCAATGATGCTCGCCGCCCAGTCGCGGGCCAAGGCCGTGGTCATCGGCGGCGGCCTGCTCGGATTGGAGGCGGCGGCCGGCCTCAACGCGCAAGGCATGGACGTCACCGTGCTGCATGTCATGCCGACGCTGATGGAGCGCCAACTCGATCCGGCCGCCGGCTATCTCCTGCAGCGCGCGGTGGAGGAGCGCGGCATCAAGGTCATCACCAAGGCCAACACCCAGGCGATTACGGGCAATGGCAAGGTCGAGCAGGTGGAACTCGCCGACGGCACCATCATCCCGGCGACGCTGGTGGTGATGGCGGTCGGCATCAGGCCCAACGCCGCGCTGGCCAAGGATGCAGGCGTTGCCGTCAACAGAGGCATCGTTGTCGATGCCGGCATGCGCAGCAACGACCCCGACATCTTCGCGCTCGGCGAATGCGCCGAGGTGGGCGGCATGGTTTATGGGCTGGTGGCGCCGCTCTACGAGATGGCGCGTGTTGCCGCTCATCAGCTTGCCGGCGACGAGACAGCTGCCTTCGTCCACATGGACACGCCGACCAAGCTCAAGGTCACCGGCATCGACCTCTTTTCGCTCGGCGACTTCGCCGACGGCGACGACCGCCAGGAGATCGTGCTGCGCGATGCTTCCGCCGGCGTCTACAAACGCCTGGTGCTCAAGGACGACCGCATCATCGGCACGGTGCTTTATGGCGAGACATCGGACGGCGCCTGGTTCAACGACCTGAAGAAGAAACAAACCGACATATCGCAAATGCGCGATACGTTGATCTTCGGCCAGTCCTACCAGGGGGGTACCCCGCTGGACCCTATGGCGGCCGTTGCAGCCTTGCCGGATGATGCGGAAATCTGCGGCTGCAACGGCGTTTGCAAGGGCAAGATCACGGGCGCGATCACGGGCAAGGGCCTGACTTCGCTCGACGACGTGCGCGCCCACACCAAGGCGTCGGCCTCCTGCGGCTCCTGCACCGGGCTGGTCGAAAAGCTGATGGTGTTGACCCTCGGCGACACCTACAACCCGGCCGCCGTACAGCCCATGTGCTCCTGCACCACGTTCGGCCATGACGAGGTGCGCCGGCTGATCAAGGCCAAGGCGCTGAAGACCATTCCGGCGGTCATGCAGGAACTGGAGTGGAAGACCTCCTGCGGCTGCGCCAAATGCCGGCCGGCGCTCAACTACTACCTCGTCTGCGACTGGCCTGACGACTACGCCGACGACTACCAGTCGCGCTTCATCAACGAGCGCGTCCACGCCAACATCCAGAAGGACGGCACCTATTCGGTGGTGCCGCGCATGTGGGGCGGCGTGACCAACGCCGCCGAACTGCGCGCCATCGCCGACGTCGTCGACAAGTTCGAGATCCCGATGGTCAAGGTCACTGGCGGCCAGCGCATCGACATGCTCGGCATCCGCAAGGAGGATTTGCCGGCGGTGTGGGCCGATCTCGGCCAGGCCGGCTTCGTTTCCGGCCATGCTTACGCCAAGGGGCTGCGCACGGTGAAGACCTGCGTCGGCTCGGACTGGTGCCGCTTCGGCACGCAGGATTCGACCGGTCTCGGCATTCGCATCGAGAAATTCATGTGGGGCTCGTGGACCCCCGCCAAGGTCAAGATGGCGGTGTCGGGTTGTCCGCGCAACTGCGCCGAGGCGACGTGCAAGGATGTCGGCGTGATCTGCGTCGACAGCGGCTACGAGATCCACTTCGCCGGTGCCGCCGGTCTCGATATCAAGGGCACGGAAGTGCTCGGCCTGGTCAGGACCGAGGACGAGGCGCTGGAGCACATCGTGGCGCTGACGCAGATGTATCGCGAGCAAGGCCGATACCTCGAGCGCATCTACAAATGGGCCAAGCGCATCGGCATAGCCGAGGTCAAGCGCCAGATCATGGACGATGGCGAGAAGCGTCGAGCCTATTACGAGCGCTTCGTCTTTTCGCAGAAGTTTGCCCAGGTCGATCCGTGGTCCGAGCGCGTCTCCGGCAAGGACAAGCACGAGTTCCGGCCGATGGCTTCGGTCGGGTTTGCGCAGGCGGCGGAGTGATGGAGATGTCAGCGCGAGCCACCCCCCTCTGGCCTGCCGGCCATCTCCCCCTCAAGGGGGGAGATCGATCACCATGGCGGCCTTCGCCAATTGTCGACGTTGCAGAATGGGCGGTGAGCCTGAAGCTGCCAATCTCCCCCCTTGAGGGGGAGATGTCCGGCAGGACAGAGGGGGGCGCCTGGGCGCGATCCTATCAAGCAAAGGCAGTGCTATGAACTGGATCGCCATCGGCACCCTCTCCGACATTCCCCGGCGGGGCGCGCGTTGCGTCGCCACACCACAAGGCAAGATCGCCGTCTTCCGCACAGCGGACGACGCGGTCTTCGCCATCGAGGACCACTGCCCTCACAAGGGCGGACCGCTGAGCCAGGGCATCATCCATGGCGCGGCCGTGACGTGCCCTCTGCACAATTGGGTCATCTCGCTGGAGACGGGCAAGGCGCTTGGCGCCGACGAAGGCGCCGTGCGCACCATTCCCGTGAAGCGGGAAGGCGAGCGCCTGTTCATTGCGCTGGAAGCGCTGGCCAGCCGCGCCGCCTGACATGGAGATCGTTGACGCGCGAGAGGTGAGGACCACCTGCCCCTATTGCGGGGTGGGCTGCGGCGTGCTGGCAAAGGTCGCCACGGACGGGCAGGTGTCCGTCCGTGGCGACCCCGATCATCCGGCGAATTTCGGCCGGCTCTGCTCGAAGGGCTCCGCGCTCGCCGAGACCATCGGCCTCGACGGCCGGTTGCTCCGTCCGCAAATCCACGGCCGGGGCTCCTCTTGGGACGAGGCGCTCGACCTCGTCGCCTCGACCTTCTCGCAAGTCGTTACCGACCATGGTCCCGACGCGGTCGCCTTCTACGTCTCCGGCCAGTTGCTGACCGAGGATTACTACCTCGCCAACAAGCTGATGAAGGGCTTTGTCGGCTCGGCCAACATCGACACCAATTCGCGGCTCTGCATGGCTTCGTCCGTCGCCGGCCACCGCCGCGCCTTCGGCTCCGACACGGTGCCGGGAAGCTACGAGGATCTGGAACTGGCTGATCTGGTCGTGCTGGTCGGATCCAACCTCGCCTGGTGCCATCCGGTGCTTTATCAGCGCATCGCGGCTGCCCGCGAAAAACGGCCCGAGATGAAGGTGGTGCTGGTCGACCCGCGCCGCACCATGACATCTGATATCGCCGACATGCACCTGGCGATCGCGCCGGATGGCGACGTCGCCCTGTTCACCGGCCTGCTGGCATGGCTCGGTCAGCACAATGCGCTCGACCGTGCCTATATCACGGCGCATACGTCCGGCTTTGGACAGGCACTGTTCGCCGCCTCGGCGCTCGACCTTGCCGGCGTCGCTGCCGCCACGGGGCTCAGCGAAGACGAGCTCGGCCGTTTCTACAGCCTGTTTGCCAGGACCGAAAAGACCGTCACCGTCTATAGCCAGGGCGTCAACCAGTCGTCCCAGGGCACCGACAAGGTCAACGCCATCATCAACTGCCATCTTGCCACTGGCCGTATCGGAAAGCCCGGCGCCGGACCGTTCTCGGTCACCGGCCAGCCCAATGCCATGGGCGGCCGCGAGGTCGGCGGCATGGCCAACATGCTCGCCGCCCACATGGAGATCGAAAATCTCGAGCATCGCGAACGCGTGCGTCGCTTCTGGAAGACACCGGAGATTGCAGGCAAGCCCGGCCTCAAGGCGGTCGAGATGTTCAAGGCGGTTGCCGACGGGCGCGTGAAAGCACTGTGGATCATGGCCACCAACCCGGTCGATTCGATGCCGGATGCAGGCGCCGTCGAAGCGGCGATCAAGGCCTGCCCCTTCGTCGTGGTGTCGGACGTGCTGGCCGAGACCGACACGGTCCGCCATGCCCATGTCCGGCTGCCGGCGACGGCCTGGGGCGAGAAGGACGGCACCGTCACCAATTCCGAGCGCCGCATCTCGCGCCAGCGCGCGTTCTTGCCGACCCCTGGCGAGGCGCGGCCTGACTGGTGGATCATTGCCGAGGTGGCGCGGCGCATGGGCTTTGACGAGGCGTTCGCGCATGAGACGCCAGCGGAGATTTTTGCCGAGCACGCCGCGTTGTCAGGATTCGAGAATGACGGCGCGCGGGATTTTGACATTGGCAGTTATGCTGATGTTGACGCCGAAGACTACGAGGCGTTGGCGCCATTCCAATGGCCAGCACTTCAGCCAGGCGGAAGTACTCAAGCTGAACCTCTGCCCGACTCGGTCAACTCGAACGGGCACCAGCCCACCCGCTTCTTCGCCAACGGCAACTTCTACACCCCCGACCGCAAGGCGCGCTTCATCGCCATCCGCCCAATCGTCGAAACCCGCATCACCCCCGACTTCCCGCTCATCCTCAACACCGGCCGCATCCGCGACCACTGGCATACCATGACGCGCACCGGCAAAAGCCCGCGCCTGTCCCAGCACATCGCCGAGCCCTTCGTCGAAATCCACCCGGTGGATGCGCAACGCCACTGCCTTGGCGATGCCGACATCGCACGCCTCTCGACTCCGCGCGGCGAAGTGCTGGTCCGCGCGCTGGTGACCACGCGCCAGCGTCAGGGCAGCCTGTTCGCGCCGATGCACTGGACCGATCAATTCGCCGCCAGGGGTCGGCTCGACACGCTCACCACATCGCTTACCGATCCGGTGTCGGGCCAGCCGGCGCTGAAGCATGTCGCGGCCCGCATCCAGAAATTCACCGCTCGGGCATTCGGCTTTGCCGTGACACGCAAAAGGCCCGTGGCGATGGCCGACTATTGGGCGGTAGCCAGATGCCGGGGCGGCTGGCGGGTCGAGCTCGCCTTTGCCCGCGACGATGTCGACTGGACGGCCTTCGCCGGTTCGCTCTTCGATGCTGCGGATGGCGAAATGCTTGCCTATCACGACCGCGAGGCCGGCCAGCACCGCATCGCCGCCTTCGACGGCGAGCATCTGGCGGGTGCCTTGTTCATCGCGCCCGGTCCGGTCGCGGTGTCGCGCGGCTGGGCGGCCGAGCAACTCGATGAGGTCCACGCCAGCCAGCGGCAGCGTTTCAGGATCGTCGCCGGCCGCGCCGGTGCCGAGCGGCCAGATGCCGGCGCGACCGTCTGCTCCTGTTTCAACGTTGGGGTCAACCAGATCACGGCTGCCGTGGCGGCTGGCTGCACCAGCGTCGACGCCATCGGCGCCACGCTGAAGGCGGGCACCAATTGCGGCTCCTGCCGGTCCGAGATCCGGGCGATCATCGCGGCCAATCGGGTCCAGGCCGCCGAGTGAAGCGACTTGACCCCGCCGGGCCGGCCTGACCTCCAGCCGGAAGGTGGGATCGAACCTGTCCAACCGTTAATTCGACTTCGCCGGGGGTGATGGGGGTGAAAGATGCCTCCATGGACCAGCAAAAGGAAATGCCCCTGCGGACAACCGTCGCACCACGCCGCTCGCTTGGCTGGATTCCACCGTTCGGCTGACCATAGTTGGGAGGCGTTTTCCAAGCCATGGCAAGCGGTTGGCGGAATGCGCATGTAACCGTGCCGTGGATCTGTGGCTCGGCTGGCCCTGTCCTTCGCAATTGGTACGTCTGGACACGCGTGGTGAAGACTGGAAAATGGGGAACGCAACCTCGCCATCCGAGGTGATTCAAAGCATCGGGAGATCAGCGCTGAATCTGGAAGACATAGCCGGCCATCCGGCCTTGCACCGCTACGTTCAGGAACAGTCGCAGTCCCTGATCCGTATCTACGAGGAAAGCCCGCGGCTGGCTTCCATCTTTGCCACCCAGCAGCGTTGGCTGTTGGGTCATGTCGGCCTTGCCATGCACTTCAGGCGCGACCCGAATGACCGCCGCAAGGAACTGACCGTATCGCGTTTCATCGAGGTCGTGCACAAGAATGCGGTGGCCAGCCGCAATACCGCGGACGCCTTCATCAAGGAGATGCTGCACTACAACATCGCCGAGTATGTGGCGGGTGGGGACGGTCGCACGCATCCCCTGCAGCCGACAGCGGCGACCATCGAGCGATTCACCGGCTGGGTAACAGCCCATCTGCGCACGCTTGACCATATCGACGGCGGCGACCGGCTGGCCAGATATTTGGAGCGTCCCGAGATGCTTGCCACGCTGCAGCCCCTGGTGGCTGACGGACTGCTTGCGTCCAAGCCGGTGCGCGAACCCAACCAGACCTTTTCCCTGTTCATCTGGCTCAACAATGGCGGCATCGTCATGGACTGGCTGATGTCGGGCATCGACCCCGCCCACGCCGGCCTGGAGCGGATTCCGACCAGCGTGGTTTCGATCGGTGACTTCGCCAAATGGCTCAAGCTGTCGCGGACCCATCTCGGCCGCAAACTGCGCACGGCAGAGGAGCTCGGCAGCATTGGCTGGCTTGGTCAGCGCGGCCATTCGGTGATGTGGGTGTCGCACCGATTTTACGAGGAATACATGACCGTCCAGGCGGCCAAGCTGGCCGTCGTCGACACGGCCTTCAAGGCCTGCTTCCCGCCATCGCAAGGCGACGGCTGAGCAGCGGCACACGAGAGCCATTTCAGCCGTGATACGTTTCCGTCCGGAATTGTGCCAGAACAGGTGGATTGACCGGTTCCGCGTTTGCGTGGCTGCGCGACGCCGACGACCTCGGCAGCGTCGGCAGGCTCTGCCAGCGCCCAGTTACGAAAAAGCCGACGCTGGACAAGTGTCGGAAGCTGTCCAGCGTTACAGCCGCGTGTACACCCTCCACCTGTGTCGATTGATGCTCGCGCAGCTGATCGACCTGACGGGGGCACCCCTGGCATTCTCAATCGATGTCGAACGAGACGCCTTGGGCGAGCGGCAGCGCCTTGGAATAGTTCACCGTGTTGGTGGCGCGGCGCATATAGGCCTTCCACGCATCGGAGCCGCTCTCGCGGCCGCCCCCAGTTTCCTTTTCACCACCGAACGCGCCGCCGATTTCGGCCCCGGAGGTGCCGATGTTGACGTTGGCGATGCCGCAATCCGAGCCGTCCACACCGAGGAAGCGCTCGGATTCCTGCAGGTCACGGGTGAAGATCGACGACGACAGGCCGGCGCCGACAGCATTGTGCTCGTCGAGGACGGCATCGAAGTCGGAATACTTCATCACATAGAGGATCGGCGCGAAGGTCTCTTCCGTCACCGGTGCAACCTGTTTCGGCATTTCGACCAGCGCCGGATGGACATAATAGGCATCGGGATGGCCGTTCTCGACACGCGTCCCGCCGGTCACCTTGCCGCCATGGTCGGTCGCTTCGCTCAGGGCCTTCTGCATGGCATCGAACGCGGCCTTGTCGATCAACGGCCCAACCAGCGAGGAGGTCTCCAGCGGATTGCCGACCGAAACGCTCTGATAGGCCTTCTTTAGGCGCGGCACCAAGGCATCGTAGACGCTGTCATGGACGAACAGGCGGCGCAGCGTCGTGCAGCGCTGGCCGGCCGTGCCCATGGCGCCGAAGGCGATGGCGCGCAGCGCCATGTCGAGATCGGCCGTCGGGCACACGATGCCGGCATTGTTGCCGCCCAGTTCCAGCACTGCGCGTGCAAAACGCTTGGCCAGGCGAGGACCGACATCCCGGCCCATGCGGGTCGAGCCGGTGGCCGAAACCAGCGGCACCTTGGGATGATCGACCAGGATCTCGCCGACCGCGCGGTCGCCGATCAGCACCGGCGCCAGGCCTTGCGGTGCGTCGGGGCCGAAACGCTTGACGGCACGCTTGAAGATCGCTTCGCAGGCAAGCGCCGTCAGCGGCGTCTTCTCGGAAGGTTTCCATACCACGGCATCGCCGCAGACCAGGGCAAGCGCCGCGTTCCACGACCACACCGCGACCGGGAAGTTGAAAGCCGAGATGACACCGACGACGCCCAGCGGATGCCAGGTTTCCATCATACGGTGGCCGGGACGCTCGGTGGCGATGGTCAGCCCGTACAATTGACGGGACAGACCGACGGCGAAATCGCAGATGTCGATCATTTCCTGCACTTCGCCGAGCCCTTCGGAGGGGATCTTGCCGACCTCGATCGACACCAGCCGGCCAAGCTCAGCCTTGTGCGCGCGCAGTTCCTCGCCCAGCAGCCGCACCAGTTCGCCGCGCTTGGGACCTGGCACCAGCCGCCAGGACTGGAATGCCTTGTGCGCTCCGTCGATGGTCTTTGCCGCATCGGCCGGCGAGATCGTCTTCAGCGCCGCGATCTGCTCACCCGTCACCGGGCTGCGCACGATCAGGTCGCCGCCGTCAAGCGCCTCCTTGGCCACGCCCAGTTTCGCCAGAAGCTCGGCCGTTTCCTTCGCTATCGTCATTTTTGTTCCTTTCAGATCCCGCCGCTCATATGGCTGGGGTCAACGCCTTGCGCCATGCCTTCCCGGCGCCGTCGCGGCTGGAAGGGGCTGTCATGGCGTGCCATTACCTGTTTCAGGGGAAAATCGCCACCCCGGCATGGTCCAAGTCCAAGCCCCACGATTGAGCCAGACGATCCTTGGGATGAACGGGCAGAGGGTGCTCAGTTTGCCTTTTTCGTCGGCGCGCGCACGGCGCCGTCCTTGATCAGGCGGTCGATATGCATGCGGATATGGGCCGCTTCCGCCGCCGTGTTGGCCAGCGCGATGGCGCGGTCGAAGGCAATGCGTGCCTCCTCGCCCCGGTCGAGCTGCATCAGAAGCCCGCCCTTGAGGCCGAAGAAATGGAAATAGCCGGAAAGCCTCGGCTCGAGCGGCTCGATCATCGCCAGCGCCGCTTCCGGTCCACGCACCTTGGCGACCGCGACCGCACGGTTGAGGGTGATGACCGGCGACGGCTGCATCTGTTCGAGCAGGCCGTAAAGCAGGTCGATCTCCACCCAATCCGTGTCCTCGGCTTTCGCCGCCCGCGCATGGAGTGCGGCGATCGCCGCTTGCACCTGATAAGGACCGGGCTTGCGGTGGCGCAGGGCCTTGTCGACCAGCGCCAGCCCTTCCTCGATCATCTTGCGGCTCCACAGGCGCCGATCCTGGTCCTCGAGCAGCACGATCTCGCCGTCGCCGTCGAAACGGGCCGGTGCGCGCGCGTGCTGCAGCAGAAGCAATGCCGTCAGCCCCATGATCTCCGGCTCGGTCTGGAATAGCCTCAGCAGCAGCCGGGCCAGGCGGATCGCCTCCTCGCACAGCGGCGCGCGGGCCGGCGCTTCGCCGCTGTTGGTCGAGTACCCCTCGTTGAAGATCAGGTAGACCATCGCGGCGACCGCAGCGAGCCGTTCGGAGCGCTCGACCGCGCCTGGCGTCTCGAACGGTACGCCGGCATCGGCAATGCGCGCCTTGGCGCGGGTGATGCGCTGTTCCATGGCGCTCTCGCCGACCAGGAAGGCACGCGCGATCTGCTTGACGGTGAGGCCGGAGACGATGCGCAGCGCGACCGCGATCTGCTGCGTCGCGGGCAAATCAGGGTGACAGCAGATGAACAGCAGCCGCAATATGTCGTCGCGGTAATGCGCGCCATCGAGCCGCTCGGCGATGTCGCTCTCGGCGTCTTCCAGATCGGAAATCTGGTCTTCCTCCGGCATCGGCGCCTGCTTGGCGCGCTTGCGCACCGCGTCGATGCCGCTGTTGCGGCCGACAAAGATCAGCCAGGCCGCTGGATCGCGTGGCGGTCCATTCTGCGGCCAGTTCTTGAGCGCCCTGAGGCAGGCATCCTGGAAAGCTTCTTCCGCGGTGTCCAGGTCGCGGAAATAGCGCAGCAGCGCGCCCATCGCCTGCGGACGGGCGGCACTGATGGCCGAGCTTATCCAGGCAAGTTCGGTCATACGGCAACCCCGGTGGGATTGAAGACGGACACCGGCCTGATCTCATACGAGCCGCCGCTGGGGTTGACCTCGGAGAGTTCGCGGGCGAATTCCACGGCCTCGTCGAGATCGGCGCATTCGAGCGTGTAGAAGCCAAGGAATTGTTCCTTGGTCTCGGCGAACGGCCCGTCGATGACAACGGATTCGCCCTTGACCTTCCGCAGCGTCGTCGCCGCTGTCGTCGGCAAAAGCCGCGCCACCGGGCCAAGCCGGCCGGCCTTGGCATACTTGTCCTGGACGTTGAGGAGATTGGCCATCACTTCGTCGTCCTGCGCCTTGCTCCAGGAGCTGACGACGTCTTCGGAAGCATAGCACAGGATGGCGTAGAGCATGATCGGTCCTTTCTGTATCAAAGGACGAAACAGTAGGACCGATCCCGACACGGCGTCGATAAAAAAATCCGGCAGCTGCGGATTCGGTGTTCGTCAGTCGCGCCGGGTTAGCTTTCGTGTGTTTCCAGCCATCTCAGCACAAGCGCCTCCTCCTCATCGAGACCGTCTATGGACCGCTTGCGCTTGTTGGCTTCCGCCATTTCGGCAAGCAGCCGTCCCTGCGACCAGGCCTCGAAAACCTGCGGATGGATATAGCATTTGCGGCAGACCGCACGAGTGTTGCCCAGCCGCTCGGCCACCTTGTCGATGACGCTGTTCATCACCCGCTTTTGCTGCGCCTGGCTTTCGGGCAGTTCCGTCTGCGCAAACAGCGACGCGGCGTGGATGGTGCCGCCCCAAGTGCGGAAATGCTTCGAACTGAACGCGTCGCCGACCGCTTCGCGTATATAGTGGTTGACGTCGTCGGAGCGCACAGGGCGCCTGTTGCCGTCCTCGTCGAGATATTGGAACAGCTTCTGCCCCGGCAGGTCCTGCGCGCCCCGAACGATCCCGGCGATGCGGCGGTCGACCAGCTTCAATCTCCATTCCTTGCCGGACTTGCCCTTGAAGGCAAAGCGCAGGCTCGATCCCTTGATGTCGACATGCCGGTCCCGCAATGTCGTCAGGCCGAAGCTCTTGTTGTCGCGTGCATAGGCGGCATTGCCGACGCGGATCATCGTGTTGTCGAGCAGCCAGACCACCGCGGCGACCACGCGTTCGAGCGGCAGGCCGCGACGGCGCAGGTCGCTGTCGATCCTGCGCCGAAGGTCCGGCAGGCTTTGGGCGAAAGCGACGAGGCTCGAATATTTGGCGCCGTCGCGCTCCTCGGCCCATTGCGGATGATAGCGATACTGCTTGCGCCCCCGCTGATCCCTCCCGGTCGCCTGGATATGCCCGTTCGGATCGGGCGAAATCCAGACATCGGTCCAGGCCGGCGGAATGACGATCGCCGCGATGCGCGCCCTGGCGGCATCGGACACCGCTTTCCCCTCCGGTCCTCTGTAAGTAAATCCCTTGCCAGCCTTCAGCCGGCGGATACCGGGCTCGGCATCGCTGACATAGGTCAGCGCGGCATGCTCGGCTGAGCTTTGCGCCCCGTTCCGCGGCAATGCATCTGTCTCCGCCGACGGGCTGAGCGACAGTCCTGATCTCTGCAGCATGTAAGCTCCACGCAAATACGCGTAGATAAGCTGCTGGTTGACTGCTGGTTCCACACGCCGTCTGCAAAGCAGGCGATCCTGCTGGCGTCGGCGCCTGGCGCGGCGCGAGGCCTACAACGCGCCCTGCATCTGGGTCAGCGGAAAGGACAGCCGGCGCCGCACCTTGAGCTTGAGCGTGTAGCGCAGGCAGCGCCAGGCTTCCGAACGCCGCTTCGGTGCGGCCGCGGCCACTGCCAGGAAGCGCGACGCGGTCTCCAGGTCGCCCCGCGCATAGTGGACGCGGGCGATCTTGAGCGCGACAAGGCCCTCCCTGGCTTTCAGTGCCGAAATCGGGATGCCGCAATCGGTGAGCTTCCGCAACTCCCGGCGCCAATCCAGGAAGCGGCGCGCCGGGTTGACCGTGAAGCGATCATCGGAGCGCTCCGCTGAAACTTCGTAAATCATGACGGGACGCTGAACCATGGCCAGCGACGCCTTGCTCATCAGCCGCGCCCAGAACAGCGTGTCCTCATCGAAGGCGAGCCCGACCGGGAACCGGGTCTCGCCGATGAGACGCCGGGAAGCCAGCACACTGCCCACCGCCACCGAGCGTATATCCCCCTTCACATAGGCGGAGGCATTGGTGAGGCAGGCCGCGGTATATCCGTTTGGCACCTTGATCTGCCGGTCCTCGCCGTTCACCCTGCGCCGGAAGGCGCCGACGATCATGTCGGCCTTGGGCTGGCTTTCCGCTTGCGACAGCAAGGAGCGCAAGCCACCCTGAAGATGCAGGTCGTCGGCATCGATCAGGTAGACCCATGGATGGATCGCCTCATCGAGCGCCAGGTTGCGGGCGCCGCCGGCGTCGCGGCAATTGGCCGGCAGCACACGGAGCGGCAGGGAGGATCGCGCGGCCGCCTGCCGCGCAGCATCGGCCGTGCCATCGGTCGATTGATCGTCGACCAGCAGAATCTCGCCGATAAACCCGGCCTCTCCGCCAAGCGACGCCAGCGTTTTGGCAATCGTTGCCGCCGCATTGTGCGCGGGTATGACGACGCTGACAGTTTTCAATGACAAACCCGCACCTGTACGCAGCCGCTTTAGACTATTCTCCCTCGGAACGAATACAGACTAAAGCAATTCCAGGTAAAGTGCGAAACGGTTTTTCCGTTCGGAATTGCGCCAAATCAAGGAGTTAGAGCGGCTCGCCGTTTCCGTGAAACGGTGAACTGCTCCAATGGCCTCATCGATGTTTGAGAAGTCTACTCCATCTATCGCGGGCACTCGCGGCGCCGGGCAAGTCGGCGCGCCCGTTTTCACGCCTTTTCGAGCACCACCGGGATGACGTCCACGGCCTGCTCCCCGACCTGTCCGCCGGTCGTCTTCAGCACACCGACGATGGGCGCCACATCCGAATAGTCGCGCCCGTAACCGACAGTGATATGGTCGTTGGAAGCCCGCATGCCGTTGGTCGGGTCGAATTCCTGCCAGCCGGCATCACGCCCGCACCAGACCTTGACCCAGGCATGCATGGCATCCGCACCTTCCAGCCGGGGCTTGCCCTTGGGCGGAATGGTACGCAGGAAGCCGCTGACATAGCCGGCCGGAATGCCGAGACCGCGCAGCCCGGCGATCATGATGTGGGAGAAATCCTGGCAGACCCCGCGCTTCAGCCGGAAGGCATCGCTGGCCCGGGTCCGCACCGTGGTCGCTTCGCCATCATAGGTGAAATCATGGTGGATGCGCTTGCAGAGGCTCATCGCCGTGCCGGCGGTCGAGCCGCCGACGCTGCCTTGCGCATAGGCGGTGATCGCCGCGTCCATTCCGGCGTGACCGCTTGCCGCCAAGAAGTGATGCGGCGAGGCGGGCGCCAGCGACCGCACGGCGGCGAGTTCCCGCCTCAGCCGGACGATATCGGGCGACACGTCGAGCCCGGGCTCGGGCCGCGACACCGCCACGCGCGCGCTCATCCTTATGTCGAGCGCTTCATGCGCGTCGCGAAACGCGATCGAGGTGACGTTGTTGCCGAAAAAATCGGTGAAGTCGGATCGTTCATTGGGCGCCGGCTCGAAGGACAGCGAAGCGGCGATGACCCGTTGCACGCCGCTGATGGTCGGCGGCAGCACCCGCACCTGATGCCGGCCGCCGCCGGCAGCGGCGGCGTAGTCGTAATGGAGCAGAAGCCGGATGTCGTACAGCATGGCCATTGCTTTCTAGCCGAAATAGGCTCTGGCGAGGCTGTTGTAGAGGCCGCCGATTTCGCTGGCGAGTTCGTTCAGCGCCTTCGTCGTCATGTCAGCCGGTTCCTTGATGGCGATGGCCGTGTTGAGCTGCAGGATCTCCTTGGCCGCTGCCGACATATGCCCCTCGCCGCCTGTCGTCGGCAACAGCCCGATCTCGGCCTTCAGCCTTTCCAACTGGAACAGGATGGAGCGTGGATTGAGCGGATCGAGCGCCAGGAGATCGATCACCGTGCGCCGGCCGGCCTGCACCGGATATTGCCGGCGATGGGTCATGACGCTGTCGCCGATCTCCAGCATCATATCCAGCGCGCCATCCGGCGCCTTGCTGCCGGTCAGTCGGGCCAGCGTGCCGGCGATCTGGATGCCGCGCTCCAGCCGCCGGCCGATCTCGAGGAAGCGCCAGCCCGCGAACCGGTACATGTTCTCATGCAAAAGGCCTGAGAATCCGGCAAGCTTGCGCAGGATGACGGTCATGGCCCGCGTCGCGTCGTCGCCGGGCGCCACGGTGGTAGCGAACTGATGGATGGTCTTCGACAAATCCTTGAGCGCCAGCCAGCCATCCGGCGAGAAACGATCGCGGATCTGGCCGGCGCTGTAGACGGCGCTGTCGAGCGTACCGATCAATCCTGACGGGATCGCCGTCTCGACATCGATGCCGAACGGTTCGAGATAGTCCCTGATGTCGGCCAGCAGCGGCATGTCGGGATCGGATGTTTCGGCGAGCCGCACATGATAGGCGCGCAGGATGCGCACGGTGTCTTCCGAACGTTCGATGTAGCGGCCGAGCCAGGTCAGGTTTTCCGCCGCGCGGCTGGGCAGGCTGCCCGGCTTGGTGCGGTTGAAGCTGTCACCCTCTTGCGGCAGCAGCGTCTCGCGCTCGACCGGTTTGTCACTGACCACCCAGACATCGGCCGCCTGGCCGCCGCGCTGCATGGCGATCGCCGTCGGGTCGAGCGACAGGCCGACACGGGCGAAACCGCCCGGCATAACCGTCCAGCCCTCGGGCGTGCGCGCCAGATAGACGCGCAGGCTCGCCGGCCGGGGCTCCAGCCAGCCGCCGACATAGACGGGCGTCGTCGAAAGCGTCACCGCTTCCTGGCCAACGAAGGCCTCGCCATCGCGTTCGATGCGCGCCACCAGCTCCGCCCGTTCCCCGACCGACAGCGCCGAGCCGAGCTTTGTCTGTCCGTCATCCTCAAAGGCAAGTCTTGTCGACAGCGCCGGGCCGACCACCATGCGATCGATATTGGCGAGCACATGGGCGCGCTCCGTCTCCTGCCCGCACCACCATGTCGCCACACTGGGCAAAAGCAGCTCCTCGCCCCACAATTCGCGCGCGATCTTGGGCAGGAAGGCAAGCAGCGCACGCGTCTCCATCAGGCCAGAGCCAAGCGCATTGACGGTGGACACCGTGCCTTGCCGGATCGCTTCGACCAGGCCCGGCGTGCCGATCTGCGAATCCGGGCGCAGTTCGAGCGGATCGGCGAAGGCGGCGTCGAGCCGCCTCCACAGCACGCTGATCGGCATCAGGCCGGACACGGTGCGCACCATCAGCCTGCCGCCGGAAACGGTCAGATCCTCGCCTTCGAGCAGCATGATGCCGAGGTAGCGGGCGATATAGGCGTGTTCGTAGTAGGTTTCGTTGAGGGGGCCCGGCGTCAGGATGGCGACGCGGCCGTCGCTCTCCTTTGCCATGCCGATCAGCGCATCGCGGAAACGACGGAAGAAGCCGGCGAGCCGGTGCACATGCATCTCGCCATAGATGTCGGACAAGGCGCGCGTGGTGGCGACGCGGTTCTCCAGCGCGAAACCGGCGCCTGAAGGCGCCTGGGTGCGGTCGCCCAGCACCCACCAGCGGCCGTCAGGGCCCCGGCCGAGTTCGAAGGCGCAGAAGTGCAGGAAATGCCCCCCCGCCGGCGTGGTGCCAACCACGGGTCGCAAATATTCGGGGCTTGCCGCGATCAGCCCTGCCGGCAGGATGCCTTTGTCGATCAGCCGGTTCTGCCCATGGATATCGGCGACAATTTCCTCGAACAGGTCGGCGCGCTGCACCAGGCCGGCGCTGATCGCCTGCCACTCGCTGTCCTCGATGAGCACGGGAATATGCGCCAGCGGCCATTCGCGCTCGTTGGCGCCCGCCTTGTCATAGACGCGGTAGTAAACACCGGCATCACGCAGATACTGGTCGGCGCGGGCGAAGCGCTGACCGAGCTTTTCGGCCCCGAGTTCGTCCAGCGCCTCGACAAAATGCTTCCAGACCGGACGGGGATTGCCCGAAGCGTCAACCATCTCGTCGACGACGCCATCGATCGGCTGGTAGTGCTCCAGCAGGCTGTGGGCCTGCGGCTTGCCGCGTACCCTTTTGTGATTCCCCTTTGCCATGTCAGATCACAGTCTTGGTGGACGCCTGAGGTCAAGGGTCATCGGGAAATCTTCCGCCGGCTGTTCCTCGCGCAACACATAGCCGGACGGCGTATGGCCGCGCGGTTCGAAGCGGGCGAGCCGCCGTGCCTCCGCCTCGTTGCCGTTGACCGGGAAAGTGTCGTAGTTGCGCCCACCGGGATGCGCGACATGGTAGACGCAGCCGCCTACCGCCCTGCCGGACCAGCGATCATAGATGTCGAATACCAGCGGCGTGTTGACCGGCAGCGCGGGATGCAGCCCCGAGGCCGGCTGCCAGGCCTTGAAGCGCACGCCCGCCACCGCGACCTCCCTGTCGTCGGTAACCCTCATCGGCACGATGCGGCCGTTGCAGACGATCGCGTGGCGCTCCGGATTGAGACCTTCGGCCTTGACCTGCAGCCGTTCGACCGAGGAATCGACGAAACGCACCGTGCCGCCGATCGCGCCCTGCTCGCCCATCACATGCCACGGCTCCAGCGCCTGCCTGAGCTCCAGCTTGATGCCGGCATGCTGGACTTCGCCGCAGAAGGGAAAGCGGAATTCGAGCTGGGCGTCGAACCATTCGGGCCGAAACTCGAAGCCGTTGAGCTTGAGGTCGTCGAGCACCTCGAGAAAATCCGCCCAGACATAGTGCGGCAGCATGAAGCGGTCATGCAGCGAGGTGCCCCAGCGCACGAAGCGCCCGTCGAGCGGGTTCTTCCAGGCGCGTGCGATGATTGCCCTGACCAGCAACTGCTGCGCCAGAGACATGCGCGCATTGGGTGGCATCTCGAATCCACGGAATTCGACAAGGCCAAGCCGGCCAGTTGGGCCATCGGGGGAAAACAGCTTGTCGATACAGATTTCCGAGCGGTGCGTATTGCCGGTGACGTCGGTCAACAGATTGCGGAACAGGCGGTCGACCAGCCATGGCAGAGGTGGATTACCCTGGTCGGGATGCGGCACCTGCGCCATCGCGATCTCGAGCTCATAGAGCGAATCGTGTCGGGCCTCGTCGAAGCGCGGCGCCTGGCTGGTCGGGCCGATGAACAGGCCGGAGAAGAGATAGGACAGCGAGGGACGCCGCTGCCATTGCAGCACCAGGCTTTTCAACAGATCGGGCCGGCGCAGGAACGGGCTGTCGTTGGGCGTGGCGCCGCCGACCACGACATGGTTGCCGCCGCCGGTACCGGTGTGGCGGCCGTCGATCATGAACTTGTCGGCGCCCAGCCGCGTCTGCCGCGCCTCCTCGTAGATCGCCGTCGTGGTCGCCACGCAATCCTGCCAGTTCGAGGCGGGATGGATGTTGACCTCGATGACGCCGGGATCGGGTGCCACGCGGATGACGTTGAGGCGCGGATCGTGCGGCGGGCCGTAGCCCTCGATATGCACGGGAAGGCCTATCGCCTTTGCAGCGTTCTCGGCAGCGGCCACGAGTTCGAGATAGTCTTCCAGCGCCTCGACCGGCGGCATGAAAACGCACAGCCTTCCGTCACGCGGTTCGACCGAAAGTGCCGTGCGCACCGCCCCGCCGATTTCGGTGATCTCCTGCTCGACGCGGTCCTGCTGGCCACTGACAGCGGTGAAGGATACCGCCTGCTGGCGGCGGGCCATTTCGTCGGCGCCTTCCAGTTCGGCCGGAGCGGCCGTCGGCAAGATCGCTTCCCGCACGGGGAGCGGCCCACGCGGCAGCGACGGATCGACAGGCACGATGTAGGGAAATTGCGCCGGCGGCACATAGGGCAGCGTTCCCAACGGCAGACGATAGCCGACCGGCGAATCGCCGGGCACCAGGAACAACCGGCCGCGCCGCGTCGTCCATTTTTCCGACCGCCAGCGCTGGCCGGACGCCTGGCTGTTCCAGCGCTGAACCGGCAGCACATAGCCGGACGGCTTGGTCAGCCCGCGCTCGAACACCTTCGCCATGCGGCTGCGCTCTTCCGGGTCTTCCAGCTTGGAGTTGGACGGGTCGACATTGTCGGGCAGCTTGCCTTCCTTGAGCAGCCATTCGGCTGGGTCCTCATAGGCTTCGCTGACCATGGAGGTGTCGATGCCGAGCTCGCCGGCGATCGCCGTCAGCAGGCTTTCGGCCTGTTTCGGCCCGATATCGGCCGAGCTTTTCTCCCGCGCGATCAGCGACGGGTCGCTCCATACCGGCTCGCCGTCGGCGCGCCAGTAGAGCGAAAACGTCCAGCGCGGCAGGCTTTCGCCGGGATACCATTTGCCCTGGCCGTAGTGCAGAAAGCCTCCCGGCGCGAAGCGCTCGCGCAGCCGGCGGATCAGCGCGTCGGCCTTTTCGCGCTTGGTCGGCCCGACGGCGGCCGTGTTCCACTCGGCGGATTCGAAATCGTCGATCGACACGAAGGTCGGCTCGCCGCCCATCGTCAGCCGCACATCCCCGGCCGCGAGCGCGGCATCGACCTTGTTGCCGAGCGCGTCCAGCGCCTGCCAGCTTTCATCCGAGAACGGCTTGGTGATGCGCGGATGTTCGGCGATGCGATCGACCCGCATGTCGAAGCCGAACTCGACATTGGCAAAGCTCGCCATGCCCGAAATCGGTGCCGCATTGCGGAAATGCGGTGTCGCGGCCAGCGGCACATGGCTCTCGCCGGTGAGCAGGCCGGAGGTCGGGTCGAAGCCGATCCAGCCGGCGCCGGGAAGATAGACCTCGCACCAGGCATGCAGGTCGGTGAAATCGACCGATGTACCTGCGGGCCCATCCAGCGCGACAAGGTCGGGCTTGAGTTGGATCAGGTAGCCCGAGACGAAGCGCGCGGCGATGCCGAGATTGCGCAGGATCTGCACCAGCAGCCAGCTTGAATCGCGGCACGAACCCTTGCCCGCGGCCAGCGTTTCCTCCGGTGAGAAGACGCCGGTCTCCATGCGCACGATATAGGCGATCTCGCGCTGCAGCCTTGCATTGAGGTCGACGAGGAAATTGACCGTGTTGGGCGCGCTGCGGTCGACGGATTCCAGGAAAGCCGAGAGAAGCGGCCCCGCCGGCTCCGGTGTCCGGTAGATGGCCAGATCCTCCCTGATTTCCTCGGGATAATCGAACGGGAACGCCTCCGCCGACGGTTCGACGAAGAAGTCGAACGGATTGTAGACGGTCATGTCGGCGACGAGGTCGACCTCGATCTTCAGCTCCGTCACCGGCTCGGGAAAGACGAACCGGGCGAGGAAATTGCCGTAGGGATCCTGTTGCAGATTGACGAAATGGTTCGCCGGTTCGACCTTCAGCGAATGGCTCAACACCTTGGTGCGGGAATGCGGTGCAGGCTGAAGCCTGATGATTTGAGGGCCGAGCACCACCGGCCGGTCATATTTGTAGTGGGTCAGGTGATAGACGGCTGCCAGAATTGCCATGGGGCCCCGGGATCGGCGTTTAGCTGGCCGAACCCTGCCACATCTGGCCGCCATTCTCCAAGCGGATGTTGCGGCGCACCTAAACTAAAGAACCCGTTGCCGGCTTAAAGTCGCTCAAAAGAACGCCTGTATCCCCGTCTGCGCCCGTCCAAGGATCAGCGCATGCACGTCATGCGTGCCCTCATAGGTGTTGACGGTCTCGAGGTTCTGCGCGTGGCGCATCACGTGGTAGCCGATCTGGATGCCGTTGCCGCCATGCATGTCGCGGGCCTGGCGGGCGATATCGAGCGCCTTGCCGCAATTGTTGCGCTTGACGATCGAGATCATCTCCGGCGCCATCTTGCCCTCGTCGAGCAGCCGCCCGACGCGCAAGGATGCCTGCAGCCCAAGCGCGATCTCGGTTTGCATGTCGGCGAGCTTCTTCTGGTAAAGCTGGGTGCCGGCCAGCGGCTTGCCGAACTGCTTGCGGTCCAGGCCATACTGGCGAGCGCGATGCCAGCAATCTTCCGCCGCTCCCATCGAGCCCCAGGAAATGCCGAAGCGGGCCCGGTTGAGGCAACCGAACGGTCCGCCGAGGCCCTTGGCATTGGGCAGCAGCGCGTCCTCGCCGACCTCGACGCCTTCCATCACCACTTCGCCGGTGATCGAAGCGCGCAGCGAGAGCTTGCCGCCGATCTTGGGGGCCGAAAGCCCCTTCATGCCCTTTTCCAGCACGAAACCGCGGATCTCGTCCTTGCCGTTCTCGCCCTTCACCTTCGCCCAGACGACGAACACGTCGGCGACCGGCGCATTGGAAATCCACATCTTGGAGCCGGTCAGCTTGTAACCGTTGGCGGTCTTTTCGGCGCGGGTCTTCATGCCGCCGGGGTCGGAGCCGGCATCCGGCTCGGTCAGGCCAAAACAGCCGATCCATTCGCCACTGGCGAGCTTCGGCAGGTACTTCTTGCGCTGTTCATCCGAGCCATAGGCGTAAATTGGATACATCACCAGCGACGACTGCACCGACATCATCGAGCGGTAGCCGGAATCGACACGTTCGACTTCCCGCGCCACCAGCCCATAGGTGACATAGTTTGCGCCGAGGCCACCGAACTCCTCCGGGATGTTGATGCCGAGCAGGCCGGCCTCGCCCATCTCGCGGAAGATCGCCGTGTCGAAAGTCTCGTTGAGATACGCTTCCTCGATGCGCGGCGCGAGCTTGTCGGCGGCAAAGGCGGCAGCGCCGTCGCGCACCATACGCTCATCTTCCGAAAGCTGGCCCTCGATCAGGAACGGGTCTTCCCAGACGAATGCATTCTTGTCAGCGGCCATGGCTTTTCGATCCTTCGAAGGGTGAAGCCCGGCTTATCGGCCTGTGCCTTGAAAAAATCAAACGAAATTGCTTCACCGATCAATGAGCGTTAGGAATGGATCATGAGTGTCCAGCGTCGCCTTTTGCCCAACATCAGTGCCCTCGCCGCCTTCGAGGCGGTGGCCCGGCTCGGCTCCTTCACCGCCGCTGCCCAGGAGCTGGATTTGACCCAGGGTGCGGTCAGCCGGCAGATCCGGCTGTTGGAAGATCAGTTCGGCCGCCGATTGTTCGAGCGCGACAGCCGCAACGTCCGCCTGTCCACGGCAGGCGAAATCTATGCCGAGACGGTGCGTTCGGCCCTTGGCCAATTGCGCGACGCGGCGCTCGGATTGATGAGCAATCAGCATAGCGGCATCCTGAACCTCGCCATTCTGCCGACCTTCGGCACGCGCTGGCTGATGCCGATGATCCCCGATTTCGTCGAAAGCAACCCCGACATAACCATCAACTTCGTCACCCGTGTCGGCCGCTTCGACTTCGCCCGGGAGAGGCTGGATGCGGCCATCCACTTCGGCCTGCCGGACTGGCCGGAAGCCGACTCGACGCTTCTGGTGCGCGAAACGGTGGCGCCGGTGGTGTCGCCCGAATTCCTCGCCGGCCGCGCCATCGCCACGCCGGCCGACATCGGCCGTTTGCCGCTGCTGCACATGACGACGCGCCCAGGCGCCTGGACGGAATGGTTCGAGCATCAGGCTCTGAGCGCTCCGACCGGACCCGGAATGCAGTTCGAACAGTTCGGCACCGCCGCCCAGGCCTGCATGGCGGGGCTCGGCGTGGCGCTGTTGCCGCTGCTCCTCATCGAGGGTGAATTACAGCGCGGCCAGCTTGTGCCAGCGCCCGGCCAGCCGATGCAAAGCCGCAGCGCCTATTACCTCGTCGTTCCCCGCGACAAGCGCGGCTATCCACCGGTTGCCAGTTTTCGAGACTGGCTGCTGGGCCGGCTCGAGAAGGAGCCGGCTGTTCTGGCGTGGTAGCTACTTCCGCTTCAGCGCGTCCGCCAGCGCCGCGCCAAACGCACCTTGCTCTGCCGGCCGCTCCGGCTGGCGCTGCGGCGCCGGCGAGCGTGGCGCCGGCCTGCCGCCGCCATTGTCGCGCGGTCCGCCCTTCGATGCGCCGCCCTCGCCGCCATCCCTGCGCATGGACAGCGCGATGCGCTTGCGCTTGATGTCGACATCGACGACGCGCACCTTGACCACGTCGCCGGCCTTGACCACCTCATGCGCGTCCTTGATGAAACGGTCGGCAAGCTGCGAGACATGCACCAGCCCGTCCTGGTGGACGCCGATATCGACGAAGGCGCCAAACGCCGCCACGTTGGTCACCGTCCCTTCCAGCAGCATGCCGGGCTTCAGGTCCTTGATGTCGTCGATGCCGTCGGCGAAGGTCGCGGTCTTGAAGCCGGGGCGCGGGTCGCGGCCGGGCTTCTCCAACTCCGCCAGAATATCGCGCACCGTCGGCAGGCCGAAACGCTCGTCGACGAAGACACGGGGATCGAGCGCCTTGAGCGCCGCGCTGTCGCCCATCAGCGAACGCACGTCGCGCCCACAGGCCGCCACGATCTTCTTGGCCACGCCATAAGCTTCCGGATGCACCGACGAGGCATCGAGCGGCTCGCTGCCATTGGCAATGCGCAGGAAGCCGGCGGACTGTTCAAAGGCGCGCGGTCCAAGCCGCGCCACCTTGAGCAGTTCCTTGCGGCTGGCGAATGGTCCGGTCGCATCGCGATGTGCGACAATGGCGTCGGCGAGCGACGCGCCGAGGCCCGAGACGCGCGCCAGCAACGGCGCCGAGGCGGTGTTGAGATCAACGCCGACCGCGTTGACGGCGTCCTCCACGACAGCTTCCAGCGAGCGGCCGAGCCGGTACTGGTCGACATCGTGCTGATACTGGCCGACACCGATGGATTTCGGCTCGATCTTGACCAGCTCGGCCAGCGGGTCCTGCAGGCGCCGAGCGATCGACACCGCGCCGCGCAGCGACACGTCGAGGCCGGGAAACTCGGCCGCCGCCGCCGCCGAGGCCGAATAGACCGAGGCACCCGCCTCGCTGACGATCACCTTGAGCGGCTTCGGACCTGCCCCCGCGGGCATGTCGGACAGCATGTCGGCCACCAGCTTTTCCGTTTCTCTGCTGCCGGTGCCGTTGCCGATCGAGATCAGTTCCACCTTGTGCTGGCGGATCAGCGCGGCAAGCTCGGCCTGCGTGCCACGCACATCGTTCCTCGGCGGGAACGGATAGACCGTTGTCGTCGCCACCAGCTTGCCGGTGCCATCCACCACCGCCACCTTGACGCCGGTGCGGATGCCGGGATCGAGCCCCATCGTCGGCCGCGAGCCGGCGGGTGCCGCCAGCAGCAGATCCTTCAGGTTGCGGGCAAAGACGTGGATCGCCTCTTCCTCGGCCCGTTCGCGCAGGTCGCGCATCAGATCGAGCGTCAGGTGCAGCGACAGTTTTATCCGCCAGGTCCAGCCGGCGACCTCCATCAGCCAGCGGTCGCCCGGCAGGCTGCCGCCGATGGCATAGGCGTTGGCGATCATCCGCTCGACCGGCTTCACCGGCGAGGTGTCATCCGCGTCGACCTCGATGTCCAGCGACAGCACTTCCTCGTTGCGGCCGCGCAGCATGGCCAGCGCGCGGTGGCTTGGCGCCGTGGACCATCGCTCGACATGGTCGAAATAGTCCGAGAATTTCGCGCCGGCTTCCTGCTTGCCATCGACCACCCTGGCGCGCAGGAAGGCGCGCTCCTTCATGTAGGTCCGCAGCTTGCCGACCAGATCGGCATTTTCCGCGAACTGCTCCGACAGGATGTCGCGCGCGCCCTCGAGCGCCGCCTTGGCGTCGGCCACCTCCTCGGTCACATACGCCAGCGCCACCTCAGCGGGCACCAGCGAGCGGTCTGCGAGGATTGCCTCCGCCAAAGCCCCCAGGCCTCGCTCGCGGGCGATCTCGGCCTTGGTGCGGCGCTTCGGCTTGTAGGGGAGATAGATGTCTTCCAGCTCCGCCTTGGTGACCGCCGCCGCGATCTTGGTTTCAAGCTCTTCGGTCAGCTTGCCCTGTTCGCGGATCGAGCCAAGGATGGTGGCGCGGCGCGCATCGAGCTCGCGCAGATAGGCGAGCCGCTCGGCAAGGTCGCGCAGCTGCGTGTCGTCCAGCCCGCCGGTCACTTCCTTGCGGTAGCGCGCCACGAACGGCACCGTCGCACCCTCATCGAGCAGTCCGATCGCTGCGGCCGCCTGTTCGGGCCGCGCCTTGATTTCGGCCGCGATGATGGCTGCGATGCGCTTGATGTCGGATGCCATGTTATTCCCACTCTTTTCGAAAAGAGCGGCGACCATAGGCGCCGACGTTCACATCGCCAACTGCTGAGCGCTTCGCCGGTGCGCGAGGTCCACAGGAAAGCATGTCTGCTATCGAACGTCAGCGTTGCCCCTCACCTGCCTGCCGGCATCCTCTCCCCGTATAGTGACGGGGAGAGGGGCTGTCTCACTGGCTTCGCCAATCACCAACGTCGCAAGAAGTGAGCCGACATTGCTGCCAGCTCCTTCTCCCCGTCCCTATACGGGGAGAAGTGCCCGGCAGGGCGATGAGGGGCGGCGCTACCGTTTGATAAACCGGCTCACCACCCCCAACTCAAATCATCCGGCTCAGCGCCTCGAAGAACGCGACGATCTCGACATCCAGAGGATCGTCGACCGGCTCCGGCTGCGACGACATCTTGGCGATCACCACTTCGGTCCTGGGATCGACGTAAAGCCACTGGCCATGGATGCCGATGCCGCAATAGGCGCCATTTTCGAAGCCGGTCTGATACCATTTGTTGCGGTAGCGGCCCTTCGGGAACAACGGCAGCATCGCACCGCGCTGCCAGGCTTCCGAGCTGCCGCCGGTGACCGTGGTGTCGCGCACCCAGGCCTCGGGCACGATGCGGCGGCCATTGGCCGTGCCGCCCTGCCGCATCATCTCGCCGATGCGCGCCAGGTCACGCGGCGTCACCGAAATGCCGCCGGCGGTGCGTGCCGTGCCTTCCATGTCGACGCCGATCGAGGCTTCGCTGACGGCGCCGAGCGGCAGCCACAGTTTCTCTCGCATCAGATCGGGGAAGCGCTGTCCCGACGCCCGCTCCAACAGCAGGCCGAGCAGGTCGGAATTGGGCGAGCGGTAGCGGAAGGTCTGGCCATGCGGCTCGGCAAGCCGCTGCAAGGTCAGGATGAATTCGCGCAGGCTTTCGGTGCCGCCGCCGGGATTCCACAGCGTGGCGCGGCGATAGCGGGCGAAGGCGCTTTCCGGATCGAGATAGGCCTCCTCGAAATCGAGGCTGACGCTCATGTCGAGCACATGCCGCGCGCTCGCATCGCCATAGGCCGAACCGACGGCTTCGGGGATATAGTGCGTCACCGGCGCCTTGGGGTCGAACACCCCCTCGCCTTCCAATATGCCGGCGATGATGGCGGTCACCGATTTGCTGATCGAGAAGATGATGTGGCGGGCGCCGAAATCCATATACGGGGCGAACCAGTCACCTATGATCTTGCCGCCTTTCATCACCGTCAGCGCGTCGGTGCTGGAGCGCAAGAGAAACTCGGCCACCGTCTCTGGCGCACCGGCAACCGAAACCTTTTCGCCGAGCAAGCCGGCCAAGTCCCGCACAGGAGCTTCGACGACGCCCGGTGCCGCGGCCACACGTGCCGTCGGCACCAGTTCGCCGAGATTCTGGAATGTCCAGCGGTTGAACGGGTTCTCGCGCCAGTTGCCGAGCAGCACCTCGTTGCGGCGGAAGCCGTAGCGGGTCTCGAACGCGGTCTTGCCGGTCATGGCGTTTCCTCCCAGTCTTTTCTTTCTTGAGGTTCAGGCGAGCGCCGCGGCGATGGCGTGCACGGCCTTCAGCGTCGCCACGGAATAGGCCATGTTGCTGAAATCCGGGTACGTCGACAGCTTCACAACCACCATTCCGGTGTTCCAGTCGATGTGGATCAACTGCCCGAACACACCCCGGCACATCAGTGCCCGCGACCTGGAATTCTCGATCCAGAACTGGTTGCGGTAGCTGCCATCGGGCAGGCTGGCGGAGAAATCCGGACCATGCGTGCCAGTGCGCGTCGCCTCGATCCAGTCGGCAGGCACGATGCCGCCGCCATTGTCGAGGATCAGCTGGCCAAAGCGGGCGTAGTCGCGCAGCGTCGCGTTGAAGCCGCCATCGGCCAGCGCATAGCCGGCGCTGTCGACGGTGAAGCAGGCGCTTTCGTCGGCGCCGAGCTTTTGCCAGAGTTCCTCGGAGACCAGCTGCGCCAGCCGCTTGCCGGTGACTCGCTCCATGATGAAGGCGAGCAGATCCGTCTCGATCGAACGGTACTCGAATTTTGCCCCATGCGGACGGACCGTGTCCTTCAAGCCGAGGATCAGCTCGAACATGTGCGAGGGCCAGCGGAAGTCCGGATCGCTGCCCGGCGGAACCGGCTTCCAGCCGGTGGCGACATCGACCTGGCCGATGTCGGAGTAGCGGTCGGTGTATTCCTCGGAAAAGCGCACGCCCGTCGTCATGTCCAGCACGTGCTGGACGCTGGCCCCGGCCCAGCCGGTAGCGCCGAGCTCCGGCAGATAATCGGTGACCGGCCTGGCCGGGTCGATCAGGCCGCGTCCGGCCAGTATGCCGAACACCGAGCCGGTGACCGATTTGGCCATCGATTGCGACAGATGCAGCGTACGCTCGTCCATGCCGTTGAAATAGCGCTCATAGGCAATCCTGCCGTGCTTGAGCACCAGGAACCCGTCCGTATAGGTCTCGTCTAGCAAGCCGGCGAGCGTCGAAGGCCTGCCCCCGCTGTCCTCGACCGCCAATCTGTCGAGATCGACCTCGGCGCGTTCGAGACGGTGACGGTGACCAGTGCCGCGCCAGACTTCGGCGGTCGGCAGAATTTCCCTGATGTGCTGGAAAGCCCAGCGGTTCCAGGGCGGCCTGTCCCAGTCGAGCCTGGGCGGCACCATGGCGGGCGGCGAGCCCTGCATGATCGGCGGCCGCGGATCGCTGTTGCGGTAGGAGTCCATGAAAGGCCATTCCCGGAAAAGAAAAGGCCCGGCGGCATATGCCGCCGGGCCCCCTGGGGTCTGTGACTACTTCTGCAGTTCGGTCCAGATCTTGGTGTAGAGTTCCTGCGTCTCCGGGGCACACATCTGCTGCAGTTCGCCAAGCGGCTTGGCGTCGGCCGGAATGACGACTTCCGGAGCGTCCTTCATGTCGGCAGGCATGTACTTGTCCGAACCGGCGATGGCATTGGCGTAACGATGGAAGGCCGAGAGGCCCGCCGCGTTTTCCGGATCCATGATGAAGTTCTGGAACAGCTTGGCGTTCTCGACGTTCTTGGCTTCCTTGAGAACGACGACGTTGTCGCTCCACAGGCCGTAGCCTTCCTTCGGATAGTTGAAGTGGATGGCCGGATTGGCCAGGCGCTGGCGCAGCGCCGAGCCGTTCCAGTCGCTGGTTGCCTTGAAGTCGCCGGCGCCCATCTTCTCGATGGTGTTGTATTCCATGGCGATCCAGTTCGGCTTGGCCGCCACCAGGAGATCACGCACCTTCTTCAGCACCGCCTTGTCGTTGGTGCACTGCTGGCCGCCGACATACTTGATCGCGGCGAACATCACGTCGCCCATCTCCGGCACGACGTTGGTCTTGCCCTTCAGTTCGTCGGGCGTGTTGAAGATGATGCCCCAGGTGTTGGCCGGGCCCTTGTAGGCATCGGTATTGACGACGACGCCGATCGTGCCCCAGGCCCACGGAACAGTGTATTTACGGCCGGGGTCGAAGTCGGGATTGGCCCATTCGGGCGCGATGTTCTTGGCGTTCTCCATCTGGCCCGGGTCGGTCTCCTGCACGAGGCCTTCCTTGATCCAGATCGGCACGTAGGTCTGCGAAGGCACAGCTATGTCGAAGCCGGTGCCGCCCTGGCGAACCTTGGCCAGCGCCGTGTCGTTGGAATCGTAGTCGGTGATCGTCACCTTGATGTTGTATTTGGCTTCGAACTTCTTGATCACGTCGGGGCTGGTGTAGTTGCCCCAATTGTAGATGTTGAGCACGCCATCGGCGCGGGCGAGGCCCGTCGAAGCGAGCAGCGCCAACCCCATGGCGGTCGCTGTGGTTTTCCAGTTCATCGTTCTAACTCCCATTATCGGTTTCAGTCTCGTTTCCTGCTGACGAAGAAAAACAACGTGACGATCGCGACCGAAAGCAGCAGGAAGGCGGTCGATATCGCGTTGATCTCGGGTGTGATGCCGCGGCGGATCTGGCCGAGCATGTAGGTGGGCAGCGTATCCTGGCCGCCCGATTTGACGAATTCGGTGATGACGACGTCGTCGAGCGAGATGACGAAGGCCAGCATCAGCCCGGCCAGGATACCGGGCCACAAAAGCGGCAGCGTGATGCGGCGGAAGGTCTTCCACGGCGTGGCGTAGAGATCTGCCGCGGCGCGTTCCAGCGTCAGGTCCATGTTCTCCAGCCGCGCCCGGATCGGCAGATAGGCAAAGGGAATGCAGAACGCCGTATGCGCGGCGACCAGATAGCCGATGCCGGAATAGCCGGTGAAGATCTTGATGCGCGAGAAGAAGATCAGCAGCGCCACGCCGGTGACGATCTCGGGCACCATCAGCGGCTGGTTGATCGCCGCGTATTTGAAGGTGAGACCGGGATAGGACGCCGTGCGCGTGGTGGCGAGCGCGGCCATGGTGGCGAAGATGGTCGACAGCACCGCCGCGATGGCGCCGATCTGGAACGAGCGCAGCGTCGCATCGATGACTTGCGTGTTCTGGTATGCCGACTGGAACCATTTCAGCGAAAAGCCGCCCCACTCCGAAGTCGAGCTTGCCGCATTGAAGGCATAGACCACCAGCACGAAAATCGGCAGGTAGAGCACGATGAAGCATGTCGCCGCGATCGCGGTGAAGCCCGGCTGGTGCTTGATGGAGAAGTTGCTAGCCATGCCGCACCCCTGACTTGCCGGCATTGCGCACATAGGCAAGCAGCGCCGCCATGACGATGATCATCACCGTGATCGACAGGGCCGAGCCGAGCGGCCAGTTGCGGCCCTGTCCGAACTGCAATTCGATCAGGTTGGACAGCATCATGTTCTTGCCGCCGCCGAGGACGCTCGGCGTCACATAGGCGCCGAGCGCCGGAATGAAGACCAGGATCGAGCCGGCGATGACGCCGGGTTTGACCAGCGGAAAAATGATCTTGCGCAGCACCTTGAAGCGCGTCGCGTAGAGATCGTAACCCGCCTCGACCAGCCGGAAGTCGAGCTTCTCCATGCTGGCGTAGATCGGCAGCACCATCAGCGGCAGATAGACATAGGCCATGCCGATCAGGATCGCCGTGTCGGTATAGAGGATCTGGATCGGCGCCGAGACGATGCCGAGCTTCAGAAGGATGGTGTTGACGATGCCTTCGTTGCGGATGATCTGCAGCACGGCGAAGGTCCGGATCAACAGGTTCGTCCAGAACGGGATGGTGATCAGGAACAGCCAGAGGTCGCGTGTTTTCTCACTACGCGTGGCCATGAAATAGGCGGTCGGGAAACCGAGCGCCAAGGTGGCGAGCGTCGTCACCACCGCCAGCTTGATCGAGCGCCAGAAGATGGTGACATGCGCCGCCGCGAGCGACAGCGTATCGTCGAAAATATCGCGTTCCAGGAATACCGACGTCCAGGCATCGCCCGAGAACAGCCATTTCACGTCGCCATAAGCGCCGGGCGTCAGGAACGAATAGACCAGCACGATCAGCAGCGGGCCGGTGGCGGCAAACAGGATGACCAGCAGCGCCGGCGCTGACAAAAGCCAGCGGTCACGGACATCGCGCCGTTCCGCTGCCTTGGCGACTTCTTCCGCGGTCGCCATCAGTCCCTCAGCACTTGCGCGGCGTCGTTGCCGACGATGATGCCGACCTTGTCGCCGCGCTCGAAACCGCAGCCGGCGCTGCGCGTGTTCTGCTGGCGCACGGTGAAGGCCTCGCCGCTGTCGAGATGGACATGAATATGCGTGTCGGTGCCGAAATAGACGATGTTCTCGACCGTGCCCGACAGGTCGCCCTTGTCCTTGGTCAGCTTGGCATGCTCGGGCCTCACCACCACGGTGGCGTTGTCCTTCGGCTGAAAGCCTTCGGCAACGGTTGCCTCGATGGTGGTACCGGATTTGAGCGTCGCGCGCGCCTTGCCACTGCCGACGCCCGAGATGGCGGCGGTGAGGAAATTGGTTTCGCCGATGAAGTCGGCCACGAAGCGTTCCGCCGGCTTGTCGTAGATGTCCCAAGGCGAGCCGACCTGCAGGATCTTGCCCGACGACATCACCGCGATGCGGTCCGACATGGTCAACGCTTCTTCCTGGTCGTGGGTGACGAAGATGAAGGTGATGCCGGTCTCGTGCTGTAGCCGCTTCAGCTCGATCTGCATCTCCTTGCGCAGCTTGTAGTCGAGCGCCGAGAGCGGTTCGTCGAGCAACAGCACCTTCGGCTGCGGCGCCAGCGCCCGGGCCAGCGCCACGCGCTGCTGCTGGCCGCCGGAAATTTGGCCGGTGCGACGACCGGCCAGAGCTTCCATCTTGACCAGCTTCAACATCTCGGCGACGCGCGCCTTGATCTCGGCCCTCGGCTTGCCCAGCATTTCAAGGCCAAAGCCGATATTGTCGGCGACCGTCATGTGCGGGAACAGCGCGTAGGACTGGAAGACGGTGTTGACCGGCCGCTTGAAGGGCGGCAATGGCGCGATGTCCTGGCCGTAGAGCAGGATCTCGCCGGCTGTTGGAAAGTCGAAGCCGGCGATCAATCGCAGCAAGGTGGTCTTGCCGCAGCCGGACGGTCCCAGCAGCGTGAAGAACTCGTTTTCGCGGATGGACACCGAGACCTTGTCGAGGGCAGCGACCTGCCCTTCACCCGATCCGAAAATTTTGCTGACGTTTACTACTTCAATCGCATTCCGATCCGGTTTGTCCGGCACGATTACGCCTCACTGTTGACCCCGCTCTTGCTGGCGGAGTTTGTCCCCTGTTGGATGTGACCACATGGCCGGTAGGATGGCAAGCCCGGCATTGAATCACAGTTCAGTCAGTCCTTAGACAGCAAGCCTCATGCCATTGTCAGGCCTGATAGGTGATCTTGCCGCCGCAGATCGTCGTCACCGGCCGCAGCTTGTGCAGATCGGCCGGCGCCGTCTTCTCGATATCGGCCGACAGCACCACCAGATCCGCCATGTAGCCTGATTTCAGCATGCCCTTGCGATGCTCGGCGAATTCCGCGTAGGCGCCCTCGACCGTGTAGGCGGCGATCGATTCATGCAGCGAGAAGCTCTGGTCGGGATCGTTTTCTGCCCACGGTTTGCGCAGCACTGCCGCCTTGATGCCCAGGATAGGATCGATCGGCGATACCGGCCAGTCCGACGCGAACACGACGTGGGCGCCGGCATCCTTCAACGTCCGCCAGGCATAGCTGAGCGGCCAGCGGGCCGGCCCGATGCGCGACACTGTCGGCTCCAGCGGAAAATCCATGGCGCCGGGCGGATGCGGCGGCTGCATGGAAGCGATGACGCCGAGTTCGGCAAAACGTGGTACGTCCGCGGTGGTGGTAACCTCGATATGTTCGACGCGATGCCGGCTGTCACGCTTGCCATTGGCCTTCTGCGCCGCCTCGTAGCCGTCGAGCACTGCGCGCACCGCGCCGTCACCGATCGAGTGCACCGCGATCTGCAGCCCGCGCCTGTCGATGGCGACTGCCAGATCGATGAACTGCTGCGGCGTGAACAAAGGCTCACCGACCCAGTCGGGCCGATCGGCATAAGGCTCGATCATGACCGCCGTCCAGGAATCGAGCACCCCGTCGTAGAACACCTTGACCATGCCCGATGACAGCCACTCGCTGTCGTAGCGCTCGGCCATGACGGACGCCTTGTTGAGCATGTCGAGCGTCATGAAATTCTTGTAGTGGAAAGGCATCCGCACGCGGCATGGCAGGCCTTCCTCGGCCTCGATCTCGGCCAGCAGTTCGAGCTGGTAGAGGTTGCCGTCCATGTTCTGGATCGAGGTGATGCCGTGGCGCGCGCACCAGGCAAGCCCGCGCCGCATGATGTCGCGGTCGAAAGCCCGTTCTTCCGCCGACGGCATCGGGTCGGGCTCGCCGCCAGTCGCCAGGCCCAGCCGCACGCGGCCTTCGCCGGCAAGGTCGAGAACCGGGCCGAAGGCCTCGCCTTCGCGCAATTCGCCCGCTGCCAGGCCATCGTCGCCCATGACGATCTCATTGCCCGGCCCAAGCGTGCGCCCATTGAGGATGCCGGCCAGTTCAAGCGCCTTGGTGTTGGCCCACATCGTATGGTGGTCGGGGGCGGCCATGACGAAAGGCCGGTCCGGCAGGATCGCGTCGAGATGGTGACGCGTCACCCGCTCGTCGTCGAGCACGGTGTAGTCGACGCTCTGGCCAACCAGCATCCGCGCGTCGGGGTGCGTCGCTGCATAGTCGCGGATCGCCTTCTGCAGCGCCTCGAACCCATGCACGCCAGCCAGTTGCAGATGGGCGAGCTCGGCGGCGCCGGAAAACAGATGCATGTGGGCTTCGATGAAGCCGGGCAGGACTGATCCGCCAAGCGCATCGATGACCTTGGTAGCCGGTCCCTTGAACTCTTCGATGGAGGTGCTGCTGCCGATGGCGATGATGGCGCCGTCCTTGACGGCAACGGCTTCGGCGGCGGGATTGTCATTGTCCATGGTCAGCACACGACCGTTGACGACAATCAGATCCGCACTATGACCCGCACCCGTGACCGACATCGCGACTCCGCGCTTTTGACGACTGACTGAGACCGGCAAAGCTCGTGCCCAACGACCCGCCACACCACGGAGCGTGGGCTATCGGACAACGAATGATGCCGGCGCGCTGTCTTCGAGATTCCCCTTGTTATCCCGAGAGACAGTGTGGATAAAAGAATGCGACTGATTATTCGCGTTTGTCAACATGCCGGATTTAGAATGTATTGTGGACAGCACGCTCCGCCTGTGTTGGGACCAGGCTGGGAACGAGGGCATCAAGCAGTGAAGCGCAGTCTCGACCGCAAAACCAGGATAGCGCTTGAACCGCGCAAGCAGCCGCGGCAACAACGGTCCAGCAAGGTGGTCGACAGGATTCTCGACGCCGCGCTGATCCTGACGCGGGAGCAAGGAACCAAGACGCCGACGACGCTCGCCATCGCGCAGCGCGCCGGCCTGTCGGTCGGTTCGGTCTACCAGTACTTTCCCAACAAGGAAGCCATTCTTCTGGACCTCGCCAGGCGCTGGCTGTCATCCTTTCCCGAAGTGATCGCGCGGCGCATCAAGGTCGCCCCGCCGACCAACCGGGAAGAGTTTCGGCGTGAAGTGCGCAAGCTCTTCATCGACACCTCGAAGCTCTACCTCGAAAACGCCACCCTGATGCCGGTGATCGAGGCCATTTCGGGCAATGCCGACCTGCGGCCGATCCAGAACGAATATGACGACCAGATCATCGCCCTCTATGCCGCATGGCTCCAGCATGTGAATCCGGCGCTCGAAGGCAAGATTGCCAGCCGGCTCGGCGTTGTGATGATGGAGGTCGGGCATGCCTGCCGGCTCGTGGGGCTGAAGAAGGACCGCAGGACATTCGACCTCATCGAGGACGATGTCGAAACCATGTGGCTCGCTCTGCTGAGCCCCTATCTCAATCTTGGCTGATTTTGTACTTCGAGAGGAATTTCATGAAGACTGTCTATTCGCCGCTTCACGCCGGCCATGCCGGCCAGATGGAACTGGTTACTTCAGCCATCGTGCCCGGCTTCGAGAAGCCCTCGCGGGCGGAGTTCATCAAGGCGCGGGTCGAAAGCGAGAAGCTCGGCGCGATCATCGCACCGGTCGAGCACGACCTTGCCGCGGCCAAGCGCGTCCACAGGTCAGACTATATCGACTTCCTGCCGACCGTCTGGCCGCAATGGATCGCCGAGGGCCACACGGGTACGGCGATGCCCTTCACCTGGCCGACGCGCGGCCTGCGTGGCGACGTGCCGCCCAAGCGCATCGACGCCCTGCTCGGCTATTATTCCTTCGACGGCGGCGCCACCTTCGTCGAGGGCACCTGGGCCGCGATCAAATCATCCTATGACGTGGCGCGGACCGCCGCCGGCCTGGTCAAGGACGGCGAGAGAGCGGCCTTTGCGCTCTGCCGACCGCCCGGCCACCATGCCGGGGCCGGCTTCATGGGCGGCTACTGCTACATCAACAACGCGGCGGTCGCCGCGCAATGGTTCCGCGACCAGGGCGCCAAACGCGTCTCGATCCTCGACGTCGACTATCACCACGGCAACGGGACGCAGGAGATCTTCTATGACCGCGCCGACGTGCAGGTGATCAACCTGCACGGCGATCCGATGGTCGAGTACCCGTTCTTCCTCGGCCATGCCGACGAGCGTGGCGCCGGCGCCGGCGAAGGCTTCAATATCAACTATCCCATGCCGTTCGGCACCGGCTGGGACGCCTGGAACGCCTCACTGGAAGACGCCTGCGCCAGGCTCGCCGCCTACGCGCCCGACATCGTCGTCGTCTCGCTCGGCGTCGACACTTTCGAGAAGGACCCGATCAGCCAGTTCAAGCTGAAGACATCAGACTATCCCAAGATCGGCCGGCGCATCGCCAAGCTCGGCCTGCCGACGCTGTTCGTCCAGGAAGGCGGCTATGCCGTCGAGGAGATCGGCATCAATGCCGTCGGCGTGCTGACCGGCTTCGAGGACCGGTAGATCGTCGTCCAGGGAACGCAGCCGGCTGCGCGGAAGACGGACAAAGGAAGGGTGGCGTCAGCCGCCCTTTTTTGCATCCACCGGCACCCCATGAGGCCATCGCAAACGCCATGGCCGGCCCGTGCGGCTCGACGTTCCCGCCATGGAAAGGCACGGAAACCGGCCGCTGAGTCGCAGGCAGAGTCCCCCAGATTCGATTTTGTCAAATCGCGTTTGATGTCAGATTCATCTGCGGGTAGATTAGACCCGAATCAGCCGGTCCTCGGGGGGCGCGGCGACCACCCAAAGTCTCACGTTCCGGATTTTTCCGGCGCCAGACGCGGACGTCTTCGCGTTCCCTGAATGGATTCCGTCTGGTTGGGCGCGGCCCCGCGCCTCGTGTGTGTCTCGTAAAAGTAACGCGTTTTCGAGTTCGGCGGCTGGCTCTCCAGCAACCGGACATCAGAACCGATTCCGGCCAAAAGCAGCAGATGAGCAGTCCCGCCGCGCCTCTTCAATCCGACACATTAGGCTCGCGCCTGACGTCGCGCGGTGATCTCACCAGCTTCTTCATGGAACTGACCGCCGAGATCGGCGCCGACAGCTACATGCTGGTCGCCATCGTCCATGACCAGGACCGCAACGATGCGCGTATCGTCTCCTCGAACTGGATCTTCGACGTCATCGAGCTGATCGGCAAGCGGCTGATCGCCGGCCTTGCCCAGGGACCGCTCACCGCGGCACCCGGTATCCGTCCGACACCGCTGGTGGCGGCCCAGGCGCCGGAGGCCGACGGGCTGGTCTCGGGCGAAGAAGCCCGGCTCCTCGACGTGCTCGGCCATGCCGAGATCTATTCACTGCGGCTGAATGTCGGCCGTCAGCGCCTGTTCGCCTTGTTCTCGGCGGCGGCCGCCGGCCGGATCGACCAGCCGGCGCTGATGAGGGCGCAGCTGAAATGCTGCTACGCGCTCTCGCATATTCCGCAGTTGATCGCCGCCGCCGCCATGCAGGATCCGCTGTCGGACCGCGAGCGCGAATGCCTGTTCTGGGTTTCGGAAGGCAAGACCACCGACGAGGTGGCGGTCATCCTTGGCGTCTCCTCCAACACTGTCAACAGCTACATCACCCACGCCATCCAGAAATTCGCGGCCTCGAACCGTGCGATGGCCATCGCCACGGCGATCAGGAGTGGCATCATTTGAAACACGCCGACATCAAGGACACCGCGGAAGCCCTTTTCAACGAGCAGCGCAGCCCTTTCGGCGCCTTTTCGCTTGGCTCCGAAACGCATCACGCCGTCACCATTCCCGATGCGGTGCGCCGCTGCCGCTGGATATCAGTCGACATCAACGCCTCGGCCTTCGGCCTGTTCTTCGTCAGCCCGTCGCCCGAGCGCGCCCGGCTGGTCCCGTGCTTTGATTCCGATTATCCCGGCACCGCGGTGGCGACGAAGTTCATTTCGGGCGCCAATGGCGAGGAGATCGTGCGCCATAGCCGGATTTCGACCGAGCCGCGCTGGTGGACGGATGATGGCGTGGCGGCCATGGCCGGCATGTTCGGCAGTCTCGCCTGGACCGGACAGATGGCGCCGCTGACACCCGGATCGAGCGGCATTGCCTTTCCCGTCCATGCCGATCGCGGCCAATGCGGGCTCGTCGTCTTCCTGGGATCGGAGATCGCGCTGCCGCAGGATGCGCTCTACGAAATCCACGCTCGCTGCTTCTCGCTGTTCGCCGCCGTCGCGCGCATGCGTCCGGGCGATGCCGGCAGAATGCGCTCGATCTCCAAGCGCGAGCTCGAATGCCTGAAGCTGACCGCCAACGGCAACACCAGCGAGGAGATCGCGCGGCTGCTGAAACTATCGGTGCATACCGCCAACCAATACCTCACCCAGTCGACCCAGAAGCTCAATGCCGTCAACCGCAACCAGGCGGTCGCCAAGGCGCTGCGGCTGGGGCTTATCGAGTAAGAGCTTCGACCTTGCGGATGCGGGCCTGTTCAATCACAGCCTCCAGCAGCGCCGTATTATGCTGGGGGTCTTCGCCCGGTTTTTCAAACGACACGTAGTTGACCACGACCGTGTTGCCGGTCTCGCTCAGCGTCAGCTGGAAATAGACGGTCACGCCGGGTGGCCTGAGCTCCAGGTCCAGCACGATGCGCGGGCTGCCGCTCCAGTCGACATGCGCTTCGCCGCCATGGCCGAGCCTCAGCGTACCCGGCATGAAGAACAGCTCCGCCGCTGAATCGACCAGATCCGACAGGCAGGCGAAATGCTCCAGCCGGATGAAGGCGATATAGTCGGCGACGTCGATCAGCCTCAGTTCCACCACCACCTGTTCGATGGCGCTGGCGACGATGATCTCGCGGGATTTTGCGTGCGGTTGGCGGTTCATGAAATCTGTCTGCGCTCAGCCTTTTTCGAGTAGACGATCCGCACCAGTTCGGCGACGGCCTGGTAGAATTGCGACGGGATCACATTATCGACCGAAACTTGCTTGTACATGGAGCGGGCGAGCGCCACGTCCTCGAAAATCGGGATGTTATGTTCCTTGGCGATTTCGCGAATTTTGAGCGCCACGAGGTCCTGCCCCTTCGCCACCACCAGCGGCGCCGAATCCTCGTCGCGCACATATTTCAGCGCGATCGAGAAGTGGGTCGGGTTGGCGATGACAAGCGTCGCGCGCGGCACCGCCGTCATCATCCGCTTGCGCGCCCGGTCGCGGGCCAATGAACGCAGCCGCGACTTGACGATCGGGTCGCCCTCTGACTGCTTGAACTCGTCCTTGACCTCCTGCTTGCTCATGCGCAGGTCCTGCCTCCAGTGGAAGCGCGACCAGACGATGTCGACCGCTGCGATCAGTCCCATGACGAAGACGATCGCCACCAGTATGTCGACGGCGATGCCGCGGATGACGAGGCCGAAAGCGACCGGATTGGTGATCATCCCGGCAAGCAGCTTGCGGTGGTCCTCCGACAGCGTGAAGGCGAGCACGGCGATGGCAAAACCGACTTTTGCAAGGGACTTCAGGAATTCGACCCAGCCCTGGGCGCCGAACATCCGGTTCCAGCCCTTGACGATCGAGATGCGTGACATCTGCGGCCTGATCCGCTCGCCGACGAATTGCGGCATGTTCTGCAGCACCGAGGCGCCGATCCCGGCAACGGTCAGCAGCACCAGCAGGCTGAGCACGGCGCGGCCCACTTCCAGCATCACGATCTTGTAGAGGTCGATGACATCGGTCTCGGTGTCCATCGGCCAGGCCTCGGGCTTCTCGAGAAACATCGACAGGAACATGCCGAGCTCGACGATGGCGTCCTTGGCATAGAAGACGGTAAACACCAGTATGGCGACAAAGGAGGCCAGGATCGCGGTTTCCCTCGAATGGGGCAACTTGCCCTGTTCGATGGTGTCGCGGATCTTCTTTTCCGTCGCCTCTTCGGTTTTCGAATCCTTGTCGACGGCGTCGGACATGCCTTAGGCGGCGTTCTGCGTCGAGGGAAGTTCGAATGCGCCTTCGCGCGACAGCCGGATGGTGGTGGTCACGATCGTCTTGCGTGCCGCCATGATGTCGGCGGCGGGGACACCCTCCGACCCTTGCCCGAGTTCGGCCTCGATCATGCGCCGGGAGCGGGCGCCGATCGCCGACAGCACCGCTTCGGCCAGTGCCGCCGACGTGCCGCGCAGCGCCAGCGTGACAAGCTCGGTCGACAGCCCGTCGAACAAAAGCACGCGCGCCTTCTGGGTGAGCAGCGGCAGGTCGTCGAAAGCGAACAGCCGGGCCCGAACACCGTCGAGGTCGGGCGTGCCGGCGGCTTCGAGATCCTGCATGACCTCGTCGAGCAGGGGCTTTTCCAGCTCGTTGAGCACGCTGGCGACGCGCGCCTGCCCGGCCGACGTGTCCTTGGTCGAGGTGTCCGACAGCACGCTGGCGCGCAGCCTGTTCTCGACGATCCTGGTGGCGGCGGCCGGGACGTTGGCCATCGTCACCATGCGCTTGATGATTTCGCCGCGCATTGGCTTCGTCAGCGTCAAAAGCACGCTTGCCGCCGCCTGCGGCGCCAGTTTCGACAGCACCATGGCCGCCGTCTGCGGATGTTCGCCCGCGAGGAAGTCGCCGAGCCGCGCGGGTTCGAGCTTTTCGAGATCGGGCCAGATCGGCGGCGGCCCTTCGGGCGCAGCCTCCGGTTTCTTGTTGCCCATGATGGCGCTCATCTCTTCGGGCGAGAGCGACTCGTTGAGGATGGTGTCCATCCTGTCGGCGGAATCGAGCAGGCCCGCGCCTTCGGTGAATTCGGCCTCGAATTCGGCGACGATACGCTCGAGATCGCTCTGTGGAATGGTCCTGAGCAGCCGGGCGCCCTCGATCAGCGCCTTCAGCTCTTCCTGCTTGAAGAATTTCAGCAGGCGGCTGGCGGACGGTTTGCCCATCGCCACCAGTATGGCGGCCGCCTTCTGTGCGCGTGTCAGGGTCGTCAGCGGCGTTGTCATGCCTTTCGCCTCCGCTGCCATCGGCAAGCCCTGCCAGCCATGTCTAGGCGCCCTTCGTGCCGGCGATGATTTCGGTCAGCCTGATGCCGAAGCGCGAAGGGTCGCTTTCGAGCACGGTGATCTCGCCGCGCGCTATCTTGCGGCCATTCACCACGACATCGACCGGTTCGCCGATGCGGCGGTTGAGCGCGACCGTCGAACCCTTCTGCAGCGCCATCAGATCGGCAACCGCCATCTCGGTGCTGCCGAGGATGATCTGGACATCGACGGGGATATTCATGATGACGCTGGAATTGGCCGATGCCGCGGCCCTGGCTGCCATCTCGGGGCGCTGCTCTTCCTCATGCAGGACCCCGCGCAATTCCTCGATGGCGCGATCGAGCTGCTCGTCCGGCTGGTCGAGCTCTGGTTCTACCTTGGTCTTGGCCATGCGTCGTCTCCAAAAGCTCAGGCGCGCCCGGCACCGGCCGGCATGAGCCCATCGATGAAGTCCTGCCCGGCATCGAAAGGATGCCTGATTCGGACGGTGTAATTCTGCCCCAGTTTGCCGAACTCGCATACGAACAGCGTCTGGCCGCGCGCGCCGAGGCGAGCCCGTGATTGCGCCGTCTCATCGAAATCGATGACCTGGCCCACTTCGAGATTGGCGAGGTCCCCAAGCGTCAGCCGCGTCAGCGGCATGGTGGCTTCGAGCGCCACGGTCGAGCGCATCACCTCTTCCGAAAAGCGAGCCCGCCAGCTGGTGACGTGATCGTCCTCGCTGACGCCGGCCGTACCGTCGCGGCCGGCCAGCACGATACGCTGCGGCATCATCACCGTGATCGAGCCGCTGTCGACCGGCGTCGAGATGCCGAGGACGATGCGGATCGCGGCGCCGTCGCGCAACACGTGCCGCCTGGCCTCGAGGCCCGACATTGCGCGCGGCGCGGGCAGCCGCAGTTCGAGCGAGCGCTGCCCCGATCCGTTCAGCGCCTGCGCAACCTCCTGGAACACCATGGACGAGACATCGGCTTCGATCTGCGACAGGTCGCGCTCGATCGGCGACACCGGCATGTCCGGGTCGCCGCCGAACAGCGTCGAGACGATGATCGCGATCGCGGCAGCGTCGATGACGAGGGTCATCGCATCGGAGGATGCCGGTGAGCCGACAACGGTCATGGCGAACGTCTCGCCGGCGCGCGAACGCGCCTCGGGGACACGGCTGATTTCCACGGTCCTGAGGTCGACGCTCACGGGAGTTCCAAGCTCGCTCGAGAGCGCCTTCTGCAGCAGCGGTACGGCCCGTTCGGCCATGGCGCGGCCGGCGTCGATGACCTGGTCGGCCTCGCCGCTGTCGCCGACCAGGCGCTCGATGATCAGCGAACGCGCTTGCGAGGGGCTGCCCGGACTCGTCATGACAGTTTTGGCACCGGTCTGTCGCGCATCGCTCAGGCGGCCTTCTTCTCGGCGCTGCCGGTGTTCATCGTGCTCTGCTCGACGGCGTCGATGGTCGGCCGCTCATAGGAGGAGATGGTCTTGCGGCCGAACTCGATCGCCACCTGCGGCAGCGCGCCGTTCATGTAGGCGAGCAGCGTCTGCTTGACGATGATGTAGAGGCGGTTCTTCTTCTCGCGCACCGTCTTGATCTTGGTGGCGACAGGTCCAACCACCGCATAGGATAGGAAGATGCCGAGGAAGGTGCCGACCAGCGCGGCGCCGATCAGGCCGCCGAGGATTTCCGGCGACTGGTCGAGCGCACCCATCGCCTTGACCACGCCGAGCACGGCGGCGACGATGCCGAGTGCCGGCAGGCCGTCGCCGACCGCGACCAGCGCGTGATAGGCCTTCATCTTGTCGGACTTGATGGTCTGGATTTCCTCGTCCATCAGCGCCTCGATCTCGTGCGAGCGGGCATTGCCGATGATGATGATGCGGCAGTAGTCGCAGATGAAATTCATCAGGTCGTGATTCTTGAGCACGGTTGGAAAGGCCTGGAAGATCGCCGACTCCTCCGGATTGTCGATATGCGCCTCGACCTCGCTGCGCGACTTGGAGCGCAGCTCGCGCATCAGGCTGTGCAGCACGCCAAGCGTTTCCAGATAGTCCTGCTCCTTCGGCACAGCCTGCTTGAAAGCTTCGAGAATGCCCTTGCCGGTATCCTTGACCGTCTTCATCGGATTGGCGACCAGGAAGGTGCCGAGCGCGGCCCCGCATATGACCACGGCTTCCCATGGCTGCACCAGCACGTGCAGATGCCCGCCCATGGCCATGAAGCCGCCAAGGACGCAGCCGAGCGTCACCACAAGTCCAATCAGAATGCCCACGACCGGTCCTTCCGCATTTCACGTCGGACATGGGATAGCCCCCGTGCCTTGTGTGAGGCTTGAATCGGAGCCGTCATGGGGTCGAATGTTGGCGATTCAGTTTCGCGCAAGGAAGTGAGCTTATTGTGCTGGCATAGCTTCGGCCGGAGGCGCGTCCTTGCTCAGTACCTACACCAGCTACCAGTTGATCACCAAAGACATCAACAAGTCGATCGACCGTATCGAGCAACAGCCGACGGTCGATCGCGATACCAAATATTATCTCGCCAACATCACCAAGGTGAAATCGATCGACGATTTCGTCAACAACGACCGCTTGTTCAAATATGCCATGAAGGCCTACGGGCTGGAGGACATGGACTACGCCAAGGCCTTCATGGTCAAGGCGCTCAAGGAAGGCGTTTCCAACCCCAACAGTTTCGCCAACAAGCTCACCGACAAGCGCTACGCCGCATTCGTCACCGCCTTCAACTTCGCCGCCAACGGTGCCGATGCGACCATCTACAACAAGGCGCAGCAGCTGGTGGCGAAGAACTACGCCACGCAGGCGCAAATCGCCGGCCTCGATCCGAATTCCGCCTATGTGAAGGGCGAGACGACCTACTATCTTGCCAACATCACCAAGGTGAAGTCGGTCGACGATCTGATGTCGAACAGCCGGCTCTACACCTACGCGCTGGCGGCGTACGGCCTCGATTCGGCGACGGAGAACAAGGACCTTATCAAGCAGGTCCTGCAGGGTGGCGTGCGCGACCCCAACAGTGTCGCCAACAAGCAGACGAACCCGGCTTACGCGGGACTGGCCACGGCCCTCAACTTCGAACAATACGGCGAAAATGCCACCACCATCAATCCGGCGCAGCAGCCGACCGTCGACAAATACATGCGCCAGACGCTGGAAGAGGATGCCGGCCAAACCAATGAGGGCGTGCGGCTGGCGCTCTATTTCAACCGCAAGGCGCCCGACATCACCAGTTGGTACGACGTGTTGGCCGACACCGCGCTGGCCAGCGTGGTGCGCACCGCGCTGGGGCTGCCTGATTCCTTCGCCACCGCCGACATCGAAAAGCAGGCGCAACTGTTCGAGCAGAAGCTCGACATCTCGGATTTCACGGATCCCGTGAAACTGAACAAGTTCCTGACCCGCTTCACCAGCATGTACGAGATCAACAACCCGACCTCGACGGCCGTGACATCGATCAGCGTGCTCTTCGCCAAACCGGTCACATCGGGCATCTCCACCGACCTGATGATGGCCATGCAGAAACTGAAGTTCTGATCATGCGAGACAGTCTTTACGTCGCCCTCTCCGCGCAGATGGCCCTCGAGCGGCGGCTCGATACGATCGCCGACAATGTCGCCAACGCCAGCACCGTCGGCTTTCGCGCCACCGGCGTGAAATTCGAGGATGTGGTGTCGGGTGCAGGGCAGAAGTCGGTATCGTTCGCTTCCTCCGGCAAGACCTATCTGTCGGGGGCTCACGGCGCCATGACAGAAACCGGCAACCCATTCGATTTCGCCATCCAGGGCGACGCCTGGTTCGCCATCGACACGCCGGCCGGCACCGTCATGACTCGCGACGGCCGCTTCTCCATGAACGAGAATGGCGAGCTGATGTCGGTCGAGGGCCACCCGGTGCTCGACGCCGGCGGCGCGCCGATCCAGCTCGATCCCCGCAACGGCCCGCCCAAGGCGGGCGCCGACGGCTCGCTGCGCCAGAACGAACAGCTCGTCGGCTCGATCGGCCTCTACAATTTCGACCCGGGCCAGAATTTCGTGCGCTACGGCAATTCCGGCATTGTGCCCGCACGCACGCCCGAACCGGTCACCGACCGTTCCGATGTCGGCATAGCGCAAGGTTTCGTCGAGGAATCCAACGTCAATCCGGTGCTGGAAATGACCCGGCTGATCATGGTCCAGCGCGCCTTCGAGAACACCGCCGCGCTGATGCGGCAGACCGATTCCTCCACCGATGAGGCGATAAAGACGCTCGGCTCGAAGTCGTAGCATGTCGTCAGAGCAGCCAACCATCCGCGCACCCGAAAGACAGCTCCAGCCGGCGCCGAAAGATCGGCTTGCCGCTTTGGAGCGGGTCATCAGACGCTTCGGCGATGGTGACGGGCTGGTCAAGCGCGGCGGCCTCGTCACCGAAGTCACGCCCACGCACTACAAGGTGCGCGGCCTTTCCGATTTCACCCGGCTGGGCGACATTGTCGAACAGCGCGGCCAGGCCGGCGCGCGTCGCGGCGAGATCGTCAAGATCAGCCGTGACGAGGTTGTGATCGCCCCCTTCGAACGCAGTGCCGACGCCGGCATCGGCGATGCCGTGTTCCGCAGGGGTCCGCTCGCGGTGGCGCCGCATGCCTCGTGGCGCGGCCGCGCCATCGACGCGCTCACCCGGGCGATCGATGGTGGTCCGCCCTTGATGAGGGGCGACGACATGGCGGCGATAGCCGCGACGCCCGGCGCCATGGCGCGGCAGCGTGTCGGCACAGCCTTCATGACCGGCGTCAAGGTCATCGACATCTTCACGCCACTCTGCTTTGGCCAGCGCATGGGCGTTTTCGCCGGCTCCGGCGTCGGCAAGTCGACGCTGTTAGCCATGCTCGCCGGCGCCGACGCGTTCGACACCGTCGTCGTGGCGCTGATCGGGGAACGTGGCCGCGAGGTCCGCGAATTCCTCGAGGACACGATCGGCGACAGCATGGCCAAGACCGTCGCCGTCGTCGCCACCAGCGACGAGAGCGCCATGATGCGCCGGCGCGCGCCCGACACCGCCATGCGTGTGGCCGAGCATTTTCGCGACCAGGGCCACCGTGTGCTTCTGGTGCTGGATTCGATCACCCGCTTCGCTCACGCGCTGCGCGAGGTGGCGACGGGAACCGGCGAGCCGCCGGTCGCGCGCGGCTATCCCGCCTCGGTCTTCACCGAACTGCCCAAGCTGCTCGAGCGCGCCGGCCCCGGGGCCGAAGGTAAAGGCTCTATAACCGCCATCATTTCCGTGCTGGTCGACGGCGACGACCACAATGATCCGGTCGCCGATTCCGTCCGCGGCATTCTCGACGGCCATGTCGTGCTCGACCGCGCGATCGCCGAACAGGGCCGCTATCCGCCCGTCAATCCGCTGTCATCCATATCGCGGCTGGCAGGCAAGGCCTGGAACATCGAGCAGCGAGCCCTGGTGACGCGGCTGAAGTCGATGATCTCCCGCTTCGAGGACACCCGCGACATCCGCCTGCTCGGCGCCTATCAGGGCGGCGTCGACGCCGAACTCGACATGGCGGTGCGCCAGGTGCCCCTGATCTATGAGGCGCTGACGCAATCACCCAGGGACCGTCCGTCCGCCGATCCGTTCTCCGACCTTGCCCGCCATCTCAAGGGAAAGCAGAATGTCGAACCAGGAGACTGAACGCCAGTACACGGAGCGCCTCCTGAACGAGATGATCGCCGAGGCGAACGCCGCGGAACAGGCTCGAGCGGAGGAGGCCAGGGTCGCCAAAGCAAACGCCGCCGGCGCCATTGCTGCCAGGACCGCGGCTGTTCTGGCCAGGGCCGTCAAACCGGCTCTCCCCAGATCCGAACCTGTTCTGGGCCGGACCGCCCTTTCATCAACGCATGTGGCTCCCGGCGTCGATGCTCCGGAGATGATGCAGGCCAGCCGCGAATTGCTGATCGAAGACCTTTTTCCGGTCGCCGAATGGCCGCAACCGCCAAAGGCGCAATTTCCAAAATTGCGAAAGAAGGCGGACCGTCGCAGCGACGTCGTCATCGCCGCGCTCGGCATCACGCTCGGCCTGATCTGCGCTCTGTTTCCCTGGTACATTTTCTTCAACCAGGACCAGTTCGGCGTCCAGGCGATCAAGTTCGGCGGCACCGGCACCAATTCAGGACGCGTGGGCGGCGGCGTGGTCGCGGCACGCAGCGCGCCGCTGACCGCCAAGGACGTTCCCAACGCAGGTGTCGACCTGCTCGCCACCGGCGCGGTGCAGGACGATGCCAAAACGGAGCCGCCCGGCGACCAGCCCTTCCCCGCCGATATCGCGAAGTTCCGCATGGTCCATGTCGCCAACGGCCGCGCCATGATCGAGGACGACACCGGCCTGTGGATGGTCCAACGCGGTTCGACGCTGCCGGATTCCAGCAAGGTCTCGGCGATCGAACAGCGCAACGGCAAATGGGTCATGCTCACCAGCGCCAACCAGGTGATCGAGCTTTCCAGGTAATGCCGTCTCGGCCTTGCCCAGAGCCGGATCCAAGATAGAGCAGAATATCGTCCGAAAACCGCTTCATACTTTTCGGCATCCTGCTCTAGCGACCGTCCGCAAGGTCCACGCAAGACTGGCGGCCTAGTCTTTGGGCACATGCCCGGAGATTCCCATGGAGCCTGTTTCCCTTTTCGATCTCGCCGCCAAGCAAGCGCAGTGGCTGTCCGTGCGTCAGTCGGCCGTGGCCGGCAACATCGCCAATGCCAACACGCCGGGCTACACGGCAAACGATGTCGAGCCGTTCGAGAAGGTGCTCGACCGTACCGCGGTGTCGCTTGAGATCACCGAGCCCGGCCATCTCGGCAGCGCTGCCACCAATGCCGGCTTCGCCATCAAGCCGCAGGAAGACGACGGCGTGATCTTGCCGTCCAAGAACACGGTCGTGCTTGAAGACCAGCTTCTCAAGGCCGGCGAGGTGCGCCGCTCCTTCGAGCTCAACACGGCCATCGTCAAGGCATTCCATTCAATGATGATGATGGCGGTGAAGAGCTGACCATGGACGCGCTGACCGCAGCCCTCAAAGTCGCAGCATCAGGCCTCGGCGCCCAGTCCGAGCGCTTGCGCGTGGTTTCGGAAAACCTCGCCAACGCCCAGTCGACGGGAACCACGCCGGGCGCCGACCCGTATCGCCGCAAGACCATCAGCTTCGTCTCCGAACTCGACCGGGCCTCCGGCAGTTCGACCGTTGAGGTGAACTCGATCGACCGCGACCCGAGCGACTTTCCCGTCGAATTCCAGCCCGGCAACGAGGCCGCCGACGACAAGGGCTATGTCAAGATGCCCAATGTGAACGTGCTGATCGAAATGGCCGACATGACCGAGGCCAACCGCTCCTACGAGGCCAACCTGCAAGTCGTGAAGCAGGCGCGCGACCTCATTTCAATGACCATCGACCTGATGAGGAACCAATGATCGTCAACGGCATCGGCGCGCTTAACCTGAAGCCTGGGCTGGGCGACACGGCCACCGACCTGCTGCAGGGTGGCGTTGCGCCGGCGGCATCGGGAAACCTCGGCACCTCCTTTGCCGAGGCGGTGAGCCAGGCAGCCTCCAAGACCGTCAGCACCATGCAGAATGCCGAGCAGGTGTCGCTGCAGGCGCTCAAGGGCGACGCCGACACCCGCCAGGTGGTCGATGCCGTGATGAGCGCCCAGCAGGCGCTGCAGACCGCCGTTGCTATCCGCGACAAGGTCGTTTCGGCCTATCTCGAAGTCAGTCGTATGGGCATCTGAGGAGCAGGCCATGAAAGCACTCGCCATCGCCGCCACCGGCATGAATGCCCAGCAGACCAATCTGGAAGTCATCGCCAACAACATCGCCAACATCAACACCACCGGCTACAAACGCGCGCGCGCCGAATTCTCCGACCTGCTCTACCAGGTCGATCGCACGCAAGGTGTGCCGAACCGTTCCAACGCCTCGCTGGTGCCGGAAGGCGTTTCGATCGGTCTCGGCGTCAAGACGACCGCCGTGCGCAACGTCCACACACAGGGCGAACTGACCAGCACCGGCAACAGTTTCGACATGGCGCTCACCGGCAGGGGCTGGTTCCAGATCGAAGGTGCGGATGGCGGCACGCTCTATACGCGCGCCGGCGCCTTCAACACCAACGCCACCGGCCAGCTGGTGACGGTCGACGGCGCCAACGTCATTCCGGCCATCACCGTGCCGGTCGACGCGGTCGAGGTCATCGTCAACAAGACCGGCCAGGTCTTTGCCCGCATCGACGGTCAGACCGACCTGCAGAATCTCGGCCAGCTCCAGATCGTCAACTTCGCCAACGAGGCAGGCCTGGCACCGCTCGGCGACAATCTGTTCCAGGAAACGACAGCCTCCGGTCCCGCCAATGTCGGCGTGCCCGGCGATCCAGGCTTCGCCACCATCCAGCAAGGCTATCTCGAGGCTTCCAACGTCGATCCGGTCAAGGAAATCACCGAACTGATCTCGGCGCAGCGCGCCTATGAGATGAATTCCAAGGTCATCCAGGCCGCCGACGACATGGCCTCCGTTGTGTCCAAGAACATCAGGTAACGGATGGCCATGCCGATCTCCCGCTCCGCATTCCGCCGCGCCGCGCTGACCCTTGCGCTGGTGGCCGGCGGCATGCCGGCTTTCGCCCAGGAATCGACGAGTCAATCGGCAAGCCAATCGACGGGCCAGTCGGCCAACCAGATTGCCACCAATCAGCCCGCCGGCGAGGTCGTGCTGATTCCCAACCGCGTCATCTATCCCGGTGAGACCATCGAACTCGCCGCGCTGAAACAGGTCACCCTCATCACGGGCAAGCACAAGCCCGATGCGGTAGCGACCCGTTCCGAGGAACTCCAGGGCAAGATCGCCAAGCGCACGCTGCTGCCGGGCCGCTACATTCCTTCCGCCGCCATCCGCGAGGCCTGGCTGGTCGAACAGGGTGCGGCCGTGCAGGTCTTCTTCGTCGCCGGCGGGCTGACGATCACGGCCACCGCCGTGACCTTGCAACCGGGCTCGGCCGGCGACTTCATCAAGGTTCGCAACAGCGACAGCGGCAAGATCCTCTCCGGCACGGTGATGGCCGACGGCACCATCCAGGTCGGCGCTTCATGATGCGGCCGTTTGCCCTTCTGCTCGCGGCGGCACTTGGCCTGCAGCCGGCGCTGGCCGATGGCTTAACGCCCAAGGCCAAGCGCGAGCTCGCCGCCAAGAATGGCGGTGTCTACGACGATCCGGAATATGATCCGGCCACCACCACGCGCATGTTCCGCGTTTCGCCCGGGCCGAGTTCGCTGCCGCCAGGCCAGGTCGCCTCGCGCATCAAGGACATCGCGCAGCTGCAGAGCTCGCGCGACAACCAGCTCGTCGGCTACGGCCTCGTCATCGGGCTCGCCGGATCCGGCGACAGCCTGCGCAACTCGCCGTTCACCGAACAGTCGATCCGCGCCATGCTCGAAAATCTCGGCATCGCCACCGAAGGCGGCAGCGCGCGCGCCAAGAACGTCGCCGCCGTCATCGTCACCGCCAACATGCCACCCTATGTGCAGTCGGGCGCACGCATCGACATCGACGTCTCCTCGATGGGCGACGCCACCTCGCTTGCCGGCGGCACGCTGATCATGACGCCGCTCAAGGCGGCGGACGGCGAGATTTACGCCGTCGGCCAGGGCGCGGTCATCGTTTCCGGTTTCACCGCGCAGGGCCAGGCCGAGCAGTTGACGCAAGGCGTGCCGACCGCCGGCCGCGTGCCGAACGGCGCCATCGTCGAGCGGCAGGTGAAGGCCGAATTCGACGACCAGTCGACGCTGACGCTGCAATTGCGCAATCCAGATTTTTCGACCGCCATCCGCATCGCCGATGCGATCAACGACTACACCGCCCAGCGCTTCGGCATGCGCGTGGCGGCCGAGCGCGATTCCCGCACCGTGCAGATCAGGCGGCCGAAGAGCGTGTCGGCGGCCCGCTTCTATGCCGAGATCGAGAATCTGGTGGTCGAGTCCGACACGCCGGCTCGCGTCGTCATCGACGAGCGCACCGGCACCATCGTCATCGGCAACGACGTCAAGATCTCGCGTGTCGCCATCAGCCACGGCACGCTGACGGTGCGCATCACGGAAGCGCCGCGCGTCGTGCAGCCGGAACCCTTCTCCAAGGGTGAAACCGCCGTCGAGCCGTTCACCGCCATCGATGCCAGCCGGCCCGACGCCCGCGTTGCCGTGCTCGATGGACCCGACCTGCAAACCCTCGTTTCCGGCCTCAATCGTCTCGGCGTCAAGCCGGACGGCATCATTGCCATCCTGCAAGGCATCAAGTCGGCCGGCGCCCTGCAAGCCGATCTGGTTCTCCAATAGCGATGCCGATGATCTCCTCCCTCTCGTCTCGTGAAAGACGCCGCTCCCGCATATTCCTGTTGGCGGCCGCGCTGGCGGCCATGCCTGTCCTTGGCGGCGCACACGCGGACGATGCCGTGCGGCAGGTTCTGCCCGGTGGGCAGCCCACGGTCGCGCCGCAGCAATTGACGCGGGAGAAAGCACCGGACCAAAGCGAGATAGAGCGCTTCTGTTCCAACATCGCCGACGCCGCCCGCGACCGCCGCTATGCCTTGCAGGCGGAGGAGTTGAAGCAGCTGCAGGCCGGCATTGACGAGCGCATGAAGGCGCTGGACGCAAAGAAAGCCGAATACGAGACCTGGCTGAAGCGGCGCGAAGTGTTCCTGGCCAGGGCCGAGGACGGCGTCGTCAAGATCTATGCCGGCATGAAGCCCGATGCGGCTGCCGAACGCCTGGCAATCGTCAATGCGGACCTCGCCGCGGCCATCCTGATGAAGCTCGATTCACGCAAGGCCGGCGTCATCCTCAACGAAATGGACCAGAAGGCGGCGGCGACGCTCACCGGCATCATGGCCAGCGCAGCCCGAAGGGTAGATCCGTCATGATCCGCAAAATGCTCATCCTGTGCGCGGCCGCAGCGCTGTCGGGCTGCGGAACCAACTTCAAGGAGATCGGCAGGGAACCGACCATGTCGCCGGTCGGGTCGGGCATCGGCAGCGACGGGGCAGCGCCCTACAGCTATCCTCAGCCGCCCGCCACGCCGGTCAAGAAGTTCTCTCTGTGGGACGATCGTCAGAGCCGGCTGTTCACCGATCCCAGGGCGCTGCGCGAAGGCGACATCCTGACCGTCAGGATCAAGCTCAACGACAAGGCCAACTTCAAGAACCAGAACGACAGGAGCCGGACTGCCGCGCGCAAGCTGGGCTATGACGTCACGCTGGGATGGGAAGGCAACAGCACGAGCGGCAAGGGCGACGCCGGCTTGAGCTCCAGCACCGAGACCAACGCCGACGGCGAAATCAAGCGCTCGGAGAACCTTGAGCTCAACGTCGCCGCCGTCGTCACCGAGGTCCTGCCCAACGGCAATTTGATGATCAGGGGTTCGCAGGAAGTGCGCGTCAACTACGAACTCAGGGTGCTCACCATCGCCGGCATGGTGCGTCCGTCGGACATCGGCGCGGAGAACACCATCTCCTATGAACGTATCGCCGAGGCGCGGATCTCCTATGGCGGCCGCGGTCGCGTCAGTGAGGTCCAGCAGCCGGCCTACGGCCAGCAGGTCCTCGACCAGGTTCTTCCGTTCTAGGTCTTGGCCTTCTGGGGATTGGAGAGCAAAGCACCGTGGCCAATGTCGAACAGGTTCAGCCTCGCAAGGGTCCTTCCCTTGCCATCCAGGGCGCCATGCTGCTCGTGGTGACGGCCGCCGCCATCGGCATGGGCTGGATGTCAGGCGGCTATCTCAAAGGCGTCGGCGCACCATCATCGGTGCCTGTTGCGCCCGAAAATGAAAGCAAGGTCGCCCAGCCCGCCGCCACCCAACAGCCAGGCACGGGTCCAACGCTTGTCACACTGGCGCCGATCACCACCAATATCGCCTCGCCTGCCGATACATGGATCAGGATGGAAGTATCCGTGGTCTACGACGCGCCGCAGCCGCCGGCCATGGCGGAGGATATTCAACAGGATCTTCTGGCTTTCGTGCGCACCCTGAAAATGCACCAGATCGAAGGCGCCAGCGGCTACCAGCACCTGAAGGCCGATCTCGACGAACGCGCCTCGATCCGCAGTCAGGGGCACGTCAAACAGGTTCTTATCAGGACATTGCTGCTCGAATGAGAAAATTCCTTCTTGCCGCGGTACTGATCGGTGCCGCCACCTCCGTCGCGGCGGCCCAGCAGCTTGACCTCGGCGGCATCGGCAAGGCCGATGGCACCACCGTCGGCTACATCATTCAGATGTTCGGCCTGCTTACCGTCTTGTCGGTGGCGCCGGGGCTGCTGATCATGGTGACGAGCTTCACCCGCTTCGTCATCGCCTTCTCGATCCTGCGTGCCGGCATCGGCCTGCAATCGACGCCGGCGAACCTCATCCTCATTTCGCTGTCGCTGTTCATGACCTTCTATGTCATGGCGCCGACCTTCGACCAGGCGTGGAACACCGGCGTCAAGCCGTTGATGGACAATCAGATCAGCCAGACCGAGGCCTTCGAGAAGATTTCCGATCCCTTCCGCACCTTCATGCTGCACAATGTGCGCGACAAGGACTTCGACCTTTTCGCCGACCTCGCCCGCGAGCGCGGCCAGGTCGTTGCCAAGGAGACGGTCGACCTGCGCATCCTGGTGCCTGCCTTCATGATCTCCGAAATTCGCCGCGGCTTCGAGATCGGCTTCCTGATCGTGCTGCCATTCCTGGTCATCGACCTGATCGTGGCCACCATCACCATGGCGATGGGCATGATGATGCTGCCGCCAACAGTGGTGTCGCTGCCGTTCAAGATCCTGTTCTTCGTCCTGATCGACGGCTGGAACCTGCTCGTCGGCAGCCTGGTGCGCTCTTTCACCTGATCGTCCGCGCTCGACATCAGGCATCGCGCGCCCGAGGAACCGGGCGGCGCGAGCATCATCGAATTTTCTCCGAATTATTTTCGATTAACCGTCCGATTTAGTCCTTTGGTAGGGACTCGCCGCCATAGTCGCTCGCAGATGGCGGGTGACCCAAACGCAACGGTCATTGGCATGATGCCGCTCCGTCATACCGGACAAACCGGTATGCAAAAAACACCTGTAAAAACAAGGTACGAGTAGCCATGGCCAGTATCATGACCAACGCCGCAGCGTTGACCGCGCTGCAGAGCTTGAACGCCACCCAGAAGAGCCTCGACACCACCCAGTCCCGCATCTCGACGGGCTATCGCGTCTCCCAGGCTTCGGACAATGCCGCCTACTGGTCGATCGCCACCACGATGCGCTCCGACAACCAGGCCATGTCCACCGTTTCGGACTCGCTCGGCCTCGGCGCTTCGAAGGTCGACACCGCCTACACCGGCATGAACAGCGCGATCACCACCATCAACTCGATCCAGCAGAAGCTGACCGCGTCCTACGGTCAGACCGACGCCGCCAAGGAAAAGACCCAGGTCGAAATCGCCGCCCTTCAGGCTCAGCTGAAGGGTTACGCCGACTCCGCCACCTTCTCCGGCACCAACATGCTGTCGGTGTCCACCGCCTCGGGCACGGCAGCCGACGTCAAGGTCGTTTCGGCTTTCAACCGCACCTCCGCCGGCGCGGTTTCGATCTCGACGATCGACGTCAAAGTCGAAAGCATCAAGCTCTATGACTCCGGCGCCGCGCCGACCGCCAAGGGCATCCTCGACACAGCCCGCCTTGGCACCACTGGCGCTGCAACCACCACAGCACAGGCCCCGACCCTTGGTGGCGCTATCGTTGCCGGCGATACCTATTCGGTCGCCAGCCTGGCCATCTTCTCAGGCACCACGGCCGCCAGCGACGCTCAGATCTCGCAGATGATGACCGTCGTCGACGCCGCGCTCAAGGACATGACGACCGCCGCTACCAAGCTCGGCGCCGCCAAGAGCTCCATCGACCTGCAGAAGACCTTCACGCAGAGCCTGATGGACTCCATCGATCGCGGCGTCGGCCAGCTCGTCGATGCCGACATGAACAAGGAATCGACCCGCCTCCAGGCTCTGCAGGTTCAGCAGCAGCTCGGCGTCCAGGCGCTGTCGATCGCCAACGGCTCCTCGCAGTCGATCCTGTCGCTCTTCCGCGGCTGATCCCTCTCGACCGACCAAACCAGGCAAACGGGCCGCGCCAAAAGCGCGGCCCGTTTTGCGTTTGCTCCAGCCCCGCGCAACGCTCGTTCCTTAACCCTCTGAAGCTGGCTTTTAACAGGCCGTTAACCATAACGAGCTAGTCATGGTTAACCAATGACTACAACGGATTGCCGAATCGGCCCGATCGGGGTGGCGGCAATCCAGGGGCGGGTCGAGCGGCTCGCGAGGGCAACGCCGGTCTTTGAGAAAGACCGGTCTGAAAAAAGGAGCGAGTTTCTTGGCGAGCATCATGACAAACGCCGCGGCGTTGACCGCACTTCAAAGCCTTAACGCCACCAACAAGTCGCTCGAGCAGACCCAGGCCAGGATCTCGACCGGTTACAGGGTCTCCGAAGCATCCGACAACGCCGCCTACTGGTCGATCGCCACGACGATGCGCTCCGACAACCAGGCGCTGTCGACAGTGCAGGACGCGCTCGGCCTCGGCGCCTCGAAAGTGGACATTGCCTATACTGGCATGAACAATGCGCTGGATACGATCGGCAAGATCAAGACCAAGTTGCTTTCGACCATTGGCCAGACGGCAGCCGCCAAGGCAAAGACGCAGACCGAGATCACGACGCTTCAGGCGCAGATGAAGTCCTTCGCCGACGCCGCCACTTTTTCTGGTTCGAATTATCTTTCGGTGACGTCCAACGCCGCCAATGGTGGCGTCCAATCTGACGCCAAGATCGTCTCGTCCTTCAATCGCTCCTCCTCGGGCGCCATCTCGCTCGGAACGATCGACATCAATTTGGAGAGCACCAAGCTGTTCGATTCCGGCCTTCCTGCCGTCGTCAAGAACCAGGGCACACTCGACCGCCAGACCTCGGTCTACTCCACCGCCGCCGCCCAGGCCTTGTACGACGCCGCCTATGCGACAGCACTCGCTGGCGGCGGCACGGACGCCGCCGCCAACACCGCTGGCCAGACTGCGGCCGCGGCGAGCACGGCCACGAAGATCGACAACGTCTCCGCGTTCAATCTCGACATCACCGCGGCCGGCGTGACCGACGACATCATCACCCAGATGATCGGCAAGATCGACAACGTCATGGCTCAGTTGACCGACCAGGCCACCATCCTCGGTTCGGCCAAGAGCAGCATCGATCTGCAGAAGACCTTCACGCAGAGCCTGATGGACTCCATCGACCGCGGCGTCGGCCAGCTCGTCGATGCCGACATGAACAAGGAATCGACCCGCCTCCAGGCGCTGCAGGTGCAGCAGCAGCTCGGCATCCAGTCGCTGTCTATCGCCAACAGCTCCTCGCAGTCGATCCTGTCGCTGTTCAAGAACGGCTAGTTCAGCCTTAGCCGACGGATACTTCGACTTCCAATTCACGGGCCGCGCCGCAAGCGCGGCCCGATTTCATTTTCGCACAAGCTTCGAGGCTTAGTGTTCCGGCGGACAGTCATGCTGGGAGTCGCTCAACCGTGCCGCAACAGATCCAGAGCATCATCTCGAATCTCCGCGGCTTTGGCGTCAGGCGCCTCGCCATGCTGGCGGGCATCGCTGTCCTGGTGATGGGCGTCATCGGCATTGCCTCGGTCTACCTCAACCGCCCGGCCTATGACACGCTCTATGTCGGGCTCGACCGCTCCGACGTGAACCAGATCGGCCTCGTGCTGGGCGAGGCTGGCATCGGCTTCGACGTCGGCTCCGACGGAACCTCCGTGCTGGTGCCGGCCGGCACCACGGCGCAGGCCCGCATGCTGCTTGCCGAGAAGGGCCTGCCGACCAGCGCCAATGCCGGCTACGAGCTGTTCGACAATGTCGGCGCGATGGGCCTCACCTCCTTCATGCAGCAGATCACCCGCGTGCGTGCGCTCGAAGGCGAGATCGCCCGCACCATCCAGTCCATCGCCGGCATCAAGGCGGCACGCGTCCACATCGTCATGTCCGAGCGCGCCAATTTCCGCCGCGATGAACAGCAGCCATCCGCCTCGGTCGTCATTCGCTACTCCGGCATCGACGCGGAGAAGAGCGCCATGTCGATCCGCCACCTCGTCGCCGCCGCCGTCCCTGGCCTGTCGGCCGACAAGGTGACGGTGCTCGATTCCAACGGCAATCTGCTGGCCGCGGGCGATGATCCCTCCAACACCAGCGCCGCCCGCACACTCGGCGTCGAGCAGACCGTGGAGGCGCAGATCGGCGACAACATCCGCCGCGCGCTGACGCCGTATCTCGGGCCTGACAATTTCCGCGCCAGCGTCAAGGCCGACGTCAACACCGACACCCGCCAGACCGAAGAGACGATCTTCGATCCGGAGTCCCGCGTCGAACGCTCGGTGCAGTCGGTGCGCGCCAACGAGAACAGCAATCAGAAACAGGCCTCCACCCCGGCCAGCGTCGAGCAGAACCTGCCCGAGACCCAGGCGACCAGCACCGAGGGTCCGCAGACCTCCTCGGCGAACGACCGCAAGGAGGAAATCACCAATTACGAGATCAACTCCAAGAAGATCGCCACCGTCTCCAATGGCTACAGCGTCACCAAGATGTCGATCGCAGTCGTCGTCAACCAGGACCGGCTGAAGGCGATCCTGGGCAAGGACGCGACGCCCGACCAGATCGCCAAGCGCGTCGCCGAGATCCAGAAGATGGTGAGTTCCGCCACCGGCTTCGACGACAAGCGTGGCGACGTCATCGACGTCTCGGCGGTCGAGTTCATCGACGGGCTGGACGGCGAGGCGATCCCGCAGGGGGGAATGCTCGATTCCATCGGCCAGCATGCCGGCACGTTGATCAATGCCAGCGCCTTCATCGTCGTGGTGTTCCTGGTCGCCTTCTTCGGCTTGCGGCCGATGGCGGCCGCGCTGACGGCCAAGGCGACGCCCGCCATAGCAGGCCCCAATTTCGATGAAGTCCAACGCTCGCTGCCGACCCCGGAGGCAGCCGCTTCCGCCGATGCGGGTGCCGCCGTCGGCGCCTTGCCCGGCACGCGTGCCGGCGCCACCCCGCTCGACGATTTGCGCCAAAAGATCAGGCCGGCCCCGCAGGAGCGGCTTGCCCGCATGGTCGACATCAACGAGGAACGCACCGCGCAGATCCTGCGCAAATGGGCGGCCCAGGAAGTCGCGGCGTAGACCATGCCCTCCGCAGCCCTCTTCGATCTTCTTCCGGACTTCGGCGCGCGCGCGCAACGCGCCAGCCAGCCCCAGCCCGCCGCCGAGCACAAGCCCGAGGCGGCGGCACCGCCGGCCGATATCGGCACGCTGATCGCCGAGGCGGTTGCCCAGGCGGAGGCAGCGCTCGGCGAGCGGCTTGCCGCGACCCATCAAGCAGCGCTGGAAGCGGAACGCCAGGCAAATGCCGAGGAAGCGAGGGCGTTTCTCGACAGCTTCGGTGGCGATGTCGGTAAGGCGGTTTCGTCGCGGCTCGACGCCATGGAGGCGCGCGTGACGGATCTTGTCGGCGCCACGGTCGCCCGCGTCATCGGCGGCGTTGTCAGCGACGATCTGCGCAAGCGCTCGCTTGAAGCGCTCGCCGGCGCGATCCGCGAAGCCGTTCGCGATGGCGAAGCCGTGCGCATCGCCGTCCGCGGGCCGCTCTCGCTGTTCGAAACGCTGAAGGCATCGCTTGGGCCGCGCGCCGAAAATCTCGACTTCATCGAGGCGCCCGGCTTCGACCTGACGGTCACCATCGACGAGGTCGTGTTCGAGACGCGCATGGCCGAATGGTCGGCAACCCTTTCCGAGGTCCTGTCATGAGCGTCGCCGATGCCGATCACGGCAGGCACGAGATCATCATCGTGCGGCGCGGGCATGACGACCACGACGAAGGTCATCATGGCGGCGTCTGGAAGATCGCCTTCGCCGACTTCATGACCGCGATGATGTGCTTCTTCCTGGTCATGTGGCTGATCAATGCCGCCAACGAACAAACCAAGGCGGCCGTCGCCAGCTACTTCAATCCCGTCAAGCTGGTCGACCGTGAGTCGAGCCGTAAGGGCCTCCAGGATCTCGGCAATGGGCCGCGCTCGGTCGGGCTGATGGCAGACGAACCGCAGGAAGCGACAACCAAGGCCGGGCAGGACGGCAGCGGCGCCGCGGGCTCATCCAACCGCAAGCAAGACAAGCAGGAACCGCAGCAGTCGCAACAGTCCGACGAGCATCTCTTCGCCGACCCCTATGCGGTGCTCTCGGAGATCGCCACGGAGACCGGCGTCATGCAGAATGTCAGCCAGAAAGGCGACGGCGGCGCGCAGAATTCTGGTCCGGCGACGGGCGCCTCGGGCGGCGCGTCCTACCGCGATCCCTTCGAGCCTGACTTCTGGTCGCAGCAGGTCGCCGCACCTGGCGCCGAGGCGAGTGCCCAGCGCCCCAGGGTCGAGGGCGATCCGCTCAAGCCCGGCGACAAGGCTGCCGAGACGCAGATCGCCAAGGTCAAGGCCGTGCCGCCGGCACCCCCGGTCAAGGACGCACCGCTGGAGCCCTTGGCCGGGGATGGCAAGGATGCCGCCGCGGCAACGGCCAAGGCCGGCGATGTGAAAGCTGGGGATGCCAAGGCCGGGGATGCCAAGGCGGGCAACGCCAAGGCTGGAGACAGCAAGGCTGCGGATACGCCCAAGGCCGTCGCGCAGCAGGAGGCCGCAAAGCCCGAGGCGGCGGACAAGGCTCCGACCGCCGCCGCGGTGAAAGCGGCCGCCGAGGTCAAGCAGCAGCTTGCCGATGCCTTCAAGCCCGGCGACAAGCTGCATGACGGTGTCTCGGTCGAAGCCACTGACAAGGGTGTCGTCATCTCCATCACCGATCAGCTCGACTTCGGCATGTTCGAGGTCGGATCGGCGGTGCCGAGCCGTGAACTGGTGCTGGCGATGGAAAAGATCGGTCGCATCGTCAACAGCCAGAAGGGCACCATCAGCATCAACGGCCACACCGATGCGCGCCCTTTCCGCAGCGACAGCTACGACAATTGGCGGCTGTCGACGGCGCGCGCGCATTCGGCCTATTACATGCTCGTGCGTGGTGGCGTCGATGAACGCCGTATCACCGAGGTTGCCGGCTTCGCGGATCGCCAGCCCAAGGATCCGGCAGACCCAATGTCGGCGGCCAACCGCCGCATCGAGATCCTGATGGCGACCGGCGGATGAAGAGGGGGGCGCTGACCAGCCGCCTGACAGGCCTGTTGCTGCTGGCCGCGGCGTGTCCGTCCACGGGCCTCGCCCAGGATACGCTGCAGCCCTATCAGCTGGTGCGCTCGTTGCAGCTCGTCCAGGACCGTATCGCGGCCGGCGATCATGCCGCGATGCCGATGCAGGCCAAATTGCTCGAGATGACCGATGCCCGGTTGCGCGCCGCGGATGCCGAGGATTTCAAGGACCCCAAGAATTTTCGCGCGCTGCTGGTCTACGGCATGAGCGGCGGCAATCCGGTGACCGTCGACGCGGCCGTATCGCGCGCCGCCTCCGATCCGCGGAACCTTGCCATCGCCAAAGGCGTGATCGGCTATCTGAACGGCCGGCCCGGCGAGGCGATCGAAGCCTTGAGGCCGATCGACCCGATGACCCAGCCAAGCGATCTCGGCGCGTTCCTCGCTTTGGTCAAAGGGTCACTGCTCGCCACGGACCAGCCGGCCGCCGCGCTGATGCTGCTCGATGAGGCCAAGCTGCTCAGCCCCGGCACTCTGGTCGAGGAAGCGGCTTTGCGGCGCTCGGTCGGCATTGCGGTGACGCAAGGCGACGCGGCACGGTTCGCGCTTGCCTCGACCCAATATGTCGAGCGCTATCTCTATTCGCCTTACGCCAGCCAGTTCGCCGACTCCTTCGTCTCCGGCGTCATCGCACTGCACATGTCGATCAGCCAGGACAAGCTTGCCGACATCACCTCGATGATGGATCCCGAGCGCGAGAAGGTGATCTATCTGCGCATCGCCCGCCGCGCCGCGATCGACGGCATGAGCGACTTGTCGGCCTTCGCCTCGGCACGGGCCGAACAGGGTCGCGACGGCAACACCAATCAGGGCGATCCGCGCGCCCTGCTCTATTCCAGCCTGTCCACGGTGACCTCCGATACCATCGAGGACGTGCGCGCCAAACTGGGCAAGATCGACCGCGGCAAATTGTCGGACAGCGACCGCGCCTTGCTCGACGCGGCCCAGGCCATCGCCGGCGAAGTGGTGGCGCCGCCTGCCTCACTTGCGGCCGCAAACCCGGCGCCCGCACCAGTGGTGCCGGCACCCGAACCGGAGGCTGCGGCGGTGCCGACCACTGATGCCGCCGGATTGCCCCCCGTCGAGGGCGCCGTCTCCGAACGGCCGGCCGTGGCGCCATCCCTGGCCGCCGCGCCTGCTGCGCCGAACGCATCCGCGCCGGCAACCGACGCGGCAACCGCCCTGCCGGCATCGGCGCCGGCGACTTCGGCCAGCGCCGACACGACAGACCCGACCGACGCCGCCATGACAAAAACCCGTCGACAGCTCGACCTGATCGACCAGATGCTTGGAGCCGCCCCAAAATGACCCCCAGCCTCGGCCCGGCCCTGCCAGGATTTACCGCCGCGCGCACGGCCGAGCAGCCGGCCGCGCCTGGAAAGAAGGACGACACCGGTTTCGGCAAGATGGTGCACGGCGGCGCGAGCCCTGCCAATTCGGAAAAGCAGCCACCGGCCGAGGCCGGCTCTCGCGATCCGCGCTGGAGCAGGCTTGCGGCAGACCTTGCGGCGAAGACTGGCGAGGATGAGCCGATGCCCGCAGGCAAGGCAAGGACCACGCCGAGTGGATCATCTGCCGCGAAATCCATGAAGGACGGCAAGGACACCGGGACGGACAAGGATGCCGATGCCGACGCGTCGGCCGTCGAACCGGGTGCAACCGCGCTCGACGAGCATCTGCCGCTGCTGATGGCGTTTCATGACCTGCGCCATTTCTCGACGTCAGCCAAGTCGGCCGACTCGAGCGCGGGCGAAACAGGACAGGACGCCGCTGTCGTTGGACAGCTTCCCTCGAAGGGCTATCGGCAGAAATCCGCCGCCGCGAGTGACGGTCTCGACCCCATCTCCAAGCCTGAGCGGGTATCGCTCGCAGACGGGCCGTTGACCAAACTCGACGGTCAGCTCGTCCGCGATGCCGCCGGCGCGCCAAGACACGACGGCATGATCGAGGCCGGCCCCCTGCCCGAGACATCCGCGGAGGTGCCGGGCGTGGAGACGAAGCAGGCGGCGCCGCAGCTGAAATCCATCGCCGACCTTCAGTCTTCATTGCGGTCCGAACCAGGAAAACAGCAGTCGGCGGCGGCACGCATCGACGTCGTTTCCGAGCGCAGCTTCCCCGCGCCGCCGCAGGCCCCGATGAGCCAGGCGGCCCTCAACGTGATCGGCGCCATTTCAGCCGACGGCGGCCCGAACCAGGCGCTCGCCACGGCGTCCGCGACCGCTCAGCTGACGGGCTCTGTTGCCGTTCCGACACATGTCTTGAAGATCGAACTTCACCCGGCCGAACTGGGCATGGTCACGGCCCATCTTCGGCTCTCCGGAGAACAACTGTCGATTGAGTTGAAGCCCGAAACACACGATGCCTATCGCCGGCTTTCCAGCGACAGCGAAGCGATCGTCAAGTCGCTGCGCGGGCTCGGTTTCGAGGTTGACAAGGTGACCATCTTGCAACCATCGATTGCAGTCACCTCCACAATCCGGACGGATACAACCGCCTCCGTGAGCGCGGCACCCGGCCGCGATCCATCATCCTTCCAGCCCGGAAACTCCGGCGGCGGCAATAATGGGGCCGGTGGCCAGCAGTCGGGTCAGCATTCCGCAAGGGGTAGCCATGATGATGCGCAAACACACGGCCGCGTCGCTTCGCCTTCTCGCGAGCGCGCTGGCGGCGATATATTTATCTAGCCTCGCGAGCAGCGCCGGCGCCGCCACCAATCCCTGCGAACCCGAGATCCTGCGTGCCGCCGACCGCTATGGCGTGCCCGCCGGCATCCTCTATGCCGTCGGGTTGACGGAAACCGGCAATAAGGGCAGTCTTCAGCCCAACGCATTGAATATAGAAGGAAAAGCAGTCTTTCCGAGAAGCCGAACCGAAGCGCTTGCCGCCTTCGCCAACGCCCAGCGCGAGGGCAAGACGCTGATCGATCTCGGCTGCATGCAGATCAACCATCACTACCACGCCTCGCATTTCCGCAGCGTCGAGGACATGCTCGACCCACGCCAGAACGTCGACTACGCGGCGCGCTTCCTGGCCAGCCTCCATGCCCGCCACGAGACCTGGTCGATGGCCGTCGCCCGCTATCATGCCGGTCCCGACAACGACCCGGCGCAGAAGGTCTATGTCTGCAGGGTGATCGCCAACATGGTTGCCACCGGCTTTGGCAAATGGACCACGAACGCGCGCACCTTCTGCAACCCGTAAGCGCATTTTCTGCTTCTAATACATCAATCCCCGACTGCGGAGCGGTTCGGCACGACTTGGTCAAGACTTGCACCCGCAAGCATATCTGGCTGCACGCTAATGCAACCGATCCGATTCCAGACTCCCAAGAAACTAGTTATAAGAAATGACGGTTGTTCAGGATTCCCGGCAGCGGATACGCCTTTCCCCACGGGGCAAATGTGCTGATTCGGAGGCGGGGCCGATGATCGTTATCGTTGACGAGCGAGAGCTCGTGACAGAGGGCTACAATTCACTTTTCGACCGCGAGGGGATCGCCTGCGCCGGTTTCGCACCGGGCGAATTCGGCGAGTGGGTCAACTCGGCCGCCGACACCGATCTGCGCTCGGTCCGGGCCTTCCTGATCGGCGACTGCCGTGACGGCGCGATCTCGCCGCGCCAGATCCGCGACCGCACCGGGGCTCCGGTCATTGCGCTCAGCGAGCAGCATTCGCTGGAAAACACGCTGCGGTTGTTCGAGAGCGGCGTCGACGACGTCATCCGCAAGCCGGTGCACATCCGCGAAATCCTGGCCCGCATCACCGCCATCCGCCGACGCGCCAGCGAGGACGTCGCCTATACCGAGATCGGCGCCATGCGCATCTTCATGGACGGCCGCGATCCCGAGATCGACGGCCAGCCTTTGCCCTTGCCGCGCCGCGAGCGCCGTATCCTGGAATATCTGGCGAGCAACCGCGGCCGCCGCGTCACCAAGACCCAGGTGTTCAACGCCATCTACGGCATCTTCGACGAAGAGGTCGAGGAGAACGTGGTGGAGAGCCACATCAGCAAGTTGCGCAAGAAACTGCGCGAGAAGCTGGGCACCGACCCTATCGATTCCAAGCGCTTCCTCGGCTACCGGCTCGTGTTCTGATGCGGCGCCGCGCCAGCCTCGCGCAAGACAGGACGCGTAGCCTCGAAGCCAGTGGCATGGATATTGCGGAGACATCTCGATGAGCCTCTACGGAATGATGCGGACCGGCGTTTCCGGCATGAACGCACAGGCAAACCGCTTGTCGACGACAGCCGACAACATCGCCAACTCCGACACCACCGGCTACAAGCGGTCCTCGGCTGAATTTTCGACGCTGATCATGCCGTCGACAGGCGGCGCCTATAATTCCGGCGGCGTCACCACGACGATCCGCCAGGCGGTCAGCGATCCGGGCGTGCTTCAATACACGACATCGGTTTCCGACCTTGCCGTCAGCGGCGATGGCTTCTTCGTCGTCCAGGATCCCAGCGGCACGCCTTTCCTGACCCGCGCCGGCGCCTTCGTGCCCGACGCACAGGGCCGGCTGGTCAATGCCGCCGGCTTTCAGCTGATGGCCTACAGCTACGCCAATGGCACGCCGGCGGCGACAGTGAACGGCTTCGAAGGTCTCGAGCCGGTCGTCATCTCCGACCAGGGACTGACCGCGACACCGAGCACCGAGGGTAATTTCAGTGGCAATCTGCCGGCGGGCGCGACACCGGTCGCTGCCGCCAACCTGCCCAGCGCCAACGCCGCCACCGCACAGTACACTCAGAAAACGTCGATGGTCGCCTATGACAATCTCGGCAACAAGAAGCTGCTCGACGTCTATTTCACCAACACCGGCACCGGCACCTGGGAGGTAGCAGTCTTCGATCAGTCGAAGGCAACGCCTGGAACCGGTTTTCCCTACGCCGCCGGCGGCGCGCTCGGCTCAGCCAACCTGACCTTCGATACCACGACGGGCAAGCTGACCGGCACACCCACAGGCATTTCATTCACCGTGCCGGGTGGCGCCAGCCTCAATCTCGACTTGTCGAAGCTGACCCAGCTCGGGACCGGATTCACCGTTTCCGATGCCCAGGTCAACGGCAATGCGCCGAGCACCATCGACAAGATCCAGATCAGCAAGGATGGCACCATCTACGCTCAGTACAAGGATGGCACCTCCAAGCCGCTCTACAAGATTCCGCTGGCCGACGTGCAGAGCCCCGACCAGCTCAAGGCGCTGCCTGGCAACGTCTACGCGCAAGGCACTGAGTCCGGCGCGGTCCGTGTCGGCTTTGCCAATGAAGGCAAGGCCGGCTCGATCATCTCCGGCGCGCTCGAGAATTCCAACGTCGATATCGCCGAGGAATTGACCGACATGATCGCGGCCCAGCGCAGCTACACCGCCAATTCGAAAGTCTTCCAGACCGGTTCCGATCTGATGGACGTCCTTGTCAACCTGAAGAGATAACCGGGCTCCGCCCGTGAAAGACCAGCATGTCGCTTTCCACCGCACTGAGCATCGCCCAATCGGCGCTTCTGGCCACCTCGCGGCAGACAAGCGTCGTCACGCGCAATGTGGCAGACGCCGACAATCCGAACTATTCGCGCCGCATCGCGCTCGTCACCAGCACGAGCCCCGGCGCACGTTCGGTTGATGTCCAGCGTGCAGCCAACGACCTGCTGTTTCGCCAGAACCTCGGCGCCCTGTCCGCCTACGCCGGCCAGAGCGCGCTTTACAGCGGCATGGATCAGCTCGACGTTTCAGTGAATGGCGTCGACAACGCCTCCTCACCTTCGACTGCGATCGGCAACCTGCAGCAGGCGCTGCAACTATACGCGACCTCGCCGTCCAACCAGAATCTTGGCGCGAGCGTCATCGACGCGGCCAAACAGGTCGTGCGGTCCCTGAATGAAGGCTCCAAGGCCATTCAGGACTTTCGTACCCAAACCGACGGCCAGATCGATACCGCCGTCAAAGATCTCAACTCGCTGCTCAACCAGTTCCAGGATGCCAACACGGCGGTCATGTCCGGAACCCGTTCCGGCACCGACGTTTCCGATGTGCTAGACCAACGCGACGCATTGTTGAAGAAGATCGCCAATTACATTCCGGTATCGACCTTCACGCGTGGCGACAATGACATGGTCATCACCACGGGTGACGGCACGACATTGTTCGAGACGATCCCACGCACCGTCAGCTTCGCCCCATCTTCGGGCTATGCCGCGGGTGCGGCCGGCAACACCGTCTATATCGACAACGTACCGGTCTCGGCGGGCAGCGGCGGCAACACCACCGCCAGCGGCACGATTGCCGGCCTGCTGCAATTGCGTGACGGCGTCGCCTCGACAATGCAGGGCCAGCTCGACGAAACCGCGCGCGGCCTGATCACCGCCTTTGCCGAAACGGCACCGTCGATGCCCAACGCGGCAGGCCTGTTCACCTGGCCGGGCGCACCGGCGGTGCCAGCCGCAGGCACGCTCGTCGATGGCCTTGCTGGAACGATCAAGATCAATGCCGCGATGGACCCCAGCGCCGGCGGCAACCCAACATTGCTGCGCGATGGGGGCGCCAACGGCGCCGCCTACGTCGCCAACACCACTGGCGGGCCTTCATACTCCAATCTTCTGGTCGCCTATGGCGACCAGCTCGACAAGCCGATGACGTTCGATCCCTCGGCCGGGATTTCGGCAACCTCCAGCGTTGCCGACTACGCCGCCAATTCGATAGGCTGGTTGCAGGGCATTCGTCAGCAGGCTTCGACCGCCGCCGACGCCAAGGAAGCCCTGGCACAGCGCAGTGCCGATGCCTTGTCCAACGCAACCGGCGTCAATGTCGATCAGGAAATGTCGCTGATGCTCGATCTCGAGCACACCTATCAGGCATCCGCCCGGATGATGAAGACCGTCGACGACATGATGACGGCGCTGTTGAACGCGGTGGGATAAGCCATGACCTTCGTCTCCTCTGCTGCCCTTACGAATGCCATGCGCTATCAGCAGATGCGCATGCAAGCCGATCTCGTCAAAGCCACGAAGGAGTCCTCGACCGGCAAGGTCGCCGATGTCGGTCTGGCACTTGGTGGACGTACCGCCCAGTCCGTTACCTTTTCGCGCGACCTCGACCGGCTCAACGTCATTGTCGATTCCAACGGACTGGTGGCCGCCCGGCTCTCGTCGACCCAGACGTCGCTCGGCCAGCTCTCCAACGTCGCGCAGACTTTCCTGTCCAGCCTGACCACCGCATCGTCGGGCGACAACTCAGACAGCCTGACCCAATCGACCGGCCAGACAACTATCCAGCAGCTTACGTCGATCCTCAACACGAGCGTCAACGGCGAATATCTGTTCGCTGGCACCAACACCGACGTCAAGCCGATCAACGATTTCACCGCCGCCGGCTCTCCCGCCAAGGCTGCCTTCGACGCCTCCTTCGTCGCCAAATTCGGCTTCACGCCCGCTGACCCGCTCGCGGCCAACATCACCGCGGCCCAGATGGACGATTTCATCACCAACTATGTCACGCCGCAGTTCCTCGGCGCGGGCTGGCAGACCAACATGTCGAATGCCACCGACCAGCAGATCGTCAGCCGCATCGCGCTCAACGAAACAACCGAGACCTCGACCGGCGCCAACAACGACGGCATCAGGAAGCTCGCCATGGCGGCGGCCATGGTCTCCAGCCTGATGTCCACCAATATCAGCCAGGCGGCAAAAGACAGCATCATCGACCACTCGCAGAAACTGGTCGGCGAGGCGCTGAGCGGCATCGCGCAGGACCAATCCCAGACCGGTATCGTCCAGAAGCGCGTGTCCGACGCCAGCGACCGTATGAAAACGCAGATCGACCTGTTCGAACGGCACATTCTGGATCTCGAAGCAGTCGATCCGGCGGAAGCCGCGACCCGCGTCGCCGACCTGACGCAGCATATCGAGACGTCCTTTGCTCTGACGGCGCGCCTGCAGCAGCTCAGCCTGTTGAATTACCTGACCTGAAAGCACTCTGAACCGGAACGTTAGAGCCAACGATGTACCAATTCTCCTACGCCGACGTCCAAAGCACCTCCGTCACGGACGCCAAGGACCGCGAGCGCGAGCTGCTGACCCGCTCGATCGACATGCTGTCGGCCGCGGCGGCGGCCGGCCGGGATTCGATGGAGGCCGTGGAGGCACTGAATTTCACCAATCGCGTCTGGACCGTCTTCGTCGAAGACCTTGGCTCCAGCGACAATGCGCTCCCCAAGGAATTGCGCGCCAACCTGATTTCCATCGGCCTGTGGCTGCTGCGCGAGGCGGAGGACATCCGCCAGGGCCGCACCGACAATTTCGAGGGGCTGATCGAAGTATCCCAGATCATCCGCGACGGCATTCAATGACCAACACGCTGAAGATATCACTGAAGCCCAACGAGAAGATCTACATCAACGGTGCGGTCATCCGCGTCGACCGCAAGGTCACCGTCGAGCTGATGAACGACGTGCAGTTCCTGCTCGAGAGCCACGTGATCCAGGCCGACGAGGCGTCGACGCCTTTGCGGCAGCTCTATTTCATCGTGCAGGTCATGCTGATGAATCCCGCTGGTGCCGATGAAGCGCGCGAGATGTTCCGCCACTCGCTGCCGCTGCTCATTGCAAGCTTCGAAGACGCCGAGATCGGCAACGCGCTGAAACAGGTCGACCGCATGGTCGGCGAGGATCACATCTACGAGGCCTTGAAGGCGATCCGTTCGCTTTATCCTCTCGAACGCCGCGCGCTTGGCGGCAATGACGACGTTCCGGGCGCCGCGCGCCCGCTGGCCGTGGGAGCACGATACCAATGACCGTGGACATGACGACTTCGATACCGGTTGGCGCCAACCAGACCACCACGCAGACCGCCAAGACCGCTGTCGACTACAACTCGTTCCTGAAACTTCTGATCGCCGAGATGAAGAACCAGGATCCGACCAAGCCGATGGATTCGACGCAGTACGTCGCCCAGCTCGCCACCTTCTCGCAGGTCGAGCAGTCGGTGCAGACCAACACCAAGCTCGACCAGATCATGCAGTCGTCGGCGCTGTCGCAGGCCGACGCTCTCATAGGCCGCAACATCACCTCGGCCGATGGCAAGACCACGGGCACGGTGGCGTCGGTGACGCTTGGCAGCAACGGACTGATCGCGGTGCTGCAGGATGGCACCACGGTCCCCGTCGGCGCGGGCGTATCGATCAAGCCGGCGAGCTAGGCCAACCGCCACATGAATGAGGCCGACGCTCTCGACATCGTCCAGTATGCGGTGTGGACGGTGCTGACCGCCTCCGCGCCGGTGGTGCTGGTCGCAATGGCGGTCGGCATCGGCATCGCGCTCATCCAGGCGCTGACGCAGGTCCAGGAGATCACCTTGACCTTCGTGCCCAAGATCGTTGCCATCATGCTGGTGGTGGCGCTTACGGGCCCCTTCATCGGCGGCCAGATATCGGCCTTCACCAATGTCATCTTCGAGCGCATCCAGAACGGTTTCTGATCTAGAACCTTCCGGGACGGTGCGGCTTCCATTCGGAATGCCCTGAAAGCGGTGGCCCGCTTGCGGTTGACCCGGTTCCGGCTAGATTGCCGTGTTGGCCACTCCCGGCCAGGCGATCGTTTTGTCCCAATGGCTTCTCGCAGAACCCCGGACCAGCCCAGACCGGCCGGCACGCCATGTGCGGCATAGCCGGCGTCTGGCGCAAACGCGGTCCGATCAGCGGCTGCGACATCGCCGACGTCACACGCATGATGCAGGCGCTGGCCCATCGCGGGCCCGACGACCATGCCAGCTGGAACGACGGCCGGCTGGCGCTCGGTCACCGGCGGCTGTCGATCATCGATCTGTCCGCGCAGGCGCGCGAGCCCATGCTCACGGCCTGTGGCAAGGGCGTGCTGGTCTACAATGGCGAGGTCTACAATTATCGCTCGCTGCGGGACGCGCTGGAGGCTGATGGCAGGCGGTTCCGGACGGTCTCGGATACAGAGGTGGTTCTCGAAGCGCTGCATCACTGGGGGCCGGACAAGGCGATCCCGATGTTCGACGGCATGTTCGCCATCGCCTATTTCGACGCGCGTGCCGGCGCCCTGTGGCTCGCGCGCGATCGTCTCGGCATCAAGCCGATGTCGGTGGCCGAGACGGGCGAGCGAATCCTGTTCGCCTCCGAGGACAAGGCGATCCTGGCCTGCGATGGCGTTGCACGGAGCGTGGATGCGCGCGAGATCACCTTGCGCCTTGCCTGGCAGAGCCGTGACTCCTGTTCCAGCCTGTTCCAGGGCATAGAGCGGCTGCCGCCGGCAGGCCTGTGGAAGATCAGCGATGCCGGCATTGAGAAGCGCTGTTTCTGGCATGTCCTCGATGCGCTCGACCCCGCCCGCATCGTTGGCGATACGGCCAGCGACGCCGAGCACATGGCAACGCTGGAAGCGCTGATCAAGGACAGCATCGAGCTCCATTGCATCGCCGATACCAGCCTGGCCGCGGCCTGCAGCGGCGGTGTCGATTCTGGTCTCGTCACCACGCTGGCCAAACGGTTCAGGCCGGAGATGACGGCCTATGTCGTCGATCCCGGCATTGGCCACAGCGAAGCCGATGACGCCGAGCGCACCGCCAGCCAAGCCCATGTGCCGCTGAACAGGGTGCCGGTCGACAAGGACCGGTTCCTCGACCTATGGCCGAAGACCATCTGGCATCTGGAAAGCGACGGTTGGCATGCAAGCCATGTCTGCCTGCTCGCGCTCGCCGAGCAGTGCCGGGCCGATGGCATCAAGGTGCTGCTGACCGGTGAAGGCGCCGACGAACTCTTTGGCGGCTACGACTGGCAGGAAGCCAGCCTGAAATTGTGGCGGCCCTGGTCCTGGCCGAGGCGGCTGTTTCTTTCGAAGCGAAGTCTGACCCGCAAATTCGAGCGCCAGCGTCATGCCCCCTTCCGCACATCGATCGCGGGTGGCCATGCCTGGGATCGCAACGTCGTGCTCAGGGCGCTTTCGCCGGAATTGAATTTCCTTCAGGCGAAGATTTTCGACCGGCTCGAGCCGGTGACGCCGCTTGGCGACCGCGCCTTCCTCGGATGCTGCCTTCACGACATGTATTCGCATCTGCAGGATCTGCTGAACCGGCATGACCGGCTCAGCATGGCTGCCTCGGTTGAACTCAGGGTGCCGTTCCTCGAAAACCGGCTGATCGACTTCGCGATCCATCTGCCTCGGCGACACAAATACCGCCAGAAGCAAGGAAAATGGCTTTTGAAGAAAGTCGCGGAAAAACACATTCCGCTTCAGAACGTGAGGGCCAGGAAGAACGGTTTCCAGGTATCGGCGAACTTCACAGCCGGCACCGAGTCCCTGTTGCATGGCGGCTTTCTGCGCGATGCGATGAAGTGGCCGGCATCTTCGGTCGCGGACCTGAGCGACCTCGCCAGGCGCGATCAGGCCTCGAGGCTTCGGCTGGTGGGAATGGAGCTTTTCCTTCGTCTCCATGCCGGCGGCCAATCCACCGGCCACCTGACCGAGGCACTGCACGCGGCCGTCGCCGAGGCGCGCTGAAACGTCAGGTTGGAGGCGTGTGGCCCTTCGCTATCCCCTTGTTGGACCATGATCTTCCCCGCAAGGCATTCGCGCTTTGCGCCGCGATGCCATAGTTTCGGCAAATCATGCGGGGAAACGGATCACCGCAAGGATCAGCGCGCCGTGGCAGGAACCCACCGATGATTGACGAAAAGCCGGATAGCGAAAGCGTCTCGGCGCTGGCGCCGTTCCGGCACGGCATCTTCCGCGCCGTATGGGGCGCAAGTCTCGTCTCCAATTTCGGCGGCTTGATCCAGGGCGTCGGCGCCGCCTGGATGATGACCACCATCGCCACCTCGCCCTATCAGGTCGCCCTGGTCCAGGCCTCGACCACCTTGCCGATCATGCTGTTCGCGCTTGTCGCCGGCGCCATCGCCGACAGCTTCGACCGCCGCAAGGTGATGCTGGTCGCCCAGACCTTCATGCTGGTCGTTTCGGTGCTTCTGACCGCGTTCACCTATCTGGACCTGATCACGCCGTGGACGCTGCTGGCCTTTACCTTCCTGATCGACAGCGGCACGGCGCTCAACAGCCCGTCATGGCAGGCCTCCGTCGGCGACATCGTTCCGCGCAACAAGGTGCCTGCCGCCGTGGCGCTGAATTCCATGGGGTTCAACCTGACCCGCAGCGTCGGCCCGGCGATCGGCGGCATCATCGTCGCGGCCGCCGGCGCGGCCGCCGCCTTCGCGGCGAACGCGGTGAGCTATATCGGCCTCATCGTCGTGCTGGCACGCTGGAAACCTGATCTACCGGTCTCGACCTTGCCGCGCGAGTCATTGGGGGCCGCCATGGGCGCCGGCCTGCGTTACGTCGCCATGTCGCCCAACATCGGCAAGGTGCTGGTCAGGGGCGCGGCCTTTGGCTTCAGCGCCGGCGCGGTGCTGGCGCTGCTGCCGCTGGTGGCGCGCGACGTCGTCAAGGGCGACGCGCTGACCTACGGCATCATGCTGGGCGCCTTCGGCATCGGTGCCGTCTGCGGCGCGCTGATCAGCGTGCGGCTGCGGCAGTTGCTCTCCAGCGAGACGATGGTGCGCTGTGCCTTCGCCGGCTTCGCTGCCTGCGCCTTCAACGCCGCCATCAGCCAGCATGCCTGGCAGACCTCGCTCGGCCTGCTGGTCGGCGGTGCCTGCTGGGTGATCGCGCTGTCCCATTTCAACGTCACCGTGCAGATGGCGACACCGCGCTGGGTGGTCGGCCGGGTCCTGTCTGTCTACCAGACCGCCACCTTCGGCGGCATCGCGCTGGGCAGCTGGATCTGGGGTGTCGTTGCCGATGCGCATGGTGCCGAGACGGCGCTGATCGCCGCGGCCATCGCCATGCTGGCCGGCGGCGCCATCGGCCTCGTACTGCCGCTGCCGCAGCAGCAGGTGCTCAACCTCGACCCGCTCAACCGCTTCAAGGAACCGCACCTCGCGCTCGACCTCAAGCCGCGCAGCGGCCCGATCGCCATCATGATCGAATATGTGATCCGGCGCGAGGACGAGGCGGAATTCCTCGCCACCATGGCCGAGCGCGGCCGCATCCGCCGCCGTGACGGCGCCCGCAACTGGACGCTGGCGCGCGATCTCGAAAATCCGTCGATCTGGATCGAGCATTACCACACGCCGACCTGGCTCGAATATGTCAGGCATAACGGCCGCATCACCCATGCCGATGCCATGGTCGGCGAACGCTTGCGGGCGCTGCACTCGGGCGACGAGCCGCCGCGCGTGCGCCGCGTCATCGAGCGCCCGACGACAGCTGGCACGGCTCTGGTGCCGGCCAAGGGACCGATCGAGCACTGACGACTCGGAGAACGCGGGCGGCTTATCCCTCCCCCGACAGGTCCCGGCGCGCCTTTTCGAGTTCCTCGGCATAGCGCCGCATCAAATGGCCCTCGGTCAGCAGACCGAGCACGATGTGGTCGGCGAAATCCTCGACCACGGCCAGTTCCTCGGCGCCGGCGCGCTGGAAGGTCTCGGCGGCGGCCTGCACGTTCATGCTCGGCACCAGCACGGCATCCTTGTACCGGGCAAGATCGCGCACCGTCGCCTCGCCTCCGGAAGGATCGCTGTGCAGTTCGGCCACGATCAGCACGCCGACATACTCATCCCCCGGATCGACGGCGATTACGCGCTGGGCCGACCCCAGCGGGAATTCCTTGCGGAAGGCGGCCAGCGTCGTCGACGCATCGATGGTCTTGATATCCTTGCGCATCATCGAGCCGACGGTCAGGCTGCGCATCCAGCCGACATCGTGGGCGCTGCGGATCGTCTCGCCGCGCAGGTGGAAGCGCCAGGTGGAGAACGAATAGCCGAAGGTCTCGCGCACCAGGATCGCCGCCATGATCGAGGCGGCCAGCACCACGCCGGTGAGCGTCAGGTCGCGGGTCGATTCCAGCGCCAGAAAGGTCATGGTCAGCGGACCCCCGACGACACCGACGGCAAGCGACGTCATGCCGACGACGGCGGCGACGGAGGGGTCGATGCCAGTGGCCGGCGAGACGAGCGCCATGACACCGGCAAACGCCTTGCCGAGCAGCGCGCCGAGGAACAGCGAGGCGAAGAACAGGCCGCCGCGAAAGCCCGAGCCCAGCGAGATGGCCGACGCCGCCAGTTTCAGCACGAAGACGCTCGCCACCACCGCCAGCCCGTAATTCATGGCGAACTCGCGATGCAGCGCGCCGTGGCCGCTGGACAGGACCTGCGGCGTGATCAGCCCCAGGAGCCCGACCAGGACACCGCCGATGACGGGGCGCAGCGAGGCATCGACCGACAGCCTGTTGAAACCGCGTTCGATCAGCGTGACCAGTTGCATGATGGCGATCGAGGCCGCCCCGCCAAGCAGGCCGAGCAGCAGGAACGGCACATATTGGCTGGCGGTGAGTTGCGGCAACCCTGAGAGCTCGAGCGGAAACGGCACGCCGCCGAACACTTCCGCCGTCAGCGAGGCGGAGATCGCCGCGGTCATGACCGGTGCGACATTGGCGACCGAGTAGATGCCGATGACCAGTTCGAAACCGTAGAAGGCGCCGGTCAGCGGCGCATCGAAGGCGGCGGCTATGGCGCCGGCGGCGCCGCAGCCGACCAGGATGCGGACATCGTTGCGGCGCAACCGGAAGGCGCGCGCCAGCCGCGAGGCGACGCCGGAGCCGACCTGCGTATAGCCGGCCTCCAGGCCGACCGAAGCGCCGAAGCCGCTGGAAATCATCGTCTGGACGACGATGATGAAGGTATCGGTCAGTGACATGCGCCCGCCATAGAGCGCGTTGGCCTCGATCGGGTCGACCGGCGTGCGGAATTTCCGAAGCCTGAGCCAGACCACCGATATCCCGAGCAGGATGCCGCCGATCGCCGGGATCAGTGCCTGCATCGGATCGGCAAGTGAGAACATGCCGGACAGCCGGCCGCCGGGCTGGACACCGAACAGAAGCCCGTGCAGATCCTGCACGATCTGGCTCATCGCGGTGACCAGCATGCCTGCCATGACGCCGACAACGCCCGCCAGGATGACCACGGCAATGCCGCGCGCCTCCAGCAGAGGGATTGACCTCAGAAGCACCGCGCGCAGCCGGCGGGCGTAGACTTGGGGTTGGTTTCTGGAAAGCACGGGGCGGCTCGCCGATATCAAAGGCAAAGGAAGACCCGCCTGATACGCCGGGCGGCACGTCGTGACAACCACAATGCCGACATCGAAGGCGCCAATATGGCCGCGATGCCGCCAGCCTTTCCAGCCCTGGATCGGAAAGCCACCGGCGCGGTGGTCAATCCGGGATCGTCAGCGGGCCGCAATCGTCGTCGGCAATGAAGGTCGCCAGCAGTTCGGCCGGCTCCGTCGTGCTGGCATTCTCGGCGAAGAGATGGATCGCCCCGGGCGGCTCGAACCATGTTTGTCCCTGCGCATAGGTGCCGACGGGGCCGCCCGCCAGTTGTGAACGCAGCGTACCCTTCAGCACGAAGGCGCTGACCGAGCCCGGATGCCGATGGCGGGGCGTATAAGCATTTGGAGGAAATGCGACGACGACCGTGGTGATCGACTTGCCCGGTACGTTGGGTAGCCTTTCACAGGAGACAGGCGTGACGACCATCTTGGGCCGTGCGGCGGAGCTACCCTCGGCAGCGCCTTCCATGTTCATGTGCGTTTCCATGCCGACCGGCTCGACAGCCATCAAACCCGGACCGGTCCACTTGGCCGCCAGCGCGAACAGAACCGCGACGGCACTGACGGCGATCAGGGACTGGCCGGTCCGCAAACGAGCTTGATGGGTGATCATGTCGATGTCTCCGAGCGGATTGGTTCAGGCGGGCAAGCGGAAATCGGCGCGCCAGCCGAGTTCCTCGGCCGCCTTTCGCGTCGAGACGGCCTCATTGGATTCGGCAATGTTGAAGATGCCTGGCGCGCCCTTGTCCAGTGCAAGCAGCGCCGCATAGGCAGCCGCATCGACATGCAGCGGCGACGCGCCGGCGGGCGTGTCCGCTCCTGTTCCGGGGCCGTAGAGCTGGCCATAGCGCAGGACGATGCCGGCGAATGGTGCATTGAGCACGGCCGTTTCGAGCGCGATGACCCCGCCGACGCTGATTCCGCGATTGCCGCTCGCGCCGCTATCCAGCGGATCGGCCTCGGCATGCGGCTCGGAGCCTGGCGCGAAGGCCCAGGCGATGCTTTGCGCCACCATGCGCCTGACGCCGGATGCGACGGCCGCGGCGACCAGATTGCGTGTGCCCTCCTCGCGGATGCGGGCGTTGCCCACGACAGCTTCGGCCATGCGGCTCGGGTCCAGGCCTGCCGGCAGGTCGGTCAATTGGTGGACGACGATGTCGGGGCGGGCAGCACGCATCGCCCGCGACAGTGCGTCGGCATCGAACACGTCCACAACCGCTGGCTCGACGCCAAGGGTCCCTAATTTGGCGGCTCTGTCGGCATTGCGCGTAGTGCCCGTCACCTGATGGCCGGCGGCCAGGAGTTGCGGGATCAGCCGCTGCCCGATGGCGCCCGAAGCGCCGGCGAGAAAAATCCGATAGGCCATCGTCATCGTCCTTGCTCTGCTATAATCTCAGGGTTCGAACAACATATAAGAGCTCTTACATCATGCGCAAGCCAGATCAACATGCCTCGGTTCCGGCTCCGGGCGAAGGCAAACGCGGCGAGCAAGGCTATCTCGGCTATCTCCTGCGGCAGGCCGCCGGCGCGCATCGGCTGAGGGTCGACCGGGCGCTGGCCGACCTCGGCGTGACGCAGCCGCAATTCGTCACGCTGACCATGCTGGCGGCCTATCCCGGCCTCTCCAACGCCGATCTTGCCCGGCTGGCGCTGCTCACCCCGCAAACGCTCAGCGTCATCGTCACCAATCTGGAGCGCGCCGGCTCGCTGCTGCGCAAGCCCCACGCCGTACATGGGCGCATCCAGCATATCGAGCTCAGCCCCAGTGGACAGGCGCTGCTGCGGCGATGCCGGGACCGTGTGCATGCGATCGAGACCGAACTGGCCACCGGTCTGTCGGCGTCGGAGGAACGAGCCGTCAGGCGGTGGCTGGTCGGCGTTGCCACCGCCGATACCGCCGAAACCTGATTGCTTGCTGGCGGCTGGCGAGGCGCCGGACCGTTCAGGTCGGCATGGGTTCGCCGGCCTCGTAGAGCACCAGATTGCGCTCGCCGATGCCGAGCCCCGGCCAGCTCGCGCGCCAGTCGGCGATGTGCGGCGAGCGGAAATGCGCATCGAGTGCCGGCCGGTCGCGCCATACCTCGGTGACCCGGATCAAGCCGGGATCAAGCACATCCTGCGCGTAGGAATATTCAAGGCATCCGTCCTCGGCGCGGCTGGCGAGAATCATGCGCTCCATCACCGGCCTTGCCTCGTCGAGCCTGCCGGGCGGCAGGCGGATCGTACCGATGATCAGCAGCATGGATAGTCCTTCGCGAGAGAGTCGATCCGGCCACTCTCCCACCCTCGCGCAAGCTTGGCCAGCTACCCTCGCCGGGCTGTCGCATGCTCGGCAGCCCTATGGGTTCGAGGACGAGAATGGCGATCAGCGAAAGCATCCAGCCCGGCGCGGTGGCCAAGAACGGCCGCGACATCTTTTTCGCGCTCGGCATCGTCATCATCCTGGCCGTGCTGTTCCTGCCGATCCCGGCCTTTCTCATCGACATCGGGCTGGCCTTCTCGATCGCGCTTTCGGTGCTGATCCTGATGGTGGCGCTGTGGATCCAGCGGCCGCTCGATTTCTCCTCGTTCCCGACCGTGCTGCTCATCGCCACCATGCTGCGCCTGTCGCTCAACATCGCCACCACGCGCATGATCCTGTCGCATGGCAATGAGGGCACGCACGCCGCCGGCTATGTCATCGCCGGCTTCTCCAAGCTGGTCATGGCCAGCGACTTCGTCATCGGCCTCATCGTCTTCATGATCCTGATCGTGGTGAACTTCATCGTCATCACCAAGGGTGCCACCCGTATTGCCGAGGTGGGCGCCCGCTTCACCCTCGACGCCATCCCCGGCAAGCAGATGTCGATCGACGCCGATCTCTCCGCCGGCATGATCGACGACAAGACCGCGCAGCTGCGCCGCCGCGAACTGGAAGAGGAATCCTCCTTCTTCGGCTCGATGGACGGCGCCTCCAAATTCGTGCGCGGCGACGCCATCGCCGGCCTCATCATCACCGCCATCAACATCGTCGGCGGCATCGCCATCGGCTACATCAGGCACGGCATGGGCATGGGCGAGGCCGCCGACGTGTTCATCAAGCTGTCGGTCGGCGACGGTCTCGTCACCCAGATTCCGGCGCTGATCGTCTCGCTCGCCGCCGGCCTGCTGGTGTCCAAGGGCGGCACCCGCGGCTCGACCAACCAGGCCGTGTTCGGGCAGCTCGGCGCTCATCCGCGCGCGCTCTATGTGGCGGCCGCGCTGCTGGTTCTGCTCGGCCTGATGCCCGGCCTGCCGCTGTTCCCGTTCTTCGCGCTGGCCGCCGGCATGGCCGGCCTCGGCTATGTCATTCCGATGCGCCACAACCGGGCGGTCGCCGAGGCCGAGGCGCTGAAGAGCCAGGAGAAGGCGACAAAGGCCGAGGAAGAAAAGAACTCGGTCAAGGCCTCTCTCGCCACCGCCGAGATCGAACTCCTGATCGGCAAGCAGCTTTCGACCCGGCTCCTGGTCTCGCATCAGGAACTGGTCTTCCGCATGTCCAAGATGCGCAAGAAATTCGCGCAGCAATACGGCTTCGTCGTTCCGGAAGTCCGCGTCGCCGACGACTTCGCCATCCCGCCGAAAAGCTATCAGATCAAGGTGCATGGCACCGTGGTCGCCGAATATTCCATGCGCGTCGGCGAGATCATGGTGCTGCTCGGTAACCGCGACATACCCGAAATCCCCGGCGAGGAGATTCGCGAGCCCGCCTTCGGCATGCGCGCCTATTCCGTCATGGAAACCTTCGCCGAGGATCTGAAGCGCGAGAACTTCACCTTCGCCGACAATATGTCGGTGCTGCTCACCCATCTCTCGGAAGTCATCCGCAACAACCTGCCGCAGCTGCTCTCCTACAAGGACATGAAGGCGTTGCTCGAACGCCAGGACCAGGAATACCGCAAGCTCGCCGACGAGATCTGCACCACCCACATCTCCTATCCCGGCCTTCAGGCGGTGCTGAAGCTTTTGCTGGCCGAACGCGTCTCGATCCGCAATCTGCATCTGATCATCGAGGCCATCGCCGAGATCGCGCCGCATGTGCGCCGCACCGAGCAGATCGTCGAACATGTGCGCATCCGAATGGCCCAGCAGATCTGCGGCGACCTCTCGGAAGGCGGCGTGCTCAAGGTGCTGCGCCTCGGCAACCGCTGGGATCTTGCCTTCCACCAGAGCCTCAAGCGCGACGCCAAGGGCGAGGTGCGCGAGTTCGACATCGATCCGCGCCAGTTGGAGGAGTTCGGGCAGGACGCCACCAAGGCGATCAAGAAACATCTGGAAGCCGGCGAGCGCTTCGTGCTGGTCACCGCGCCCGACGCTCGCCCCTATGTACGCATGATCATCGAACGCCTGTTCACCACGCTGCCGGTGCTCTCCCACGTCGAAATCGCCAAGGGCGTCGAGATCAGGGTGCTCGGGACCATATCGTGAGCGTTCTCTCGCAGGCCGTCGTCATCGCGGCGTTCCTCGCCTTCTGCCGCATCGGCGCCTGCTTCATGCTGATGCCGGGCCTGTCCAGCGCCCGCGTGCCCGTTCAGGTCAGGCTGTTCGTGGCGGTCGCCGCCACCGGCGGTCTGCTTGCCTTCCTGTGGGACAAGATCTTTCCCTTCGTCGATCCGCGTCCGCAGATCCTGGTGCCGATGATCATTTCGGAACTGCTGGTCGGCGGGCTGATCGGCGCCATGACCAGGCTCTACATGGAAGCGCTTCGCTTCATGGGCTCGGCCATCGCCATGCTGATCGGCTATGGCGGCTCCGGCGGGCCGGCGATCGAGGAGCCGGAGCCGCAGGCGGCGCTCGCCGCCATCATTTCGTTCTCGGCGCTGCTGATGCTGTTTGTCTTCGACTTCGACCACGAGATCGTCCGCGCCCTGGTGGCGTCCTACACGGTCGCACCGGTCAACGTCTTCTTCAACCCGCAGGCAGCGCTGGTCGACATCACCGACACCGTGTCGGACACGTTCTTCCTGGTCATCCGCCTCGGCAGCCCGTTCGTCGCCTACGCCATTCTCGTCAACCTGACCATCGGCTTCGTCAACAAGCTGACCCCGCAGATCCCTATCTATTTCATCTCCCAGCCCTTCGTCATCGCCGGCGGCATGCTGATCTTCTATTTCGCCGTCGGCACCATGCTGTCGCTGTTCGTCGACGGCTTCGTCGACCTCACACTGGCGAGGTGAAATGAGCACGCGCAAGGATCGTCTGAGGAAACTCGTCAAGGTGCAGGAACAGCTGAAAGCCCTGCACGAGACCCGCCACGCCACCTTCGTGGCCGCGGCAAACGCCGCCGAGACCGAGGCCCGAGAATTGATCGGCCATTTCGACCAGGACAATTCCCTGTCCGGCCTGTTTCCCGATCTCTATCATCGCCGCATCGCCCAGGCCGTCGTGCGTCAGGAAGAGAGCCTGGAAAGCGCCAGGCAGGAAGCCGGCCTCATCGCCGCGGCAAGCGCCCGCACCAACATGGTGGAGCGCGCCTACAAGGACGTGCGCAACCGCGACGAGCGCGAGAGATCAGACCGCGAGCGGCTGGACCTAATCGCGCAGAAGCGTGGCGAGGAGTAGCGTCGAACATCATGCTGGCCTACTCCAAGTTGACTGATTGATGGCACGACGTGAATGACCGTTTGCGCCGATGTCAGTAGCAGAGGGCGACTCCGCGATCGACCATAAACAGACCTACGGCGTCCGGACGCATAAGTTGCACAGAAATGGCTGCTGGGAACCCTAATGCTACCGGAACCAGGAGGGAACTGGCTGGTAGCCAAAAGACTCTCAATTTGCAGCTGCTTTACTTCCCGAGGCCACCCCTTTGAACACGGACAACGAATCTACTTGATCAAGCATTGAGCACATCTTGTTAGGAGAATCGAAATCAAAGCCCATACACTTCACATCAGCAGCACATGCCAATACGCAGTCAGCATATGTGCTGGTGATGTTCGAGTATGAATTGCCTACTACGACAGTGTTTTTGTAGAAAACGAGACTAGAGTATTGAACTTTGTTCGCCACGGCCTGCTTGACGGCCACAGCAGCATCGGGAGCTCTCACTAAGACCGATGCGTCTCCTTTCATGAAACATGCGGAGTGTTTCTTGTCATAGGTGATTGCCTGACACCGGTTGTCGCCCTCGCATTGGATTTGGCATTGCTCGAATGAGACATTCCAAACAGGCATGCTCGGGAGGTCGAAGCCCATTGCATCCCAGCCATCCTGAACAACGAGCTTCTGGGCTTCCTCGGCACGGCCAGGGGGCATATTATAGTCATTGCCGCTGAACGTCCTGTTGTCGAGCCACGCACATTTCGATGCGAGTTCCAGAGCCGATGCATCATTCAGGCCGATGGATGCAAGTGTAGCCAAGGGCGCCGCGGGCGCTTGGGGGCGATCAGTAGGGGAGGGTCGGTTTGCTAAGTCTACGTTTACATCGACGCCATTTACTATGCGACGTGTGTAGCACCATGCACGATCCCATGTCGGGTCGTTCTCGTCGCTAAAATGGTGGCCAGAAACCAATGACCAGTGCGAACCTCCCCAGTCTATTTCCCGCGTGAGGAACTTGTTGAAGTCTTCAGTCACGATGTCAGGTTTAGGAGCCGGCGGGGGCGAGGCAACCTCCGACCTAGGGGCTGGTTCAGGGATGGGAATCGTTGTCCGTTCCGTCTTGCCCTCCGAGACTGTCTCTTTGGGCGCAATGTTATCGGTTCCCTTATGATTCCGAATGGTATCTACGGTTGGTGAAAGTCTGAACTCACGCCCGAAAAATAACGCCGCTCCATAGCCGATGCCGACGGCGGCGACCGCTACTGCAGCCCCCGTCATCATCCTGCGGAAGGCATTTGCCCGTGCTATCTTGTCATAGGCAGCTGCCTCAGCCTGCAGAGTCGGGATAGCCGCCTGCTTCACGACTAAGTCAACGGCTCGCTCGAGAAGCTCCGTATTATGCCTGACCAGCACTGTTGCGACCACCTTTAGCGGCCACTTTGACGAGATCGACGACCTCTGGTGGCAAATCCTCGTTTAGCGCCTTTCGCAGGGCATCCGGATCGTCGGTGAGGATGGGTACATAGAGAATTTCCTTCACCACCTTTTCAACAGGAACCTCAACGCGTTTCTCGACCTCCCTGTCGACGGAAACTTCAAAGGGCACTTTGATCGTACGAACCCGGCGCCATCGCCACCGTAAGAGCAATCGTCGAACCAGACGCGACAGCGGGCTCTCAGTACGACTTTCGGCTTGTGCAGCGATACGCTGCAAACCAAGAGCCACCATGGCAGTGATTGGGCCGGCCAATCCTGCAATCACGGCGAGGGAGCCGAACCAGATTGCAGAGACTCTCCCCGCTTGAGGCTCACTCACTTCTTCCGGCTTTTCGCCGTACCAGCGGGCTGCGATTCGTCGAATCTGGTCTGTCCTGGCGAGCGGGATGCGCTTCTTCTCAAGTTCGCTCAACTGCTTTGCTATCTCGTCTCGCCGCGCTTGATTGGCAGCTAGGGTACTAGCTTTCGAAGCTTCCGCCGTCTGTGCTGCTGACAGTGTCTCCCTCGCCTGATCGAGCCGGCGCTCCCAATCTGCAGTTATTGCATCAAGCGTCTTCTCAAGGTCGCTTCGTCGGCTCTGGAGCACCTGTCTCTGGTCTGCCGTCATCTTTGGGCTTTCAAGCCTCAAACGGTCGAAATCGCTTCGAGTACCCGCGATCTCTTGATCGACAGCCGCGATTTGCGATTCATACTTTGCCTCGATCTTAGCGCGAGGATTGGCAAGTTTCCCAATCTCGTCCTCCCAGCGCTTTGCCGAAGCTGTGTCGCCAGTTTCTCGGGCGTCTCTAATCCGCTCCACGTAACTGTCTCGTTGCCTTTCAAACTCCTCTACTGCTTGCTGAACTCGACCATCTCGCTCGGCAACTAGGTCCACTCGTCTTTGCTCTTTCTCCCGGACCTGTTCTCGTGCTCTGGACGCTTCTGGCGTTAGAGCAGTCGTCGCTAGAAGTTCGGTGTCGACGTCTGCGATACGGCTTTGAATTTCCTTCCGAGCCTTATCGGCAAGCGCGCTGATCTCTTCCAGATCCGCTCTGGCTTTGGCGGCCTGATCTGCTTGCTTTGCGAACTCGTCTGCAGCGTCAAGCTTCGCATTCTCTCTGGTGAGCGAATCGATGCCGTCGGCGAGTTCTTCATATTGCAATTCGCGGAGCGTGCCAGCGCGCTCCAGCCCCAACAAAACTGTCTCAAAAGTGATGCCTGCTAGAAGTAGGAGAAACACCAAGATCACAGGCTTCCACAGCCAGGACACGCTATATAAAAGTGTGGCGATTGGAATCTTCGTTAGCTCAGCGATGGAAACGATAAAAAACGGGGCACTGGCGAGAATAAGGTCCATCGCCGTGGCAGATTGACTTGCTTCGAAAGCTTGAAAGCCCAAAACAAGGCCTGTGGCTAATCCAATAATCGACGCTATGATCTCTAATGCCCATGCGCCACGATATGTCCACTGGCCATAGCTGGCCAGCTTTTGGCTCATACTTGCGTGCATCAGGCGCCCCGTCTCCCCAATATCCCCAAGCCATATTGTCATCTTGAATGAGCAATTGCATCAAAAAACACCGTCGACGCGGCTAATATCCGTGAAATCGAGAAACACCGTTACTTTCCGAGATAGCTATCGGATGTGCAACCCGACAGCCGCAGGTGCAAGTACATGCCACGGGATCTGCCAAAGACAATCGAGTATACCCGTCCCGTGAAAATTCGGTTTGACATGCAATCGTTTAGCAAAGCGTTTCGCTTGCAACTCGGCCGCCATCCTGATCCAACCTGCCGTTTCATCAGCAGTCGCCGAGACCATTGGGCCTCGTCGCAGGAGCATTTGCGCCGAGGCTCACAGAATAGCCTTGTGACTGAACTTGATGGCCAATGATGCCGATGGCCTGGTTGGTGGTAGGCTGAGTACCCTCCGCGTGCTCGGCGTGCTAAACTGATGCGCGAAAGATGGCCATAAACAAAGCGCACTTCTGGCGGCCAAGCTTACCGATGTTCCGAACGCGGCCTAGCGGACACCGCAATGGCACCTTCTGGACAGATCGTTCTAGAAACTGGACCGCGTGCTTTCAGCCTAAAGGCGACACCAGAACGTCTGCTCGGGAAGCGCCACTCGTAGCGCGAAGCAAACAACCGAACCACACTCCAGCATCTCCTCACCCTCCGCAAGCCTGCCACAAGCTTGTTGAGGCATGGTCCTGGCTAAGGAAACCCGGCAAAAGGCGGACTTTCTTGGCGATTTCTCCACCCAGCGACATCGTGATGGATGTCGCCCGAGCTGCCGATCCGATGGATATCGAGGCTGCCCGCGCCGCGCTGACCAAGCGCGCCGGCGGCGTCGCCGGCACGTTTTCGGTCGACACCGCGGCTTCTGTCGATGCCGGATCGATCCTGTCACGCGCGACGGCCGACAAGGCCGCCGCCACGGCCGATCCTGCCAAGAAGTTCAAGAAGTTCGAGGCGATGGTCTTGCAGACCTTCATCCAGAACATGCTGCCCAAGGACACCGAGGGCGTCTACGGCACGGGTCTCGCCGGCGACATGTGGAAATCGCAGCTCGCCGAGCGCGTCGCCGACGTCATGGCCGATCGCGGCGGCATCGGCATCGCCAAGTCGCTGCTCGCCGACCACTACATGGACGGCAAGCGCAAGGTGCCGATCGGCCCGGTCTCGAATGGACCGGAAAAGACCGAAATCGACACGCAAACCCGTCTGTCCACCTCGCTCGTCCAGGAATTGCAGCGCAAGGCCGCCAGGTCGATGACCGGCGACGAGACAACCATAAAAACAGACATCAAGATCTAGACTGGGAAACACCATGGCCGACTCTTCCGAATTCACCGCCAACCTGCCAGCACGAGCGACCGCGCCGGACACACCGGCCCCGTTCGCTCGGCCTGGAAACCTTGCCGCCATCATCGGCCGCATCGAGGAGGTGGTCGAGGAAGAGACCGCCGGCATCCGCAGCGATACAAGCTATGACCTCAAGGCGTCGAACGCCCGCAAGAGCCGTTATCTCTACGAGCTCACCCGCGCCATGAAGGGCGGTAGCGAGGCCGAATTCCTCGAGCAGCATCGCGAGGGCCTGACCCGGCTGCGCCAGAAGCTGGCGAAGAACGAGGCCGCCATCCTGGCCCATCTGAGCGCCGTCAACGAGGTCGCCGGCCTGCTGCGCAGCGCCATCCAGCGCGCCGAGACCGACGGCACCTACTCCGCCGGCGAATTCGGCAGGCCGAAAGGGTAGAGCGCGGCGATGCCGGGCCCGGGTTCAAAATGATCAAGGTCATCGCCATAGCGGTCTGGATCTGCGCCGCCACGCTCGGCGCGGTGTTCTATTCGTTCCAGGCCGCCGGCGAACGCGGCGTCGGCGAGAAACCCAAGCCGATGCTGGGTGGGCTGGACTACGTCAAGACCGACGTCATTTCGGTGCCGCTGATCCACAATTCAAAGATCGACGGCTACTTCCTGGCCAAGCTCGTCTATACCGTCGAGCCGGAGCAGATAAAGAAGCTGTCGATCCCGGCCGAGGCGCTGATTACAGACGAGGTCTACAGCTATCTCTACGCCCATCCCCAGATCGACTTCACCAAGAAGGCGACGGTCGACCTCGATGCCTTTCGCGCCGCCATCCGCGACACGATCAACACACGTGTCGGCGCAACCCTGGTGCATGAGGTCCTGATCGATCAGGTCAATTTCCTGAGCAAGGATGAGATCCGCGACAACTGGCTGCGCCGGCGGCAGGATGCCAGCACCCCCGCGACCGAGACGCCTAAGCCGGTCAGCGCGCATTGAGCCATCGGCCGTCGGGCCGGCGCCAGCGGTCCCGATAGCAGTCGGCGCCGGGGCCGATGCCCGCAATTTGCGTTGACGTAAACGTCAATCCAAAGCTATATGCGGCAGCGATTGTAATCGCCTCAGAGGCATGGGCTTCGGCCGGACCGAAATGCCCTGCGCGACAGAATGCAACCAGACAGGAGAACAGCGTGAGCGTTCAGGAGATTGCCGAGAAGATCAAGTCGCGCGTGGCCAGCAGCGGGTTCGATCGTTCCGTGAAATTCGACACCGGCAGCGACGGCGTCATCGTCATCGACGGCGCAACCGTCTCGACCACGGACGCCCCTGCCGACTGCACCATCAAGCTCTCGCTCGACGATCTGGATTCGCTGATCGCGGGAGACCTGAATCCGACCATGGCCTTCATGACCGGCAAGATAAAGGTCGAAGGCGACATGACCGTCGCCATGGCGCTGAGCCAGTTGATCGGCTGAACGGACGTAGCCGCCAGAGGCGGCTTTGAGATGACAAAACGCCGCCTTTTCAGGCGGCGTTTTGTTTTGAAGGGCAGTCGCGCTTAAGCCTCGCGCGCCAGGATCGGCGCCTGTGCCTTAAGCTTGCGGCCGGACGCCTTCAGCGTGCCCTCGGCGCCATCAAGCCCGCCCTCCACCAGTTCCAGCGCCAGCAGGCGGTGCCGCTCGTAAGGTCCCGGCATGGCGAGCGCGCCCGTCCTGGCGGCCGAAAAGCCGAAGCGGCCATAGTAGGGCTCGTCGCCGACCAGCAGGATCGCCGCATGGCCGAGGCGCGCGGCTTCCGCGATGGCATGCCGCATCAGCGCCGAACCGATGCCGGCACTCTTGAGCGAGGGGTCGACGGCGAGCGGGCCAAGCAGCAGCGCCGACGAACCGCCCTCGCCCAAGGTGACATCCCATAGCCGCACCGTGCCGGCCACGCCGCCCGAGGCATCGCGCGCGACGAAGGCAAGACCCTCCGAGGGCCGACGGCCACGCCGCAGCTTTTCCGACGATTTGGTCTTGCGCTTCGGCCCCATGGCGCGATCGAGCAAGGCTTCGCGCGCCGCCACGTCGGCAACGGTTTCGGCGACCACGGCGAAGGCCGGCGCATGAGCTACGATTTCAACTGACATTTCCATTTCCGCGATCCCTTCACGAGCGGAGATCTGTTCCACAGGCGAGCCCAAGCGGGCGACGGGCGCCCACCTGGGATGATCTGATCGGTTCTTTCGAACCGTCAGATCACGTAGGATCGGAGAGGCTCGAAGCCGTTGAAGGCGACCGCCGAATAGGTGGTCGTGTAGGCGCCGGTGCCTTCGATCAGCACCTCGTCGCCGATGGTCAGCGACAAAGGCAGCGGATACGGCGTCTTCTCGTACATCACGTCGGCCGAATCGCAGGTCGGGCCGGCGAGCACGCAAGGCGCGGTCTCGGTGCCGTCATGCGCGGTGACGATCGGGTAGCGGATCGCCTCGTCCATCGTCTCGGCTAGGCCGCCGAACTTGCCAATGTCGAGGAACACCCAGCGTACATTGTCGTTGTCGGCCTTCTTCGAGATCAGCACGACTTCCGACTTGATGACGCCGGCATTGCCGACCATGCCGCGGCCCGGCTCGATGATCGTCTCGGGAATGGCGTTGCCGAAATGCTTGCGCAGCGCCGAGAAGATCGCCTGGCCATAGGCCTGCGCCGCCGGCACGTCACGCAAATAGCGGGTCGGGAAGCCGCCGCCCATATTGACCATCTTGAGCACGATGCCTTCCTCGGCGAGCGTCGCGAACACCTTCTTGGCGTCGGCCAGCGCACGGTCCCATGCGGTCAGGTCGGTCTGCTGCGAGCCGACATGGAACGACACGCCATAGGCGTCGAGGCCGAGGCCCTTGGCATGGCGCAGCACATCGACGGCCATGGCCGGCACGCAGCCGAACTTGCGCGACAGCGGCCATTCGGCGCCTTCGCCATCGGTCAAAACGCGGCAGAAGACGCGTGCGCCGGGAGCGACGCGGGCGATCTTCTCGACCTCCTCGACGCAATCGACCGCGAACAGCTTGATGCCGAGCTGGTAGGCGCGTGCGATGTCACGCTCCTTCTTGATGGTGTTGCCGAAGGAGATGCGGTCCGCCGGCGCACCGGCGTCCATCGCCATCTCGACTTCGGCAACGGAAGCGGTGTCGAAGGACGAGCCCATCGCAGCAAGCAGGCGCAGGATTTCCGGCGCCGGGTTTGCTTTCACCGCATAGTAGATCTTGGAATCGGGCAGCGCCTTCTCGAAGGCGCGGAAATTGTCGCGCACGACATCGAGGTCGACGACGAGGCAGGGGCCGGACGGACGTCGGGTGGCGAGGAAGTCGAGAATGCGCTGGGTGGCCATCGGGTTTCTCCATCGCGCCTTTCGGCGCGCACAAGGGTGCGGGCGCGGGCTGTCGGCCTCGCGAACACGCGGTCAAACAAAGGCGGGACGGAAAATCCATGGAACCAGCCGGTGGAGACCCCGGAACCATGAAACGCCGTCTCGCGGCGATGAACCTTGGCCTTGCCCGGCTTCGGTTCGCTTTGTCTGCCTTGGCTTGGATTGGGAGAACCCCGTTCCGCACTGCCGGCAATGAAGGTGTGCCTCTTCAGTAACCCCGGTCTTTGGACAACCGGCAGAGAACCAGAAAGGCCCGCACCGTCGTTGCTTCAAGGTGTCCTCGGTCTGGCGGTTGGCCGCTAAACCGACTGGAGGGGTTGGCTCCAGTTACCTTACCGATTTCCCTCACCATTCGAGGATCGGCGGACACCCACAGGCACGTGCGACTTTGGGCAAGCGCGATATAAGAGCGAAGTATTTCACAATCAATAAAAATCGTATCCCAGGTTGTAAAATTTCTGGCATCGAACAATGTTGGCGCAACCGTATCCGGATATCGAACGATGACAGGCACACACGGCCCCTTCAACGCCTTTCTCGATCTCCGCCAGATGCCGGTGGCGCATGCCGAGCTTGGGCCGCTGGCCGGGCTGCGGCTGGCGGTCAAGGACATTTACGACGTCGCCGGCTACCGCACCGGTTGCGGCAATTTGCAGAAATTCGCCGGAGGCCACGCCGCTTCGCGCACGGCAGGCGCCGTGCAGATGATTCTCGACGCGGGCGCGCGTTTCGTCGGCAAGACCCAGACCGACGAACTCGCCTTCGCTCTGTTCGGCCAGAACGCGCATTTTCCGTTTCCGGTGAACCCGGCGGCTCTCGACCGCGTCACCGGCGGTTCGTCTTCGGGGTCGGCCGCGGCGGTGGCGGGCAGGCTGGCCGACATCGCAACGGGGTCCGACACAGGTGGTTCGATCCGCGCGCCGGCGAGTTTCTGCGGGCTGATTGGCCTCCGCACCACGCATGGCCGCATTTCCCTCGACGGCACCATGCAGTTGGCGCCGAGTTTCGACACGTTCGGCTGGTTCGCCGACGACATCGAAACCTACGAGACCGTCGGCAAGCTGCTGCTTGGCCGCGATCCGCATCAACATTCCCTGGATCGGCCGCTGACGCTCGGCTGGCTGGACGAAATGATCGCCCGGCCGGCGCTCGCCGAATTTGCAGGAATGAAGGCGCTGGCGAGCGCGGTGTTCGGTACGCCGGCGACGCCGATGTCGCGCTTCAGCTCTTCTCCGGATGAACTCTACTGGTGCTTTCGCCGGCTGCAGGCCAGGGAGGCCTGGACGGTGCATGGCGAATGGATCACCAGCGGCGAGCGCGACCTTGGGCCTGGGGTCGAGGAGCGGTTCGGCTTCGGCCGTGCCGTGGACGACCGGACGGCACAGGCCGAAAAAGTGCGCCGGCTGACCTTTCGCGGTGAATTGAGCGCCCTGCTCGGCAAGGACGGTTTTCTTATTCTGCCGACGGTGCCGGGTCCGGCGCCTTATGTCGACAGCACACCCGAGCAGTTCCAGGCCTATCGCGAGCGCGCCTTGCACCTTCTGTGCCTGGCCGGGCTCTCCGGCTTTCCCCAAATCACCTTGCCGATCGGCTCGGTTGCCGGCGCACCGTTTGGACTTTCGCTGCTTGGCCCTTCCGGCAGCGACATTGCCCTGATACGGCTCGGCCGAAAACTTCTAATGCATGTCGCGCAAAAGTGACCTCGGTTTTGCGACGACGACATGCATCAAACAACACTCAAAGCGCGTCGCGTGAATTCGTTTCGACGCGACGCGCTTTGGACGCAGCACAAAGGGCCTGAATAATGGACACACTGACCCGCATGCGCGCCTTCATCGACGTCGTCGAGGCCGAGGGCTTTTCGGCGGCGGCGCGCAAGATCGGCCGCTCCAAGGCGCTGCTGTCGAAATATGTGCGCGAGCTGGAGGACGAACTCGGCGCGCTGCTCTTGAACCGCACGACGCGCCAGTTCTCGATGACGGAGGCCGGCCACACCTACTACCGTCGCGCCTCCGAGATCGTGCGCGAAGTCGACAGCCTGGCCGACGCCGTGCGCGAGTCCTCCGGCGATGTGCGCGGCCGCATCAAGCTGTCGGCGCCACGCACCTTCGCCGACGCGCCGATCGGCCAGTCGCTGATCGACTTTGCCAAGCAGTATCCCGACATCGTGCTCGACATCCAGCTCGACGACCGCTTCGTCGATCTCGTCGAGGAAGGCTTCGACCTCGCGGTGCGCATCTCGCGGCTGGAGAATTCGTCGCTGATCGCAAGGCGCCTGGCGCCGTTCTCGATCAAGCTCTGCGGTTCTCCCGAACTGATCGCCAAGCATGGCATGCCGACACGGCCGCAGGATCTCAGCCACATGCCCTGCATCGTCGACACCAATGGCCGCGGACTGAACAACTGGCCGTTCAAGGGCGACAATGGCGATCCGGTGAGCATTGCCGTGTCGGGCCCGATCGAGGTCAACAGCCCGATGGCGGCGCGCGCCGCGGCCCTGTCGGGTCTTGGATTTTGCATCCTGCCGGATTTCATCGCCGCGCCTGACCTCAAGAGCGGCCAATTGGTGGCGGTGCTCGACGACCGCATCCTATCGGGCGGCGGCATCTTCGCCGTCTACCCGCATCGCCGCTATCTGCCGGCGAAGGTGCGCGTTTTCGTCGACTTCCTGGTGCAGTGGTTCAGGACGCGTGAGAGCGCCTGACCTGCCTCAGGCCTCGAGGCGCGTCGCGCCGCGATGCGCTTTGAGTTCTCGTTGCGTGCGTGCCGTTGTCCCTGAACCGCCGCGCACTTTTGGGTGACATGCGCCGACAGTCCCAATTTCGCCCCCTTTCTGGTAACCTTCGGCAACTCTTTCCGAAAGCCAAAGGAATCGCGACCGCGAATGTATTTGAAACGGCACGCAATCACGCTGGCTTCGGCCTTGGCGGCGACTTTCGCCGCGACGGGACCGGCCGAGGTGCATCCGCACGTCTTCGCCGAGGCACGCCTCGACGTGATCCTGGCCCCGGATCACCAAAGTGTGAAAGCGCTGCGCCATCTCTGGCGCTTCGACGATCTGTTTTCGAGTACGGTGATGATGGAGTTCGACAAGAACTCCGACCTGAAGCTTGACGACAAGGAGCTGAAGGAGGTCGCCGACACGGTCCACGCCTCGCTAGCCGAGTTCAATTACTTCCAGCTCGTCACGCAGGACGGCAAGGACGTGGCGATGACGCCGCCGCCCCACCTGATGGCCAATTTCGACAACGACCAGTTGATCATCCTGTTCGAGTCCGAGCCGAAGGCGCCGATCAAGCTGACCGGCAAGATCGACATCGGCGTCTATGATCCGACGTTCTACACCGCGATCGACTTCACCGAGGATTCCAACATCACGGTCGAGGGCCTGCCCTCGAACTGTGCCAGCAAGGTGGTCCGTCCTGATCCGGACGAAGCGATCAAGGAAAACCAGAAGACCCTGACGGATGCCTTCTTCAACGATCCGACAGGCACCGACATGAGCAAGATCTTCGCCACCAAGCTCGAACTGACCTGTCAGCCAGAAGGATGAACCCGGTGACGAAACCGTCCCTGCGTTTGGCATTCGGCCTGTTGGCCATCGCTTTTGCCACGATGCATTTCGCCAATGCCGCGCACGCCCAGAGTTCGCTCGGCATCGGCGTCAATGATGGCATGGCGCCCAGCACCGGTCCGTTCGCCCACATCCTGATGTGGATCAACCTCAGGCAGCAGGAATTCTATCGCGCGCTGGCGACGGCCATGAAGGCGATGCGCCAGGACAATAGCAAGCTCTGGGTGCTCATCGGCCTGTCCTTCGCCTATGGCATTTTCCACGCCGCCGGCCCCGGTCACGGCAAGGCGGTGATCTCCTCCTACATGGTGGCCAACGAAGTGGCGCTGAAGCGCGGCATCCTGTTGTCCTTCGTCTCGGCGCTGCTGCAGGGCCTGACGGCGATCCTGGTGATGCTGCTTGCCTATTTCGTCCTGCGCGGCACCACCATCTCGATGACCGATGCGGCCTGGTTCATGGAGATCACGAGCTTTGCCCTGGTCACACTCTTTGGCGCCTGGCTTCTGTGGCGCAAGCTCGGCCCCGCCGTCCTGCGCCTGTTTGGCAAGGGGCCGGCCTACAGCCTGTCGGCGGCCCATGCCGGGCATTCTCATGGGGCTCATGCCCGTGCTGGCCACTCGCATGCAGGCCATTCGCACGCCCCCGGCCATTCCCATGCTGCTCATTCGCACGCACTGCACGCGCATGACCATCACGACCATGCGCATGGCCATACGCACGACCATCACGACCACGGCGCGCATGACCATCATCACGACCATGGCGCGCACCATCATGCGCATCACGATCACGTAGCCGGCGAGGTCTGCGAAACCTGCGGCCACTCCCATGCGCCCGATCCGGCAATGCTGTCCGGCGACCGCTTCGACTGGCGCACCGCGTGGTCGGCGGTGGCGGCCGTCGGCATCCGCCCCTGCTCCGGTGCGTTGATCGTACTCAGCTTCGCGCTGCTCAACGGGCTATGGCTCGGCGGCTTGCTGTCGGTGCTGGCGATGTCGATCGGCACCGCCATTACTGTCTCGGCCCTGGCCACGATGGCCGTGACCGCCAAGAACTGGGCGGTCTATTTCGCCGGCGACGGCCGCATGGGCAACCGTATTCACTCGATCGTCGAGATCGGCGGCGCGGCCTTCGTGTTCCTGTTCGGATTGCTGCTGCTGTCGGCGAGCCTGACGGGCAGCGTCTAGACCCCAACCATTCCGTTGGAATGGGATGATCGGCACCGCGCGCTACTAACCGGGAATTTTGCCGCCGAGCTCATCCTCGATATGAGCACGGATGATCTCGTCGAAGCTCGCCTCGGCGACAAAGCCAAGCTCGCGTGAACGGCGCGCCTCGAACCGGGTCGGCCAGCCCTTGACGATCGCCCAGATCGTCTCGTCGGGCACCTCGCGGATCAGGCTTGCCGTCTTCGATCCGGCGATGCGTTCCAGCGCCTCGATCTGCTCGCCGACGCTGACGGCGACGCCCGGCATCGTCAGGTTGCGGCGCAGCCCGACGGCGGCACCGTCGATGCCAGCCGCATGGATCAGGAAATTCACCGCCGAGCGCGGGCTGGCATGGGTATGCACGACCGAGCGCGGCACCGGCAGGATCGCCTCCTGCCCGCTCAGCGGCTCGCGGATGATACCGGAGAAGAAGCCCGAGGCCGCCTTGTTCGGCTTGCCCGGCCGCACGCAGATCGTCGGCAGCCGGATGCCGATCCCGTCGAAGAAGCCGCGCCTGGAGTAGTCGGCGAGCAGCGCTTCGCTCATCTGCTTCTGGGTGCCGTAGGAGGTCAGCGGCGTCGGGTGGAATTCATCGGGTATGACATCCGGGAACGGCGCGCCGAACACCGCGATCGACGAGGTGAAGACGACGCGCGGCGCGAAGCCGCCCAGGCGGATGGCGTCGAACAGCGCGCGCGTGCCGTCGAGGTTGACGCGGTAGCCGAGGTCGAAATTCGCTTCCGCCTCACCCGACACGACGCCGGCGAGATGGAAGACGACATCGGGACGCGACGCAACCAGCCTTTCCGCGGCACCTGCTTCGGCGAGGTCGCCCGTGTGCAGTGCGACGCTGACGCCGTCCATGGCCGACGCCTGGGGCGGAACGATGTCGTGCAGATCGAGCGCGGTGATCTTCTCGCCCCGCAGCGTGCCGTCCTTGGCCAGCCGGGCGATGAGCTTGCGGCCGACCATGCCCGCGGCGCCAGTGATCAGAATGCGCATGTCCGATATCCCTTACTTGTCCCGATTTTTGCGCTGGGTGCGCGCGCGCAGCCAGAACACCAAGAAAAACGCCAGCACGAAGACGGTGCCGAAGATACCTGCCAGCACGGTCGAAAACCTGCCGAGCGCCAACATCATGGTCGGCAGGTAGAAGGCTGCGATGCCGAACACAAGCATGATCCAGACCGCCGCGATGGCCGCATTGCGCGTGTCACGGTCCATCATGCCGCACCGGAGCGGGGGGCGTTCATCGGGCTGAGTTTCAAAGCTGGAGAACTCCTGAGGCAGGTCCGATCGAAGGTCATCGATCGGACCTAGTGATAGTGACCGTGATGCGCAGCCGCATCGTGCCCATGCTGATGCTCATGATCGTGGTCGTCACCATCGTCGGCGCACTGGCCGAATTCCGGTTCCACGGTGGCATGGCTGATGCCGTGTTCGCTGGCAAGGCGCTTCTTGATGGCGCTGACGGCCTGATGCGCATCGACGCCCTCGTTGAGGCACGCATGCAGCGTCGCCATGCTGCTTGTCCCGTCGATCGACCAGATATGCATATGGTGCACTTCGCGCACGCCCTGGACCGTTGCCTGGATGTCCCCGGCGATCAGGTCGCGGTCGAGGCGTGGCGGTACGCCTTCGAGCAGGACGTGGGCGGCGGCACGCATCAGCGACCAGGCGGTGGACAGGATCAGCAACGAGACCAGCACGGACAGGATCGGGTCGATCGGCGTCCAGCCGGTCGCCAGGATGACCAGTGCCGCCACGATCGCGGCGGCCGAGCCGAGCAGATCGCCAAGCACATGCAGGATGGCACCGCGCATGTTGAGGTTGTCTCGATCGCCGCCATGCAGCACCAGGAAGGAGCCTATGTTGACCAACAGGCCAAGGATCGCCACCACCAGCATCGGTCCACCCAGCACCGGCGCCGGTGTCTGCAGGCGATCCCAAGCCTCGTAGACGATCCACAGCGCGATGACGAAGATGGCGATGCCGTTGGTGTAGGCCACCAGCGTCTTGACCCGGCCGAAACCGTAGGTGAGCTGGCCGGTCGCCGGGCGGCTTGCCAGATGAAAGGCATACCAGGCCAGGCCGAGCGCGATGGCGTCGGCGAGCATGTGGCCGGCATCGGCCAGCAGCGCCAGTGACCCCGTAAACAGACCGCCGAGCGCCTCGGCGACCATGAAGCCGGCGGTAAGGCAGGCCGCGATCAGGACGCGCTTCTTGTCGGTCGAGCCATGCACATGGCCGGCGCCATGGTCATGCCCGCCGTGATCCTGCCCGCCGTGATCGTGGGTATGCGACAAATGGCAAACTCCCGTTAGGCGCCGAATTCCGCGCGAAAATCCTCGAGCCGCCTCTTCTGCTGGCCGTCGCCATCGAAATTGGCCGGATCGAGCCAAGCTTCATAAGCCTTGCGCAGAGCCGGCCATTCCTTGTCGATGACCGAATACCACGCGGTGTCGCGGTTTTCACCCTTGACGATGAGATGCTGGCGGAAAATGCCCTCGAACTTGAAGCCGAACCGTTCCGCCGCTCGCTTCGACGGCTCGTTGCGGTTGTTGCACTTCCATTCGTAACGGCGATAGCCGAGTTCGTCGAAGATGTATTTCATGAACAGGAACTGGGCTTCCGTCGCCGCCGGCTTGCGCGAGATGAGCGGTCCCCAATAGATATTGCCGATCTCGATGACGCCATAGGTCGGATCGATGCGCATCAGCGTCTGGCGTCCCGCGATCTTGCCGCTGGCCTTGTCGATGACGGCGAAGAACAGCGGATCCTCGCTCGCCTCCACCTTATCCAGCCATGGCTGGAAGGCAGCGCGGGTTTCCGGCGGATAGTCGGGCAACCAGGCAAAGCGGCCACCGACGTCGGATACGGACGAGGCTTCGTAGAGACCGTCGCCGTGCTTCGCGGCGTTCAGCGGCTCGAGCCTGACGGTCCGTCCCTCCAGCACCTTGCGCTCGGGCCGAGGACGTGGCTGCCAGTTTTCAAGATTTTCCGTCACCAGAATCTCCAATCCGTTGACTTTTGCGAGCGGACGCTCACAAAAACGCTGCCGCAGTGTAAGAACCACAGGGACGGGAAAAATGCTCCACACGATTTCGGCCTTCGACCGTCTCGGCGAGGAAAATGCATTCGCGGTGCTGGCGCGAGCAACGGCACTTGCCCAACAGGGCCGCGACATCGTCAACCTCGGCATCGGCCAGCCAGATTTCAAGACGCCGCAGCACATCGTCGAGGCGGCGATCAAGGCACTGCGTGACGGTCACCATGGCTACACGCCGGCCAACGGCCTCTTGGCAACGCGCGAGGCGGTGGTGCGCCGCACGCTGACCACCACCGGCGTCGAGGTCTCGCCCGAGGCGGTGATGATCATGCCCGGCGGCAAGCCGACCATGTTCGCCGCCATCCTGATGTTTGGCGAACCGGGCGCCGAGATCCTCTATCCCGACCCCGGCTTTCCCATCTACCGCTCGATGATCGAATTCACCGGTGCGACCCCCATTCCCGTGCCGATGCGCGAGGAGAACGGCTTCGCCTTCTCGGCGCAAGAGACGCTGGCGCTGATCACCTCGAAGACCAGGCTGTTGATCCTCAACTCGCCGGCCAATCCGACCGGTGGCGTCACGCCCCGGGCCGAGATCGAAAAACTGGTAAAGGGGCTGGAGAAGCACCCCGGTGTCGCGATCCTCTCCGACGAGATCTACGACGTCATGACCTATGACGGCGAGACGCATTGTTCGTTGCTCGGCTTTCCCGAGATCCGCGACAGGCTGATCGTGCTCAACGGCTGGTCGAAGACCTGGGCGATGACCGGCTGGCGCATGGGCTGGTCGATCTGGCCGAACGGCGACAAGGGCGCCCATCTCTACGACAAGGTGCGCAAGCTGGCGGTCAACTGCTGGTCCTGCGTCAACGCGCCGAGCCAGTTCGCCGGCATCGCGGCCATTGACGGTCCGCAGGACGATGTCGACAAGATGATGCGCGCCTTCGACAACCGCCGGAAGATCGTGGTCGAAGGCCTGAATGCCTTGCCAAACATCTCCTGCATCACGCCCAAGGGCGCCTTCTATGCCTTCCCCAACGTCTCGAAGACCGGCTGGAAGGCCAAGAAGCTCGCCTCGGCCCTGCTCGACGAGGCCGGTGTGGCGCTGATCGGCGGCCCCGATTTCGGCATTCTGGGCGAAGGCTATATCAGGCTGTCCTACGCCAACTCCGAGGAGAACATCCTGCGCGCGCTGGAGCGGATCGGGGCGTTCCTCGCCAAGTGAGCTTCAAAGCGGCCCGCTGCCCTTCCGGATTATTTGCGGCTGGCCGCCATGGCGGTGTCATGAGCCGTCGGGAGACGCGCGGTCAAGGCTGGGCGCAAATGCCGAGAACAGCTACGGTTTTGGCATCAAGATCCAACCGAGGTGCCCCTCAATGTTCTATGCAATCCTTGCCTATCACGTGGAAGAAGCGATCAAGGCGCTGACGCCGCAAGAGGATGCGGCACTGATGGCTGAGTTGCTGAAGATCAACACCCGGCTTCGTGACGAGGGCATCCTTGGACCGTCCGCGCGTTTGGGGGCGACACGGGATGCCTGCACCTTACGCGGCCCGGGCGACGGCGTGATCATCGACGGCCCTTTCGCCGAGACCAAGGAACAGTTGCTCGGCCTCTATGTCGTCGACTGCGCCACGAGGGACGCGGCCATCGCGATCGCCCGTGACCTTCGCAGTGTCAATCCCACCGCCGTCTACGAGATCAGGCCGATTCTACTCTTCAAGCCCGGCGTGCCGTTGGCGGGCAAATGAGCCGGCGGCGAAAGCCATGCCGGTGCCCGTCGTTCACCCACGCCCAACGAATGGCATCTTGGTCGCCATCACAGTCATGAACAGCACGTTGGCGTCGAGCGGCAGGCTGGCCATGTGCACCACCGCATCGGCGACGCGCTGGACATCCATCACCGCTTCGGCTGATATCGAGCCATTGGCCTGCGGCACGCCGACGGTCATCGGCTGTGCCATGTCGGTCAGCGCATTGCCGATGTCGATCTGGCCGCAGGCGATGTCATAGGGGCGGCCATCCAACGCCAGCGTCTTGGTCAACCCCGTAATCGCATGCTTGGTCGCCGTATAGGGCACGGAGCCCGGACGGGGCGCATAGGCCGATACCGAGCCGTTGTTGATGATGCGGCCGCCCATCGGCTTCTGCTTGCGCATGGCGCCGAAGGCGGCGCGCGCGCACAGGAACGAACCGGTGAGATTGACGCCGACAATATCGTTCCACACCTCGACCGGGATCTCGTCGATCGGTGTCGACTTGTATCCCATGCCGGCATTGTTGAAGAGCAGGTCGACACGGCCGAAAGCCTCCACCACCGTCTCGAACAGATCGTCGACTTCACCGGCCTTGCTGATGTCGCAGGCAACCGCCAATGCCTTGGCCTCGGTCGGGCCGATCTCGGCGATCGCGGCATCCAGCACCGGCTTGCGGCGCCCGCAGAACACCGTGTTCCAGCCAGCCTTGAGCAATGCCGTGGCGACGCTCTTGCCGATCCCGGTGCCAGCGCCGGTGACGATGGCGGTTTTTTGCTCGGTCATGGCAGATGTCCTCCGGCAGCGCCGCGCGTGCCTGTCTGATTGTCAGTGTTTTGGCTCAAGACAGGAAGGCATCGCAAATGACGGCGGCGATGGCAAGCGCGGCCACCGGGCGACGCGCTCGAAAGGTACGACCTGTTTTTCGGAGAAATCCCGGCAAGGGCCGACAAAAAGGGCGGTCATTGGCGACCGCCCTGATCTGAACCGGGCTTGGGAGGAGGAAAGCCGATCCGACTGTGTAAAATCATGCGCTTCCTGAGTTAACGAAAAGTTAACGTCGGAAAGGCCCCGCCTGTCCGTTTTGGCCTACCAGCGCGGGTTGGGCGAGGTCCCAGCCTTTGCCGCCGGCACCTTGGCCGCCGAAACCGTCGCCTCGACATGGTCGACCAGCGCGTCCGGCAGGCCAAGCCGGCCGGCGAGCAGGTCGAGATAACCGCGCTCGGCGCGCGTGTCGGGATCGATGGTGAGGCGCGACGCGGTATAGAGCTCGAGCTTCTGCGCGTCGGTGTGGGCGCCCGCCACCAGCGCGTCGAGGTCGAGCGGGCGCTCCAGCTCCGCCATCAGGAATTTTTCCGCATCGGTGCCGATGCCGGCGAGGCTGAGCTTGCCGGCGATCTTCTGGCGCTCCTCGTCGTCGACATGGCCGTCGGCCTTGGCCGCCGAGATCATCGCCCGCACCAGGGTCAGTGTGAACTCATCCTCGCCTTGCGGCGCCTGCGACGGGTGGAAGGCGGTGTCCTTGGGGGGCGGCAGCAATTCCGGCTCGCTGGCGGCGGGCGCCTGCTCCGGTGCGTTGCCGGCCTTGTAGTTCTGATAGGCCTTGTAGGCGAGGCCACCGATGGCGGCCAGGCCACCGAGCTTCACTGCGGCACCCGTCACCTGCCGGCCGGCACCCGTTCCAAGCAGCACGGCGGCCAGCGCACCGGCGGCCAGCGGATTGTCCTTGGCCATCTGCACGGCTTGCCCGGCCTTGTCGCGGACGGTGCCGCTGGTGCCGGGAACCTGCGAGCCGAGCAGATCGTCGAGAAGCTTCTTGGGATCGAACATCAATGCCTCCAGGATTTGCCCGGCCGAACGGGCGGGTTTCGAACGCCGAAGACGTAGGTCCCGAAGCTTGACATTGCAATGACAGGTGGCCGCTTTGCCCGGCCCGGCCCCTCATCAGGATCCGATGTGCGGTCCCCTGCCCCGGGCTTGCGCGAGCTCGACCTGCCGCTGGCGCTCCGCGTAACGCTTGCGGTCTTCATCCGAGCGGGCATCGAAGCAGTGCGGGCACGAAACCCCGGCGGCATGTTTCGGCGACATCAGGTCGCTCTCCGTCAGCGGATGGCGGCAAGCGCGGCACAATTCAGCACCGCCCTCCGCGAGGCCGTGCGACACCGAAACCCGCTCGTCGAAGACGAAGCATTCGCCCTGCCACAGGCTCTGTTCCGCCGGCACCTGCTCGAGATATTTGAGGATGCCGCCCTTGAGATGGAACACATCCTCGAAGCCGAGCGACTTCACATAGGCGGTCGCCTTTTCGCAGCGTATGCCGCCGGTGCAAAACATCGCCACCTTGCGGCCTGCGAGATCCGCCCGGTGCGCTTCCACCCAAGCCGGAAATTCGCGGAAGCTCGCCGTCGCCGGATCGACGGCGCCCTTGAAGGTGCCGATCGAGACTTCATAGGCGTTGCGCGTATCGATGACGATCGTGTCGGGCTGCGAGATCAGCGCATTCCAGTCGCCCGGCTCCACATAGGTGCCCGCGCTTGTCGCCGGGTCGATGGTCTCGACACCCATGGTGACGATCTCGCGCTTCAGCCGCACCTTCATGCGGTGGAACGGCATGGCCGCGGCGCTGCTGAACTTGACCTCGAGGCCCGACAGGCCGTCGATCGTTTCGATGTGCTCGATCAGCGCGGCGATCGCTTCATCGCTGCCGGCGACGGTACCGTTGATGCCCTCATGCGCCAGGAGCAGCGTGCCCTTGATGCCGCGTCCGCAGCAGAAGGCCGCAAGCGGCGCGCGCAACGCCTCGAAAGCGTCGAGCCGGGCAAAGCGGTAGAGCGCGGCGACGCGGACTGGCTGGGATGGCGCGGGCAGTGTTGTCATTGCCAGAGCAACTAGACGCTCGCGGAAGCCGATTCAAGGTGAAACGGGTTCGGGCCGCCTGTCATGGCCTTGTCGGGAAAGAACCTCTAAGCTCGGCGGCAACGCGTGACATCGCGCCGCGACCGGTTCCGTGGACAGGGCAATACCCGTCTGCTAATCGGTTGAAATTCGCCTCGATGCGGCCCTCGACAAGGAAAGACAGATGCCCAGCAAGACCGAGAAACTCCTGTCGCTCCTCAATGGCCAGCCGGTCATTCCGGTGTTGAAGATCGCCAATGTGGCGGATGCGGTGCCGCTGGCCCGTGCTCTGGCGCGTGGCGGCTTGCCGGCGATCGAGATCACGCTCAGGACCGCGGATGCGCTCGAAGCGATCCGTCGCGTGGCGGGCGAGGTCGAGGAAGCCATAGTCGGCGCCGGCACCATTCTGGACAGCAAGCAGTTCGACGAGGCGGCCGGTGCCGGTTCGCGCTTCATCGTCAGCCCAGGCATCACCCGCGAGCTTCTGGCGGCCGCCGCCGACAGCCAGGTTCCGTTGCTGCCCGGCGCCATCACGCCGGGCGAGATCATGGCGGCGCGCGAAGCTGGCCTGCGCTTCCTGAAATTCTTCCCGGCCGAACAGTCCGGCGGCATCGCTTCGCTCAAGGCTTTTGCCTCGCCGCTGGCCGACGTCAAATTCTGCCCGACCGGCGGCATCACCGGCAAGAACGCGGCCGACTATCTCAGCCTGTCCAATGTCATCTGCGTCGGCGGTTCGTGGGTGGCGCCCGACGACATGGTCAAGGCCGGCAAGTGGGACGAGATCGAAGCTCTCGCACGCGCTGCCAGCAAACTCGCGAAATAGCCTTTCCGGACGGCACGAAAAAACCCGGATGACTCGCGTCGACCGGGCTCTTTGACTGGCTGGAGCAATTCCAGGAAAAGTGCGTAGCCGTTTTCCCGGGAGAAGCGCGTAGCGCTTCCCCTTGGGAATTGCGTAAAAACAAAAAGTTAGAGCGGGTCAGAGATTCTATCAAACTCAGGGCCGCTCTAGACGCGGTTAGTTGCAGACCTTGACCGTCTCGGTCACCTTGCGATGGTGCCGCCAGTGCGTCACCATCCTGGTCCGGCAGTGCTTCTTCATGTGCATATGATTGTCGGCCTGACGACAACTGTCTCCGCCTGTGACGGAGCGAGCGCGGCCAATGCCGCCGCCAGTGCCAGAACTGACGCCAGTAGAATTTTTTTCATGAAGATCCCCAGGTTGGAACGGACCCACCTCAACCCGGAAACGGCTGGGCTGTTCCGGCTTCACGAGAAGTTCAGCCGATCCTGCAGGATCAAGGCGCCGCGCGTGTCGTGCCTAGCAAAAAGCCGCGCGGGTTGCCCGGCGCGGCTTCGGCAATATTGTGGCCTGTTCGCTACTTCGTCTGGAAGCGCGCGACCGACATGAACTTGACGGCATTGCCGGTAAAGCGGCTGGCGTCGGCCATCTGGTTGCTCGGCTGGAAGCCGGCCGTATAGACCTCGCTCGGCGGCGTATGCACGATGCTGTAGGCGTAGCCCGGCGCGGTCGTCGCGCTCGAAACGGTGGCGACGTTCTCGCCGCTGGTCAGCGCCCAGCGGGCGGCCTGCGGCGCCGCGGCCACAACCACGGCCCTGGGGCCAGGCTTCTGATCGCGGGCGGTGGCCCTGGCTTCCTTGCGGGTCGTCTTCACGCCGGCGCCGATCGCGGCGGCCGGGTCGGAACCGGCAGGTCGGGCGGCAACAGCCTGGCGCGGCGACGCCGCATCGACACCAGACGGATCGTTGAACGCCGAACGCGGTTCTTCGGACAACGAGGCCACCTGATATTCGTCGGCGGTGCCGACCTGGGCGTTGGCCTCGTCGAGCACGGCCTTGACGGCATCCGGCTTGGTCGGCTCGGGACGCGCTGTCGGCACCACGGAGAAGGCGTCCGTCGCGGTCTTGCCCTGGTCAGCCGTTTCGGCCAGCGCCATCAGCACATCCTTGCTGGGCGGCGGTGCGAGATCGGCCGGCAGCGAGCGCTCGGGGCGCCATGTCGGCAGTGGGATGTTGTTGAGGGCAACCTGCGCTGGATCGGCAGCCGCGGCTTCCGCGATCGCTGCCGGATCGGACTTGCCGAAAGGCATGTTCGCCGGTGCCTGCGCGGTCGCCACTGCCTGTTCGGTGGTGGCCGTGGCGTCCGCCATGGCGAAGGGAACATTCTCAGGTGGCTGTGCGCCCACATCGGCCTTCGGCCGCGGCGCGAAATCGGGCAGCGGGATTTCCTTGGCCGGCAGCGCCGCGATAATCGTCTCCGGCGTGTTCTTCTCCGGTTCCGGAGCCTGCTCGTCGGCAACCTGCGGAATCTCGGCGCGCTGGGCATTCTCGGGGGCGACGATGGCGATACCGGGCAGGTCGCTGCTCTTGGCGGTCGCGGCCGGCTTCAGATTTCCAGCCTTGGGCGCAGGCGCGGCCGAGGCGGTCTCCACGTCGGCACTGTCGTCGGCCTCGTCGGCGCCACCGCCGCCGAAGAAGGCCGCGAGGAATCCGCCGGATTTCTTGCCGCTGCCGCCAGCGCTGGCCATTTCGATATTCGGTGTGCCGGAACCCTTGCGCGACTTGTAGGAGGCGAGCGCCTGTTCATAGCCGGGCAGCGGCCGGCCGTCGCTCGGCACATGCAGCGTCTTGCCATTGGGGAACAGGCTGACCAGTTCCTGGCGGCTGATGCCGGGCCAGTGGCGCACATTGCCGACATCCATGTGGACGAATGGCGACCCGGAGGTCGGGTAATAGCCGACGCCGCCGCCCTGCATCTTGAGGCCGATGTTGCGCAGCTTCTTCAGCGGCACGCCGGGAATATAGAAATCCATCGCCTTGCCGAGCATATGCTGGCTCTTCTCGGCGACACCACGGCTGCGGCTGCGCAGCATCGAATTGGTCGACGGCGAACGGTAGCCGCAGACGACCTGGATATAGTCGGTGGCGCCGCTTTCGCGATACGCCTCCCAGACCAGATCCAGCAGACGCGGGTCCATCTTGGTCGGCTCGTTGCGGCGCCAATCGCGCAGGATGATGTTGATCTTCCTCAGGCCCTCGGGAACGTAGCGGCCATTGCGCTTGTAGACGATCTCGGCCTTCTCGTGCGTGTGGAGGTGGTAGAGCTTCAGCGAACGAACTTCGGCCTGGGCGCCCGTGGCGGCCGCGGCAACAAAACCAAATGCGACAATCACCGCCGCCAACCATCTCGGCCAGACGCTCAAATGATAGTGCCGCCCGTTTGTGAGTCGTTCGATTCTGTTCAAATCAAAAGGCCTTGCAGGCTGCCGTTTGTCCCCGGATTTGCCCAAACGGACGTGTCGTTTTCACATCCGAATATCGATCCTAATGGTTAATCATCGCTTATTGAAGCCAAAATGCGGTAACACCGTGGCGATATCCCGTCAAAAATTGTCCGCACGGTTTCTTGGTAAACCGCTGGTTTAGATCAGGATTCCGGCTTTGGCCGAACACGATCTGTTACCATTGGCCTCAATGCGTGAACAACACCCCATCGAGTGCCGCCTCCGACTCGCCATAGTCCGGGGAAGGCACTCTGTCAGCCCCTATAATGACGAGGGAAACTGGTCCCGGCCTTGCGGTTCAGGAAGCAAGCCTGTCGACGCGGCCGGTTTCCGGGTCGATGCCGTATTCCTTGAGCTTGCGGTAAAGCGTCGAGCGGCCGATGCCGAGCCGGCGGGCGACCTCGCTCATCTGGCCGTTGTAGTGATCGATGGCGAGCTTGATCATTTCGAGTTCGACATCGGCCAGCGCACGCACATTGCCGCGCTCGTCGAGCGCCCGCAGCGTGCCGAAGCGGGGCTGCGCCCCGGCCGGATGCACAGGTGCCGGAGCGGCCTCGTCGGGGACAACGTCTTCATCGCGCGGCGCCAGCGCGGGGGCAGCCCCGCTTGCTTCTAACGTGTCGTCCGCTTCGAGTTTGACGGTGCCTTCCACCTGCGCCCGGATCTGCGGAAAGTCATCCGCGCTCAACACATCGCCTTCGCACAGCACCGAGGCGCGGAAGACGGCGTTTTCGAGCTGCCGGATGTTGCCGGGCCAGTCATAGGCTTGCAGCACGCCAAGCGCCGCCGCCGAAATGCCCTTCAGCCGATGGCGCGGGTCGGCCGGCGCCACCTTTTCCATGAAATGCGTGACCAGATGGGGAATGTCGTCGCGGCGGTCGCGCAACGGCGGCACGAAAATCGGGTAGACGTTCAGCCGGTAGAACAGGTCCTCGCGGAACTTGCCGTCCTTGACCTGCTGCAGGAGGTTGCGGTGCGTCGCCGAAATCAGCCGGATGTCGACCTTGACGGTCGAGCGGCCGCCGACCGGATCGACCTCGCCCTCCTGGACGGCGCGCAGCAGCTTGACCTGCACGTCGAGCGGCAGGTCGCCGATCTCGTCGAGGAACAGCGTGCCCGTATGCGCCTCGACGAATTTGCCGGTGTGCTTGTCGGTGGCGCCGGTGAACGAGCCTTTCTCGTGTCCGAACAGGATGGATTCCACCAGATTGTCGGGAATGGCGCCGCAATTGACCGTAACGAAGGGTTTCGAGCGGCGGTCGCCGCTGCCCTGGATCGCACGCGCCACCAGCTCCTTGCCGACGCCGGATTCGCCCTCGATCAGGATCGGAATGTGGGAAGCCGCCGCTTTCTGGCCAAGGCGTATCACCCTGTCCATGGCCGGACTATGGGTGATCATGTCCCTGAAGGTCAGCAGCCCGCCGCGTTTGCGCGACGTGCGCTTGACCTCGCCCTCGATCGCTTCGACCTTGAGCGCATTGGAGATCGAGGCCTGCAGCCTGTCGGGCGAAGCCGGCTTGACGACGAAATCGAAAGCGCCGTGGCGCATCGCCGAAACCACGGTTTCGATGCCGCCCTGCGCTGTCTGCACGATGACCGGTACGCTGATGTCGCGCTCGCGCATCGCCTTCAGCACGCCGATGCCGTCGAGACCGGGCATGACAAGGTCGAGGATCACAACCGAGACATCGCGGGCGCCAGGCCCGTCGAGAACTTCGAGGCCGGCGGCACCGCCATCGGCGACGATCGCGGTATGGCCGAACCGCGTCACCGCCGCCTCGAGCAGCCGGCGCTGCACGGGATCGTCATCGACTATGAGTATGGAACCTGTCATGACTGTCTTGGTCTGCCCGCGCCCGAATTCCCCATGGATCATCTTGGCACAGGGTTCTAAATAAGGTTTCAAAAAACCCGGTGAACGAATTCCTTAGGATTTGACCGGCTTCTCCATTCCCGTTGAGTCTGGCTCCCTAATTCCGGCCACTTGATTCAAAGCGGCCAGTCGATTCAAACAAGGCCGGTTGATTCAAAGAAGGCCAGTTGATTCAAAGAAGGTATGTCGATGCGCATGATGTTTGATCGGCGGATTGCGGCGCCAGCGTCTGGTCAGGGCGCGGCCGGGCTTGGCGATCTGCCGGAATGGAATCTCGCCGACCTTTATGCCGGCATGGAGGCGCCGGAACTGAAGCGCGACATTGCCGAAGCGGCCGCCGACGCCATCGCATTCGAGGCCCGCTGGAAAGGCACGCTCGCCGCCGAGGCCGGGCGCGGCAGTGCCGGCCGACTGGGCGAGGCGCTGGTCGCCTACGAGACGCTCGAGGAACTGATCGGCCGCATCGTCTCCTATGCCGGCCTCGTCTATGCCGGCAACACCGCCGATCCGCAGCGCGCCAAGCTCTATGGCGACATCCAGGAGAAGATGACCGACGCCAGCGCGCATCTGCTGTTCTTCGCGCTCGAGCTGAACCTGATCGACGATGCGGCGATCGAAGGCGCGCTGGCCAGCGACCCCGCCTTTGCGCATTACCGCCCGTGGGTGCTCGATCTGCGCATGGACAAGCCCTATCAGCTCGAGGATCGCGTCGAGCAGCTTTTCCACGAAAAATCGATCACCGGACGCGGCGCCTGGAATCGCCTGTTCGACGAGACGATGACCGATCTTCGCTTCGATATCGACGGCGAGGAACTAACGCTGGAGCCGGCCCTCAACCGCCTGCAGGATGCCGACGGCGAGGTCCGTCGGCGCGCCTCGGAGGCGCTAGCCACCACCTTCCGCAAGAACCTGCGTACCTTCACGCTGATCACCAACACGCTTGCCAAGGACAAGGAAATTTCCGATCGCTGGCGGGGCTTCGAGGACATCGCCGATTCACGCCACCTCGCCAATCGCGTCGAACGCGGCGTGGTCGATGCGCTGGCCACCGCCGTGCGCGAGGCCTATCCGCGCCTGTCGCACCGCTACTACGCCATGAAGGCGCGCTGGCTCGGCATGGAGGTCATGAACCACTGGGACCGCAACGCGCCGCTGCCGGAGACGCCGCAGGCGGTGATCGGCTGGGACGAGGCCAGGAACACGGTGCTGTCGGCCTTGGCCGAGATCGCGCGCACCTTTTTCGACCGCAACTGGATCGACGCGCCGGTGCGCCCGGGCAAGTCACCCGGCGCCTTTGCCCACCCGACCGTGCCATCGGCTCACCCCTATGTGCTGCTCAACTACATGGGCAAGCCGCGCGACGTGATGACGCTGGCGCATGAACTCGGGCACGGCGTGCATCAGGTGCTGGCCGCCGGCCAAGGCGCGCTGATGGCCTCGACGCCGCTGACGCTGGCGGAGACGGCATCTGTCTTCGGCGAGATGCTGACCTTCCGTTCGCTGCTCGAGCGGACCACCGACCGGCGCGAGCGCAAGGCCATGCTCGCCCAGAAGGTCGAGGACATGATCAACACGGTGGTGCGCCAGATCGCCTTCTATGAATTCGAGCGCAAGGTGCATGCCGAGCGCCGCAACGGCGAACTGACATCCGACAGGCTCGGCCAGTTCTGGCTGGAGGTTCAGGCCGAAAGCCTGGGACCGGCGATCAAATTGCGCGAGGGCTACGAGGTATTCTGGACCTACATCCCTCATTTCATCCACTCGCCCTTCTACGTCTATGCCTATGCGTTCGGCGACTGCCTGGTGAACTCGCTCTATGCGGTCTACCAGAATGCCGAGCGCGGCTTTCAGGACAAGTATTTCGAGATGCTGCGTGCCGGCGGCACCAAGCATCATTCGCAGCTTCTGGCGCCATTCGGCCTCGACGCAACCGACCCCGCCTTCTGGCAGATCGGGCTCGGCGTGATCAGCGGCCTGATCGACGAACTGGAAACGCTGGACGATTGAGACGCCTCTGGCCGGCCAAGAACAGTTTAGCCGGAATGCATGTTTGGGCCTCGCTATTCTTGCCTTAAATATTTGTTCTTTAAGAACTCTCCACGGACGTTTTCCCATAGCTTTCCGCAAGCTCTATGGTAGCTTTCCTTTAAGCTCAGCCGGAGCGCATGCGGATCGGCGAGGGAAAGTCTCCGCCAGCCGTGCGCTCAGGCGAACGCGACAAGGCCGTTGGCCATGGGCAAGCAAAGCCGATCGCCGACAGCTCGAACCGAAGCCGGCTGTTCCGTGTATCAGCGGAACCATCATCGAGTAGTCCCTCGCCGAAGGTCATGACCCCGCGGCAGACGGATCTGACTGGAGAGAGACAATGGGCACTTTTTTCTACGTGGTCCTGGCGTTCCTGGTAGGCGTGTTGGTCGGCTGGTTCATCTGGGGGCGTCTGCGCGGAGAACTCGACAGCCTGCGCGGCGACCTCGATCGCACCCGCAGCGAGCGCGACAAGCTGCGCGCCGACAGCGACCGCCTGACCGGCGAACTCAATGCATGCGGCAACACCCGCTCCGACCTCGAGCGCCAGCTGCGCGAAGCACAGGCCTCGTCGGGCGCCGGCGGAGCAAAGGCGTCAAGTCAGCCACCGGCAGCCCTGATGTCGACGCCTGCCGTTGGTAAATCCGCTCCGGCGACAGCCAAGCCAGCCGCGGCGAAGGCCGCGCCGGCAAAAGCGGCGCCGAAGCCCGCCGCGGCCAAATCCGCAACCGCTTCGGCACCGGCGGCCAAGGCACCGGCGGCCAAAGCTCCGGCGGCCAAGGCTCCGGCGAAGACCTCGGCCGCGCCCAAGGCAGCGCCCGCCGCCAAAAAAACGGCACCGGCAGCTGCCAAGCCGGCGTCGGGCAAGCCCGACAATCTGCGCCGGCTGATCGGCATTGGCCCGGTCAACGAAAAGCTGCTCAAGGCGCAAGGCGTCACCACCTTCGCCCAGATCGCCGCCTGGACATCCGCCGACATCAAGCGGATCGAGGACGTGATGAACTTCGACGGCCGCATCGCGCGCGAACGCTGGATCGAGCAGGCCAAGCTGCTTGCCGCCGGCAACGAGGCCGAATTCGCCAAGCAGTTTCCGACGGCCGGAACCGCCAGCAACACCTGAGCGGTGGATCCAGGGATCATGTGAGCGGCGGCGCCAAGGGCGCCGCCGCTTTCTTTTTTGCCGGCAAGGTTCGATCCGGCAAAGGTCGGCTTTGAGGGACAGGGTGCCGTTCCCTCGATTGCGCGCGCACGCCCCCCCATATAGAGCGATCGTCGGCTACATCGATCCCGGTTCCCATGTCCCTGCCCGCCGCAATTTTCCGCAACGACGAAAGCGCGCGCCAGCTCGTTTTCGAGCGGCCGGCCGATATCATCGTCGCGCATCAGGCCAAGGACTTTACGGCGGCGTTGCAAGCGGCGCAGGCCGCGCACCACGCCGGCAAATGGCTGGCCGGCTATTTCTCCTATGAGGCCGGTTACCTGCTCGAGCCGAAACTCGTTCCCCTGCTGCCGGGCCGGCGCCGAGCCCCGCTGGTCTGCCTCGGGGTCTTCGATGCTCCTGATGAAGAAGCCGTGCCGCCGCCAAGCCCGCCCACCAATGGCCCGATCTTCGATGCAAGGGCGACGTGGTCGTTCGAGGATTACGAGAAGCGGTTCTCGCGGCTGCACCGGCACATCAGGCAAGGCGATTGCTACCAGGGCAACCTCACCTTTCCGGTGCACGCGCAATGGTCGGGCGATCCGCTCGCCGCCTTCGACGCGCTGACCGAACGCCAGCCTGTGAAATATGGCGCGCTGATCGCGCTCGGCGATCCCATCGTTCTGTCGCGCTCGCCCGAACTGTTCTTCGAGATCGATGCGGCGGGGAGGATCGAGACGCATCCGATGAAAGGTACCGCACCGCGCGGCGCAACCAGGGACGAGGACGAGCGGCAGAAGAATTTCCTGCGTAACGACGAGAAGAACCAGGCCGAAAACCGGATGATCGTCGACCTGCTGCGCAACGACATATCGCTGATCAGCGAGGTCGGCACGCTGGAGGTGCCGGAATTGTTCCGCATCGAGACCTACCCGACCGTCCACCAGATGGTGAGCGACGTCAGGGCCAAGCTGCTGCCCGGCCTCGGCATACGCCAGATCTTCGCGGCGCTGTTTCCCTGCGGCTCGATCACCGGCGCACCGAAGATCCGCGCCATGGAGATCCTGCACGATCTGGAGGGCACGCCCCGCGACGTCTATTGCGGCGCCATCGGCTGGATCGCACCTGGCGGCACGATGCGCTTTTCCGTGGCGATCCGTACCATCTCGCTCTTTGCCAGCGGCGAGGCCATCTACAATGTCGGCGGCGGCATCGTCTTCGATTCGGTCGCGGAAGAGGAGTACCAGGAGTGTCTGCTCAAAGCCCGCTTCGCGACGGGGACACCGCCGGTTTCGAGCTGATCGAGACCATGCGCTGGGAACCCGCCTCGGGTTTCCTGCGCCTCGATCGCCATCTTGCGCGCCTTTATGGCTCGGCGGTGGAGCTGGGCTTCAGCTATGATCCGCAAAAGGTCGGCGAGGCCCTGAGCGGCGCGGTCAACCGATCGCCCATCGCCATGCGCACGCGGCTCGCTCTGTCGCGCAATGGCGAGACCAACGCCTCTGCGCAACCCTATGAACCCCTTGCCGCCGACAAGGTGTGGACGCTGCGGCTGGCACGGACGAGGCTCGATTCGAGCAACATGCTGCTGCGCCACAAAACCAGCCGGCGGCAGCTCTACACCAATGCCCGCTCCGAATATCTCATCACCCAGGCCGATGAGGTGCTGCTCGCCAATGAGCGCGGCGAGATCTGCGAAGGCACGATCACCAATGTCTTCGCCGATTTCGGCGACGGCATCCTGGCGACGCCCCGACTCGATTGCGGCCTGCTGCCTGGCGTATTGCGAGCCGTGCTTCTGGATGAAGGCCGCGCCAGTGAAGCGATCTACAGCTTGGATGACCTGAAATCCGCCAAGGCGCTGTTCGTCGGCAATTCGCTGCGCGGACTGATCCCGGCAAGACTGATCTGAGGCATGACGTCCCTACCCGCCCACACGCCCTATGATGGCTCGTCGAAACTCTTCACCATCGGGCTGAAGCCGCTCGACCCCGCGAACTGGATCGAGGTCGACGGTCACCTGCTACCCTATCTCGCCGAGAAGCGCCGGCTCTATGCCGAGATCCCCGAGCGGGTTTTCGTCGAGGAGGACGGCACGCGCGCCGCCCAGCAGGAGGTGCTCGAATTGCTCGGCGCCTACCTGCCGGAAAGATTCCCCGATATCCACCGGCGCGGCGACGCGGGCGTTGCGGTCGTGGGCGTGACGAGCCATCCCGCCATCTCTTCCAGCCTCGCCGGCGCGCCCTTGGTCGCGGCCTCGCTGCTTGTCCAGGAAGACCTCATCCTCATGCGCCGCGACGACAGCGGCTGGCGTCTGGCCGCGGGTTCGCTGTGCTTCCCCTCGTCCTGGGCGCTCACCGAAAAATTCGGTAAGCCGCTGCAGCAGATCCACGAGCCGGTGCCGGGCTTCGGCCCGGGCACAAGGCCGGCCGACCTCATCAACCGGATGTTCGATGGCCTGCAGGGCCAGGCGGTCGAGCGTTACAATTGGTCGATCCAGTCAGGGGACGCGCTCTACCATCCGCTGTCCAATGTCGAGCGCATCGACCGCGCTACCAGCCGGCCGACACGTTTCCCCGACGGTGACGTCAAGGCGCACGCCTTCATTCGGGTGGAGCGCCAGACGCTGCGCAAACTGCCCGCCTCGCGCGATATCCTGTTCACCATCCGCATCCATCTCGACCCGCTCGCCGTGCTGGCGCGGCACCCGGACCGGGCGACGCTGGCGGCGTCCTTCGCCGCCCAACTCGAAGCGCTCGATATCGCCCAGCTCGACTACAAGGGCCTGACATCGGATCGCGATCGGCTGATCGCTGTCCTTAACCACATGGCCAAGGACGCGTAGTCGCGGGTTGGCGCTTTTCGCTGGTTTATGACAATGATCTGTGATGTAGCGCATGGCCGTTGGGCGAAAATGCCCGGCTTTTGCACGGGGTTGCTCGGCTTTTGCACGGAGTTGCCCGGCTTTGCACGCAGTTGAAGGAGTGCTCGATAAAATGGCGAATGAAAACTGGCCCGTTTACGGTGAGATTACCGGCCCCGTGGTGATGATCGGCTTTGGCTCGATCGGACGCGGAACGCTGCCGCTCATCGAACGCCATTTCAAGTTCGACAAGTCGCGCATGACGGTCCTCGACCCGCGCGATACCGATCGCAAGCTGCTCGACGAGCGCGGCATCGCCTTCGTCCAGGAAGCGGTAACCGAGAAGAACTACAGGAAGCTTTTGACGCCGCTTCTGACGAATGGCGCAGGCCAAGGCTTTTGCGTCAACCTGTCGGTCGACACCGGCTCGGTGGACCTGATGCGGCTCTGCCGCAAGCTCGGCGTGCTTTACATCGACACCGTCGTCGAGCCCTGGCTTGGCTTCTATTTCGACGCCAAGGCCGACAATGCCAGCCGCACCAACTATGCGCTGCGCGAAGCTCTGATCAAGGAAAAGCACGACAAGCCCGGCGGCGCGACGGCAATCTCCACCTGCGGCGCCAACCCCGGCATGGTGTCCTGGTTCGTCAAGCAGGCGCTGGTCAATTTGGCCACCGATCTCGGCATGGAATTCTCCGAGCCCGCGCAGGACGACCGGGAGGGCTGGGCGAAACTCATGAAGAAGGCCGGCGTCAAGGGCATCCACATCGCCGAGCGCGACACCCAGCGCACCAAGAAGCCCAAGCCGATGGATGTGTTCTGGAACACCTGGTCTGTCGAGGGCTTCATCTCCGAAGGATTGCAGCCGGCCGAGCTCGGCTGGGGCACGCACGAGACCTGGATGCCGAAGAACGGCAAGAAGCACAAGCACGGCTCCAAGGCCGCGATCTACCTGGAGCAACCGGGCGCCAACACGCGCGTGCGCTCCTGGTGCCCGACGCCGGGCCCGCAGTATGGCCTGCTGGTGACGCACAATGAGGCGATCTCGATCGCCGATTTCTTCACCGTGCGCTCCAAGAAGGGCAAGGTTCAATACCGCCCGACCTGCCACTACGCCTACCATCCCTGCAACGATGCGATGCTGTCGCTGGACGAGATGTTCGGTGCCGCCGGCAAGCCGCAGCCGGTGCACCATGTGCTGGACGAGAACGAACTGGTCGACGGTGTCGACGAACTCGGCGTCCTGCTCTACGGCCACGACAAGAATGCCTACTGGTACGGTTCGCAGCTGTCGCTCGCCGAGGCGCGCAAGCTGGCCCCCTATCAGAACGCCACCGGCATGCAGGTCACCTCGGCGGTTCTGGCCGGCATGGTCTGGGCGCTGGAAAATCCGGCCGCCGGCATCGTCGAGGCCGACGAGATGGACTACAAGCGCTGCCTCGACGTGCAGTCGCCCTATCTCGGACCGGTCAAGGGCTATTATACCGACTGGACGCCGCTCGACAGGCGCCCGGGCCTCTTCCCGGAGGACCTCGACCGCAGCGACCCGTGGCAATTCCGCAACATCCTCGTCCGATAGCATCGCGCGGACCCTATGCCATTGCCTTGCAATCGCCCGGAAATCGGGCGATTGAAGGGATGCGGCCTGGAGTGGCGAGTGCGTCCCGTTGGACGCATAAGCACACCCCAGCACTTTGGACGTTCGCGTCGCGCTTTCCAGAAATCGGCCCGATTTTTGGACCCGACGCGTTTGGAGAGGATTTTATATGACTATTGCGCGCAAAGTTCTTTCTATGGGCGTGGCGGGCGCCGTTGTCTCGATGCTCGCTGCCTGTACCACCAGCGGCCCCGGCGAGCCGCCGATGGCAACCACGCCGAAAGGCGTCGAGGGGTCCTGGATCGATGCCAAGGGCACCGGCCTGTCGACCTTCAACGGCGGCAAGTTCACGACCGTCGCTACCGACACCGGCCAGAAGCTGGCCGATGGCAGCTACACGATGACCGGCGCCACTTCGGTGCAGATCAACGGCACCTCGCTGATCCGCCAGACCGGCGTCAGCTTCAACTGCCTGCTGGTGTCGACCAGCCAGCTCAACTGCACCAGTTCGGGCGGCCAGAATTTCGTGCTGACGCGACGCACCTGAACCCCGCGAACATCCGCTTGCTCAAGGACGGCGGCCATTGGCCGCCGTTCTTTTTATGCCGGCAAAGCTCACCTGGATTTCTGCTTGCGTCGGCCAGAACGCGATGGGAACATGATCGAAACGCTGGCTGTTATATCCAGTCAAGCAAGGGCGTTAGACGCCTCGGATCAGCCTGCCGGGAGACGAAGATGAAGAAGCTTGCCGCCATTGCCGCCCTTTCCGCGTCGACGCTTGGCCTGTCGGCCGGCGTATCCTTTGCCGACTACACACTGAACATCCTGCACATCAATGACTGGCACAGCCGCATCGAAGGCAACAACAAATATGAATCGACCTGCTCGGCCGAGGAGGAGACCAAGGGTGAGTGCATCGGCGGCGCCGGTCGGCTGATCACCGCGATCGCCCAGGAACGCAAGAAGCTGGAAGGCCAGAACGTGCTGTTGCTCAGCGCCGGCGACAATTTCCAGGGTTCGCTGTTCTACACCACCTACAAGGGCAAGGTCGAAGGCGAGTTCCTCAACGACATGAAGTTCGACGCCATGGCGCTCGGCAACCATGAATTCGACGATGGCGAAACGGCGTTGGCGCCGTTCCTCGACATGATCAAGTTCCCCGTGCTCGGCGCCAACGTCAAGGCCAACGCCCAGTCCAAGCTCGGCGACCGCGTCAAGCCGTCGATCGTCGTCGAGGTCGGCGGCCAGAAGATCGGCATCATCGGCGCCGTCACCAACGACACGCCCGAACTCGCCTCCCCCGGCCCCAACATCACCATCGAGGACGACGTGAAGTCGATCACGGCGGAGGTCGACAAGCTCAAGGGCGAAGGCGTCAACAAGATCATCGCCGTGACCCATATCGGCTATAACAGGGAGCGCGACGTCATTGCCAAGATTCCCGGCATCGATGTCGTCGTCGGCGGCCACAGCCACACGCTTCTTTCCAACACCGACCCGAAGGCGGCTGGACCCTACCCGACGATGGTCGACAACCCCGGCGGCTACAAGGTGCCTGTGGTGCAGGCGGCGTCCTATTCGAAATATCTCGGCGAGTTCAAGGTCGTGTTTGACGACAATGGCGTCGTCAAATCGGCGAGCGGCGACCCGATCCATCTCGACAAGTCGATCACGCCCGATCCCGCGGTGCTCGCCCGCATCAAGGAGCTGGGCGCGCCGATCGAGGCCTTGAAGAACAAGGAAGTGGCCGAGACCACCGACGTGATCGACGGCAGCCGTGAGAACTGCCGCGCCAAGGAATGCGCGATGGGCAACCTCGTCTCCGACGCCATCCTCGACCGCGTCAAGGGACAGGGCGTCGAGATCGTCATCTCCAACGGTGGCGGCCTGCGCGCCTCGATCGACAAGGGCACCGTCACCATGGGTGAGGTGCTGACCGTGCTGCCGTTCCAGAACACGCTGGCGACCTTCCAGATTTCCGGCAAGGACCTGGTCGCCGGGCTCGAAGGCGGGCTCAGCCAGATCGAGGACGGCGCCGGCCGCTTCCCGCAGGTGGCGGGCCTCAAATATTCCTTCGACAGGTCGGTCGCGCCCAATGCCGGCCGCGTCAAGTCGGTGGAAGTGATGGAAAACGGCGCCTGGACGCCGATCAATCCCGACAAGGATTATCTGGTCGCCACCAACAACTATGTCCGCCAGGGCGGCGACGGCTACAAGGTCTTCGCCGAAAAGGCCAAGAACGCTTATGATTACGGCCCCGGTCTCGAACAGGTGGTTGCCGACTATCTCGGCGCCCACCGGCCCTATACGCCGAAGCTCGACGGCCGCATCACCGAGATCGCGGCGACGGTCGCGGCGGCGCCTGCCGCCGAGCCGGCAAAGCCTGCCGAACCAGCAAAGCCCGCGACGCCGGCACCGGCCGCGCCCGCCAAACCGGCTGAACCGGCAAAGCCCGCCGATGTCGCACCGGCGATGCCTGAACTGCCCGCCAACTCAGGCGATATCGCCAACACGCCGCCAGCCATATCGACGGAAAACGCGCCTCCCCCGCCGGCCCCGCCGACACCTGCCGAACCGGCAAAGCCTGCCGAGGCCGCCCCAGCCCCGGCGGCACCCGCGCCCGCCGAGCCGGCAAAGCCCGCTGAAGCCGCGCCGGCCACCGGCAGCCATGTCATCGTTACGGGCGACACCTACTGGGAGCTGGCGAAGAAGGCCTATGGCGACGCGACCAAATGGAAACTCATCTATGAGGCGAACAAGGGGCAGAAGCCTCACCGGCTTCCGATTGGCGACACGCTGACCATCCCGCCGAAATAGCCTTCGCTTCGAAGCCTGGAATACACCACCCGCCCGGGAAACCGGGCGGGTGTCGCTTTTTAAGGCTAAGGTGCGGCCAGACGCAGCATTGAAAGCCTGCGCAAGATGGTTAGGTTCGCGCCATCCGGAGAACCCTTATGACGCTTTCTTCCTCGATAGATGCCGACGCCGCAAAGGCGGTTGGCCCGCTGCCGCCAGGCCATCCACCGGTCAGGACGGGCAAGGTTGGCGTCATGCTGGTCAATCTCGGTACGCCCGACGGCACCGATTTCAAGCCGATGTGGCGTTATCTCAGGGAATTCCTGTCCGATCCGCGCGTCATCGAGCTCAACAAGGCGATCTGGTATCCAATCCTCTACGGCCTGGTGCTGACGTCGCGGCCGAAAAAGTCCGGCGCCAACTACGCCAGGATCTGGAACCGGGAGAAAAACGAGTCGCCGCTGCGCACCTATACCCGCGCGCAAGGCGAAAAACTGGCCGCGGCGCTGCGCGACCTGCCCAACGTCACCGTCGACTGGGCGATGCGCTACGGCAATCCGTCGACGGCAAGCGTGGCTGAGCGGCTGGTCGCGCAAGGTTGCGACCGCATCCTGTCGCTTCCGCTCTACCCGCAATATTCGGCCACCACCACCGCAACCGCCAACGACCAGCTGTTTCGCGCGCTGATGAAGATGCGCCGCGCGCCGGCGATCCGTAGCGTGCCGCCCTACTATGACGAGCCGGTCTACATCGAGGCGCTGGCAGCTTCTATAGAGCAACATCTGGCAACGCTGGATTTCGAGCCGGAGGTGGTCATCACCTCCTATCACGGCATCCCGAAACCCTATTTCGAGAAGGGCGATCCCTATCATTGCCACTGCCTCAAGACGACGCGGCTGCTGCGCGAACGGCTGGGCTGGGGCGAGAACAAGCTGATCACCACCTTCCAGTCGCGCTTCGGCGCGCAGGAATGGCTGCAGCCCTACACCGACAAGACGGTGGAGAAACTGGCCAAGGACGGCGTCAAGTCGATCGCCATCGTCAATCCCGGCTTTTCCGTCGACTGCATCGAGACGCTGGACGAGATCGGCCGCGAAGCTGCCGAGACCTTCCATCATGCGGGTGGCGAAAAATTCGCCCATATTCCTTGCCTCAACGACAGTCCGGAAGGCATGGCGGTGATCGAAGCGATGGTACGGCGCGAGCTGTCCGGCTGGGCCTGAAGCCGGAACCACCGCCACTCCGGGGCGTTGAGGCGCACCTTCCGGAGACGTGGATGCCGCGCAAACTCGACCTCAGAACCGGCCAGCCCGTCTGGTCGGCCTATCGCGCGCCCACGGTGCCGACCGACAGTCTGACCCGGGACGTCAAGACCGATGTGCTGATCATCGGCATGGGGATCAGCGGCGCCATGATGGCCGAGGCGCTGACAGCAGACGGTCACTCCGTGGCGTGCATCGACCGCCGCGGACCGCTGAAAGGCTCGACGGCGGCAACCACGGCGCTGGTGCAGTTCGAAATCGACCAGCCGCTTTCAATTCTGTCGAGAATGATTGGCAAGGCCGAGGCACGGCAGGCCTGGCGACGCTCGCGGCTGGCCGTTTCCAATCTCGCCGCCCGCGTCACCGAACTCGGCATCACCTGCGGCATGAGCCGAACCCAATCGCTCTATCTGGCCGGCACCGCGCTCGGCCCCTCGGAACTGCGTGAGGAGGCCGAAGCGCGCCGGCAAGCTGGCATCGCCGCGACCTACTTGACCCCTCGGCCGCTCGCCGAGGCGTTCGGCATCGACCGCGATGGCGCCATCCTCAGCCATGGCAACATCGCGCTCGACCCGCGCAAGCTGACAGCAGGACTGCTGCTCGAGGCGCTCGGGCGCAAGGCTCGTCTCTACATGCCCGTCGAAGCGACGGCGATCAAGGACAGTGCCGACGAGGTGGTCGTGGCAACCAGGGACGGCCCCACCATTACGGCGCGGCATGTCGTCCTGGCCACCGGTTACGAACTGGTCGACATCGTGCCGGCGGCGGCCCACCAGATCATCTCGACCTGGGCGATCGCGACGCGCCCACAGCCACGAAAGCTCTGGCCGGGTGCGACGTTCATCTGGGAGGCGTCGGATCCCTACCTCTATGTCAGGGCGACCACCGACGGCCGGGTCGTATGCGGCGGTGAGGACGAGGATTTCGTCGACGAGACACAGCGAGACGAACTCATCCCCGACAAGAGCGAACGGATTGCCGAAAAGCTTGGCAGGCTGTTGCCGCATCTCGACACCAGGCCCGAATTTGCCTGGACCGGCTCCTTCGGCACGACGACCACTGGCCTCCCTTGCATCGGCGCCATTCCCAGGCATCCGCGCATCCATGCCGTGATGGGTTATGGCGGCAACGGCATCACCTTCTCGCGCATCGCTGCCGAGATCGTTCCGGCCTCGATCCGCGGGCTTGAAGACACGGATGCAAGCCTGTTTGCCTTCAACCGCTGAGTGTATACTCGCAAACAATCCCTCATCACCTAATTGTAACGTTGCTGAAACACACTTAAGTCTTTGGTGAAGTCGGCTGCGTGGGAATGGCTCGCGCGGCCTGCCTCTGAGGGAGAACCAAATGGATTTCAGTGGTTTCGATATTGCGGTCGTTGTTCTGGTCGCGCTTGTCGTGCTGGTGCTGTTCAAGGGCATCAAAACAATTCCGCAGGGATACAACTATACCGTCGAACGCTTTGGTCGTTACACCAAGACACTGAGCCCCGGCCTCAACCTCATCACACCATTCGTTGACCGCATCGGCGCCAAGATGAACATGATGGAACAGGTGCTCGACGTTCCGAGCCAGGAGATCATCACCCGCGACAACGCCATCGTCGGCGTCGACGGCATCGCTTTCTACCAGATCCTCAACGCGGCACAGGCCGCCTATCAGGTTGCCGGCCTGCAGAACGCCATCCTCAACCTGACGATGACCAACATCCGTACTGTAATGGGCTCGATGGACCTCGATGAGCTGTTGTCCAACCGCGACGCCATCAACGAGCGCCTGCTGCGCGTCGTCGACGAAGCGGCGCATCCGTGGGGCATCAAGATCACCCGCGTCGAGATCAAGGACATCAACCCGCCGGCGAACCTGATCGAATCGATGGGCCGCCAGATGACCGCCGAGCGCAACAAGCGCGCGCAAATCCTGGCCGCCGAAGGCCTCAAACAGTCGCAGATCCTCGAAGCCGAGGGCCGCAAGGAAGCCGCCTTCCGCGACGCCGAGGCGCGCGAACGCTCCGCCGAAGCCGAAGCCCGCGCCACCCAGGTGGTGTCGGAAGCGATTTCCAAGGGCGACGTGCAAGCGCTGAACTACTTCGTCGCCCAGAAATACACCGAGGCCTTGACCAGGATCGGTTCGGCCACCAACAGCAAGGTCGTGCTGATGCCCCTGGAAGCCTCCTCGCTGATCGGCACGCTCGGCGGTATCGGCGAGATCGCCAAGGAAGTCTTCCGCAGCGAAGGCACGACCGGTGCGCAAAGGCAGGCAGCGCGTCCGCCTGTCGTCAGGCCCTCCGAAAACTGAGATAGGCCACGCTCATGATCGACCGCATCGTTTCTGAACTCGGCCCGTGGAACTGGATGGTTCTGGGCTTCGTGCTGCTGGTTGTAGAGGTCATCGCGCCGGGTTTCTTCATGCTTTGGATCGGCATCGCCGCCCTGATCGTCGGCGCGGTGTCGCTGCTGATCTGGGATGCCGCCATCTGGACATGGCAGGTCCAGGTGCTGCTGTTCCTCGTGCTGTCGCTGGTTTCAGCCTTTGTCGGCAAGAAACTCATGGGCGGACGCGACCAGCCGACCGACCAGCCCCTGCTCAACCGCCGTGGTGCGCAGATGATCGGCAGGATGGCGACACTTGCCGAACCGATCCGCGACGGCCGTGGCCGCATCAAGCTCGGCGACACGCTGTGGCGCGTTTCCGGCCCGGACCTGCCCGCCGGCACCCAAGTCCGCGTCACCGCCGCCGCCGACACCGATCTGGAATTGACGGTGGAGCAGGTCTGAATTTCAGCTCGCCATTACCTGAATGCCGCCGACGCGCAGGTGTGCTGAGATTCAGGTCAGGGCGAGTCGAAAATGGCTGATGCCGAGAACCGGAGCGGAGCGTACTTTTCGTACGCGAGCTCAGTTCTACTGCGACGCAGTAGAACGGGGAAGCCCAGGAATCAGCCATTTGCAGGCCGACCTCACCTGAATATCAGCGCACCTCAGGCTGCGCCGATGCGCAGCAGGTCGTGAAAATGCACCACGCCCAGCGGCATGTTGTTCCTGGTCACCACCAGTGCGCCGATATTGTGCTCGTTGAGCAGCGCGATGGCCGTACCTGCTAGCGTCTGCGGGTCGACCGTCTTGGGTGTGCGGGTCATCACCTCGTCGACGATGACATCGGCCAGGTTACGGTGCAGGTTGCGCGCCACATCGCCGTCGGTGATGATCCCGGCCAATTCGCCATTCGCGTCGACGATCAGGACGCAGCCGACCTTCTTCTGCGACAACGTCATCACCGCTTCCGGCATCTTGGTGCCGACGACGGCCAGCGGCATCTGGTCGCCGACCCGCATGATCTCGGAGACCATGGTCAGGTTGGCGCCAAGCTGGCCGCCGGGATGGAAGGTGCGAAAATGGTCCGGCGTGAAGCCGCGCGCCTCGAGCAGCGCGATCGCCAGCGCGTCGCCGACGACCAGCTGCAGCAGCGTCGATGTTGTCGGCGCCAGGCCATGCGGGCAGGCCTCGGGGGTGCGTGGCAACAAAAGCACGACGTCGGCCGCGCGCGCCAGCGCCGACGTCTCGCCAGAGGTGACGGCGATGAGCGGAATGGAAAACCGCCGGGAATAGGCGACGATACCCATCATCTCCTTGCTCTCGCCCGACCACGAGATTGCGATGATGGCATCGTCCTTGGCGATCATGCCGAGATCACCATGATTGGCCTCGGCGGGATGGACGAAGAAGGCAGGCGTGCCGGTGGAGGCCAGCGTCGCCGCGATCTTCGAACCGATATGGCCGCTTTTGCCGACACCGGTGACGATGAGCCGGCCCTCGATCTTCGAGATCATGTCGACGGCATGGGCAAAGGGTGCCGCCAGTCCGTTCTCGAGCGCCTCGGCAAGGGCCGCGATCCCGGCCTGCTCGGTTGCCACCGTTCTCAGCGCCGATTCGATCGACGCTTGCCTGTCCAGGGGCTTCTTATCGAGAGGTCTCGCATGCATGGCTGATGCGATTAGCGCTTTGCCGCCCGCCTGTCCAACAGAAATGGCCTTCCGCATGACGGCCGAATGTGCGCGGTAATTTGGGACAACGACAAGGATCAAAACGGAAGGCACGACGCGGACCCGCATTGTCGCCCGCGGAAATCGCGTTTGAACCGGGGACGCGCGCGGCCTCAACCCTCCGTTAACCATCCCCATTTACGGTTCGGTAAGTATGGCGCGCATGCGCCGCGCGAGCAGTGGTGGCGATGTCCGGGGTCCAGCCAGAAAAATCGAGAGGACGACGGGGCAACGCGGTCTGCGCCTTGCTGCTGGCGACCAGCGTCCTTGCCTTGCTGCGTCCTGCGCCACTCCAGGCCCAGGAAACGGAACTGCGTGGAGAAGTGTCGGAATCGGCGATCCTGTCCGACCAGCAGCGCAAGGCAAGAAACCTTGTTCTTGCCCAGCAAGCGGCGGCCAATGCTGCCGCGCAGGACGATACGTCGGCGCGCACCTATCTGCCGGCCAGCGCCGGTGCCGTGCCTGACGATACCGACGCCGCGAACTCGACCACGAGCGTCTTCGACCCGCCCCAGGCCAGCGACGATATCTCCGCCGACACACCGACGCCGCCCAAGCCGCGCCGCACTTCGGCCGCCAGGCAGAACGCGGCCGACAAGGCAAAGGACAAGGCTGCCGACAAGTCCAAGAAGAAAAAGGGCACCACGGCGGCTACGGATCCAACCACCACCGCCACGGCGACCACCACGGCGAGGACCGACGATACTGACAACACCGCGACGGACCAGGAAGCGGCCAACCGCCGTGCACTCACCATCGACAGTGTGGATAGGCAGAAACTCGACGCCGGCGCCGAGCGCACCGCTGCGATCGAAGGCCAGAACAAGAAGCCCGAGGACGATCCGTTCGCCGCCACCGGTGTCAAATGGGGCTCCTTCGTCATCCGGCCGACCATCGAACAGGGGCTGACGGCGACGACGAACGGCGATTCGAGCAGTGCCGGCACGTCGGCGCTGCTGTCCGAGACGGCGCTGCGCTTTACCGCCGCTTCCGACTGGCGCGAAAACTCCGCGACCATCGACGGCTATGGCAATTTCCGCGAAACCGTGTCGGGCTACCCGGTTCACGATGCGCAGGGCCGCATCGAAGGCCAACTCAATGTCGACCTCGACAAGGAATTGCGCGCCATCGCCAAGCTCGGCTACGAAGCCGTGCCGGAATCGGCGTCTTCGCCCGATGCCATTGCCGGCGTCAGCACCCAGCCGCTGCGGCAGACGATCGATGGCAGCATCGGCGTCGAGAAGGCCGTCGGCAAGATGCAGTACACGTTGACCGGGGCGGTCTCACACGACTTCTACGGTGACGCCAAGCTCGCCGACGGCACCTCGCTGTCGCAGAAGGATCAAGACAACACGCTCTACACGGCAACCTTGCGCACCGGCTACGAGATTTCCCCGGCGCTCACGCCCTTCACCGAAATCGAGGTCGGCCGCCGGGCCTATGACCAGCGCATCGACGATGAAGGCTTCGAGCGCTCCTCGACGCGCCTCGGCGCCCGCGCGGGCCTGCAAGTCGACATGGGCGAGAAGCTGTCGGGTGAATTCTCGGCCGGCTGGCTCAGGGAAGCGATCGACGACAAAAGCCTTGAAGCGATTTCGGGTGCCACCGTCGATGCCGATCTAAAATGGTCGCCCGAACGCGGCAGCACGATCGGCCTGACTGGCAAGACCACTGTCGAGACCACGACCACATCAGGCGAAAGCGGCGATATCCTCTACTCCGGACGCCTGACGGGCGAACGCGTGATCCGATCCAATCTCACCGCGAATGCGGCACTGGGCCTGGACTGGCGCGACTATGTCGGCATCGACGGCCATGACAGGATCTTGAGCGCCGAGGCCGGCCTGACCTGGTGGCTGAACCGCTATGCCGGCCTCACCACCCGCGTAAGAACCGAAAAGCTGACCAGCAACCTGCCCGGCCGCGACTACACCGCCAACAGCATCTACCTCGGCATGAAAGTGCAGCGCTGAACGCGTATGCACTTCGTCATCCTGGGGCGTAGCAAGGAGCGAAGCGACCCGGCGCAGACCCCAGGATCCATGCAGCGACTTATGGGTCGCCTCTGCGGTGATAGGCCTGGAGCATCTCTCTGGCTCCTGCTTCGCCGAGGATGACGAAAGTATGGGGCTTAAAACGCTGCTCCGCGCCGTTCTGATGGCTTCATCTCGTCGAGAAGCGTGCGGATCACGCCGGCCATGCTCTGGTTCATGTCGTTGCGCCACAGCGCGAAGGCGACATTGGCCTCGACAAAACCTTCCGGCGAGCCGCAATCGAAGGTGCGGCCCTGATAATGATAGCCGTAGAAGGCTTGCTGCTTTTCCAGCTTCAGCATCGCGTCGGTGAGCTGGATTTCGTTGCCGGCGCCCTTCTCCTGGCCTTCGAGAATTTTGAAGATCTCCGGCTGCAGGATGTAGCGGCCGTTGATGTAGAGGTTGGAGGGCGCTGTGCCGGTCTTCGGCTTTTCCACCATCTCGGTGATGCGGAAGCCGTGATGGGTGTCTTCGCCGCGGCCGACAATGCCGTATTTGTGAGCCTCCGCCGGGTCGCATTCCTGCACGGCGATGATGTTGTTGCCGGTTTCCTCGTAGAGTTCGACCATCGCCTTCGTGCAGCTCTTCTCCGACTGCATGATCATGTCGGGCAACAACAGCGCGAACGGCTCGTCGCCGACCAGTTCGCGCGCGCACCAGACAGCATGGCCGAGACCCATCGGCACCTGCTGGCGGGTGAAGCTGGTCTGGCCCGGCGCCGGCTGCAGCCGCTGCAGGCGGGCAAGCTGCTCGTCCTTGCCGCGCTGTGCCAGCGTGTCATAGAGCTCGAACTGGATATCGAAATGGTCCTCGATGACCGCCTTGTTGCGGCCGGTGACGAAGATGAAATGCTCGATGCCCGCCTCGCGCGCCTCATCGACGACATACTGGATGACCGGCCTGTCGACGACGGTCAGCATTTCCTTGGGAACGGCCTTGGTGGCCGGGAGAAACCGGGTGCCGAGGCCGGCGACCGGGAAAACTGCCTTGCGAACTCTCTTCATGCTTCCAATTATCCGTTTGCTGGCCGGCTCCGCAATCCCGTCTCGCGACATTTTCACGCCGGAATTGAAGATTACTGGAGCGGCTGAGGGAAACTTCCACCGGTTAAAGCATCGAGGTGTCTTTTCGTTCCAGGCGACGCCTATGGTAAACTAATTCCTAACCCGGTTCGGCGATGAATGGTCTTTCCTGAGACAAAGAAGGAGGAAAAGATGTCCGTTCGCAATGCCGCAAAACGTTTCAGCAGCGTCATGACGGCCGCAAGCCTCTCGCTCGCTTTGCTCATTCCCACCGGGCCGGCCTTCGCCGACGCCGGGTTCCGGCAATGGGTCGCCGGCTTCCGCGCCACCGCCGTGGCCGGCGGCGTTTCCGCCGCCGTCTACGACCAGGCCTTCCGGGGGATCAACGAGCCCGATCCGGTGGTGCTGGAAAAGGCCCGCACCCAGCCCGAATTCACCGCACCCGCCTGGGATTATTTCGACAACCGCGTCCATGACCAGTCCGTCGCCGTCGGGCAGCAGATGGCGAAAAAGTGGAAACCTTGGCTGGACAGGATCGAGGCGAGGTTCGGTGTCGACCGCTACGTGCTGTTGGCCATCTGGTCGATGGAATCGAACTATGGCGAGATCCTCAAGCGCGACGACATCATGCGCAATGTCGTCCGTTCGCTGGCGACTTTGGGATATGGCGACCCGAAACGTTCGAAATACGCCCGCACCCAGTTGGTCGCGGCGCTGAAGATCCTGCAGAGCGGCGACATCGACGAAAGCCACCTGATGGGCTCCTGGGCGGGTGCCATGGGCCAGACCCAGTTCATCCCGACCAGCTACCAGCATTATGCCGTCGACATGGACGGTAACGGCAAGCGCGACATCTGGAATTCCATTCCCGATGCGTTGGCGACATCGGCTAACCTGCTCAAGAAGAATGGCTGGCAGGCTGGCAAGACCTGGGGCTACGAAGTCACCTTGCCGGCAGGCAAATTGCCGGGCGGATCGAAGACGCTGGCGCAATGGCAGGCGCTCGGCGTCGCCAGGGCCAGCGGCAAACCGTTCAAGACCCTTACCGACAAGGCGACGCTGAAAGTGCCGGACGGCCGCGGCGGACCGGCCTTCCTGATGATCAGGAATTTCTCGGTCATCAAGGCCTACAACAATGCCGACAAATACGCGCTCGCTGTCGGTCTGCTTGCCGATGAGATCGCTGGCGGCAACGGCCTGGTGCAGGACTGGCAGCGACCTTTCACCAAGCTCAGCTTCGAGGAAAGGCAGGAGTTGCAGAAGCGACTTTCCCAGCATGGCCTTTATGATGGCAAATTCGACGGCAAGATCGGTGACGGCTCGAAGACGGCCATCATGGCTTATCAGGCGAAGGTTGGCTTGGCCCAGGATGGCTATCCGAGCTTGGAAGTGCTGAAATGGCTCAGGCAAAAATAAAACCTGGCGTAGTTGAGTAGGGAGGGGGCGATTGGTTTGGCCTGCGCGCATCGGGACGGTCGTTCGTCGCACGCCGGTGCTGATTCTGGCCTTCGCCGTGCTCGCCATCGCTGTGGCCGGCGCCGTCCACGCCCCAGCCATGGCGCAGGAGCAGCCGCAGCAGAGCCGCGGCTGGTCGTTGCGCGACCTTCTGTTTCCGCGCCGCAGCGAGCGGGTAGAGCCGCCACTGGACATCCAGAAGGCGATACCCAAGCCGAAGAAGAAACCTCGTGCGCCTCGCCCACCCGAGGAGCCTGCAACGCCCGTGGCCGAAAAAGCGCCGGACGCCCGCACCGTCCTTGTGGTCGGCGACTTCATGGCGGCGGGTCTGGCCGAGGGTCTGGACGAAGCCTTCGCCGAGAATACCGGCGTCAGGATCGTTGACCGCAGCAATGGCTCGTCAGGCTTCGTGCGCGATGATTTCTACAACTGGCCCGAACAGATCAAATCGCTGATCGAAACCGAAAAGCCCGCCGCGGTGGTCGTCATGCTAGGGTCTAACGACCGCCAGCAGATGAAGGTCGGGGACGTACGCGAGCAGCCTCGTTCCGAAAACTGGACCAAGGAGTACGAACACCGTACCGATGAGTTCGGCAAGGCAATCGCCACCGCCAAGGTGCCTTTCCTATGGGTGGGCATGCCGGCCTTCCGGGTGCCGAAGATGACCTCGGACATGCTGGCCTTCAACGACATCTACCACAAGGCGGCCGAAAGCCACGGCGGCGAATTCGTCGATGTCTGGGACGGTTTCGTCGACGAGAACGGGGCCTTCATTACCAGCGGCCCCGACATGAATGGCCAGCCCGTGCGGCTGCGCGCCGATGACGGCATCAACGTGTCCAAGGCAGGCAAGCGCAAACTCGCCTTCTACACCGAAAAGTCGCTGGTGAAGATCCTTGGACTGGCCGCGCCGGGAAGCGTGGCACCGACGGCGGCGCCGGCGGGCGCACCGGTCGAGGCGCCCGGTTCGGCCGCCGCCCCCATCGTCATCGATCGCACCCAACCCATGCTGCTCAGCGATCCCGCGCTCGACGGCGGCACCGAATTGCTCGGCGCCGCCCCACTGCCGAAGGCCGATCCAGCTCTTCCCGGGGAAAGGTTGGTGATCGAGGGCAAGGCGCCGGAAGCTTCGCCCGGACGCGCCGACGACTTTTCCTGGCCGCCGAAGGCAAGTCCGGCAGCCGCGGCCGCGGCCGCCGATACCACGACGGCGATTACCCCTTAACGCGGCAGGACGGTCGTCCCCATCAGCGCCTCGTCGATCGAGCGTGCCGCCTGGCGGCCTTCGCGGATCGCCCAGACGACCAGCGACTGGCCACGGCGCACGTCGCCCGCCGCGTAGAGCCGGTCGACGCTGGTCCTGTAGTCGCGGTCATTGGCCTCGACATTCCTGGAACGGCGGCTGTCGGTGGTGATCTTCATCTCACCCTCCAGTTCCGCCGCAACGCCTGCCGTCGCCGGTCCGGCAAAGCCGATGGCGATGAAGGCGAGATCGGCGCGGATGACGAATTCGGTGCCGGCGATCGGCTTGCGCTTCTCGTCGACCTCGCAGCATTTGACGCCCGTAAGCTGGCCTTCCTCGCCGATGAATTCGAGCGTCGCCACCTGGAATTCGCGCTCCGCGCCCTCGGCCTGCGAGGACGAGGTGCGCATCTTGGTTGCCCAGTAGGGCCAGACGGCGAGCTTGTCTTCCTTCTCGGGCGGCTGCGGGCGGATGTCGAGCTGGGTGACGCGCACGGCGCCCTGGCGGAAGGCGGTGCCGACGCAGTCGGAGGCGGTATCGCCACCACCGACGACAACGACATGCTGGCCACCGGCGATGATCGGATGCGACGGCCATGCCACGGACTGGATCGGCTCACCGCCGACGCGGCGGTTCTGCTGCACCAGATAGGGCATCGCGTCATGCACACCGCCGAGATCATCGCCGGGTATCCCGGCGGCGCGCGGCGTTTCCGAACCGCCGCAATAGAGCACGGCATCATGTTCTGCGAGGAGTTCAGCCACGGGCTTGTCGACGCCGACATTGACGCCACAGTGGAAGGTCACCCCCTCGCCCTGCATCTGTTCGATGCGCCGGTCGATATAGTGCTTCTCGATCTTGAAGTCGGGAATGCCGTAACGCATCAGCCCGCCTGGCCGGCTCTCTCGCTCATAGACATGCACGTCGTGGCCGGCGCGGCCGAGTTGCTGGGCGGCCGCCATGCCGGCCGGGCCGGACCCGATGATGGCGACCCGCTTGCCGGTCTTCCTTTCCGGCGGATAGGGCCTGATGTGGCCGGTCTCATAAGCCTTGTCCGCGATCGCCTGCTCCACCGTCTTGATGGCGACAGGAATGTCCTCGAGGTTCAGCGTGCAGGCTTCCTCGCAAGGTGCCGGACAGATGCGGCCGGTGAACTCCGGGAAGTTGTTGGTCGAGTGCAGGTTGCGGATCGCGTTGTCCCAGTCCCTGTTGTAGACGAGGTCGTTCCAGTCGGGGATCTGGTTGTGGATCGGGCAGCCGGTCGGCCCGTGGCAGAACGGAATGCCGCAATCCATGCAGCGCGCGGCCTGTTTCTCGACCTCCTTGTCCGACATCGGCAGCGTGAATTCGCGGAAATGCCGGATGCGGTCGGAGGCCGGCTGGTACTTGTGCACCTGCCGGTCGATTTCGAGAAAGCCTGTTACCTTGCCCATAGTCCAGTTCCTGCTGTCCAGATGGTGCGGTTTTCGCCGCACCCGTTAACCTCTTGAGGCAGCCATGGCAACCTTGAGCCCGAGGTCAAACTGTCGATGAAGGGGCCGGGAAGCCTGGGCTCCCCGGCAATTCTCAATAATCTATTCGGCCGCGACGCCCATGCGCATGCGTTCCATCTCGATCAGCGCGCGGCGGTATTCGACCGGCATGATCTTGCGGAATTTCGGCCGGAACGTCGCCCAGTCGTCGAGGATCTCGCGGCCGCGCACCGAACCCGTATAGTGCACGTGGTTCGAGATCAGCTGGTAGAGCCGTTCCTCGTCATGGCTGGTCATGTCGCCGGAGACGTCGACGCGGCCCTTGTGGTCGAGGTCGCCGCCATGGTGCAGCAGCTTTTCCATCAGGTCGTCTTCTTCCGGAACCGGCTCCAGCTCGACCATGGCCATGTTGCAGCGCTCGGCGAAATCGCCCGCCTCGTCCAGCACGTAGGCGACGCCGCCCGACATGCCGGCGGCGAAGTTGCGGCCGGTCTTGCCGATGACGACGACGACGCCGCCCGTCATGTATTCGCAGCCATGATCGCCGACGCCTTCGACGACGGCCGCCACGCCCGAATTGCGCACCGCGAAGCGCTCGCCGGCGACCCCGGCGAAATAGGCCTCGCCCTCGGTCGCGCCATAGAGCACCGTATTGCCGACGATGATGGAGTCGGCCGCGACGATCCTGGCTTCTTGCGGCGGCCGGATGACGATGCGGCCGCCCGACAGGCCCTTGCCGACATAGTCGTTGCCGGCACCGACCAACTCGAAGGAAACGCCGCGTGCCAGGAAGGCGCCGAAGGACTGGCCGGCGGTTCCGGTGAGCTTGACCTGGATCGTGTCCTCGCGCAGCCCCTTGTGCTTGAAGCGCTTGGCCACCTCACCCGACAGCATGGCGCCCGTGGAACGGTCGACATTGCGGATGTCCACCTCGATCTTGACCGGTTGCTTGGCCTCCAATGCGGGCTTGGCCAGTTCGATCAGCTTGCGGTCGAGCACATCGTCGATCGGGTGCTTCTGCCGTTCCGTCCAATGCACTGCTTCATGCGGCGCATCCGGCTTGTAGAACATCTTCGAGAAGTCGAGCCCGCGCGCCTTCCAGTGCTGGATCACGTCGCGCTTTTCCAGAAGGTCGGCGTCGCCGATGATCTGGTCGATATGGGTAAAGCCCATTTCGGCGAGCAGCGCCCGCACCTCTTCCGCCACGTAGAAGAAGAAGTTGATGACGTGCTCGGGCGTGCCCTTGAAGCGCTTGCGCAGCACCGGGTCCTGCGTCGCCACACCGACCGGACAGGTGTTGAGATGGCACTTGCGCATCATGATGCAGCCGGCCGCGATCAGCGGCGCGGTCGAGAAGCCGAACTCGTCGGCGCCGAGCAGCGCGCCGATGATGACGTCGCGCCCGGTGCGCAGGCCGCCGTCGACCTGCAGCGCCACGCGTGAACGCAGGCCGTTCAACACCAGCGTCTGATGCGTCTCGGCAAGACCCATCTCCCACGGGCTGCCGGCATGCTTGAGCGAGGTCAGCGGCGAGGCGCCGGTGCCGCCATCATAACCCGAGATGGTGATGTGGTCGGCGCGCGCCTTGGCGACGCCGGCGGCAACCGTGCCGACACCGACTTCCGACACCAGCTTGACCGACACGTCGGCCGCCGGATTGACGTTCTTCAGATCGTAGATCAGCTGCGCCAAATCCTCGATCGAATAGATGTCGTGATGCGGCGGCGGCGAGATCAGGCCGACGCCCGGCGTCGAGTGCCTCACCTTGGCAATGGTCGCGTCGACCTTGTGGCCGGGCAATTGGCCGCCCTCGCCGGGCTTGGCGCCCTGCGCCACCTTGATCTGCATGACATCGGAATTGACGAGATACTCGGCCGTCACGCCGAACCGTCCCGAGGCGACCTGCTTGATCGCCGAGCGTTCCGGGTTCTTGCCGCCGCCAGGCAGCGGCAGATAGCGGTCGGCCTCTTCGCCGCCCTCGCCGGTGTTCGACTTGCCGCCGATCTGGTTCATGGCGCGCGCCAGCGTGGTGTGCGCTTCCCTGGAGATCGAACCGAACGACATCGCCCCGGTCGAGAAGCGCTTGACGATCTCGGCTGCCGGCATGACGTCGTCGAGCGCGACCTTCTTGCGCCCGCTCTCATCCGCCAGCTTGATCTTGAACAGGCCGCGGATGGTCTGGGCGCGGGCCGTCTGGCTGTCGATCTGCGTCGAATACTCCTTGAACGTGTCCCACGAACCCTGGCGCACGGCGTGCTGCAAGGTGGCGACCGCGTCGGGCGACCACATATGCGCCTCGCCGCGCATGCGGAACAGATACTCGCCGCCGACCTCCAGGCTGTTGCGCAGCACCGGATCGCTGCCGAAACCGTCCGTGTGGCGGCTGACGGTTTCGCCTGCGACCTCATCAAGTCCGACGCCTTCGATCAGCGTCGCGGTGCCGGTGAAGTACTGCTGCACGAAATCGGTCTTCAGCCCGATGGCATCGAAGATCTGCGCGCCGCAATAGGACTGATAGGTCGAGATGCCCATCTTGGACATCACCTTGAGGATGCCCTTGCCGATCGACTTGATGTAGCGCGACACCACTTCATAGGCGTCGACCTCTTCCGGCAGCTCGCCGCGCTTGTGCATGTCGAGCAGCGTGTCGAAGGCCAGATAGGGATTAATCGCTTCCGCGCCATAGCCGGCAAGGCAGCAGAAATGATGCACCTCGCGCGGCTCGCCGGATTCCACGACCAGGCCGACCGCGGTGCGCAGGCCCTTGCGGATCAGATGGTGGTGCACGGCGGCCGTCGCCAGCAGTGCCGGAATGGCGATGCGGTCCGGCCCAAGCTGGCGGTCGGACAGGATGATGATGTTGTAGCCGCCGGCGACCGCTGCTTCGGCCCGCTCGCACAGACGTTCGACGGCGCCCTGCATGCCGGCAGCACCCTCGCTCGACCCATAGGTGATGTCGATCGTCTTGGTGTCGAAACGGTCCTCGGTATGGCCGATGGAGCGGATCTTTTCGAGATCGCCGTTGGTCAGGATCGGCTGGCGCACCTCGAGCCGCTTGCGGCGCGAATTGCCGACCAGGTCGAAGATGTTCGGCCGCGGTCCGATGAAGGACACCAGGCTCATCACCAGCTCCTCGCGGATCGGGTCGATCGGCGGGTTGGTGACCTGGGCGAAATTCTGCTTGAAATAGGTGTAGAGCAGCTTCGACTTGTCCGACATCGCCGAGATCGGCGTGTCGGTGCCCATCGAGCCCACTGCTTCCTGGCCCGTGGTCGCCATCGGCGACATCAACAGCTTGGTGTCTTCCTGGGTGTAGCCGAATGCCTGCTGGCGATCGAGCAGGCTGACGTCCTTGCGCAGCGCGCGCGGCTCCACCGGCTTCAAATCTTCCAGGATGAGCTGCGTGTTGGAGAGCCAGGTCTTGTAGGGGTGCCTGGTCGCGATCTCCGACTTGATCTCCTCGTCGGGGACGATGCGGCCCTTGGCCAGGTCGATCAGAAGCATGCGGCCGGGCTGCAGCCGCCACTTCTGCACGATCTTCTCCTCCGGCACCGGCAGCACGCCGGCTTCCGAAGCCATGATGACGCGGTCGTCATCGGTGACGATGTAGCGTGCCGGACGCAATCCGTTGCGGTCGAGTGTAGCGCCAATCTGGCGGCCATCGGTGAAGGCGACCGCCGCTGGCCCATCCCACGGCTCCATCAACGCCGCATGATACTCGTAGAAAGCTTTGCGGTCGGCATCCATGAGCTTGTTGCCGGCCCAGGCTTCCGGGATCAGCATCATCATGGCGTGGCTGAGGCTGTAGCCGCCCTGGAACAGGAACTCGAGTGCATTGTCGAAGCACGCCGTATCCGACTGGCCATCGTAGGAGATCGGCCAAAGCTTCGAGATGTTGTTGCCGAACAGTTCGGAATCGACCGACGCCTGGCGCGCCGCCATCCAGTTGTTGTTGCCGCGCACCGTGTTGATCTCGCCATTGTGGGCGACCATGCGATAGGGATGCGCCAGCTTCCACGACGGGAAGGTGTTGGTCGAGAAGCGCTGGTGGACGAGGATCAGCGCGGTTTCGAAACGCGGGTCCTTGAGGTCCTTGTAGTAGGCGCCGACCTGATAGGCCAGGAACATGCCCTTGTAGACGATGGTGCGCGCCGACAGCGACACGCAATAGGCGCCGATGTCCTTGTTGTCGTTCTCGGCGTAGATGCGGCCCGAGATGACCTTGCGTAGCAGATAGAGCCTGGCCTCGTATTCCTCGTCATCGATGATATCGGCCGTGCGGCCGATGAAGACCTGGCGGTGGAACGGCTCGGACGCGACGATGTCAGGCGCCTTCGACAGCGACGAATTGTCGACCGGCACGTCACGGAATCCGAGCAGCGGCAGCCCCTCGGACTGCGCCGATTCGGCGATGATCTCTTCGATATGGGCACGAAGGATGGCATCCTGCGGCATGAACCAGTGTCCGACGCCATACTGACCGACCGGTGGCAGTTCGATACCTTGGGCCGCCATCTCCTCACGGAAAAAAAGATCCGGAAGCTGTACCAGCACGCCGGCGCCATCGCCGACCAGCGGATCGGCGCCGACGGCGCCGCGATGCGTCAGGTTCTCGAGCACGGCAAGCCCGTCCTTGACGATCTGATGCGACTTCACGCCCTTCATGTTGACGATGAAGCCGACGCCGCAGGCGTCATGCTCGTTGCGCGGATCGTAGAGCCCCTGAGCGGTGAGGCCGCCGGTAGTCGCGCGATTTTTGATGGAGGTATTTTTGACGGCGGCCGCTTTCGTCTGCGCGGCCTGGCCGTTCGTCGCAGAGAGCGTCAATTCCGTCATCGTTCTATCCTCCGTTCCGCGCCACGTGGCATTGGCCTGCGGGCGCTGGTTTGCCTTGGCGAGCACTTGGGCTCGCCCTTCATTCTTGCGGCACGTCTTGCGAAATCGCCGAACCAGGCGGCGCGCCGCTGGTTCCTATCCGGTATCGTACAGGCCAGAGCTGGTCCGTCCACCTGTCGCTCGCGGCAAAAGCCGGAGTGGCCTAAACGATACGCCAATCCAGCCAGTTTTGTGCGACAAAATAAGACAGCACTACTGTCCTAAATTTTTATGACAGAAATCCAGAACCCATACAAGACCGATTCACAAAAAACTTGGCCGCGTCGCGACACAAAATTTCGTGAGGTGGCTGCAAAACGTAAGCTTCGGTCTGTGAGGGCGCCGCCGGCCCGACACTGGCTTTACCCGTTTTCTGGTGGCTGGCTCTTGCGGGCGGACCATGAAACCGGTCAAGGTCCCGGCGATTTTCCCAACACAGGCAGACGCATGTTCTTCGCTTCCGACAATTGGGCAGGCGCCCACCCAAGCATTGCAGCCGGCCTCTCGGCCCATACCGCCGGCTTTTCGACCGCCTATGGCGACGGTGCGCTCGACCAGGCCGTCTACCGGCGCTTCAGCGAGATTTTCGAACGCGAGGTGGCCGTGTTCTTCGTGGCGACCGGCACCGCCGCCAATTCGCTGTCGCTGACGACCTATAACAAGCCAGGCGGCATTTCCTTCGCGCACCGCGAATCGCATGTTATCGAGGACGAGTGCGGCGCGCCGGAATATTTTTCCGGCGGTGCGCGGCTACACGCGGTCGACGGCGCCCTGGGCAAGATCGAACCACACAATCTGGACAGGGCTATCGGCCGTTTCGCCGGCGAGGTGGTCCATTGGGGCCGGCCGATGGCCGTTTCGATCACCCAGTCGACCGAGGTCGGCACAATCTATGGCCTGGCCGAGATCGAAGCGATCTCGGCGATCGCCAAGCGCCATTCTGTGCCGCTGCACATGGACGGCGCCCGCTTTGCCAATGCGCTGGCCGCGCTCGACACCACGCCAGCCGAAATGACGTGGAAACGCGGCGTCGACATCCTGTCCTTCGGCGGCACCAAGAACGGCTGCTGGTGCGCCGAGGCGATCGTGCTGTTCGATCTCGACCGCGCTGGGGAATTGGCCTTTCTGCGCAAGCGAGCGGCACAGCTGTTTTCGAAGTCGCGTTTCGTCGCGGCGCAGTTCGAAGCCTATTTCAAAGACGGGCTGTGGCTCGACACCGCAAGGCATGCCAACGCCATGGCAGCGCGCCTCGCGGCGGCGATCGAGGATTCGGCCTCGGCCAAGCTGGCGTGGCTGCCGCAGGCCAACGAAGTCTTCGCTGTGATCAAGAAAACGCAAGCCGAGAAACTGCAAGCGGCCGGCGCGGCCTTCTACGACTGGCACAGGCCGCACGGCTTCGACGGTCATATCGGCGAGGACGAGCTGCTCTATCGCTTCGTCACCAGTTTTGCGACGACCTCGGAGGAAGTCGACCGCTTCGGCCAGTTGATCGCCGGCTAACCGGTGTCCCGGGCAACAAAAAAGCGGCGCCTTTCGGCGCCGCTTTCCGTCTCGGGAGGAGACTTTAGACTTTAGGCAGCGGTCTTGGCCTCGATCTGCTTGGCCTTGGCCGGAGCCGAGGTGATCGCGATCTTGCGCGGCTTCAGCTCTTCGGGAATGTTGCGCTTGAGGTCGACGAAGAGCAGGCCGTTCTTCAGCGCGGCGCCGACGACTTCAACGTGATCGGCAAGCTGGAAGCGGCGCTCGAAGGCCCTGGAGGCAATGCCGCGATAGAGCAGCTCGGAGCCTTCGCCGGTGCCCTCGTCCTTGCGCTCACCCTTTACGGTCAGCACGTTGCGGTGGGCTTCGATCGAGATCTCGTCATCCGAGAAGCCGGCAACCGCCATCGAGATGCGGTAGGAATCCTCACCAGTGCGCTCGATGTTGTAGGGCGGATAGGTCTGCGCGCCATCGGGCTGGGCGAGCGAATCAAGCATCGTGAAGAGACGGTCGAAGCCGACGGTCGAACGATAAAGCGGGGAAAAATCAACGTGACGCATGAGGTGTTCTCCTGTTGAGCAACATGGTTTGCGTATGGCCGGTGCGAAACCCGTGAGCGGCGTTTCGGGAGGACCAGCGGCCCCGACATTGGCGGCCGCAATCCACATCTGGGGAGCGCTTGAAAGCATTTCAAGTTTCGTTTGACCGGAAAAGAATGAGGCGGCCAGCCTTTGATGAACGGCAGATGAACCGGCGCTTCGGCGCCCGTTCAGACAGCCGCCGCTAAAGTGGCTCTCAAGATCAAGGATTGGCGGCGCCGGTTTTCCAGAGGTGCCGCAACGAGGCCGAACCGGGTGTTAACGTCCCTTCCTCCCGGATCGACAGGGGCCGGAAGCGCGCTCAAAGCCGCTTCCGGCCTTCCCCGTTGCGGTCCTCCACAAGCCGGATTTGCTTTGCTTTTGACGTATTGGCGTCTATCACCTTGACGAGGCCAGCCGCGACAGGCTGGCGCGCAAAGACGCCGAGCACAAAGCGCCGAATGACGGATCTTTTCCACGACGCCCCTCTTTTTCACGAAGTTGAAGGCAATCCGCGACCGGAAAACGCCACAGGCGGCTTTTTCACCACGCGCGACGGCAAGAAGATACGTTACGGCCTGTTCGCAGCGGTGGCGCGTCCAATGCGCGGCACCGTTGTGCTGCTTGGCGGCCGCAACGAGTGCATCGAGAAATATTTCGAGACCATCCGCGACCTTGCCGCGCGCGGCTTCGGTGTCGCCACCCTCGACTGGCGCGGCCAGGGCGATTCCGACCGGTTGATCCGCGATCGTCAGCGCGGCTATGTCAGGTCGTTCCGCGACTATACGGCCGACCTGGAGCAGTTCTTCGAGGAGATCGTGCTGCCGGACTGCCGCGGACCCTACTACATCCTTGCCCATTCCGCCGGCGCTGTGATCACGCTGCTTGCCGCGCCGTCGATGGTCAACCGCGTGCGGCGCATGGTGCTGATCGCGCCATTCCTGACATTGCCCGACCTGCCGGTCTCGATACGGACGGTGCGCCGGGTCTGTTCGCTTTTCTGCGCCCTGGGGCTCGGCAGGCTCTATGCCGCGTGGGGTCCACGGCCGAGACACACCCTACCCTTCGAAGTCAACAAGGTGACGTCGGATCCACAGCGCTATCGCCGCAACACGCGCATCTATGAAGAATATCCGCAACTGGCGCTTGGCGGGCCGACGATCCGCTGGCTGCAGGCGGCGGCGAAGGCCTCTGAAGCCATCAGCGACCCCGACTTCATGGCCCGCATCCAAGTGCCTCTGCTGATCATCGCCGCCGGCGCCGACCAGGTCGTCTCGACCAAGGCGGTGGAAAAATACGCCAGAAGCCTGAGGCTCGGTTCGCTGTTGATGATCGACGGCGCCAAGCACGAGATCCTGCAGGAAGTCGACCTCTACCGCGAACAATTCCTCGCCGCCTTCGACGCCTTCGTCCCCGGCTCGGACGATCCGACGGCCTGACCAGTGCCTTAGGTCTCTTCGAGATAGCCTAGCTGACACCCCGTTGTCAGGAGGAGCGCACAGGCCAGGTCCCCAGTAGGCAAACTGCTAAAGATTCTGACAGTCCGCGGCAGCTCCGGAATGCTCATCTGCATGCGTGGAATTGAACGCTATGGAGATGAGATCATGACCGAGAAAACCTGCGCCGCCTGCGATTGCCAACTGGACGCCAACCCGATCCGCGTGAAGGTCGGCGGCAAGACCGTCGAGGTCTGCTGCGAGGAATGCGCGCAGGCGCTGAACGAAGCCGGCGCCTCGGCGGCCGGCACGGGCGAGGATTGAGCGATGCGCCCCGACCACACAACCGTACACGGCCTTGCCGGCCGGGCGCCGGCAGTCCGCGCAGCGACCACCAAGCAGTCATTGCGTGCCCACTGTATTGCGGCGGCAAGATGGTTCGGCCGCCAGATGGAGAAACGAAGGAGCCGCCTTGCCTTGCTCGAAATGAGCGACGAACAGCTCAAGGACATCGGTCTTTCGCGTGGCCAGGCCTATGCGGAATTCAGGCGCCGCTAAGCGCCTGTCGAAAGTCTCCTGACAGGACTGGGCAGTCCGTCTGCGTAAAGTGGTCTCCGCAATTCCGGACTCGTTTCCGGCGCGAGGAAAGAGCGCAACGGACATGTCGCAATTCACGGTGCAGCCGCTTCTCGACACCGGCACCGTCAGGGTCAGGGACGTCGTCTGCGGCGGCGAGTGCCGGCACAGGAGCGATGAGGAATGCACCGCGGCCACGCATCTGGTGTTTCCCTATCGCGGTGTCTTCGTGCGCCATGTCGGCCGCAACGACGCGGTGGCGGAAGCCAATCAACTGCTGTTCTTCAATGAAGCCGAGCCTTATCAGGTCAGCCATCCCATCGAGGGCGGCGACGCCTGCCTCGACCTCGTCATCGAGGACGGTCAATTGCGGGAGCTGGCGCCGAAGGATCAGCTTCGCTCCGGCGGCACGCTGGCGTTTCGTCGTCAGCGCCGGCGCATCGACCCGCGCGCGCAGGCGCTGGTGGCGCTGCTGCGCCACAGCCTGAGCCGCAAGGTCGCCGAAACGCTGGAGGCCGAGACGCTCGCCCTGACACTGGTACGGCGCTCGCTTGGCGAGCGCACCTCGCATGTCGCGGGCGCCAGCCCTGGCCGGCAGAAACTGGTCGACCGCGCCAAGCTCGTGCTGTCGTCGGACCTGTCACGGCGCTGGACGCTGGCCGGGATTGCCGTCGAGGTCGGCGTTTCGCCGGTCTACCTGACGCAGGTGTTCCAGCAGGTCGAAGCCATGCCGCTCTACCGCTATCATCTGCGCCTGCGGCTGGCGCGTGCGCTTGACCTGCTTGGCCGTTACGACAATCTGACCACGCTGGGCATGGATCTCGGCTTCTCCAGCCACAGCCATTTCAGTGCCGCGTTCAAGCAGGTCTACGGGCGTACGCCGGCGGAATTCCAGCGTTCGATACGGTCGCGCTGACCGCAGGCGATGTCAGCCGCGCAGGGCAGCCATGGCGGCGGCATGAAGCTCCGGTGTCGCCGCCGCCAGCACATCGCCGCCATTCTCCGCCGGCCCGCCGTCGAAGGTGGTGACGACACCGCCGGCCTTCTCGATGATCGGGATGAGCGCGACGATGTCGTAAGGCTTCAGGCCGGGATCCGTGACGATGTCGACGCTGCCCGAGGCGATCATGGCGAAGGCATAGCAGTCGGCGCCGTAGCGGGCGAGTTGGACCTGTTTCTCGAACGCGTCATAGCGCGTGCGCGCTTCGCCCTTGAACAATGCCGGCGTGGTGGTGAACAGCGTCGCCTCATCGAGTTTTGTCGTCTTGCGGGTCGACAGTTTTCGCGGACCGCCCGGTCCCTCGTAATGCGAGCCGGATCCATTGGCGTAGAACAGCTCGCCGGTGAAGGGCTGCGCCATCATGCCGGCAACCGCGTCGCCGTCGACCGTCAACCCGACCAGCGTCCCCCACACCGGCAGGCCGGAGATGAAGGCGCGCGTGCCGTCGATCGGATCGATAACCCAGACATGCCGGCTGGAGATGTTCTCGCTGCCGTGCTCTTCGCCCAGGATACCGTGATCGGGATACTCGGCCGATATCAGCGCCCGGATGGCGCGCTCGGCCTCGCGGTCGGCCTCGGTGACCGGATCGAAACTGCCCTTTTCCTTGTTGGCGACCGCGCCTTGGGCGCGAAAGCGCGGCAAGGTCTCAGCCGCTGCCGCTTGCGCGATACGGCGCATGAAATCGACGCTGATGTCCAACTGATTCTCCCGCGTTGCAGCATGCCCAGACAGTCGTTTGCCGTCACTTTCGTGCCAAAACAAGGGTGTTCGAGAATTTTCCGGCAGCGACACCTGTTGCTGAAATGTCACGTTTCTGTCAACGAAACGCAATTTCCACATCACTCTGAATTAAAAAAGCCTGAACGTCGCTTGACATTTGTGCGCTGCACAATACCCTCATTCTCGGATAGGGTTTCCTGTCCATGCCCTCCTTGGGCGTTTCCTCCCTAGACTTCGACCGTATCGTGCAAACGATGCGGTCTTTTTTTCAGCCGCTCCCGAAGCGTACCGCCCAAAACCACACGAGGGATCTTCGGGCAGTCGCACGCATGGAACAAGGCGTGATCTTCACTCCGCGGCCAGCGGCAGGTCGATGAAATGGTGATCCGGCATCGCCATCAGGTCGGCCGAAAATCGCGTCAGATCGTCGGCCAGCGCGTCGAAGCCGGCGGCTTTCTCGAATGTCCGCTCATTCATGTAGAGCCCGCGATTGACCTCGATCTGCAGCGCATGCAGATGACGCGCCGGGCGGCCGTAATGTTCCGTGATGAAACCGCCGGCATAAGGCTTGTTGTGAGCAACGGTATAGCCCATCGCGGTCAATAGGCCGATCGCGGTTTCGGTCAGGGCCGCGGTGGCCGAGATGCCGAAACGGTCGCCGATGATGAAATCCGGCCGCAGCCCGTTGTCGCCGACACGGATGCTCGCCGGCATCGAATGGCAGTCGATCAGCACGGCAAAGCCGAAACGGGCGTGGGTCCGGGTCAAAAGCCGCTTCAGCGTTTCGTGATAAGGCTTGTAGACGGCTTCGATGCGGGCAACCGCCTCGGCGAGCGGCAAGCGGCCCGCATAGATGTCGAGCCCCTCGCCCACCAGCTTCGGCACGGTGCCGAGCCCGCCGGCCACGCGCGCGGAGCGGATGTTGCAGAAGGACGGCACCGGCTCGGCGAACATGCGCGGGTCGAGTTCCCATGGCTCGCGGTTGACATCGAGATAGGCACGCGGAAAATTTGCCGCCAACATCGGCGCACCCAGCGCCACGGCGCCGCCGAACAGCTCGTCGACATAGCAATCCTCCGAGCGGCGGATGGCGTTGCGATCGAGCCTTGCCATGGCAAGGAAGCGTTCAGGATAGTAGCGGCCGCTATGCGGTGAATTGAAGAGGAAGGGGACGCGCTGCTCGGCGCCCGACCGGATTTCGAAGGGTGGAAAGACCGAAAAATCCTCGGCTGCCGTCTTCAATTTGAACGAACCCGAAAACACCAGTGCATCATGGCATGAAACTGCCACCTTGCTGGCCGCATGTCCAGCATTTCAGCCGTCGTGCCGCTTGGCAAATGTGGGGCAAGCGCGTCGGTGTTCACTTGATGTTTACTCTCACCTCCTCATATACAGGATGGTTAACGGGCCTGCCCCTCGGCAGTCTCGGCGGGTGATTCGGACGGGACAACATGGCACGCATTCTTCTGGCGGAAGACGACGACGATATGCGTCGGTTCCTCGTCAAGGCGCTGGAGCGCGCCGGTTATCAGGTCAGCGATTTCGACAACGGCGCCAGCGCCTATGAGCGGCTGCGCGAAGAACCATTCTCGCTGCTTCTGACCGACATCGTCATGCCGGAGATGGACGGCATCGAATTGGCGCGCCGCGCCACCGAGATCGACCCCGACCTCAAGGTCATGTTCATCACCGGTTTCGCCGCCGTCGCGCTGAACCCGGATTCCAAGGCGCCGAAAGACGCCAAGGTGCTGTCCAAGCCCTTCCACCTGCGCGACCTCGTCAACGAGGTCGAGAAGATGCTGCACGCGGCCTGAGCCGCCTTCCGCAAGCCGCCGGGTCAGTCCACAGCCGCGGCGAGACGACGTGTTTTTCCTCTTTTCCTGCTATTGACGCGCCTGACCAAAAATGGTGTATGCGCGGCTTCGGATGGGCGTGTAGCTCAGCGGGAGAGCACTGCATTGACATTGCAGGGGTCACAGGTTCAATCCCTGTCACGCCCACCATCCAGATCCAAACCAGCTGAGTCGAAGAGATAGGGCGTAAGGCCTGGCCGCCGCTGCGTGCCCTGATTCCCCCACTGCCCTATTCCCTCATCGAATCATTGCGGTGTCGGGTCAGGCTATTCCCAGGCCTGTCAGCGAGTTTTGCGAAGGGGCAAGCCACAACACTCGAGTTGGCGGCCGCGGCCAACCTGTGTGCCACTCAGACGCCCGCGACGGCGCAGAGGCTCTTCATCCTGGCAACCGCCATCTCCGGGTCGGCCAGCAATCCAGCCTGATCGGCAAGGCGGAAGACTTCGGCATAATGGCGGATGCCGCGCGCCGACTGCATGCCACCGACCATCGCGAAATGGTCCTGGTGGCCGTTCAGCCAAGCCATGAAGACAATGCCGGCCTTGTAATATTCGGTCGGCGCCTCGAAGATTTTTCGCGACAGCGGCACGGTCGGCGCCATCAGCGCGTCGTAGCCGGCACGGTCGCCGTCAGCCAGCTTCGCCAGCGCCGCATTGGCAACCGGCGCGATCGCGTCGAAAATGCCGAGCAGCGCGTGCGAGTGGCGCTTGCCGTCTCCGGCGATCAGTTCGGGATAGTTGAAGTCGTCGCCGGTGAACATGACGACGCCGTCCGGCAGCCGGTTCCTAAGCGCCACCTCCTTGCCGGCGTCGAGCAGCGAAATTTTTATCCCTTCCACTTTTCCGGCGTGGCGTTCGATGATGGCGACGACGGTGTCGAGCGCGGCCTCGAAATTCCCGCTGCCCCAATAGCCTTTCAACGCCGGGTCGAACATGTCGCCCAGCCAGTGCAGGATGACCTTGCCGGAGGCCTGAGACAGGATGCGGTCGTAGACACGCGCATAGTCGTCCGGGCCCTTGGCGACGGCGGCCAGCGCGCGGCTGGCCATCATGATCGCCTTGCCGCCTTGCCCTTCGATGAAAGCGAACTGCTCCTCATAGGCGGCGATCACATCATCCAGTGTCCTGGCCGACGCCGGCGCCAGATGGTCGGTTCCGGCGCCCGAGGCGAGGTCGGCGTCAGCGACGGTCCTCGCCTCCGCGATTGATCGGCGGATCAATTCCCTCGCGCTCCGCCAATCGAAACCCATGCCGCGCTGCGACGTGTCCATCGCCTCGGCGATGCGGAAGCCGAGCCGCCAAAGATGATGGCGAAACGCCATCGTCCTATCCCAGTCGACAACCGGCCGCGACCATGGATCGGTCATTTCCAGGGGATCGGCGACGACATGCGCGGCGGCATAGGCGATGCGCGGGAACCGTGCGCCGATCACCGGCTGGACCGGCTGTCCGACAAGCGCGTAGCGTGTGCTGCGGCCACCCGCGCCGGGCAAGGCAATGTCCATCGATCTCTCCGTTTTCGGCATTTACTAAATGGAACGTTCCAATAAATCAAGAACCTTTAAGATTCGAAAGCGGCCGCCGACCAATGCTGCGTTGCAACACATGAAGCCTTGAATGGTATATCGTTGGACCACGTATGATCGCCTCGCTGGATCGAGAAAAAATCCCGATTGACTCATCCACGGAGCAGGGATTAGAACGTTCCAATAAATTCGATTGAGAAAACCGGGAGGAGACATCTGGATGGCCAGCCGCGCCAAGGCGACGATCTTCGACATCGCCCGCGAGGCAGGCGTGTCCAAATCGACGGTGTCGCTCGTGCTCCAGGGCAGCGGGCTGATCCGCCCCGAGACCGCGGTCAAGGTTCGCAAGGCGATCGAGGATGTCGGCTATGTCTACAATCGCGGCGCCGCCAATCTGCGCAAGGCCCATTCCAACGTCATCGGCATGGTCATCAACGATCTCACCAATCCGTTCTTCGCTGAACTGGCAGTGGGCATGGAGCGCGTCTTCCAGTCGGCCGGCATCGTGCCGTTCATCGCCAACACGGCGGAGAACCCGGTGCGCCAGGAAGAAGTGTTGAAATCGCTGATGGAGCAAGGCGTCGCCGGCCTCATCGTCTCGCCGGCGCGCGGCACCACGCCGGGTGCCTTCCGGCGGCTGGAGATGGCGGGCGTTCCGGTCGTCTTCGCCATGCGCCGCTTGCCGGAAAGCCGCATCCCGGTGATCACGCCCGATAATCATCGTGGCGCCTATCTCGCCACCGCTCATCTCGTCGGCAAGGGGCATCGCCGCCTGGCCTTCTTCGGCGGCTCGTCCGACCTCATCGTCTATCATGAGCGCTTGGGCGGCTTTCGCGAAGCCTGCGAAACGCTTGGCATAGACCCCCGCGACGCGCTCATCATCGAGGGCGAGACCAACCGCAAGGGCGGCATGGCCTGCCTGGAGACGTCGCTCGCAATGGCCGAGCCGCCAACGGCGGCGCTCTGCTTCAACGATGCCGTCGCCTTCGGTGTCATGCTGGCGCTGCGCAAACGCGGACTTGAGCCGGGCGCGGATTTCGCCGTCGTCGGCTTCGACGATGTGGTCGAGGCCGAACATTACATGCCGGCGCTAACCAGCGTCGCGGTGGACTCCGCCGGTCTCGGCGAACGCGCGGCCCACGTCATGATCAAGATGATCCAGTCGCGCACCACGCGCGCCGAGGACCATATCGGCGCCGTCAATCTCGTGGTCAGGGAAAGCTGCGGCCCAGATCGCCGCACGCGAAACAGGCCCGCGGCAACGGGAGCCGCAAGATGAGCATCAAATGGGGGCTGATCGGCGCCAGCACGATCGCCCGGCAATTCATGATCGACGCCGTTCGCGCGCAAGCCGATGGCGAGATCGCGGCTGTAATGAGCTCCAGCGAGGAACGCGCCGCGGCCTATGCAAGGGAAAATGGCATTCCGGCCGCCGTATCAAACCTCGATGCCTTGCTCGGATCCGACATCGACGCCGTCTACATCTCGACCACCAACGAACTGCACCTCGAACAGGCACTCGCCGCGATCGAGGCAGGAAAGCATGTGCTGTGCGAGAAGCCGCTGGCGCTGACCAGCGACGACGCGCGTAGAATGGTCGCCGCGGCCAAGGCCGCGGGCATTGTGCTCGGCACCAATCACCATCTGCGCAATGCCGGGGCTCACCGGGCGATGCGCGAGGCGATTGCCGCCGGCCGCATCGGCCAGCCCATTGCCGCGCGGGTCTTCCATTCCGTCTACCTGCCCGAGAACCTGCAGGGTTGGCGCATCGCCAGGCCCGAGGCCGGCGGCGGCGTGGTGCTCGACATCACCGTGCACGATGCCGACACGCTTCGCTTCGTGCTTGGCGACGATCCGGTCGAGGTTTCCGCGTTCACGCAATCGGCCGGCATGGCCGGCAGCGGGTTGGAAGACGGCGCCATGTGCATCTGGCGCTTCAAGTCGGGCCTCATCGCGCAATCGCATGAAGGCTTCACCACCAGATTTGCCGACACCGGTTTCGAGGTGCACGGCTCGCAGGGTTCGCTGATCGCCCGCAATGTCATGACGCAGAAACCGGTCGGCACGGTGACGCTGCGCACCGCGGGTGGCGAGGAAGAATTGAGCTTCGACCGCGACAACCTCTATGCCAGGTCGGTGGGCCGGTTCCATGCCGCGATCCGTGGCGAGGACCAGCCCTCCGCCACCGGCGAGGACGGCATCTGGTCGCTCACAGCGGCCGAGGCGGCATTGCAGTCGGCCAATTCCGGCAGAGCCGTCAAGATCGACCCGAAACTCGGGAGCATGAATTGAGCAAGGTCGTTTCATCGGCGCAGGCAGCCAGCCTGATCAAGGACGGCATGGTCGTCTCGGTGTCCTCGTCGAGCGGTCTTGGCTGTCCGGACGCCGTGCTCGCCGCCATCGGCGAACGCTTCGACAGCGAAGGCCATCCGAAGGACATCACCACCCTGCATCCCATCGCCGCCGGCGACATGTATGGCATCAAGGGCATCGATCATCTGGCCAAGCCCGGCCTGTTGAAGCGCACGCTGTGCGGCTCCTATCCGTCGGGGCCCTCCTCGGCCGAACCGCCGCAGATCTGGAAGATGATCGGCGACAATTCCGTCGCCGCCTATAACGTGCCGTCCGGCATCCTGTTCGACATGCACCGCGAGGCCGCCGCCAAGCGGCCGGGCGTGCTGACCAAGGTCGGCCTCGACACTTTCGCCGACCCGCGCCACCAGGGCTGCGCCATGAACGCCGCCGCCGGCGAACCGATCGTCTCGGTGCAGCAATTCGACGGCGAGGAATGGCTCTATTTCCGCGCCATCGTGCCGCAAGTCTCGATCATCCGCGCCACCACGGCGGACGAGCGCGGCAACCTGACCTACGAGCATGAGGGCGCCTATCTCGGTGGGCTGGAACAGGCGCTCGCCGCCCGCAACAATGGCGGCATCGTCATCGCGCAGGTCAAGCGCGTCGTCGAGAACGGCACGCTGAAGCCGCATGATGTGCGCGTGCCGGGCGTGCTGGTCGACCATATCGTCGTGGCGCCCGACCAGTTACAGACGACGCTGACGCCTTACGATCCGGCGATTTCGGGTGAGATCTTCCGGCCGCTGTCGACCTTCCGCAACGCGGAGATGAACGTCCAGAAGGTGATCGCGCGCCGCGTCGCCATGGAGCTGCGCGACGGCATGGCCGTCAACATAGGCTTCGGCATCTCGGCCAACGTGCCGCGCATCCTTCTGGAAGAAGGCCAGCACGGCAAGGTCACCTGGGTGATCGAACAGGGTGCCGTCGGTGGCGTGCCGCTGCTCGACTTCAAGTTCGGTTGCGCCTCCAATGCCGAGGCGATCATGCCCTCGCCGCACCAGTTCATCTATTTCCAGGCCGGCGGCTTCGACGCCTCGCTGCTCTCCTTCCTGCAGATCGACCGCCACGGCTCGGTCAATGTCTCGAAACTTTCGGCGCGGCCGCATGTCACCGCCGGCGCCGGCGGCTTCGTCGACATCACGTCACGGGCGAAGAAGATTGTTTTCTCTGGCTTCTTCAACGCCGGGGCAAAGCTCTCGCTGGCCGATGGCGGCATTCGCATCGATGCGGAGGGCAAGGTCAAGAAAGTCGTCAATGAGGTTGAGCATATCTCCTTCTCGGGCAAGCGTGCCGTCGCTCAAGGGCAGGACATCACCTATGTCACCGAGCGCTGCGTGATGAAGCTGACGCCCGATGGGCTGATGGTGACGGAACTGGCGCCCGGTATCGACCTCGAGCGCGATGTGCTGGCACAGGCCGAGATCCCGCTCAACGTGGCCAATGACCTCAAGGTGACGCCGGCCGCGCTCTACCAGGATCGGCCGATCGGCCTGTCACTCAATGGCGGCGCCTCGCTTGGAGGCGCGCATGGCTGAGCGCCTCGTCACCTTCGAGCGGGATGGCGCGATCGGCATCGTCACCTTGCGCCGGCCCGAAAAATTCAACGCGCTCGACATCCCGATGCTGCGCGCGCTGGAGGCGGCTCTCGATGAGGCGGAAAGCGCCGAAGATGTCCGCGCCGTCCTCATATGCGGCGAAGGCAAGGGATTTTGCGCCGGCGGCGATGTCGAGGCCTGGGGCGGCATGAGTGCCGCAGATTTCCAGGTGCAATGGGTGCGCTACGGCCACCGTGTCTTCGACCGGCTGGCACGGCTGCGGCAGCCGACCATCGCCGTTCTGTCCGGCCATGCTCTCGGCGGCGGGCTGGAACTGGCTGTCGCTTGCGATTTTCGCGTCGCCGAAACCCAGGTGAAGCTCGGCTTCCCCGAGACCTCGATCGGTGTCGTCCCCGGCTGGTCCGGCACGCAACGCGCGGTGCGCCGCTTCGGCGCCCAGACGGTGCGTCGCATGGCTGTCGGTGGCGAGATTTTTCTGGCGGCTGAAGCGCTCGTGCTTGCCATCGTCGACCGCGTCGTCGAAACCGGCAAGGCGTTAGACGAAGCCAAGGCCTGGGCTGGGAAAATCGCCGAACGCGGGCCGCTGGCGACCGAAGCCGCCAAGCTGATGATCGCCGTTGCCGAAGGCGAGGAAAGCGCTGCCGCGACCGAAGCCCTGGCCAGCGGTTTCATAGCGCTCACCGGCGATCTCAAGGCCGGCGTCGGCTCCTTCAAGACCAAGCAGAAGCCCGTGTTTTCGCGTTCCTAGGACAGAGTGGAAATCACATGAATGCACCTCTGAAGATTTCCATGCCCGCCGAGGCTTCCGCCGCGCCCAAGGCGTACAAGCTGCTGATCGACGGCAAGCATGTCGATGCCCGCGACGGCCGTATGCTGGAACGCAAGAGCCCCGGCCACGGCTTCACCGTTTCACACTATGCTCAGGCAGGGGCTGCCGAAGTGGAAGCCGCGATGCAGGCCGCGCACAGGGCGTTCGAGACCGGTCCTTGGCCGCGCATGAAGGCGGCCGAGCGCGCCGCGATCCTGCTCAAGGCGGCCGACCTGATCGAGGCCCGGCTGGAAGACATCGCCCGCCTCGATGCGCTGGAATCCGGCAAGCCGATTACCCAGGCGCGCGGCGAGATTGGCGGCGCCGTCGACATCTGGCGCTATGCCGCCTCGCTTGCCCGCACGCTGCATGGCGAGAGCTACGCCAATCTCGGCGACGCCATGCTGGGCGTCGTGCTGCGCGAGCCGATCGGTGTCGTCTCGATCATCACGCCGTGGAATTTCCCGTTCCTCATCGTCAGCCAGAAACTGCCTTTCGCGCTGGCCGCCGGCTGTACGGCCGTGGTCAAGCCGAGCGAGATGACGTCGGCCTCGACCTTCGTGCTCGGCGACATCCTGATGGAGGCTGGCCTGCCCGCCGGCGTCGTCAACATCCTCGCCGGTCTTGGCGCCGATGTCGGCGCGCCAATGGTCAGCCATCCCCTGGTCGAGATGGTGTCGTTCACCGGTTCCACCCGCGTCGGCAAGATGACCATGGCGGCGGCCGCGAATTCCCTGAAGAAGGTTTCGATGGAACTCGGCGGCAAGAACGGCCAGATCGTCTTCCCCGATGCCGATCTCGAGGCGGCCGCCGATGCAGCGGTGTTCGGCGGCTTCTTCAATGCCGGCGAATGCTGCAATGCCGGCAGCCGGTTGATCGTGCACGAAGCGATCGCCGACGATTTCCTGGCCGCCGTGAAGGCGTTGACCGCAAAGGTAGCCGTGGGCGATCCACTCGATATCAGGACCAAGGTCGGTGCGATGATTTCCTCCGACCATCTGGCCAAGGTCACCGATTACATCGCGGCCGCCGCGAGTGACGGGGTCCGCATCTACAGCGGCGGCGGGCAACTCCCTTCCAATGCCGGCCAATATCTCGATCCGACGATCTTACGCAACGTCACCGAAAACATGGCCGTCGCCCGCGAGGAAGTGTTCGGGCCGGTGCTCTCGGTGCTGACTTTTGAAACGATTGAAAAGGCGTTGCACATCGCCAACAACACGCCCTATGGTCTGTCGGCGGGTGTGTGGAGCGCCAGCATCGACACCTGCATGTCGGTGGCGCGGGGCGTGCGTTCGGGGACGGTCTGGGTGAACACGTTCATGGAAGGTTATCCAGAACTGCCGTTCGGCGGCTACAAGCAGTCGGGCCTGGGCCGCGAACTCGGCAAGCGCGCCGTCGAGGACTATACCGAGGAAAAGACAATCCAGTTTCATCGCGGCCAGCGCACCGGTTGGTGGGTCGGCTGAGTTGGGAGACCCCGGCGGCATCCGCCGGTCACGTGAGTTGCAACAAGGGAGGAAGTACATGTTGCGCAAACTGCTTATCGGAACGGCTCTCGCTTCGGGCCTGGCTTTCGCGGCCCATGCCGAGGACGTCAAGGAAGTGCAGATGCTGCATTGGTGGACGTCGGGCGGCGAAGCGGCTGCCCTCAACGTGCTCAAGCAGGATCTGGCCAAGGAAGGCTATGCCTGGAAGGACGTGCCGGTGGCCGGCGGCGGCGGCGATGCCGCCATGACCGCGCTGAAGGCGATGGTCGCGGCCGGCAACTATCCGACCGCCTCGCAGATGCTCGGCTATACCGTGCTCGACTATGCCGCGGCCGGCGTGATGGGCGACCTCACCGAGACGGCGAAGAAGGAAGGCTGGGACAAATCGGTTCCGGCCGCCCTGCAGAAATTCTCCGTCTATGACGGCAAGTGGGTTGCCGCTCCGGTCAACGTCCACTCGGTCAACTGGCTGTGGATCAACAAGGCGGTGATGGACAAGATCGGCGGCGCCGAGCCGAAGACCTTCGATGATTTCATCGCCCTGCTCGACAAGGCCAAGGCGGCCGGCGTCACGCCGCTCGCGCTTGGCGGCCAGAACTGGCAGGAAGCCACCATGTTCGATTCCGTCGTGCTGTCGACCGGCGGGCCGGAGTTCTACAAGAAGGCGATGAACGACCTCGACGACGCCTCGCTCAAGTCCGACACGATGAAGAAGTCGTTCGACAACCTCGCCAAGCTCGTCACCTATGTCGACCCGAACTTCTCGGGCCGCGACTGGAACCTCGCCACCGCCATGGTCATCAAGGGCGATGCGCTGGTGCAGGTCATGGGCGACTGGGCCAAGGGCGAGTTCCACGCCGCCAACAAGACCCCGGGCACCGACTTCCTCTGCTACCGCTTCCCGGGCACGGACGGCTCGGTGATCTACAACTCCGACATGTTCGGCATGTTCAACGTCCCCGACGACCGCAAGGCGGCCCAGGTCGCTCTGGCCACAGCCACGTTGTCGAAGAGCTTCCAGTCGGCCTTCAACGTCGTCAAGGGTTCGGTTCCGGCCCGCACCGACGTGCCTGACACCGACTTCGACGCTTGCGGCAAGAAGGGTATCGCCGACCTGAAGAAGGCCAATGAAGGCGGCACGCTGTTCGGCTCGCTGGCCCAGGGCTATGGCGCCCCTCCGGCTGTCGCCAATGCCTACAAGGACGTCGTCTCCAAATTCGTCCACGGTCAGATCAAGACCTCGGACGAGGCCGTGACCGAACTGGTCAAGGCAATCGACGACGCCAAGTAAGCACTAGGCACCCAACCACCTTCCCCGCTCCGGCGGGGGAGGTTCCCGGTCCGTGAGGCCGGTCGGCCGAACGCCGACGGGAGGAACCCCATGAGCACAGTTGCGACAACCCAGATCAAGCTGACGCCGGAGCATGCCCGCCCGCGGGCCTCGGTGCGCTCGCGGCTGCAGGACGCCTTGCCCAAGATCGTGCTGGCGCCGAGCTTCGCCGTCACCGTCGTCTTCGTCTACGGCTTCATCCTGTGGACGATCTACCTGTCCTTCACCAACTCCAAGACCTTTCCGTCCTACGCCATAACCGGCGCGCGCGCCTACCAGCGGCTGTGGAACTGGACCTTCGACACCGATCCGCCGTCGAGCTGGTACACATCGATCACCAATATGGGCATTTTCGGCTTTCTCTACATCTTGATCTGCCTGGCGCTCGGCCTGTTCCTGGCCATCCTGCTCGACCAGAAGATCCGCGGCGAAGGCGTCTTGCGTCCCATCTACCTCTACCCGATGGCGCTCTCCTTCATCGTCACCGGCGTCGCCTGGAAATGGTTCCTCGACCCTGGCCTCGGCCTCGAGCAGACGCTGCACCAATGGGGCTGGACGAGCTTCCATTTCGACTGGATCAAGAACAAGGATTTCGTCATCTACACCGTGGTCATCGCCGGCGTCTGGCAGGCCTCCGGCTTCATCATGGCGATGTTCCTGGCCGGCCTGCGCGGCATTGACGGCGAGATCATGAAGGCGGCGCAGATCGACGGCGCCACCACCTTCCAGCTCTATCGCCGCATCGTTATTCCGCTGCTGCGGCCGATCTTCCTGTCGGCCTTCATCGTGCTCGCGCACCTTGCCATCAAATCCTATGACTTGGTCGTCGCGCTGACCAGCGGTGGCCCCGGTGGCTCGGCATGGCTGCCTTCGAACTTCATGTATGAGTACACCTTCAAGCGCAACGAAATGGCCGTCGGTTCGGCAAGCGCCGTGATCATGCTGATGACCATCGTCGCCATCATCGTGCCCTATCTCTATTCGGAACTCAGGGAGAAGCCGCGATGAGCGCTATGACCACTCCCGCCCGCCAGGCCAGCGGCGGCATGAACGTCAAACTCGTCAACCGCATGGTCATCTACGGACTTCTGGCGCTGTTCGCCCTGTTCTATCTGATGCCGTTGTTCGTCATGCTGGTGACCTCGTTCAAGACCATGGACGAGATCCAGAACGGCAACATGCTTTCGCTGCCCAAGGCGCCGACCTTCGATCCCTGGCTGAAGGCCTGGGGCGAGACCTGCGTCGGCCTCACCTGCGCCGGCATCAAGGGCTATTTCTGGAACTCCATCAAGATGGTGGTTCCCGCCGTGCTGATCTCGACCATGCTCGGTGCGCTCAATGGCTACGTGCTGACCAAATGGCGTTTTCGCGGGGCGACGCTGGTGTTCGGGCTGATGCTGTTTGCCTGCTTCATTCCGTTCCAGTCCGTTCTGCTGCCGATGGCGACGATCCTGGGCAGCGTCGGCCGCTTCGGCGTGACGCTGCAAAACTCGATCGGCACCAGCTTCGGCCTCGGCAATTCGACGGTCAATCTGGTCTTCGTCCACGTCGTCTACGGCATCGGCTTCACCACGCTGTTCTTCCGCAACTATTACGAGGCGTTCCCGACCGAACTGGTCAAGGCCGCCCAGGTCGACGGCGCTTCGTTCTTCCAGATCTTCCGGCGCATCATGCTGCCGAACTCGATGCCGATCTTCGTCGTCACCGTCATCTACCAATTCACCAACATCTGGAACGACTTCCTGTTCGCCTCCGCCTATGCCGGCACCGGCGATGCGATGCCGATGACGGTGGCGCTCAACAACGTCGTCAACACCTCGACCGGCGTCGTCGAATACAACGTCAACATGGCGGCGGCGATGATCGCCGCACTCCCCACCCTTCTCGTCTATGTGCTCGCCGGCCGCTATTTCGTGCGTGGCCTGATGGCGGGCGCGGTCAAAGGATAACCCAATGGCTTTTCTGGAAATTGATGGTCTGAGGAAGCGTTTCGGCCAGGTCGAGATCCTGAAAGGGATTAACCTCGAGCTGGAAAAAGGCGGCTTCCTGGTGCTGGTCGGTCCTTCCGGCTGTGGCAAGTCAACCTTACTCAACACCATTGCCGGACTGGAGACGATCACCTCTGGCGATATCCGCGTCGACGGCCGCACCATCACCGATCTTCATCCGTCCAACCGCGATATCGCCATGGTGTTCCAGAGCTATGCGCTCTACCCCAACATGACGGTCGCCGGGAACATCTCCTTCGGCATGGAAATGCGCGGCGTGCCGGCCGACGAACGGCAGAAGGCGATCGACAAGGTGGCCAAGGTCCTGCAGATCGGCCATCTGCTGCAGCGCAAGCCGAGCCAGCTCTCCGGCGGCCAGCGCCAGCGCGTCGCCATGGGCCGGGCGCTGGTGCGGGACCCCAAGCTGTTCCTGTTCGACGAGCCGCTGTCCAACCTCGACGCCAAGCTGCGCGTCGACATGCGCATCGAGATCAAGCGCCTGCATGCCACCACGGGTACAACGATCGTCTATGTCACCCACGACCAGATCGAGGCGATGACGCTGGCTACCAAGATCGCCGTCATGCGTGACGGCGAGGTGCAGCAATTCGGCACGCCGGCCGAAATCTACAACAACCCCAGCAATGTCTTCGTCGCCGACTTCATGGGGTCACCGGCAATGAACCTGATCCCGGCCACCATCGGCGGCAATGGCGGCGATCTGGCCGTCGTGCTCGATCGCGAGGCACGCCAGCCGATCACCTTGCCGATGGCCAACGCGCCGGCCGGATTGTCGGCATTCAAGGGCAAGCCGATCATCTTCGGCGTCCGCCCGGAGGCGCTTACCGATCCCGAAGGCGCGGAACGCAACGCCTCGCAAATCGCCACCGCCGATTGCCATATCGAGGTGGTGGAACCGGCCGGTTCCGACACTTTCGCCGTCACCAATCTCGGCGGCAAGGGCGTGGTGGCACGGCTGCGCGCCGATGCCAACATCCAGCCGGGCACCAGCACGCCGCTGGCCTTCAACCTGACCAAGGCGGTGTTCTTCGATCCGGCGACCGAGAACCGTATTCGCTGATGCGTGTCGCCAAAAGTGGATCCGGTTTTGGGGCAACGACATGCATCAAAACAAAGGACCTGAAGCGCGTCGCATGTGTCAATTCAATCGCGGCGCGCTTTAGGTGATGGCAAACCCCGATATCGTCATCATCGGTTCCGGCATCGGCGGCGCCACGATCGCTGCCGGTCTGGCCGGCAGCGGCGCCTCCATCCTGATGCTGGAGCGCGGCGAACCCTTGCCGGCGACCCCGCATGCGCGCGACACGCGCTCGATCTTCGTCGACGGCCACTACCGGCCGAAGGAGATGTGGCGCGAGGCCGGCGGCGGCGCCTTCAACCCAGGCAATTACTACTATGTCGGCGGCAACTCGAAATTCTTCGGCGCGGTGCTGATCCGCTATCGCAAGCAAGACTTTTCCGACATGGAGCACTTTGGCGGCGTGTCGCCGGCCTGGCCGTTTTCCTATGACGAATTCGAGCCATGGTATTCGAAAGCAGAGCAGCTTTTCCGCGTGCGCGGCGCGCTGGGCGAGGATCCAACCGAGCCATTTCATTCGGTTCCCTATGCCTTCAAGCCGGTGCCCGACGAGGCGCCGATCGCGCGTGCCCGCGCCGAGCTCAAGGGACTGGGCCTGCATCCGGCCTCCCTGCCACTCGGCGTCGACATAGAGACATGGCTGAAGGAGGGCAGGACCGGCTGGGACGCCTTCCCAAACACGGGCCAGGGAAAGATGGACGCGCAGACCGCACCGCTGGCAGCGGCATTGACCGATCCGAACATCAAGCTCGAGACCGGCGCCTATGTCGAATATCTCGAGACTGCCCCGGACGGCAAATCCATATCCGCCATACATTATCGCCAGAACGGCGAGCTGAAAAAGCTGTCGCCGAAACTGGTCATCCTGTCGGCCGGCGCGGTCAATTCAGCGGTCATCCTGCTACGCTCGCCCTCACCCGGTAATGGCAAGGGGGGCGACAAGGGCCTGGCCAACCGCTCCGACCAGGTCGGGCGCAATTTCATGAACCACAATTCGAGCGCCATGCTGGCGATCGATCCGCGCCGCAGGAATGATGCCGTCTACCAGAAGACGCTGATGCTGAACGACTACTATTTGTCCGACGGCAAGGGCGGCAAACCGCTCGGCAATGTCCAGCTTCTCGGCAAGATCGACGGCAACATGCTAAGGGCCAATGTGAAGCGGGTGCCGAAATTCGCGCTCGATTACATGGCCAGCCATGCCGTCGACTGGTACCTGATGTGCGAGGACCTGCCCGATCCCGAAAGCCGCATCATGGTCGACGGGAAGGACATCGTCATGCAGTGGCGGCGCTCCAACATGCAGTCGCTCGATGGGCTGACCAAGGTGATGCGCGCGAATTTTCGCGCCTGCGGTTATCCCATCGTGCTGTCGCGCCCTTTCGACAAGCGTACGCCCTCGCACCAGTGCGGCACGGTGAAAATGGGCGACGACCCGGCGACATCGCCGCTCGACCCCTTTTGCCGCGCCTTCGATCACCAGAACCTGTTCGTCGTCGACGCCAGTTTTCTGCCGAACTCGGCGGCGGTCAATCCGGCGCTGTCGATCGCCGCCCAGGCGCTACGGGTGGCGGACCATATCCGCAAGAGCGAACTAGCATGACCGGTTTGCGCCGCCCCTCATCCGCCTGCCGGCACCTTCTCCCCGTGAAGGACGGGGAGAAGGGACCTGGCCGCAACGCCGGCGACCTTTTTGCAGCGCTGGCGATTGGCGAAAGCGGCGATGACAGCGTCCTTCTCCCCGTCACTATACGGGGAGAAGTGCCCGGCAGGGCGATGAGGGGCAGCGCTAGCATTCGCAAGGCTAGCGCCCCATGACGCGCCCTGCCGCCATAGTCACCGGCGGTGCACGCGGCATTGGATTGGCCTGTGCCGAGGCGCTCGCCGACGCAGGCTTCGATATTCTTGTCGCAGACCTAGCCGACCAAGCGCCGGCCAATCTCGCCGCCAATATCACCGCGCGGGCTGCAAAATTCGCCTATATCAGATGCGACATCGCCAATCTCGAAAGCCACGCCGACCTCGTCGATATCGCCATGCGTGCCTTCGGCCGCATCGACTGCCTGGTCAACAATGCCGGCATCGGCGCCGTCGTGCGTGGCGACCTGCTGGATCTCAAACCCGACAATTTCGACCGCGCGCTCGGCATCAACCTGCGAGGCACCGTCTTCCTCAGCCAAGCCGTCGCCAAGGCGATGCTCCGCCAGCCCGGCGATCATGCGAAATCGATCATCACCATCACATCGGTCAGCGCCGAGATGGCCTCTCCAGAACGCTCCGAATATTGCATGTCGAAGGCAGGGCTTTCCATGTGGGTGAAGAACCTCGCGCTCAGGCTCGCCTCGGAAAACATCGGCGTGTTCGAGCTGCGGCCGGGCATCATCCGCACCGACATGACGGCGGGCGTGACCGCCAAATATGACGCGCTGATCGAAGGTGGATTGGTGCCGGCGAAACGCTGGGGCGAAGCCTCCGACATCGGCGCCATGGTGGCGGCGCTCGCTGCCAGCAGACTGGGCTTTTCGACCGGCTCGATCATTAATGTCGACGGCGCGCTCTCGGTGCCGCGGCTGTGAACGGATGAGACAATGACCGACTATATCATCGTGGGCGCCGGTCCGGCCGGCTGCGTTCTGGCCAACCGGCTGAGCGAGGATCCCTCCAATTCCGTGCTGCTGCTCGAAGCCGGCGGCAAGTACTGGCACCCCTATATCCACATGCCGGCGGGTTTCGCCAAGATGACCAAGGGCATTGCCTCCTGGGGCTGGTCGACCGTGCCGCAGAAGCACATGAAGGATCGCGTCTTCTGGTACACGCAGGCCAAGGTGGTCGGCGGCGGCTCCTCCATCAATGCGCAGATCTACACGCGCGGCAATGCCCGCGATTACGACGCCTGGGAGAAGGAGGAAGGGCTGGCCGGCTGGGGCTACCGCGACGTGCTGCCCTATTTCAAGCGCGCCGAGAACAACCAGCGTTTCGCCAACGATTTCCACGGCGACCAGGGCCCGCTCGGCGTGTCGAACCCGATTTCGCCGCTGCCGATCTGCGAGGCCTATTTCCGCGCCGGCCAGGAGATGGGTATCCCTTTCAACCCGGATTTCAACGGCGCTGCCCAAGCAGGCGTCGGCTATTACCAGCTGACCCAGAAGGATGCCCGGCGCTCTTCCGCCTCGGTCGCTTACTTGAAGCCGATTCGCGCCCGCAAGAATCTCACCGTCAGGACCGACGTGTTGGTCACCCGCATCGTCGTCGAGAAAGCCCGCGCTGTTGGCGTCGAGGTTGTAGATAAGCCGGGGGGTGAGACAAAAATCCTGCGCGCCGACCGCGAGGTGATCGTCTCGTCCGGCGCCATCGGCTCGCCGAAGCTGTTGATGCAGTCGGGCATCGGCCCGGCCGACCATCTGAAATCGGTCGGCGTGACGCCGGTGCACGATCTGCCCGGCGTCGGCTCCAACATGCAGGACCATCTCGACCTGTTCGTCATCGCCGAATGCACCGGCGATCACACCTATGACAATTACGCCAAGCTGCACCGCACGGCCTGGGCCGGCCTGCAATATCTGCTGTTGAAGAAGGGTCCGGTGGCTTCCAGCCTGTTCGAGACCGGCGGCTTCTGGTACGCCGACCCGACCGCCGCCTCGCCCGACATCCAGTTCCACCTGGGTTTGGGATCCGGCATCGAGGCCGGCGTCGAGAAATTGAACAACCCGGGCGTCACCTTGAACTCGGCCTTCCTGCGCCCGCGCTCGCGCGGCACGGTGCGGCTGAAAAGCGCCAACCCCGCCGACCATCCGCTGATCGACCCCAACTACTGGTCCGATCCCTATGACCGCGCCATGTCGCTCAAGGGACTGCGGCTGGCCCGCGAAATCATGCGGCAGGAGGCGCTGGCCCCATACGTGCTGCGCGAGGTGCTGCCCGGCCCATCGCTCGCCGGCGACGATGAACTGATCGACTATGCCTGCCGCACGTCCAAGACCGACCACCATCCGGTCGGCACCTGCCGCATGGGCCATGACGAGATGGCGGTGGTGACGCCGGATCTCAGGCTGCGCGGCATCGACGGCTTGCGTGTCTGCGACGCATCGGTGATGCCGCGTGTGCCTTCTTCCAACACCAATGCGCCGACCATCATGGTTGGCGAAAAGGGTGCTGATCTGATCCTTGGCCGCGAGCCGCTGGCGCCGGCGGTGTTTTCCGGCAATCACGCTGCTTAGGGAGTGGTAAAATGATCAGACACTGTGTTTTCGCCAGATTTCGTAGCGATGTGTCCCCGACCGAGCGCACGGCCATCCACGCCGACCTCGAGGCCTTGCGACAGGTGATCGAAGGCATGGAGACGGTTCATTTCAGCGCCAATGCCAGTCCGGAGCCTTTCGCACGGGGTTTCACCCATGGCTTCACCATCGACTTCCGCGATGCCGCGGCGCGCGACGCCTATCTGGTGCATGAGGCTCATCAGCGTGCCGGCGCCCGGCTGGTCGCGGCCCTCGAAGGCGGCACGGACGGATTGATGGTCTTCGATCTCGACCTTACGAAAAAGTGACCGCCGACCTTTCGAAAGCCGGCTGATCGCTGTTCTCTTTTGCCGACAAGGCGACATATCGTTCCTTTGGGGGCACCAAAGGAGGATGCCTTGAATCTCACTGCCGAGCAGAAGAAAACCGTTCTGGCCTCGTTCCTGGGCTGGACGCTCGACGCTTTTGATTTCTTCCTTCTGACATTCCTGCTCACCGATATTGCGAGTGAATTCCAGACCGATGTCCCGGCAGTCTCGAAGGCACTGTTCCTGACCTTGGCGACGCGCTTCATCGGCGCGTTCTTCTTCGGCATGCTCGCGGACAGATACGGTCGCAAGCCGATCCTGATGCTCAACATCGTCAGCTACTCGGTGATCGGGGCGCTGGCCGCCTTCTCTCCCAATCTCGGCATTTTCCTGGCGTTGCGTGCCCTGTTCGGCATCGCCATGGGCGGCGAATGGGGGCTCGGCTCCTCGCTCGCCATGGAGTCCATTCCGCCGAGCGCGCGCGGCATGGTCTCGGGTATCCTGCAATGCGGCTATCCCGCCGGCTACCTGCTGGCGGCGGTAGTCTATGGCTTGCTCTACCAGCAGACGATCGGTGGCTATACGATCGGCTGGCGCTTCATGTTCCTGCTCTCCTTCATCCCGGCGCTGATCGTACTCTTCATCCGCTCGCACGTCCCGGAATCACCCGCCTTCGTCGAGGCGCAGAAATCCGTCAAGCCGGGGCTTCTGGAGACGCTGCAGAAGCACTGGGGCGTCGCGCTCTATGCCGTGGTGCTGATGATGTTCTTCAATTTCTTCAGCCATGGCACGCAGGATCTCTACCCGACCTTCCTGAAGAAGCAGCATGGCTTTGATCCGCATACGGTGAGTTGGATCACCATCGTCGCCAATATCGGCGCCATTGTCGGCGGCCTGGCGTTCGGCGCGCTGTCGGAGAAGATCGGCCGCATCAATGCCATTACTTTGGCCTGCATCATCGCCCTGCCGGCCATCCCGCTATGGGCCTACAGCTCAACGCCCTTCATGCTGGCCATCGGCGCCTTCATCATGCAGGTCGCGGTCCAGGGCGCCTGGGGCGTCATCCCGGTGCATCTCAACGAGCTTTCGCCCGGCGCGGTGCGCGCGACCTTGCCCGGCTTCATCTACCAGGCCGGCAATCTCGCCGCCTCTTATGGCGGTCCCTATCAGGCGGGGATCGCCGAGGCGCCCGGTGGCAGCTATGGCTACGCGCTGGCGCTGTTCGCCGGCGTGGTCGCCGTCTGCATCATCGTCGTCATCCGCTTCAGTCCGGAGCGGCGCGGCCAGGTGATGACCGTGCTGGGTTGAGGACGCTCACCCCAGCCGGAGCGCGATCACTCCGGCGACAATGCTGAGCGCGGCCGCACCGCGCCAGCCCGTCATCTTCTCGCCGAGCGCGTAGACCGAGATCATCATGGCGAACAGGATCGAGGTCTCGCGCAATGACGCCACCGAGGCGATCGGCGCCTTGGTCATGGCCCACATCACGATCCAGTAAGCCGCGCCGGAAAGCACGCCGGTGAACAGCCCGGTCTTCCAGTCGCGCGCCAACACCGGCAACGCCTTGGGCCCCCGGAAAACGAGGCACAGCACCAGCGCCCCAAGCGCATCGCAGATGAACAGCCAGGCGGCATAGCTTTGCGCGGTTGCCGCCAGCCGCGCGCCGCTGCCGTCGGACAGGGTGTAGCTGGCAATGAACACCGAGGTGCCGAAGGCGAAGCCGACCGCCCGCAGGTTCAGCTTCTCCAGATGCGCGCCGCCGCGAAACGACATCACCAGCGTGCCGGCCGACAACAGCAGGATGCCGACAATGGCGAGCGGCGCCGGCACCTCGGCGACGACGAACATGCCGCCGACCGCGGCCAGCAGAGGGGCCGTGCCGCGCGCCAGCGGATAGGTCTGGGCGAAATCGCCGGCCTGGTAGGCACCGATGAGGAAAGTGCGGTAGCCCATGTGGAAGATCACCGAGGCGATGATATAGGGCCAGACTTCCGCCTTCGGCACCTCGACAAAAGGCAGCACCACGAGGCCCGCGACCCCCATGCCGAGCGTCATCAGCGTGATCGACAGGAAGCGATCGAGATGCACCTTGACCAGCGCGTTCCAGATCGCATGCATGGCGGCGGCGGCAAGCACCGCGAAGAAGACGAAAAGCGTCATATGGGGCTCATCGACCTCCCGGGCCGAATGGCGTTTCGAGATCGATGTCGACCCGGACCGGGAAGTGATCGGACGCCACCTCGCCGATATCGGCGCCGATCGATTTCACCCGCCCGGCCAACATACCACCGACGAAGCAATGGTCCAGCCGGCGCTTTGCCAGCCTGCCGTCGATGATCTTCTCATGCGTGTGGAAATCACCAGCCGGTTCGACCGCCACGGCTGCGGCATCGACGAAGCCGCCAAGATAGGCAGCACCCCGATGGTAGGGCGTGCTGCCGACGATGCGGCGGTGTTCGGCGCTGCCCGGCTCCATGTTGAAATCGCCCAGCCAGATCGCCGCCGGTGGATTTTCCGGCTCTGATTCTCCATGCGTCCAGTTGCGCGAAGGCTCGTCATCGGTGCCGCTCCACGGACCGCCTTCCGATGGCGCCCGGCGGTGCTCGGCCAAGAGATAATCAATCTGCTCCAGCCGCTCTTCCGCCGCGATGTGCGCGAGATGCAGCGAAAGCACCCTGACCGGCCCTGCCGGCGTGCGGATCATGCATTCGAGCGCGGCGTTGCGCGTGTTGAGCGGACGCAACGTGCGGCGCATCGGCAGCGCGTGCAACCGCGACCAGACAATCGGCAGTTTCGACAGAACCATGGTGCCGAACTGCCGGCGCCGGTTGACCAAATGGCCGTCCCGCCATTCGCTGGCATCCATGTCGAAGGCCGGGCCATACACCCAGTGATAACCAGGCAAAAGGCGTGAAAGCATTTCCGCCTGGTCGTCGAAATTGCTGCGCTGCCAGTGCCGCTCGATCTCCTGCAAGGCGATGATGTCGGCGCCGGCGACAAGGCGCGCCGCGCGCGAAAGATCGTAGCGCGTGTCGCTGCCGAACCCGTACTGGATGTTGTAGCTGACCAGCTTCATTGCTTATCCGGCTCACTTCTCGGCGTTGGCAGTAACGGTTCGGTCGATTGCTTGCAATGTGCAGGAAGACGGACGGGGCTTGGGCCAGCAGGGCGGTTGAGACTCGGTATCTGCTAGTCGGTGGTCAGCGGCTGGAAGCGGCCGGCGGGCGACGCCGCCAATTCCGCCCAGTCGATCTCTTCCTCCAGCCGGTGATAGGCCTCGTCACCGATCGTGCCATTGCTGCGCAGTTCCTCCAGCGTGTCGCGCTGGCGGTTGATGGCATAAAGGCGCAGCCGGTCGTATTCGGTCGCGGCCTGCGCGTCGTCGGGGTTTTCAGCGATCACACGCTGAGCCTCATACTGCTCGCGCACGACGGCGGCCGCCGCCGAGGTCTTGCGGTTCAGCACGTCCAGCGCTGCCTGCATGATGGCGACGCGCGCCTTCGCCACCTCATTGTCGACGGTTCTGTCCTTGTCGAAGTTGATCCAGCGCAGCAGCGGCTTTAGCGTCATGCCCTGCAGCACCAGCGTGCCCAGAACCACCGCGAAGGCGGCGAGCACGATCGGATCGCGGCCGGGAAAATTGGCCGGCAGCGCAATGGCCACGACCAGCGTCACCAGCCCGCGCATGCCGCACCAGCCGACGAGAACGGCGCCTCCGAAAGTCGGCAACTCCCGCCTTGCCTCTTTGCCGCCGAAGCGGGCAATCCATCGGATGATCGCGACGTAACTCGCCACCCAGGCAAGACGTGCGACGATAACGACGACCAGCACCGTTGCGGCGAAAAGGAATGCTTCGCCTTGCCCGTCTCCGGCCAGCCTGCCGACGATCGTGCGTGCCTGCAGGCCCATCAGCACGAACGCCAGCACATTGAGCACGAACACCGCCGACTCCCAGACCGAATAGGTGCTGACGCGGCGTCTCGCCGACGAGTGGCGCGGTCCCCTGCGTGCAATGGTCATGGCATAGACGACAATGGTGATGATGGCGGAAAGACCGAGCTTGTCGGCGATGATCCAGACGGCAAAGGTTCCGGCAAACTGGACCACGGTGCTGCTCGCCGCATCCTCGATGCGGGTGAGCGCCAACAGCGACACGCGGCCAAACAGATAGCCCGCGACAAGACTGCCAATCGTCGCCAGCAGGATCACCGGAATGGCGTTGCTCAGCATGATCGATCCCAGCGCTGCCGAAACCGCCAGCCGATAGATCAGCAGCGCCGTGGCATCGTTGAGCAGGCTCTCGCCCTGCAGTATGGCGGTGATGCGGTGCGGCACCTTGAACTGCCCGAGCACCGCCGATGCCGCCACCGCATCCGGCGGCGCGACGATGGCGCCAAGCGCGACCGCCGCCGCGATCGGCAGTCCGGCCATCTTCCAGCCGACGAAGGCAACCACGACGGTGGTGAAGACCACAGCGCCGAGCGCCAGCAGCACCAGCGACAGCCGGTAGCGCTTCAGGTCGCGCAGCGACGTGTCAAAGGCGGCATCGAGCAGCACCGGCGCGATGAACAGGGCAAGCGCCAGTTCCGGGTCGATCTCGATCACTGGCGCGCCCGGCACGAAGGCAATCGCGACGCCGGCCAGGGCCAGCAGGGACGGATAGGGAATCTCCAGCCGTCGCGACAGCGCCGTCAGCGCGACGGCGGTCAAAAGCAGGACGAGGGTCAGTTCAAAAAGAGCCATGGGCGGTTACTTCTGGAGACCGGATTGCCGACGCGGATATTCCCGCAAGATGCGGTGGATTGGCCATCAAACTCAAGCCCTCTGGCCGCACGTCTCAAACCGCCTCCTGCCCCGCATGATCCTCGTCGGCTGCTCGGGATATCATGGACGCCGCGAAAGCCATCGTCGAAAAACATCGCCGGGCTGTAACACGCATGTAAACGGTGGCCCTCTGTGAGCGTGACGGGCCTCCATGAAAGGCCGCACGCCCATCAGAAAGCGTGGCACCCTGATCTGGATCGGTTCCGCTGGGGCGAAATGACGCCCTGAGAGAGGCGTTGGGACCCTTGCGGTGCGCTTGATGTTGTATCTGGGTACGAGCAGCGCACTCGTTGGCACGTTGTTTGGAGGGGTTGGAACTGTTATGATCCGTACCGAGGCTCGGCCCAGCGACCACACACAGCAAGGCAGCATGCAGACCGCCGGAAGGACCCTTACGCGGCGCACGCCGAAGCAGCAACGCTCGCGGCAGACCGTCGACGTCGTGCTAGAGGCGGTACAGCTTGTAGCCAAGCGCCACGGGACACTGGCGATTACCACCAATCGCATTGCCGAGGCCGCCGGCGTCAGTGTCGGATCGCTGTATCAGTACTTCCCCGACAAGCGCGCGATCTTCACAGCTCTTCACGACCGGCACGTCGATGAGGTGCGGCGGGTCATCAAGCAGACGATCACCGACTGCGCCTCGGCTTCGCTGGAGGAATTCGCGCGCGAACTCGTCCTGGGCCTGGTGAACGCGCACGCGGAAACTGCCGAACTGCACGACGTTGTCGCGTCCGCTGTTCCGCACAGCGCTCTCGGCTTCAAGAATGCGCTGCATCAGACCTTCGGACAAGTCCTGTCACGCGCCGAGGACCCGGAGCGGTACAGCCTCGACGAGACGGAGCGGATGCTTTTTGTCCTACCTCGCATGGTGGAAGCGCTCGTGCACGGAGGACAGCACGCGCCCCTCTCGCGCGATGGTGCAAGGAGCGAGGCAATCCGCACCGTACTGGTCTACGTGAATTCCTTTCAGGGCAGCGCTCCGAAAGACTACTGAAACGACGCGGTATTCTCGGTGGCCCACTGGTCGAACGGGATTGGTTCCCGTCCGGTTATCTCCTTTACGCCATCCGTCACTGTATCAAGCCGGCCCTCGCGCACCGCCCGCCAGATGTCCTCGAGCGCATCCGCATAGGCGCCTTTCCCGGCCCATTCGACCGTGCGTGCGTATGCCTGACCGTCCGTTATTTCCTCGAAGCGAACGGGCTTGCCGATGGCTCTACCGATCGTATCCGTCATCTCCCCATACGACAGCGCCTCAGGGCCGGTGATCACAAGTGCCTGGCCGTCGTAGTCGCGTGTGGTCAGGGAGGCTGTGGCGACGGCAGCGATGTCGTCTGGATGGATGAATGCGATCTTGCCCCCACCCGTGGATGAGCGCAGCACGCCCTCTCGGCGGATGGACTCCGACCAACCGAAGGCGTTGGACATGAATCCGGCTGCTTGAATGAATGTGAACGCCACCCCGCTCTCCCGAACGGCATTCTCGCCCCGTGCATGCCACGGACCGGTGCCGATTCCGGTTCGCACGTCTAGCGTGGAGAGCTTGACCACATGTCGGACGCCTGCGCGGTTGGCAGCGCAGGAGACCGCGCGATCTCGCTTCTCGAGATCCAATCCATCCGTGACGAGGAATATCCCGTCGACTCCAACCAGCGCCCTGCCCAACGAGGGACCTGGATTCTCGAGGTCTCCGACATGAATGTCGACCTGGTCGCAGAAAAGGGCTTTGGCCCTCTTCGTGGAGCGGACAAAAACGGACGGGCGTGCCCCCGCATTAATGAGGCGCTGAACTACCCGGGCGCCGATGTTTCCCGTAGCGCCGATGACCAGGTATTTCACTTGAGTTTGCTCCAGCCACGGATCACCTCGAACGCCATTTGCTTCTGGCCAGCCAGGGTGAAATGCAGACCGTCGCTTATGAGGAAGTCCGAAGGAGGCGGGCTCCCCAAAATAGAGAAGGCGTCGATGACGGGCCCGTCGCCGTCGCGAATAATCTTGGCGACTCGCTCAAGATCTTGGTTGCGGAACCGAACCCCGAACCTGGCAAGGCCCGGATGCGTCGCGACCTGCGCTTCGTTGACCGCTGGCGGGGTGATCCAAACGCAGCTCGCCTTGGTCTCTCGGGAAACGCGCTGGCGCAACTCCGCGATGTTGCGCGCGGTCTCCTCGTGATGGACGAGTGTCTTGGTGGGGTGCGGGCCCTGCGTGCGCGCATCATTGGTACCGAACAGGAAGAGGATCCAGTCGGGCCGGGCATCGGTAATCTCTCTGACACGCACAAGACCGTGCGTGGTCGTCTCGCCCGCCACCGCGCTGATGGTCAGCGAAATCTCCTCGGCACCTCGGCGCATCGTCAGCATTTCCCTCAGGATCACCGCCCAGGACTGGGGCTCGGATGTCAAGCTGTCGCCGAACACCACTACTTTGGCCCCTCTGCGAAGCGGAAGGCGATCGACCATCGATGCCACGGCCTGGTCCGCAAGCAGGGCGCTAGCCGCTTCCGAGGCCTCCTTTTGCATGCGGCCAAGTTCGGCCGCGTAAACCTCGACCGGAAGGCCAAGTAGCGCTGCATGAGCGTCCTGGCCGAAATTCGCACCTCCGGGGAGGGAGGCCAGACTCCGCTCGGGTTGGATGACCTTCAAAAGCCAGTTCACCTGTTCATTCGACATCGATTCACCTCGCACCTGAATTCATCCGCACAGGTGATAGATAGCCGCGTCCCAGGAACGCCGCTACTCGCGTTATCGGGTCGATAAGGATTTGAAAATACTGATAAATTTTGCAACATCCGGAGTCTTCATCAGGTTCCAGCTCCTGCGGACACCGCTCGCTTTCACCGCTGACAGCCGACAACCAGGGGGACTTCATCGACCCGTTGCACGACATCGCGTACTCACAAACGACATTCGCGCCCGCGAAGTAGAGACCTGGAAGTGTTGGCGAGCCAGGTGAACGGATCGACGCCGCTCATCTTGGCGGCCTGCAGGATCGTGGCGATCGTCGACCCTGTCTGCCACCGCCATCAGACCCGGCGAAGACCGCATTCTTGCGTTTGATTGTGTGGGGCCGAATGGCGCGATCCACCGTGTTCGAACCGATGTCGAGACAGCCGTCGGCGACGCTCATCTCGGGCTGGTTTCGCTGGCGGGCTCCTAGCGGGAGGCCGGCAATTGCAGGCCGGCTCACCTGAATATCCGCTGAGCTTAATGCAGCACCAGCATATCGCTCGACGAGAACGAAATCTCGGCCTTCTCGCCGACTGCGGGCGGCGGGGTGGCGGAGTTGTTGAACGTGTCGAGCGACACCATGTTGCCGCCGATGCCGACGCGGACCCGGATCACCGAGCCGAGAAAATGCACTTCGGAAATCTCCCCGGTCAGGCTGGCGTCGCGGCCAGGCTGGCGGCCGAGCGAAATTGCCTCGGGCCGCAGCGCCAGCGACAGCATGTCGCCGGACTTCGAGCCGTTGAGCTTGCCCTTCAGTTCGACTTCCTGGGTGTTGACCTGCACCTTGCCGGACGCGGCGTCGGTGACCTTGCCTTCGAGCACGTTGAGCGTGCCGACGAAATTGGCGACGAACTTGGTCGCCGGCCGGTTGTAGATCTCGAACGGCGTGCCGACCTGCTCGGCCTTGCCGCCATACATGACCGCGATGCGGTCGGAGATCGACAGCGCCTCTTCCTGGTCATGGGTGACGAAGATTGTGGTGATGCCGAGCCGCTTCTGGATCGAGCGGATTTCCTCGCGCAGCGACACGCGCACCTTGGCGTCGAGCGCCGACAGCGGCTCGTCGAGCAGAAGCAGCTTCGGCTTCGGCGCGATCGCGCGCGCCAGCGCGATGCGCTGCTGCTGGCCGCCCGAGAGCTGGTAGGGGTAGCGGTCCGCCATCTGCGGCAGCTTGATGATGCCGAGCATCTCGGCGACACGGGCATCGATGTCCGCCTTGGGCATGCCCGCGACCTTCAGCCCGAAGCCGATGTTCTGCGCCACGGTCAGGTTCGGGAACAGCGCATAGGCCTGGAACACCATGCCGACATTGCGCTGGTTGGGCTTCAGCCTTGTGATGTCCTTGCCGCCTACGACGATCTTGCCGGCGCTCGGCTCCTCGAAGCCGGCCACCATGCGCAGCACCGTAGTCTTGCCGCAGCCGGATGGCCCGAGGAAGGAGACGAATTCGCCGCGCTCGACGTCGAGATTGAAATCCTCCACGACCGTGGTGGCACCGAAGGATTTTCGAACGTGCTGGATGGAGAGGAACGGGTCGGCCATGGCTTTTTCTCTCAGGTCAATTCGGGCGGTTCGCCGATTTCGGCGCGAAGCGGGACAGGATCTGGATCAGCGACATGCAACCCCAGGTGATGGCGAAGGCAATGATGGCAAGGGCTGCCGGCTCATAGGCCCGGTTGGCGCCGATGTTCTGCAGATACGGGCCGAAGGCCGGCCGGTTGAGCAGGCTCGCCATGGTGAATTCGCCGATGACGATCGCGAACGTCAGGAACGCGCCCGACAACACGGCGATCAGCACGTTGGGCAGAATGACGCGGCTTATGATCGTACCCCAACCGGCGCCCAGGATCTGCGCCGCTTCCGTTAGTGTGCGCACATCGATGGTCCGGAGGCCCGTATCGACAGCTCGATACATATAGGGCAGCGCCAGCGTCGCATAGCCGATGACCAGCAAGGCATTGGTGCCCGTGTCGGTAGCCAGGAACGGCAGCGGTGAATTCGAGCCATACATCCTGATATAGCCGAAGACGATGACGATGGCCGGGATCACCAGCGGCAGCAGCGTGATGAATTCGACGATCGGCCGGAGCTGCGGCAGGCGAAGCCGTATCCAGTAGGCAGCCGGCACCACGATGAGCACGCCGAGGACGATGGTGAAGACGGCGGCAAGCACCGAATAGCCGAACGTCGCCTGGAAGCGTGCGTCGCCCAGTACAACCTTGTAGGCGTCAAAGGAATAAACGCCGCGCCGCATGCGCATGGAGAACTCCACCGTCGCGAACAGCGGAATGAAGAAATAGGCCGCGCCCAGCGCAAAGACGAGCCAGGCCCAGAACCTGCCAGCCTTCATTTGAGCCACCTCTCGGAGCGGGTGCGGAACCAGATGTAAAAGACATTGGCAAGACCGGTAATCAGGATCATGCCGAAGGCTATGGCATAGCCGAGATGGGCATTGTGCAGCACGTCGCCACGGATCTGGGCATAGAGCAGGATCGGCACGATGTTGAGCGACGAGCCGGTCAGCGCATAGGCGGTGGCTATGGCACCGAAGGCGTTGGCGAACAACAGGATCACGGTGCCGAGGAAACTCGGCCAGATCACCGGAATGACCACCATGCGCCAGTACTGCGACATGGTCGCGCCCAGCGTTGCGGCGGCTTCGCCCCATTCCTTCTTCAACCCATCTATGGCCGGCACGATGATGACCACCATCAGCGGAATCTGGAAATAGACATAGGTCAACGTCAAGCCCCAGAACGACAGGATGTTGAAGCCGTGTGCGTAGATGTTGAGGCCGAACAGGGTGTTCAGGATCACCGTCGCAAGGCCGAGCCGGCCAAGCGTGGCGAGGAAGGCGAAGGCCAGCGGCACGCCGGCAAAATTCGAGGCGACGCCGGAAAACGTGAGTGTCGCCGAGCGAATCCAGTCTGGCAGGCCGCCGCGCACGATGGCGATGGCAATCGCCAGCCCAGCAAAAGCGCCGATCAGCGACGAGGCCAGGCTGACCTTGATCGAAATCCAGTAGGCGGCGACGATCGACGGCTGCGCCAGTTCCGCAATATTCTCGAAGGTGAACTCACCTGCATCGTTCTGGAACGCGCCCAGCATCAGGTAGAGCGTGGGCAGGATCAGGAACATGATGGCGAAGATGAAGAACGGCGCGACGCCGAGCCATTGCGTCGGCAGCTTGAGGCTACGCGCCTCGGCGGGAGGCGCGGTCTTTCCGGCAACAGCGTGATCGGAAAATGAGAGATCGGTCATGCGCCGGCTACCGTCTTCAAGAGGAAAAACCGGGCAGCCGTGAAGCCGCCCGGTGGATTTCAAGTCTTACTTTACATTGGCGCCGACAACGGCGTCCCAGTTCTTGGTGATGGCTTCCTTGGCCTTGCCCTGCTCGTCGAGCGTCGGGAACACCGCGGCCGCATAGGACTCGGCCGGCGGCAACTTGGCCAACACGTCCGCCGGGATCTTGCCGTTCTTGGCAAGATCGTTGAAGCGGATCGGGTGGCAATAGCCCTTCAGCCAGGCGACCTGGCCTTCGTCGGAATAAAGGTATTCCAGCCAGAGCTTGGCCGCGTTCGGATGCGGCGCGAAGGCGCTGATCGCCTGCACGTAGACGCCGGCGACCACACCGGTCTTCGGCACGACGACGTCGACGGGCGGGTTGCCCTTCAGTGTGTCACGGCCGGCGAGCGCGTTGTAATCCCAGGTGATCAGGATCGGGGTCTGACCCTGGGCGAGCGTGGCGGCCTTGCCGATGACCGGCACGAAATTGCCGGCGGCGTTAAGCTTCTTGAAGAAGTCGAGGCCGGCGGTCCCGGCAGCTTCACCAGCGGCCGCACCAGACGACAGACCAGCGGCATACACCGCCTGGATGGCCTGGTTCGAGGCGCGCGGGTCACCGGCAAGGGCTACCGAGTTGGCGAATTCCGGCTTCAGGAGGTCGGCCCAGTCCTTCGGCGATTCCTTGATCAGATCCTTGTTCACCTGGAAGGACAGCACGCCGTAATAATCGCCGGTCCAGAACCCTTCCGCATCCTTGGCGCTGTCGGGGATCGAGTCCCAGGTCGACACCTTGTAAGCCTGGATCAGACCATCCTTCTTGGCCGACGGGCCGAAGGAGAGGCCGACGTCGATGACGTCGGGAGCCTGCGGGCCCTTGTTGTCCTTGTTGGCCTTGATCGCCTCGACTTCGTCGCCGGAACCGGCGTCCGGGTTGAGCTCGTTGATGGTGATTTCCGGATATTTCGCCTTGAAGCCGGCGATGACGTCGCCATAACCACACCAGTCATGCGGCAAAGCGATGGTGGTGAGCTGGCCTTCAGCCTTCGCGGCCTTGACGAGATCGTCCAGCGAAGCCGCGGACGAAATCACCGACGACACCATCAGGGTCGCGGCCGAAAGGGAAAGCACCTTCCCCGTGAATTTGAACATGTGTTCTCTCCGTTGAACTGGCGCCGTTGGACGCCTGCGATGCGGTATCGTTTTCGTGTGACAGCCAGATGAAAGCTTTGTGAAACCAGCCGTCAGCAGCGCGAAAAGTTAACTCTTTTTAACAGGCTGTAGCAATTAGCCATCACTTAATTTTCCGGCTAATCATTAATCCGCCCGTCTTTCGCCCTTCCCCTTTCCTTTCCCCTCGTTTCCCGATCAACTTCCGCCCCCCCGGAACCGGCCTCAGACCGTCCCGGCGATGGCGTTTTCGAGCAGTGTCAGCGCGGCCTTCTTGGTCAGCTTGACCGGGTTGCCGCCGGCCGTCGGATCGACCACCGCCATGTCGGCGATCAGTCCCTTGCGCTTCTTGTCCATGTCGAGCCCCTTGATCAGGCCCGGCAGTGCGTGCGGCACCTTCAATTCCTTGCGCAGCTTGATGACAGCCTTGGCGAAGCCGTCGAAACCGCCCTTGATGCCGCAATAGGCGGCGAGCCGGGCAATACGCTCCTCGATGGAGTCGCGGTTGAAGGCCAGCACATAGGGCATGAACACGGCGTTGGTCATGCCGTGGTGGGTGTCGTAGAGCGCGCCGATCGGATGAGACAGTGAGTGGATGGCGCCCAGCCCCTTCTGGAAGGCCGCGGCGCCCATGGCCGCCGCGCTCATCATATGGGCGCGGGCGACAAGGTCCTTGCCATTGGCATAGGCCTTCGGCAGGTTTTCGAAGACCAGGCGCACACCTTCGACCGCGATGCCGTCAGCCATTGGATGATAGCCCGGCGCGCAATAGGCCTCGAGGCAATGGGCGAGTGCATCCATGCCGGTGCCGGCGGTGATGAAAGAAGGCATGCCGACCGACAGCTCCGGATCGGCGATCACGATCGCCGGCAATAACTTCGGATGGAAGATGACCTTCTTGGTATGCGTCTCCTCGTTGGTGATGACACCAGCGCGTCCGACCTCCGAGCCGGTGCCAGCTGTGGTCGGCACCGCGATGATCGGAGCGATGGCGTCGGAATTGGCGCGCGTCCACCAGTCGCCGACATCCTCGAAATCCCAAACCGGCCTGACTTGACCGGCCTGAAAGGCGATCAGCTTGCCGAGGTCGAGCGCCGAGCCGCCGCCGAAAGCGATGACGCCGTCATGCTTGCCCTTTTTGAACACCGCAATGCCGGCGGTGAGGTTGGAGTCCACCGGGTTCGGCTTCACCTCGGAGAACACGCCATAGGGCACCTTGGCGTCGTCGAGAATCCTGAGCGTCGTGGCGACGACCGGCAGCTTGGCCAGCCCCGGATCGGTGACGAAGAGCGGCCGCTTGATGCCGGTGGCCGCCAGCACCTCCGGCAGTTCCTTGATGCGGCCAGCGCCGAAGCGGACTGTGGTGGGGTAGTTCCATTTGGAGATGAGCTTGGACATTTTTGTCTTTCGAAAATTAGATGGCTTCACGCAGATGAAATGATTTCGGCCTCGTCAGATTGTCGTAGCCGATGGCCGACAGCCCGGCACCCTTGCCGGTGTCCTTGACGCCGGTCCAGACCAGCGCCGGATCGAGATAGTCGCAGCGGTTCATGAACACCGTGCCGGTCTCGACCCGGTCGCCGATCGCCACCGCGTGCTCGGTGTCGCGTGTCCAGATCGAGGCGGTCAGCCCATAGGCGCTGTCGTTCATCAGCGCGATCGCCTCATCGTCGTTGCGCACTTTCATGATGCCGACGATCGGGCCAAAACTTTCCTCGCGCATGACGCTCATCTGGTGGTCGACTCCGGTCAGCACCTCGGGCGCCAGATAGGGCGAGCCGGGCTGGTCGTTGGCCACCTTCATGTTGATGTGCGCCACCGCACCCTTGCGCAGCGCCTCGGCCTTCTGCTCGCGGATCAGGTCGGCAAAACGCGCCTGCGCCATCGGCCCCATCGTCGTCGCCTGTTCCAGAGGATTGCCGACGACGTAGTTCTTCGTCTCGGCGATAAAGCCTTCGACGAATTCGTCATAGACCTTCTCGTGCACATATACGCGTTCGATGCCGCAGCAGCATTGGCCTGAGTTGTAGAAGGCGCCGTCGACCAGATTGGCCACGGCGTGGTCCATCTTGGCATCGGCCAGCACATAGGCCGGGTCCTTGCCGCCGAGCTCGAGGCCAAGCGTCATGAAGGTGCCTGCCGCCGCCGTTTCAATGGCGCGGCCGCCGGCGACCGATCCGGTGAAATTGACATGGTCGATCTTGCCCGAACCCAGCAGTTTTTCGGTCTGGGCGTGATTGAGAACGACGTTCTGGAACACGCCCTTGGGCAGCCCGGCCTTGTCGAAAGCCTGTTGGAAGCGCTCGCCGACCAGCAATGTCTGCGCCGCATGTTTCAGGATGACGGCATTGCCGGCCATCAGTGCCGGCACGATGGTGTTGACGGCTGTGAGATAGGGATAGTTCCATGGCGCGATCACCATGACCACGCCGAGCGGATCCTTCTTCACATAGCGGCGGAAGCCGTCCTTGGGATTGGAAGCCGGCACGGATTTCAGCGCCGCCTCGGCGATCTCGACCATATAGGTGGTGCGCTCCTTGACGCCGCCGAACTCGCCGCCATACCGAACCGGACGCCCCATCTGCCAGGCGATCTCCGGCACGATCTCGTCTGATTTCGCAACCAGCGCTTCGAGCATCGCCAGCATGTACTTGCCGCGCTCGACGATCGGCGTCTGCGCCCACTTCTCCTGCGCCGCCTTGGCACGCTCGACCGCGGCATTGATCGCCTGGTCCGTCGCGACCGGACGCTCGGCATAGATCGAGCCGTCGATGGGAGATTTCAGTTTGACCGTTTCGGTCATCGTTTAAGTCCTCGCACTTCTGTAACAATCGAAAAATCACATGGCTTGGCGCTGCCCCTCATCCGCCTGCCGGCACCCTTCTCCCCGTGTAGCGACGGGGAGAAGGGAAACGCTCCAGCGCTGGCATCCCTCTCTCACCGTTCTTCACGGGGAGAGGGTAAGGGTGAGGGACGGCGCTAACGTCGTGGCAATCTAGTACCGCTCGAACCCCCTGTGCAGTTCCCAATCCGTGATACGGCGGTCGTATTCGAACTGTTCCCACTTTGCCGTGTGGACATAGTGTTCGAGCACATCCTCGCCGAGCGCCTGCTTCAGCATCTTCGACTTGGCCAGCGTCTCGGTGGCATCGCGCAACGTCTTTGGGATCTCCGGCAGGCGCGAAGCCTGGTAGGCATCGCCGACGAAAGGTTTTTGCAGTTCAAGCTTCTCGTCGATGCCGGCCAGCCCGGCCGCGATCAGGGCTGCAAAGGCAAGATACGGATTGAGGTCGGCGCCGCCGATGCGGCATTCCATGCGGATGCCCTTGGTGCCTTCGCCGCACAGGCGGAAGCCGGCGGTGCGGTTGTCCTCGCTCCACATGATCTTGGTCGGCGCGAAGGTGCCGGCCTGGAAGCGTTTGTAGGAGTTGATGTAGGGCGCCAGGAACCAGGTGAATTCCTTGGCGTACTTCAACTGTCCCGCCGCCCATTGCTGACCGAGCGTGGACAGGGTCCAGTCGGCTTGTCTGTCGAAGAACAGCGGCGTCTTGCCGTCGGCGCTCCACAGCGAATTGTGGATGTGGCTGGAATTGCCGGCGAGCCCGTAATTGTACTTCGACATGAAGGAGATCGCCTTGCCTTCGGACTCCGCGATCTCCTTGGCGCCGTTCTTCAGGATGACGTGGCGGTCGGCCATGTCGAGCGCTTCGGCATAGCGCACGTTTATCTCTTCCTGGCCGGGGCCCCACTCGCCCTTGGAATTCTCGATCGGAATGCCGGCCGCTTCCATCTCGTTGCGAAGCCGGCGCATGACGCCTTCTTCCTTGGTGGTGATGCCTATCTGGTAGTCGCCGATATAGGGCGACGCGGTGTCGAGACTTTGCCAGTGCTTCTTGCGGGCGGAATCGTAGGTCTCGTTGAACAGGTAGAATTCGAGCTCGGAAGCGAAATAGCCGATATAGCCACGCTCCTGCAGCCGCTTCACCTGCTTCTTCAATATGGCGCGCGGCGAGTGCGGCAGGTCGTCATGGGTATGGTGGTCGAGCACGTCGCAGATCACCAGCGCCGTCTTTTCCAGCCAGGGAATACGCCGCAGCGTCGCAAGGTCCGGCTTCATGACGAAATCGCCATAGCCCTTCGACCAGCTTGCCGCCTTGTAGCCCGGCACCGGCTCCATATCGATATCGGCCGCCAGCAGGTAGTTGCAGCCATGCGTTTCGTCATGCGCGGAATCGACGAAGTACTGCGCTAGGAACCGTTTTCCCGCCAGTCGGCCCTGCATGTCGACGATGCATGCCAGCACCGTGTCGATCTCGCCATTGGAGACCGCTTTCTTCAACTGATCGAACGAGAAATTTCCGGCCATTCCTTTGGCACTCCAGCGCTTGGTCGTTTCGGGCTTGTCATATTGAACGGGAAAAAACCGTGGCGAGCGAACCCGCCACGGTTTGATTGGCTGTTTAGGCGGATTCGCCGACGGCCTTTTCGGCCGCTGCGATGGTCGCCCTGCGCTTGGCGATTGCCGCCTCGCCGATGGGAGGCCCCTGGAAGCGGCGGTTTTCAACGGCGAACCACAAAACGACGAGCAGAATGATCAATCCAATCGCATAGTTGATCAGAATGTCGAAGGGCGGCTGGATGCCGGCATACATCAACACCAGGACACCAAGCACGGTGATGATGGCGAACGGCTTTGACCAGATGCCGAGCCGGAACGGTCCGAATTCGGTCCAGCTCTTTCCTTCCGCAAGAAGTCCCGCTGCGATCGGCATGGCATAGGAGACGTAGAGGAAGAGAGCGCAGCCGGCTGCAAGCGCCGCGAAAGCCGGCGAATAGAGCGTGGCGGCGATCGACAGCACGACGCCGAGCCAGATAGCCGGAACTGGCGTGCGCCAGGTCGGCGAAACCTGCTTCCACAAAGACGACCCCGGCAGACCCCCGTCACGCGAAAAGGCGAAGATCATACGCGATGTCGAAGTGAGGCCGGCCAGCGCGCACAGATAGTTCGACAGCACGATGGCGATGCCGAGCAGAGCCTTGAGCCAGGTTGGCGCCGGCAGATTGTTGAACAGGTTGAACCAGGCATTGCCGCCGTCCTTGGCGGTCGCCACGAGATCGGGGCTCGCAAGGACGAAGGAGACCGCCATGACGAAACCGAAGACGAGAGACCAGAGGACCGCGTGGATCATGCCCCTGGGCACCGCAACGCGGGCATTGTGTGTCTCCTCGGCAGTGTGCGCCGAGGCGTCGAAGCCGGTGATCGTGTAAAGCGGGTAGAGAAGGCCGATCAGGAAGGCCACCAGCGCCGTGCGGGCCGTCGGAACATAGCCGCCCCCGAGATCGCCGGTCGTGTTGACGAAGGTCGTCAGTCGCGAAAGGTCGAAACCATGCGCGCCCCAGATCAGGAAGGTCAGCGTCAGCACGACCGCAACGACGAGGATGAGGTAGCCGGAAAAATCGGTCAATCTCGTTGTCGTCTTGATGCCGAGATGATTGAACAGACCTTGGGTGACGGTAATGATCACGACAGCCACCGTCTGCTGCCAGAAGCCCCAGGTCGATGTGTCCCAGCCGAAGATCGGACCTGCGACGAGCCCTTGAAACAGCAGGTAGACGCCGACATTCACCGAGGCGACCACGAAGATCAGGCCGAGCAGGTTGATCCAGGCCGTAGCCCAGCCCCAGCCGCGACCGCCCAGGATCGACGACCAGTGATAGAGGCCGCCGGCGGTAGGATAGGCCGAGCCGATCTGGCCCAGCGAAGCAGCGACGACAAGGGCGAAGACGCCCCCGATGAGCCAGCCGATGGTCGCCTCGAAACCACTGCCGGTGGCCATCGCCAGCGGGAAGGACGTAATGCCGCCCGCCAGGATGCAGATAATCGAGAAGGAAATGGCGAAGTTGGAGAAGCCGCTCATGCGGCGAGCCAATTCCTGGGCGTAACCCATACTGTGAAGGATATTTGTGTCCTCCGACTTGTCGGGTTGATCAGGTGTTGTCATGTCAGAATTCCCCTCTTGGTTCTTAGCTGGCCGATTGAACTGACTTTCCGACTGCGCTTCGTCGAGAGCCCTTGGCCTCCTCTGGCTCCAGATTCAAAAAAATGCCCGCAAGCAGATCCGCCCATTTCCGCTGCCCGGTCTCGCCGGAGATTTCATCGTTGCGGATTTCGATCATCGCGCAGGGTAGCCCGCGCGAGCGCGCATGCCGTTCCAGCGTGAAATAGACACGGTCGGCTGGGGAATAGGGTTCGTTGACGCCGACGGTGATGCCGGCAAGCCGCCTGAGCGCCGATATCAGCGGCGAGGCCAGCCGGCGGTCCTCATCGTGGATGATGCCGATATGCCAGGGCCGGTTGCGGCCCTTGTAGACGGGCGTGAAGGAATGCACGGAAACCAGCCGGGTCTCCTGGCCGCGCGCCAGCCGTTCCTCGACGATACGCTCGATGGCGTCGTGAAACGGCTGCCATGACAGGGCGACCCGCGCCGAGCGCTGCTTTTCGGTCAGGTCGGCATTGCCGGGAATGATCGTCGTCTCGCTGACCGGCGACACCAGGTCCGGCGCATCGAGCGGCCGGTTGCAGTCGATGATCAACCGCGAAATTCGGGTTTCGACCAGCGTCGCATCGAGGGTTTGCGCCATGCGTAGCGCAACCGGCAGCGCGCCGGGATCCCAGGCGATGTGGCGGGACAGATCCTCGGCGGCAAGGCCGAGCGTACCGAATTCGGCGGGCAGGAAATTGGAAGCGTGATCGCAGGTCAGCACGAAAGGGCTTGAGCCGCCAGGGTTGGTCACCCCAACGGTATCAGACGATGCAAGGCTGGCGGGCCGTGCTTTCTCCATAGTCTGCCGTCCCCGGGGAGCGCTGTATCGTATGTTACGTATTTTGCCTCATTGCGTCCCTATGGATGATTTCATACAGTTTGCCCGGCTTTGTCAAATGCGATCTCGTGGGCAGGGCCAGCGGGTGGGGGAAAACATGATTTCCAGCATTGCCGAACTGATCGCCGACCGCATTGGCGCGATGCCGGCCGGCGAACGGCGCGCGGCCCAGACGCTGATCGCGAGCTATCCGATGATCGGCCTGAAGACGGTCGCCGAATTCTCGGCCGCGGCCGGTGTCTCCTCGCCGACGATCCTGCGCTTCGTCGCCCGGCTCGGCTTCCAGAACTATCCGGAATTCCAGTCGACCCTGCAGGACGAACTGGCGGCGCAATTGCAATCGCCGGCGATACGGACCCTCAACCCGCCCTCGCCCGGCGGCGGCACGGTCTCTCCGATGCTGGAAGCGACGCTCGACAATATGCGCGAGACCTTCCGCCACCTCTCCGACAGGCAGCTTGCCGATATCGCGGCGCGGCTTGCCGACCGGCGTGGCAAGACATTTCTGATCGGCGGCCGCTTCACCGACCCGCTGGCACGTTACATGGCCGCCCATCTTGCCGTTATCCAGCCCGATGTTTTTCACCTCGCCGGCCAGGAGAGCATGTGGCGCGACCGGCTGATCGACATGGGCAAGCGCGATGTGCTGGTGATCTTCGACATCAGGCGCTACCAGGACAGCCTCGTCCGCTTCGCCGAGAAGGCACACCAGCGCGGCGTTCAGATCGTGCTGTTCACCGACCAGTGGCTGTCGCCGATCGCCCGCTTTGCCCGACACGTCATCGCCGGACGAACGGCCGTGCCCTCCGCATGGGATTCCTCGGCGGCGCTTTTCGTCGTCGCCGAAACGCTGATCGGCGCCGTCACAAGACAACTCGAGGCCGACGGCGCCCGGCGCATCCGCGAGATGGAAGGCCTGCGTTAGGCGGATCCCGGCCAAATCGCATCCGTCCCGACGGGGGTGTCCCGACTTCACGTTACCGAGATTTAATGTGCACGATCGCGTGATAATTGCCATAAACCGCTGATATGCGAGGTGTGGCGTGGCCGGATTTCGCCGCCCGCCCGTACCGTCGCTGTGCCGCTCCTTCGGGAAGGGGCTGACGATTCCTGGAAACCGGAGTGTCGATGCGCACCTCAAAGCAAATTGTCGTTGCGCTTGTGATCGTGGTCGTCGCTGCGGCTGCCTGGGCGCGCTTCTATCCCGGAGCTCCCGAAGTGCTGGCGCGTTGGGGGATAGACTGGGCCTATGCGGCGACGCCTCCGGCCGGAAACAGTGCGGCCGACGCGAGACAGGCCGGCAATCGCAATGGCCCCCGGCAGGTCGACGTCGTCGCCTTGCCTGCCGGCACGGCCACCATCAACGACCGCCTGCAGGCGATCGGCACCGGCCGCGCCAACGCCTCGGTGACCGTCAATCCCTATAGTTCGGGCCGCCTTGCCGAACTGCTGGTCGAATCCGGCAGCCATGTCGACAAGGGGCAGATCATCGCCACGCTCGATTCCGAGACGGAGATCATTGCCCAGAATCGGGCCAAGCTCGCCCTGCAGGACGCACAAGCCAAGCTCGACCGCGTCAAGTCGCTGCGCGCCTCCAACGCCGCCACGCCGGTCGCGGTCGCCGATGCCGAAGTGGTGCTGGCCGGCGCCAAGCTGGCGCTTCAGGATGCCGAGCTTGCGCTGCAGCGTCGCTCGATCCTGGCGCCGATATCGGGCACCGTCGGCATCCTGCCGATCTCGGCCGGCAACTACGTGACCAACCAGTCGGCGATCGCCACGCTGGACGACCGGTCCTCCATCCTGGTCGATTTCCAGGTGCCCGAACGCTTCGCCGCCGCCGTCAAGGTCGGCGCGCAATTGAAGGCGACGCCGATCGCCAATCAGAGCAACGCCTATACCGGCACGGTGTCGGCGATCGACAATCATATCGACGAAAAGAGCCGCACCCTCCTGGTCAAGGCCAAGATCGCCAACCCGGCCGACTCGCTGCGCGCCGGCATGTCGTTCTCCATCACCATGAAATTCCCCGGCGAGACCTATCCCGCCGTCAGCCCGCTGGCGATCCTGTGGGGATCGGACGGTGCTTATGTCTGGCAGGTCGAGGACGGCAAGGCCAGGCGGTTGCCGGTTCGCATCATCCAGCGCAACACCGAAACCGTGCTGATCGACGCGGAGATCAGCCGCGGCGACATGGTTGTCACCGAGGGCACCCAAAATGTCAGCGAAGGCGGCGAGGTTCGCATCGCCGGCCAGGAGCAGCGCGCCGCCACCGCCGCGGAAGGCTCATGACCGGACCCGTCAACGCCGGCAGCGATACCGGCTTCACCGCCCTGTTCATCCGCAGGCCGGTCATGGCCTTCGTGCTCAACGTCCTCATTGCGGTTGCCGGCCTCGCGGCCTTCTACGGCGTCGAGATCCGCGAATTGCCCGACGTCGATCGTGCCGTGGTCACGGTCTCCACCACCTTCGAGGGGGCGGCGGCCGAAACCGTCGACCGCGAATTGACCGACACGATCGAGGGCGCCGTCGCTCGCGTCTCCGGCGTCAAGTCGATTTCATCATCCTCCTCATTCGGATCGAGCCGTGTCACCATCGAGTTCAACGACGGTGTCGACCTCAACGTCGCCGCCTCGGATGTGCGCGATGCCGTCGGCCGCGTTGCAAACCAGATGCCGGATACGGCCGATCCACCGCGCATCGTCAAGGCCGACGCCAATTCCGACGCGGTGATGCGGCTGGCGGTGACTTCGGACACCATGTCGATCCAGGACATGACGGTGGTGGTACAGGACCAGATCGAGGACGAATTGGCCGCCGTCCCGGGCGTCGCCGACGTCCAGGTCTATGGCGACCGCGACAAGATCTTCCGCATCGACGTCGACCAGAACAAGCTCGCCAGCCTTGGCTTCACGGTCGCCGACCTCAGGGCGGTGCTCGCCTCCGTCGCCTTCGATTCCCCGGCGGGGTCGATCACCACGACCAACCAGGACCTGATCGTCCGCACCACGGCCGACGTGACGACGCCTGCGGAATTCGAAAACATCATCATCGGCGGCACCACGCGCATCCGCGATGTCGCGACCGTCACGCTCGGCCCCGATGTCGGCCAGACCACGCTGCGTTCGGACGGCAAGACCGGCATCGGCATCGGCATCATCCGGCAGGCGGAATCGAACACGCTGGACATTTCGACCGGCGTCCAGGCCGCCGTCGCCAAGCTGCAGGCGAACCTGCCCAACGGCATGTCGATCAAGATCACCAGCGACGACGCCGTCTTCGTCAAGGGTGCCGTGCACGAGGTCGAGATCGCGCTCGGCCTGTCGGTCACCATGGTGCTGATCGTCATCTACGTCTTCCTGCTCGACTGGCGCGCCACGCTCATCCCGGGCCTGTCGATGCCGGTCGCCATGATCGGCACCGTAGCCGCCATCTATCTGGCCGGCTTCTCGATCAACATCCTTACGCTGCTCGCTTTGGTGCTGGCCACCGGCCTTGTCGTCGATGACGCCATCGTGGTGCTGGAAAACATCGTGCGACGGCGCAATGAGGGCATGGGGCCGCGCGCGGCCGCCGTGCTCGGCGCACAGGAAGTGTTCTTCGCCGTCGTTGCCACCACGCTGACGCTGGTCGCGGTCTTCGTACCGATCTCGTTCCTGCCGGGACAGACCGGCGGCCTGTTCCGCGAATTCGGCTTCGTGCTTGCGATGTCGGTGCTTCTGTCCTGCGTGGTGGCGCTGACGCTTTGCCCGATGCTTGCCTCGCGCATGCTGACCAGCGCGTCGCTTCACCACGAAGGTGACCACGGCATCGGCGCGCGCATCGGCGGCGTCCTCAATGCCGGCTACAAGCGTGCGCTCCATGCATGTCTCGACGCGCCGTGGATCGTGGTTCTGGTCGCGGTGCTGTTTGCCGGCATCGCCTTCACGCTGTTCGGCACGATCCGCCAGGAACTGACGCCCACCGAGGATCGCGCCGCCGTGCTGTTGCGCATCAACGCCCCGCAAGGCGTCAGCCTCGACTACACCACGCAGCAGATGCAGAAGATCGAGCGGCTGATCCAGCCGATGCGCGATTCCGGCGAGATTCGCTCGACCTTCGAGAACGCCGGCCAGAACGGTTCCTACAACTCGGGCTTCATGGTGATGACGCTGGCGCCGTGGGACGAGCGAAGCCGCAGCCAGCAGGAGATCATGGCCGAGATCAGCCAGCTGACCAAACAGGTGCCCAGCGTGCGCATCTTCCCGGTCCAGCCCAACAGTCTCGGCATCCGCGGCGCCGGCAACGGCCTGCAGTTCGCTCTGGTCGGCAACGATCGCAAGGCGCTCGGCGATGCGGCGGTCAAGATCATCGCCGAGATGCAGAAGGATCAGCGCTTCCAGACGCCACGCCTGTCGATCGACCCGACGCAGCCGCAGCTGGCCGTGGCCATCGACCGTGAGCGCGCTTCCGACCTCGGCATCGACATATCCGGGCTCGCCAACACCATGCAAGCCATGCTCGACGGCAACGACGTCGTCGATGTCTACATCGCCGACCGCAGCTACGGCGTGAAGCTGGTCTCGACCACCAATCCGATCAACGACCCGACCGATCTGGAAAATGTCTTCCTCAAGACGGCGGATGGCCGCTTCGTGCCGATGTCGACCATCGCCACGCTGACCGAGCGCGCCGTGCCGCCGTCGCTGTCGCGCGAACAGCAGCAGCCTTCGGTGGCAATCACCTCCAACCTCTCAGGCAATTTCGCGCTTGGCGATGCGCTGACGCGTGCCGAGGAGATCGCCACGCCGCTCCTGCCGCCCGGCAGCCGCATCCTGCCGCTGGCCGAAGCCGCCACATTGGGCGAAACCAACAGCGCCATGGTCACCATCTTCGGCTTCGCCCTGATCATCATCCTTTTGGTGCTGGCCGCCCAATTCGAGAGTTTCGTCAGTGCCGTCATCATCATGGCGACAGTGCCGCTCGGCCTTGCCTGCGCCATTTTCGCGCTGCTGCTGTCGGGCACCAGCCTCAATGCCTACAGCCAGATCGGCCTGGTGCTTCTGGTCGGCGTCATGGCCAAGAACGGCATCCTGATCGTCGAATTCGCCAATCAGCTGCGTGATCGCGGCCTGGGCGTGCGCGAAGCGATCGAGCAGGCCTCCACCATTCGCCTGCGGCCGGTGATGATGACGATGATCTGCACCATACTTGGCGGTGTGCCGCTTGTGCTGGCCGCCGGCGCGGGCGCGGAGGCACGCGTGGCGCTCGGCTGGGTGATCGTCGGCGGGCTTGGCCTGGCCACCGTATCGACGCTGTTCCTGACACCGGTCGCCTATCTCCTGCTTGGCCGCTTCGTCACGCCGAAGACCCATGAGGAAGCGCGGCTGAAGCGCGAACTCGAGGAAGCCGCCTACACCAATGTGGAACCGGCGGAATAGAGATAGCTATTTCAGCAGCCGGCCTTCGATCGACCAGCGCGCGGCAAGGAAGTTCAGCACAGCCGCCACGATGACCCCGCCGATCTTTGCCGGCCACACGCCGGTGATGCCGGCGAAGAGTGCGATCGACAGGCTGGAGACGCCGAGCGAAATCAGCGCCCCGGCCGTGACAAACCGCAGGAAGGCGTCATGCAGCCGGATGGCGTGATTGCGCTCGAACGACCAGAAGCCATTGGCCACGAAAGAGAAGATGACGGCGATCGACCACGAGAGGACGTTGGCGGCAAGCGGTGGGACGTGCAGCTTGAGCAGCAGGGAAAAGCCGGCAAGGTCGATGGCCGTGTTCACCAGTCCGACAAGCGCAAAACGGGCGATCTTGCTGCCGGTTGAACGCTGGGGTCGATCGGCTCCGCTCATCCCTTGCCGTCCATGAACTCGACACCGGCGCGGGCCAGGCTCGCGCCGAACGCATCCGAGGCCAGCACCCCGAATTCCACTTCGCGCACGCCTTGCATCGGGTCGCGCGCGCGCAGTGTTTCGTCGACATGGCCGGGGTGGCACATGAACAGCCCATGGTCCGGCAACGCTTCGACCGCGGCCTTCAGCAATGGCGCAAATTTTTCGGGTTGCCGCCAGTCGTAGATGCCGGCGAGCGGCTTCCAAACGGCAAAGCCGGCGCGCTGCATCGATTGATTGAAGCCGGCGGCCACGGCAGCGATTGCCGCGATCTTCGGTGCGACGGCGGCATCGCCAAGCGCCGGAGCGCCGCGCAGCACCGGCCTGCCGGCGGCGTCGGGAAAATACGCCCGCAGCCATCCGCGCACGACGGGCAGGAAATGCACGTGCTGATGACCGTCGATGAAGTCGGGCTTGCGGCCGAGCGCCTCGACGAACCGACTGTACTGCGCGTCGAGTTCGGCATGGACATCGCGCTTGTCGATCCGGCCGCGCAGGACCGGCAGGGCGAGCGAACGAAGCGGCGGCAGCCGGCCCTCGGGCGCCAGGCTCGACTTGCCTGTGACGGCCGGCTGATCCGTAAGTGTCAGGTGCAGCCCGATCGCCGCATGGCCGCACAACGGCCTGATACGCGCCGCCGCCCCGGCCCATTCCGGAAAACCGGTCATGCAACTGGTGCCGGTCAGCCGTCGCCGGTCGAGCAGGTCTAGAATTCCGGCGCAAACCCCTGGCGCCAGGCCGTAGTCGTCGGCGATCAGGCGAATGCGCCGCGTCATATGCCGGACGCGCCTGGCGGCCTGTCCGAGACCTCGCTGCGCACGACATCGCGCACGATGTAGACCGGCCGGTCCTTGCTCTCCGACAGCGTGACCCAGACATATTCGCCGATCAAACCAAGCAAGGTCAGGTTGAGGCCACCCAGCAGGACGACGGCGACCATCAGGCTGGGATAGCCAGGCACGGCGATGCCGTAGAACATCACTTCGAAGAACACCTTGGCGCCGTAAACGATGCCCGCCAGCGCCGCCAGCATGCCGCTCAGGCTGATGATGCGCAGCGGGATGACGGAAAACGACGTAAAGCCTTCCAGCGAAAAGGCGATCAGGTTGAGCCGGCTCCATTTCGACGTGCCGACAGCCCGGTTTTCCGGCGAATAGGGTATGGCTTTCTGGCGGAAGCCTGCCCAGGCGAACAGGCCCTTGTTGAAGCGCCGCTTGTCGCGCAGGCTGGTCAGCGCGCGCGCGACGGTACCGCGCATGACGCGAAAATCTCCCGCGTTCTCGGGGATATCGAAACGCTGGCTGCTGTTGATCAGGCTATAGAACAGCTTCGCCAGCTGGCTGCGCCGCCAGCTGGCCTCGCGCCGGTCGTTCTGGGCGTAGACGACGTCGATATCGGGATGCTTCACCAACTCGGCAATCATCTGCAGGCTGATGTCCATGGAATGCTGCAGGTCCGAATCCATGATCAGCACCATGTCGCCGCGCGACTGGTCGAGGCCGGCGAGCACCGCGACCTCCTTGCCGAAATTGCGGCTGAGGCGAACGATCTCCCAGGAGCCCGACAGCGCCAGCGAAAACCGTTCGGCGCCATCGTCGCGACTGCCGTCGTCGACCAGGATCTTGTGGACGGCCATGCCGAAACGGCTTGATACCGCTTCCTCGAGCCTGTCGAGCAGCGCGGCAAAGGCCGACGCCGATTGCGCCTCGTTGAAGAAGGGCGCCACGATATCGAGTTTCTGACGCAACTCAGCCATGTGCGACGGGTCCGACATTCGCCATCTTTTCGCTCGCCTTGGCCCAGAACCACCAGATCAGCGGACAGACGATGAAGGTGACCGCGAGCGGCCGGAACCAGGGGAAGAAGAAATCATGCATGTGGCGCTCGACGCCCGTCAAACCTGTGACGAACAATACCATCGACAGCACCGAAGCCAGGACCCCGCCACGCTCGTCCCGCCACAGTGTGGCGATAGCGAGGCCGGCAGGCACCGCGATCATGGCGTAGGTATTTGGCTCGACGCGCGGATTGAAGACGCACATGTAGAAGGCGGCCGTCAGGAAGATGGCCAGTCCCGCCATTCCAGGCTGGAGCTTGCGGTCGAACCAGAGAACGGTCGATAGCGTAAGCAATGCCACGACGACACGCACGATCGTGGCGGCGAATTCAGGCATGGGTAGGCCTGCCGACGTGAAAGGCGCCGTGAAGTCGGTGGGCACAAAATGGCCGGACTTGTCGACCGCCATGGAGGTCAGCATGCTGGCGAAATCACCGTACTGCTCGTTGAGGTAGCCGGCAGGTGCGAAAGCATATGGAATGGCGAGCACGAACAGCACCGCCAGCACGAGCACGGGTATCAGCCGCAGGCGCAGGGCTCCCACCAACAAAAGCATGATGATCGCGGTCGGTTTGGCAATGATGGCGACCGATGCCCAGAAGAAGGTCTCGGCGCGCCGCCCTTCGAGCGCCGACAGGGTCAGGAGCCAGCAGGCGCCGGTCAGGAGGATCGTCGCCTGGCCGTTGCGGATCGCACCCAGCGCCATCGGCAAGGCAAGGAAGAGCCCGAAGGAAAGCAGCCACGTCAATTCCCCGCCACCGAGCTTGCGCACCTGGCGCATCGCGGCGAAGGTGAGCACCGCAAACCCCAGTACGTGCCACACCAGTCCGCCCAGATGCGGACCGAGCTTCAGCACCGGAACATAGAGCGCGGCAAAGGCCGGCGCGTAGAGATAGCCCATCTCGGACTGGAGATTGTACAGTGGCTGGCCGCTGAGGAACGCCTCGCTGCCAAATCCGTAGGCCTGCATCACCGTGCGCGTGTAGGGCGACCATAGCACCATCCCGAGGACGACCAGGAATGCCCCGACCCACAGGCTCAGCCCCAAACGGTCGAAAACCGGCTTGGAAATCGTCATCAATACACCCCGCACGCCATTGGGGGAGACGCCTTAGCCTGGCGTCGTCCCGGCATTCGATGGCGGCGGCATATCACGGACAAAGCGGCGCGGCATAGGGGGGTCGATGGCGCAAGCGGCGATCCGGCCGGTCCGATGGCAGCCGGACACGTGAATGTGTCGACCATCGAGAGCAAGGTCACCGTTTCAAGGCCGGATGAAGACCTTGCCGTTGGGCTTGGCCAGTTCCGCCGGCACGCGCGCCATTGCCTCTGCCAGCGGAATGACCGCCGTCACGTCGGTCGACCAGCGTCCATCGGAAAACCGCTTCTGCGCCTCGAGAACCGCCGGACCACGGCGGTCGCGGAACTGGCGCATCCATTCGCTCAGCCAGAAGCCCTCGATGTGCTTGTGCTGGAAGATCAGCTGGCCGGGCTCGCGGATGACCGTGGCCTCGGGATCGAGCCGGCCGTAGATGATCCAGCGCGCCCGCTTAGGCATCGCATTGAAGATCGCCGAAGCCAGTGGCCCGGTTACCGCATCGAGGAAGATACGCGGCTGTTCGGCCTTCATCACCTCGCGCAGGGTGGTCTCGAAATCCGGCGCCTTTTCGTTGAGGACACGCGCCGCGCCAAGCTCTTTCAGCAGCGCGATCTGCTCGTCGCGGCGCACGGTGACAACAGGCCGGAACCCCTCCTCCCTGGCCAGGCCGATGATCAGCTTGCAGAGCTGGCTGGCGCCTGCGGTCATGATGAAGGCCTTCTCGCCTTCCTGTTTGACGATGTCGAACATGGCGATCGCGGTCAGCGGATTGACGATCATCGCAGCGCCATCCTCGTCGCGCACCGTATCGACGAGCGGAATGCAGGCCGCCGCCTCGGCGACCGCATATTCAGCCCACGAGCCCCAATTGCTGAGACCGGTGGCGAAGGCGACCCGCTTGCCGATGAGGCTCCTGGGATAGGGCTCCTCCCCGCCCGCGACGACTGTGCCGACACCTTCGAAGCCCGCCGGCTGGCCCTTGGCGCGCGGCTGCCCGTACTGGCCCTTGATGAAGGCGACATCCGATGGATTGATCGAAGCCAGACTGACCTTGATCAGCACCTGGCTCGGTCCGGGCGCCGGCACGGCGATGCTTCCCGGCTCGAGATACGGCTCCATCGCCTCGAGCGCACTGCCGCTCGGTGTCCTGGTATAACCGTCGCCCACCAGGAGCAGCGCCTTCATTTCGGAGGGGATTGTCATCAGTGACACTCCTTGGTTGCCGCGGGAAGAACCGTATGTGGCCAGCCTAACTGCCGCTCAGACCTTCTCCTGCGTGTATTTCTTCAGCTCCGTCCGCGCCACCTGGCGGCGATGGACTGCGTCAGGCCCGTCGGCGAGGCGCAGCGTCCTCAGATGCGTCCACGAGCGCGCGAGCGGCGTGTCCTGGCTGATGCCTTTTGCGCCGAACATCTGCACCGCCTCGTCGGTGACCTTGAGCGCCACGCGCGGCGCGATGACCTTGATCTGGCTGATCCAGGGGGCCGCGGCCCGCGCGTCGCCCTGGTCGATCATCCACGCCGCCTTGAGGCAGAGCAGCCGGGCCATTTCGATCTCCATCCGGCATTCGGCGATGATGTCGAAATTGGCGCCGAGTTTCGCCAGCTTCTGGCCGAAGGCCTCGCGGCGCACGGAACGCTGGCACAGCATTTCCAGCGCCATCTCGGCCTGGCCGATGGCGCGCATGCAATGATGGATCCGGCCCGGCCCGAGCCGGCCTTGCGCGATCTCGAAACCCCTGCCCTCCCCGAGGATCAGATTCGACGCCGATACCCGCACATTGTCGAAGCGAAGATGCATGTGGCCGTGCGGCGCGTCATCGTCGCCATAGACCTGCATGGCGCGGACCTTGGTCACGCCTTTCGTGGCCGAGGGTACCAGGATCATCGAATGGCGGCGATGCCGCGGCTCTTCATCGCCGCCGGTCCGCACCATGACGATATAGATGGCGCAGCGCGGATCGCCGGCGCCCGACGCCCACCATTTCTCGCCGTTGAGCACATAGTCACCGCCCTGCCGCTCGCAGCGCATGGAAATGTTGGTGGCGTCGGAGGAGGCGACATCCGGCTCCGTCATCAGATAGGCCGAGCGGATTTTTCCGTCCAGCAGCGGCTCGAGCCATTCCCGCTTGTGCTCGGCCGAACCGTAGCGTTCCAGAACCTCCATATTGCCGGTGTCGGGCGCGGAGCAGTTGAAGGTTTCGGCGCCGAGATGTGCCTTGCCCATCTCCTCGGCCAGATAGGCGTATTCGACGGTGGACAGGCCGTAGCCGCGTTCCGAGCCGGTCAGCCAGAAGTTCCACAGGCCGCGTTCCCGGGCGGTCTTCTTCAACCCTTCGAGAATCTCGCTCTGGCGCTTGCTGTAGACCCAGCGGTCGCCCGCCTTGCCGACTTCGCCGAGGAACTCCTTGTCAAGCGGCATGATCTCGTCGCGCACCATGGCCGCGACGCGTGCGTGGATCGGCTTCAGCCGCTCGGTCATGCCGAGATTCATCTGCGTCATCGGTCGCTAACCCTTCATGCACGCCAGGCATTTTATCCGTGGCAAGGATGACCGTACTTCGGATAGCCTTGTCAACGCGAACTGTTTTGCCCGCGGGCGGGGCAACGGCGCGGAGAATTCGGATGAGCTACCTGGACGAGCTGTTTTCGGTTGCCGGCAAGACCGCGCTGGTAACGGGAGCGGCGACCGGCATCGGCCGCATGGCGGCAACAGCGCTGGTCAAGGCCGGCGCCAGCGTGATGATCGCCTCGCGCAAGGGCGAGGACTGCATCAAGGTGGCCGGCGAATTGAACGGACTTGGCGCCCCGGGCCGGGCGGAAGGCTTTGCCGGCGACGTTTCCAGCGAGGCTGGCATTGCCGCCCTGGTCGGTGAGGTCAGGGCGCGGACCGAAAGACTGCATATTCTGATCAACAATGCCGGCGTGTCCTGGGGCGCGCCGCTGGAAAGCTTTCCCTACCACGCCTGGGCCAAGGTGTTTGGCGTCAATGTCACCGCGGTCTTCCATCTGACCCGCGAATTGCTGCCGCTGCTCGATGCCGGTGCAAGCGACGCCGATCCGGCCCGGGTGATCAATCTGGGCTCGGTGATGGGCACGCAGCCGCTGGCCGACGACGCCTATTCCTACACCGCCTCCAAGGCTGCCGTGCATCACCTGACGCGCACGCTGGCACTCGAATTCGCCGGCCGCCGCATCACCGTCAACGCCTTTGCCCCAGGCCCCTTCCAGAGCCGCATGACGGCATTCGCCACCGGCACGGACGAACAGGCCAGGCATGTCGGCAGCCATGTCCCGATCGGCCGCATCGGCACACCGGATGACATTGCCGGCGCAACGCTCTATTTGTGCAGCCGTGCAGGCAGCTATGTCACCGGCGCCATTCTGCCGATTGACGGCGGACAGTCGGTGCAGCATGGGCTGACCTTGTTCAAGGAATGACATTTTCCGGCCGCAGAAGCCGGAGGTGAACTGGAGGACATGAGCGTGGAACCGATCAGTCTCGATGTGCTTCTGGCCAGTGTCGGCAAGGAGGTCGGCGTTTCGCCGTGGCGCGTGGTCACGCAGCGCATGATCGACCAGTTCGCCGACGCCACCGACGACCATCAGTTCATCCACTGCGATCCGGAGCGGGCCAAGCGCGAAACGCCGTTCGGCGGCACCATCGCGCATGGCTTCCTGTCGCTGTCGCTGCTTTCGGCGATGACGTTCGAGACCATGCCGCCGCTGGAAAACGGCAAGATGGGCGTCAACCATGGCTTCGATTCGCTGCGCTTCCTGGCGCCGGTGAAGACCGGCGCGCGCATCCGCACCCGTTTCGTGCTGGCCGACGTCAAGGTCAGGCCGTCGGGCTGGGTGCAAACGGCGCACGACGTGACCATCGAGATCGAAGGTTCGAAGAAACCGGCGCTGACCGCCCGCTGGCTGACGCTGACCTTGATTGAACGCCAGCCCGAGACGGCATGAGCGACCCGAACGCGCTCGACCAGGCGGCGCTTGCGCCCTACCTCGAGGCGCACATCCCGGGCTTTTCCGGGCTCGCGGCAATCGAGAAATTCAAATCCGGCCAATCCAACCCGACCTATCTCCTGACGGCTGAAAGCGGCCGTTACGTGCTGCGCGCCAAGCCGCCAGGCCAACTCTTGAAATCGGCGCACCAGGTCGACCGCGAATTCCGGGTGATGAAGGCGCTTTCGGGCACCGCCGTGCCGGTACCCGAAATGCTGCATCTGTCGGCCGAAGCCTCGCCGATCGGCCGCATGTTCTACGTGATGGATTTCCTTGAGGGCCGCATCTTCTGGGATCCGGCGCTGCCCGAGGCGCGCGGCAACGATGAGCGCGCCGCGATCTACGATGCCATGAACGCCACGCTTGCCGCCCTGCACGACGTCGACGTCGAGGCCGTGGGTCTCGGCGATTTCGGCCGCCCCGGCAATTACTTCAAGCGCCAGCTGGCACGCTGGACCAGCCAGTATCGCGCCTCGGAAACCAGCGCGATCGGCGACATGGACCGGCTGATTGCCTGGTTGGAAACCCATGTGCCAGCCGATGATGTCAGGGCTGCGCTGGTGCATGGCGATTACCGGTTGGACAATCTGATCTTCGCGCCGGACCAGCCTAAGGTGCTGGCGGTGCTCGACTGGGAACTGTCGACGTCAGGCCACCCCTTCGCCGACATCGCCTATCAATGCATGCAATGGCGCCTGCCGCATGCCTCGGGTTTTCGCGGCCTGGGCGGCATCGATCGCTCGGCACTCGGCCTGCCCTCCGAGAAGGACTATGTCGCCGCCTATTGCCGGCGGCGTGGGCTGACCGGCATCGGCAACTGGACGTTCTTCCTCGCCTTCTCTTTCTTCCGGCTGGCGGCAATCTGCCAGGGTGTCTACAAGCGCGCGCTCGACGGCAATGCTTCCAATCCGGAGAAGGCCAGAACCTACGGCGAGGCGGTGAAATTGCTCTCGCATCTCGCCGCCAAACTGATCCACAAGCAGGCGTAAGAGGGAGACGGGATGGGCCGCTTCGAAGGAGGAACGGTGCTGATCACGGGTGCCGCCGACCCGGCCACTCCCTCATGACCGGCATGACGCCTGCCGCTTGGGAACCCGTGGCGCCCTTGTTCGTTTCCGTACAGCGTATATAATTTAGCCAGGCACCAACCAGACAAGGGCAACAGACTTGCCGCTGAGCGTCCAGAAGCGCCGCGAGAAACAAAAGGCCGAACTGCGCTCGGAGCTTGTCGAGGCGGCACACAAGCTCGTCCAGGAAGAAGGCTATGAAGGCTTGACCATCCGCAAGCTGGCCAAGCGGGTCGGCTATGCGCCGATGTCTGTCTATTCCTACTTCGCCGACAAGCAGGACATCCTCTTCGCGCTGGCCGAGGACGCGTTCGAAACGCTCGCCCGGCGCATCGAGGAGCACCCGTCCGACGATCCGATCGAGGCCTTGCAGGCGGTGATGACCGAATACGCTGCCTTCGGGCTCGGCAATCCCAATGAGTACCGCACCGTCTTCATGACCGAAAAGACCAAGCTGCCGGAAGGCAGGAGCTACGAGGACATGGAGGAAGGCAATCCGGCGATGAAGGTGCTGATCAGCAGGGTCGAGGCCTGTGTCGCCGCCGGCAAATTGCACGGCGATCCGCGCGCCATTGCCACCATGCTGTGGGCGGTCGGCCATGGCACGATCTCGCTGTTGATCACTTTCCCCTTCTATCCCTTCGGCGACGCGCAGGCTTTCGTGAAGCGGATGTGCGACTTCACCCTTGCCACGCTCAGCACGCAAGACGTGCCGCCGTTGACCGAAAAACCGGTCAACTGCTGAGCGCCCGCCCTTTCGGTTTCGCAGATTTCCGCGCCGACCTGGCACCCAAATCGGGATCGAATTTCTTGGTTAACAAAAAACTACCGTACGTGTACGATTCTCCCTTGAACTTCGCGATCGACGGACGTATTTGTACGAAGTAACGTACATGTACGGAACAAATTCGCCCGTCGAACACGGAGACTGACCATGAAAAAGACACTCCTCACCCTCGCCGCCGTGCTGGCACTTTCGGGTTCGGCTTTCGCCGCCGGCACCAGCCAGCCGGTCAAGCACCCGACTGCGGCGACCTGCGTCGACACCAAGACCAATGTGAAGCTCGATTGCGCTTCGACCGGTTCGGTCGACAAGAAAGCTTCCACGGAAGCCACGACAAGCGGCAAGGGCCCGCGGCTCGGGATCACGGTGAACCCGTGGATCATGCCGAGCGCCTACTGAGATTTCGGCCTACCAAGATTTCGGAAGTCGGTTCTGGCCGGCTCAGCCGGCCAGACGGTGATTCAGGCGATCGAGACCGGCAGCTTGGTCGCTGAACTTTCGAAGGCCGCATCGATCAGCTTCTGCATCTCGGCGGCGCGCCGGAAAGACGGATCACCGTTCCGTCCCGTGTCCAGCGCATCGGCGAAGCGCTGGGCATTGTGCTTGACGTCAGGCGGCGTCAACGTCCGCCAACGGTGCAGATCGACGTCATCACCCAGGCAAGCGGACAGCCGCGAAACCTTGCCGTCGGTCTCGACCTTGATCGCGCCCTTGGTGCCGTGCAGGGCCAGCGACAAATCATTGCCATGGCCTGTCGTGTAGCGGCTGGCCATGATCGTGGCCAGCGCGCCTGAGCTGAGCCGCGCCGTTATCGCCAAGCTGTCATTGACGTCGAGCACATAGTCGCCGACGCGGTCGCCCTCGACCTTCGGAAACGTCACCAGATCGGCATGCAGGGAGACGATATCCTCGGCCGCCCCATAGGTCGCGAAGTCGAGGATATGGATGCCGACATCGCCCAGCACGCCTGTCGAACCGTGCCGGCTCGACAGGCGCCACAGCCATTTGTCGTCGACCCGCCAGTCGCCCCAGAACTTGCTGACCAGCCAGCTTTGCCTGTAGCTGGCCTCGACGTGGCGCAGCTCGCCGATCTCACCGGCCCGCACCATGCGCCGCGCCTCCTGGATCACCGGCGTGTTGCGATAGGTCAGGTTGACCATGTTGACGAGCCCGGCCGCCTCGGCGGCTTCGCTCATCGCAAGCGCATCGGCATGGTTCGGCGCCAGCGGCTTCTCGCAGAAGACATGTTTCCCGGCGGCCAGCAGGGCCAGTGTCGTCGCCTTGTGGACCTGGTCCGGCGTCGCGTTGATGGCGGCATCGAACTCGCCCCAGGCGATCGCCGCTTCGAGGCTCTCGAAGAAGGTGCCTATTTTGTTGGCGGCGGCGAACGCCGCAGCGCGGCCCGGCAGACGATCGACGCAAGCGACGATGGTGCAGCCAGGAACCTGACCGAACTCCTCGATATGGTGTGCCGCGATCCAGCCGGTGCCGAGCAAAAGCAGGCGGTGCATCAGCTCAACCCCTTGTCACCGTCGGCATGCAGGCGCAGGCCTTTTTGGACGATCTTCTCCTTGGCCTTGTCCGTCGGCACATTCGGCGCGTTGGTGATGCCGGCCCAAGCCGGGGCCGAATTGTGTGCCCAATGCACGGCGTTGCGCAGCACCTGCTGAACGCCTTCATTGTGATAGATCGGATAGGTCTCGTGGCCCGGCGAGAAGTAGAAGATCTTTCCGGCGCCGCGCTGATAGGTCAGGCCGGAGCGAAACACCTCGCCGCCCTCGTACCAGGAGATGAACACCGTCTCCAGCGGCTCGGGCACCGCGAACGGCTCGCCATACATTTCCGTCTCGCCGATCTCCAGGCACTCGCCGATGCCTTGCGCGATCGGATGGCCGCGATTGATCGCCCAGACCCGCTCGCGCTCGCCCGCCTCTCGCCATTTCAGCGAACAGGGCGTGCCCATCAGCCGCTTGAAGATCTTCGAGTAGTGGCCGGAATGAAGCACGATCAGCCCCATCCCTTCCCAGACCCGCTTCTGCACGCGTTCGACGATCTCGTCCTTGACCTCGCCATGGGCGGCATGGCCCCACCATATCAGCACGTCGGTGGCAGCCAGGCGCGGCTCGCTCAGGCCATGTTCGGGTTCCTGCAAGGTGGCGGTGGTCGCCTCGATGCGCTTGTCCTGGTTCAGCGCCGCGGCGATCGTGCCGTGCATGCCCAGCGGATAGAGGTCGCGCACGGCGGCATTGGTCTGTTCATGGACATTCTCGCCCCAGACAACAGCTTTTATCGGCATTTTTCCTCTCCAAAGCGCTTTGAATATCGCATCTTCGGAGGTGTTGGGAAGATGCCTTCAACCGGAATCTGCTAAAATCAGGGCTTGCGGGTTTTGCGTCCGGCCACCGTCTTGGCCTTGCCGGGCTTGGCGGGTGCACCGGGGATCGCCGAACTGGTGATGGACACCGGATCGCTGGCAGGGAACGTATCCTCGAGGCCTTCCTCGAGTTCCTCTTCGGTGTCGGCCTCTTGATGCCGCTCATGTTCGAGCGAACGGACCGCCGCGGTTTTCGGAGATTTCGGCGCGGACTTCGACGGCATCGGCATTTCTCCCTCGACTTGTCGCCGCACAACGGACGTGGGCGGCAAACGTTCCGAGGTCAGCCGGCGGCGTCGCGGGCTCCCTCGGACAGGAAAGTAAAGACATAGTCCGAGAAGGAACGCCAGCACTCGACCCTGAAGGCGTCCTCGGCCGTGCGCAACAGCACGATCTCGGCCTTGCCCAGGATGGTGCGCGAAGCGGCGCCCACCGGGAAGGCCTCGAGCGACAGATCCTGCGGGCAGCCCGAATTGATCGCGGCTTCCGCCGCCGGACCGGTGACGGATATCGCGATGTTGCGATGCGAGATACCGACCGACGAGTGCAAGGCGGAAACCTCCGCGCAATCGGCGAGCGGGTCCTTGCCGGCCTCGTCGATGACAAGCCACTCGTCCGGCCCAAGCCACAGCGCCGTACGCCCGCCTTTCGACGCCGAGGTTTTCGGCTGCTTCGGCAAGGTCACGCCGAGCGCCTTCGACAGGGCGGGGACCGAAGCCTCCGGCGCACGCAGCGAAATGCGCTCGGCCGGTGGCAGCACTTCGACCTTGGCACCTGTTGCGGAGACGGTGCGCCCGGCCAATGCCGAACGCCGCTCTGCCGAGGGCGAAGCCGTCGCGGCCGTCCTTGCAGCAGCCTTAGCCATTGAGGCGCCCTCCCGTCTCGTCAAAGAACACCATCCCGGTAACCTCCACTTCGATCACCCCGTTCGGCATCGGCACGTAGAGCGTATCGCCCATCCGGTGACGTCCGCCGGCGACCAGCGCCAGTGCGATGGAACGGCCGCAATTCTGCGACCAATAGCTCGAGGTGACGTGGCCGATCATCTTCATCGGAATCGCCTGCTTCGGGTCCTCGACGATCTGGGCACCCTCTTCCAGCACCACCTTGGGGTGCTTGGTCTTGAGGCCGACCAGTTGCTTGCGGCCCTTGGCCACCAGATCCGGCCGCGCCATGCCCCTGATGCCGACGAAGTCGGCCTTCTTCTTGCCGACCGCCCAGTCGAGACCGGCATCGTTTGGCGTGACCGTGCCGTCCGTATCCTGGCCGACGATGATGTAGCCCTTCTCGGCGCGCAGCACATGCATCGCCTCAGTGCCGTAAGCGGCGGCGTCATGCTTCTGGCCCTCGGCCCACAACGCTTCCCAGACCGCCTGGCCATAGTCGGCCGGCACGTTGACCTCGAAACCGCGCTCGCCGGTGAACGACATGCGGAACAGCCGTGTCGGCACGCCGCAGATCTTGCCTTCGCGCACCGACATATGCGGCAGCGCCTCGTCAGACATGTCGATGCCTTCGACCAAAGGCGCGATGATGTCGCGCGACTTCGGCCCTTGCACCGCAATCACCGCCCACTGTTCGGTGATCGAGGTCAGCCAGACATTGAGATGCGGGAACTCGGTCTGGAGGTAATCTTCCATGTGGTTCATGACACGCGGCGCGCCGCCGGTCGTCGTCGTCACATGGAAGCGGTCCGGCGCCAGCCGGCCGACGACACCGTCATCATAGATGAAGCCGTCCTCGCGCAGCATGATGCCATAGCGGCAGCGGCCTGGCTCCAGCTTCTCCCACGGGTTGGTGTAGAGCAGTTCCATGAACTTGGCCGCATCCGGGCCGACCACTTCGATCTTGCCGAGCGTCGAGGCATCGAACAGCCCGGCCTGGTTGCGGACGGCGACGCATTCGCGGTCGACCGCCGCATGCATGTCCTCGCCGGCTTTCGGGAAGTACCAGGCGCGCTTCCACTGGCCGACATCCTCGAACACCGCGCCCTGCGCCTCGGCCCAGGGATGGATCGCGGTCTTGCGGGTCGGGTCGAACAGCGGGCCGCGCGCATGGCTGACGATCGCGCCGAAGGTGACAGGTGTGTAGGGCGCGCGGAACGTGGTCAGCCCAACCTCGGGGATTGGCTTGCCCAGCGTCTCGGCGGCGATCGCCAGGCCGTGCATGTTGGAAGTCTTGCCCTGGTCGGTCGCCATGCCGTTGGTGGTGAAGCGCTTGACGTGCTCGATCGAGCGCATGCCCTCATGCACCGCCTGGCGGATGTCCTTGGCGGTGACGTCGTTCTGGAAATCGACGAAGGCCTTGACCGTCGTGTCCGGCCCGGCGCCGGGTGCCGCACCCAGCATGCCGCGCGACCAGTTCTCCGAGGCATCCACCTTCGGCTTGGTGCCCTTGGCTGTCTTGGCGCCGGCATCCTTGGCCGCCTTGGCGCCAGCCGCATAGGCCTCGTCGACCGTTGCCGACAGCCCGTCGGTGCCGTTGCAGGCGCCGACCGAAATGCAGTCCTGCGCGTAAGTGCCCGGCACGAAGCGCTTGGTCTCGTCATTGAAGGCGACCTTGCCGCGCGACTGCGAGAACAGATGCACAGACGGCGTCCAGCCCGCCGACATCAGGATCGCATCGACGGGAACAGTGCGTTCGCCGCCGCCATTCTTCGGCTGCACCGTCATCGACGACACGCGCAACTTGCCGCCGGCGCGGATCACCGCGCGACCGAAATTAATCTCGATGCCGAGCGCCCTCGCCTCGTCGATCACCGGGCCGGTCGGGTTGTCGCGCAAATCGACGATCGCCGCCACGTTGACGCCGGCCTTCTTCAGGTCGATCGCGGCCGCATAGGCCGAATCATTGGCGGTGTAGACGCCGACATTCCGTCCTACCGCGACACCGTAGTGGTTTAGGAAGGTGCGCGCCGCGCCCGCCAGCATGATGCCGGGCCGGTCGTTGTTGGCAAACACCATGTGGCGCTCGATGGCGCCGGAGGCCAGCACCACGCGCTTGGCGCGGACCTGCCAGAGCCGCTCGCGCGGCAGGTCGTGGCCGGGGGCCTTCAAATGATCGCTGACGCGCTCGACCAGGCCGACGAAATTCTGCGCGTAATAGCCGAACGCCGTCGTGCGCGGCAGCACGCGGACATTGTCCATGGCCCTCAGCCTGGCGATCGCCGCTTGCGCCCAGGCAAAGCCGTCCTGGCCGTCGATCTTGGCGCCGCTCTCGAAGCGCAGGCTGCCGCCGAATTCGGCCTGTTCGTCGGCGAGGATGACGCGCGCGCCGGTCTCTGCCGCGGCAAGTGCCGCCGCGATACCGGCCGCACCGCCGCCCAGCACCAGCACGTCACAATGCGCGTAGCGCGAGGAATAATGGTCGGGATCGGGCTTGTCGGGCGAAACGCCAAGGCCGGCGGCTTCGCGGATCTTCGGCTCGTAAAGGCTCTTCCAGGCGGCCTTCGGCCACATGAAGGTCTTGTAGTAGAAGCCGGCCGAAAACAGCGGCGATGCCAAGTCGTTGACGGCGCCGACATCGAAGGACAGCGACGGCCAGCGGTTTTGCGAATTGGCAGCGAGCCCGTCATAGAGCTCCTGCACGGTGGCGCGCACGTTAGGTGTCTTGCGCGCGTCATCACGCACGATCTGCACCAGCGCGTTGGGCTCTTCCGCGCCGGCCGACAGAATGCCGCGCGGGCGGTGATACTTGAACGAACGGCCGACCAGATGCACGCCGTTGGCCAGCAACGCCGAGGCCAGCGTGTCGCCCTCGATGCCGGTGTAGGACTGGCCGTCGAAGCTGAAGCGGGCGGTCTTGGCCTGGCTGAGGCGCCCGGCGCCGGAAATGCGCAACGCGCCGCTCATTTCGCAACTCCGGGCAGCTTGGAAGGCTTGGGCTCGCCGGCCTTGTAGGTCAGGACGAACTTGTCGGTGACGGTGTCACGCACCGCATTGAAGAAGCGCGCGCAGCCATGCATGTGCCGCCAGCGCTCATAGATGATGCCCTTGGGGTTCGAGCGGATGAAGAAGAACTTCTCGAAGTCGTCGTCGCTCTCGCCGGCCATGTTGGCCGAGCGCGCTATATGCGCCTCGCCGGCGTTGCGGAACTCGAGTTCCGGGCGCTCTTCCTCGCAATAGGGGCAGCGGATGAGAAGCATCGTGTTTGTTCCTACAATTCGCCGTGGCCGACGCGCGCGCCGGCGGGTTGATCGCAAAGCTTTTGGCCCATGGCCATGAACGGGGCGACGAGCCGCAGCCGCTCCTCGACGCTTGCCGCGGCACGAAACAGGTCGCGGTTGGCCATGTTGCCGAGCGTCAATTGCAGGGGGTCGGTGGTGACGATCACGCCACGCGGCGTGAAGTCCTCGTCCCCATCCAGCTCGGGCGGCCGGCCTTCGAAGAACATCACCACTTTCTGGCCGCCACTCCAGACGCAGGTGAGCGTCCCCTCATCGACCGAAAACGGCCATCCGGCTTCGTTGCCGGCGCGCGCAATCGGCTGCAGCCGCACCTCCGCCACCGTCGGAAAATGGAACATGCCTTGTTCCCCCGCCAGCATCAGCGGCATAGCGACAGCCATCTGCGCCATCATCAGTGCGCCACCGCCGCCGCCGCCGCCTCGTCGATGAGGCGGCCGGTGCGGAAGCGTTCGATGGTGAAGGGCGCATTGATCGGATGCGGATCGTCCTTGGCGATGGTGTGGGCAAAGACATGGCCCGAGCCCGGCGTCGCCTTGAAGCCGCCCGTGCCCCAGCCGCAATTGACATAGAGGCCCGGCACCGGCGTCTTGGCCAGGATCGGCGAGCGGTCGGGCGTGACGTCGACGATGCCGCCCCACGAGCGCAGCATCTTCATGCGCGTGAAGATCGGGAACATCTCGCAGATGGCGTCGAGCGTGTGCTGGAGAATGTGAAGCCCGCCGGTCTGCGAATAGGAGACATACTGATCGGTGCCGGCGCCGATCACCAGTTCGCCTTTGTCGGACTGCGAGATATAGGCGTGCACCGTGTTCGACATCACCACGCAAGGCACGACCGGCTTGATCGGCTCCGATACCAACGCCTGCAGCGGATAGCTTTCCAGCGGCATGCGCACGCCGGCCATGTTCATGATGACGGAGGAATGGCCGGCGGCGACGACGCCGACTTTCTTGGCGCCGATGAAGCCGCGCGTCGTATCGACGCCCATGACCGCGCCATTGGCGGCCCGCTTGACACCGGTGACCTCGCAGTTCTGGATGATATGGACGCCGCGCGCCGAAGCGCCGCGCGCATAGCCCCAGGCGACCGCGTCATGGCGCGCCGTTCCGCCGCGGCGCTGCAAGGCGGCCCCGACGACGGGATAGCGGGCGTCCCTGGAGGTGTTGAGCGGCGGGCAGAATTCCTTGGCCTGCTCCGGCGTCAGCCATTCATTGTCGATGCCGTTCAGCCGGTTGGCGTGGACATGGCGCTTCAGCACCTGAATGTCGTGCACATTGTGCGCCAGCATCATGACGCCGCGCGCCGAATACATGACGTTGTAGTTGAGCTCCTGGGAGAGCCCGTCCCACAGCTTCAGCGCATGGTCGTAAATGCCGGCGCTCTCGTCATAGAGATAGTTGGAACGGATGATGGTGGTGTTGCGCCCGGTGTTGCCGCCGCCCAGCCAACCCTTTTCCAGCACCGCGACATTGGTGATGCCATGTACCGTGGCAAGATAATAGGCGGTGGCCAGGCCATGGCCGCCGGCGCCGACGATGATGACGTCGTATTCCTTTTTAGGCTCAGGCGAGGACCATTGTTCCTCCCAGCCCTTGTGGCCGCGCATGGCCTCGCGGGCGATGGCGAATACAGAGTATTTCTTCACGGTCCAGCCTCGCAAATGGCAGCCGGGCGTTCATCATCAAGCCCCGGCGCGCGAGGTGTATCACTAGCGAAACAGCGCTGCTATCCTTGCGCTGTTTGCGACGGCGCTTGCCGTTTTGCGCCGCGCTGAAAAAGAGGTATCCCGCCTGGCTCTGTTGATTGCCTTCAGTCACACTTCTCCCTGCCGGGGATTCGGAGGATGATGATGGGCAACGCCTGGTGGAATCTCACATTGCGCTTCCTGCTGGAGCTTGCCGCTTTGCTTGGCCTCGGCATGGCAGGCTGGAGTCTCTCGGACGGAGCGTGGCGTTGGGTCCTCGCTATTGCCCTGCCGCTCGCCGCGGCCGCGGCATGGGGTACCTTCGCGGTCCTCAATGATCCGAGCCGTTCAGGCCGGGCACCGGTGCCTGTGCCGGGCGCAGTCAGGCTGGCGCTGGAATTCGTCGTCCTGTTCGGCGGCGCGGCGGGTTTCCATCTGGCAGGCCATGCCGCCACGGGCATCATCATGGCCGTGCTGATCGTCATCAGCTACGCGTTCTCGCTAGACCGTCTGGCATGGCTGCTGCGGCAATAGTTGGTACCAACCTCTGCAGGTATCGGGTGGCTGCTGTCCCGCCAACCTGCGATCAAGCATCCGATCGCCGGCAAGGCTGGCGCGAAGGACAGGGATGCCCAGACATGCTCGCACTTTCCAACAAGATCGCCATCGTCACCGGTGCCAGTTCCGGCATCGGCCGCGCCACCGCCAAACTGTTCGCCGAGGAGGGCGCCAGGCTCGTCATTTCCGCCCGCCGCCAAACCGAGCTTGATGCGATCGCCGCCGAAATCGAGGATGCCGGCGGCACGGCCGTCGCTCTCGCCGGGGATGTCACCGACGAGACCTACGCGAAAGCCCTCGTCGAGCTGGCGGTCGGCAGCTTCGGTGGACTCGACATCGCGTTGAACAATGCCGGCTCTGTCGGACTGATGGGACCAGTCCCCGACATGTCGGCACAGACATGGCACGGGACGATGGACACCAATCTGACCAGCGCCTTTCTCGGCGCGAAGTATCAGATACCAGCCATGCTGGAGCGCGGCGGCGGCTCACTGATCTTCACGTCGAGCTTTGTCGGTTACACCGCCGGCATGCCGGGCATGGCCGCCTACGCCGCCGCCAAGGCAGGTCTGATCGGATTGACGCAGGTGTTGGCCGCCGAATACGGACCGCAAGGACTGCGCGTCAACGCGCTGCTGCCGGGCGGCACCGACACACCAGGCGCGACGACGACCACGCCCGAGGCACGCGCCTTCGTCGAGGGCCTCCATGCCCTGAAGCGCATGGCGCAACCGCAAGAGATCGCCCGCTCCGCGCTTTACCTGGCCTCCGACGCCTCGAGTTTCACCACGGGAACCGCGCTTTTTGCCGATGGCGGCGTGTCGATCAACCGGACGTGAAGGATTTTTACGGCGAACAGGCCTGTTCGTCGTTGTGACGCAGGCCGCCGGTCTTGCTTTTTCGGCGCGATTTGGCGATTCCGTTTCCTGTCGAAACGGGTCTTCTTGCCAAGACGGGTCCTGGAACCATGATGCTGATCCGAACCTATGTCGCCCAGAGCGCAATCGAAGGCGTCGGCATGTTCGCCGCCGAGCCGATCCGCAAGGGCGCCTCGATCTGGCGCCTCGATCCGGATTTCGATCGGCTGATCCCGATGGAAAAATACGAGGCGGCCTCGCCGCCCCTGAAGGAACTGCTCGACCGTTACGCCTATCCGAGCCCGGACAAGCCCGGCTTCATGGTCTATGAGGTCGACAATGGCCGCTTCATGAACCATTCGGCGACCGCGAACACCGATTTTTCGCGCTATGGCGGCGCCACCGCGACTCGGGATATCGCCGTCGGCGAGGAGATCACCTGTGATTACGGTGAGTTCTTCGAGGATTTCGAGCGGTTGCACCTGGCCACGGCGTAACGGCGCCCTATCCCCAGGCGACCGTGGCAATTTGGCTGCCGTCCGTCATTTCGACTGTGGACAGCGAGGCTTGATTCTGCTATCAGCCGCCACAATTCGTGGTGTCGAGCGCCGCGGAGGCTTGTGGCTATGGCTGCTTGCCTGTTGATATCAAACCCGAAAGACAGGATTGCCCGTGCAGGTACTCGTCCGCGACAATAACGTTGATCAGGCGCTTCGCGCGCTGAAGAAGAAGATGCAGCGCGAAGGCATTTTCCGCGAAATGAAGATGCGCGGCCACTACGAGAAGCCTTCCGAGAAGCGCGCCCGTGAAAAGGCCGAAGCCGTTCGCCGCGCCCGCAAGCTGGCCCGCAAGCGCGCACAGCGCGAAGGCCTGCTGCCGATGACCCCGCGTCCGGTTGCTGCTGGCGGTGCCGCCGGCGCAGCGCGTCCGCCGCGCTGATTATCGCCAATATTTCGTCCTTTTCGAAGGATACCAGGGTGGCGCGATGCGGAATCGCCGCCACCCTTTTATTTTGATTGTGACCCGGCCCGGAGGGGGAACCGGACCTGAACGACGGCGCAAGTGAGGACAGGGCAGACATGAACGCAACAAGCGTGGAGCGCGGAACCGCATTGCGTGGTTTCGCCCTGACAGCGGCCCTGCTTTCCGGACTGGTACTTGCCGGCTGCCAGACATCGGGCCCGGCCGGCGAATTCAACAACATCGACAAGGCGCAAGGGTCGAGCGAGAACATCTCCTCGCTGTCCGCTGTCATCCAGCGCAATCCCCAGGATCCCGAAGGCTACAATGTTCGTGGTTCGGCCTATGGCCGCGGCGGCCAGTACCAGGCGGCGCTCAAGGACTTCAACCAGGCCATCCAGCTCAATCCGAATTTCTATCAGGCCTATTCGAACCGCGCGCTGATCCAGCGCTTCCTCGGCAACCAGGAAGCGGCGCTGGCGGACTACAACCGCTCGATCCAGATCAACGGCAATTACGACGCCGCCTATATCGGCCGCGGCAATCTCTACCGCAAGGCGGGCCGCACCCAGGATGCCTTCAACGACTTCCAGAAAGCGATCCAGCTCGACACGACGGACGCCCGTGCCTACCACAATCGCGGCCTGATCTATCAGAGCCAGGGCCAGCACAAATTCGCCATCGAGGATTTCTCGACCGCCATCTCGCTGGCGCCGGATGCCGCCGAGCCCTACAACGGCCGTGGCCTCTCCTATCTGGCGACCGGCGACGAGGACAATGCCTTCTCCGACTTCAACATGGCCATCAAGCTCGATGGCCAGAACGCCGAGGCCTGGGCCAACCAGGCGCTGATCTACGAACGGCGCGGCGACAAGGCCAAGGCGGCGAAGGCCTATCGCGAGGCCGTGCGCCTCAACCCCAGCTACCAGCCGGCCAAGGACGGCCTCGCCCGCGTCAGCTGACACTCCGCAGGCCCGCGCCAAGCGCCCCACTGCATCATGTGCGTGTCCGAAAGGACACGCGGCGCGTCGGATCGCCATCAAACCGGCAACCCTGTGTTAACCGCGGTGGCAAGCCGTTAACCTTTGCCTTGTTCGCGCCAAGTTTTCAGCGGAACGGTCGCGGGACCCGAGACGTTATTGAAGACTGACTGCGAAAGGACCCTCCCATGATCAAGAAACTCGTCTGCGCCGCCGCCCTTGCAACGACCGTATTCGCCGCCGCCCCGGCCAGCGCCGGCAGGCTGCAACTCGGCACGCTCGACTGCACCATCGATGGCGGCACCGGCTATATCGTTGCGTCCAACAAGGGCGTGTCCTGCGTCTTCCGGCCCCATCATCACGGGCCGTCGGAAATTTATACCGGCGTCATCTCGAAGCTCGGTGTCGATGTCGGCAAGACGCACCAGGGCCAGCTCGTCTGGGCGGTTTTTGCCGCGACGCGCGACCGTGACGCGGGCGACCTTGCCGGTAGCTACTACGGCGTCAACGCCGAGGCGAGCGTCGTGACCGGCGGCGGCGCCAACCTGCTGGTCGGCGGCTTCGACAGCGCCTTCATGCTGGAGCCGCTCAGCGTCCAGGCGCAGACCGGCGTCAACCTCGCCGTGGCGGTGACTTCGCTGGAACTGATCCACTCGCTCAAATAAGAGGTTTGGAGCCTCGGCTCCAGACCCTTCACTCTACGGCGCGGAACCGGATAGGATGGTTCCGCGCCGTTTGATTTTTGGGGGACGCCATGCCGAGGACAGCCATCGCCGCTGCCATGATCGCAACCATGCTTGCCGGCACGGCACAGGCGCAAGACCAGGGCGTGGAGCTCGGCACGCTTGAATGCGCCATATCAGGCGGCACCGGCTTCATCTTCGGCTCGAGCAAGGATCTGAGCTGCACCTTCACCCCGGCCGACAAGAGCTTCGCGCCGGAAGCCTATTTCGGCGCCGTCAACAAATATGGCCTCGACATCGGCACGACCAAGCAGGCGGTGATGCGCTGGCTGGTGCTGACGCCGCTGAAGAACATCTACGCGCCGGGCGCATTGGCGGGTGACTATGTCGGCGCCAGCGCCGAAGTGACCGCCGCCGTCGGCGCCGGCGCCAATCTGCTGGTCGGCGGCTCCTCGCAGGCCTTCACCCTGCAGCCGCTCAGCCTGCAGACGCAGACCGGCATCAACCTCGCCATCGGCGTCAGCCAGTTCCAGCTGCGCAGCACCGAGAACTGATCGCCAGCGATCCATCCAGGACGACACTGGCCCAAACATATCTCGAAAAATCGCTTGAGCTCAACTGAGGTTGAGGTTCTACAAGCCCGTCCCGTGCAAGGCCGCGTCTCGACGCGGCGCGCATGGTCCTGCCGGAAGCCTCGCGCTGGCCTCTGGCACCATGCGGCTGCAGCAAGGTATGCAAAGCAGGGGATGGACATGACTGAAATCAGCACAAAGAAGGTCGATTGGCGCGCCTTGTGGGCGAGCGGAGACCTCGCGCGCTTCTGCTTCATCAGCCTCGGCATCCTGCTGCACGCCACCAATGAGACGATGGTGGCGACGGTCATGCCGGCCATGGTCGGTGAACTGGCCGGCGTGCAACTCGTCGGCTGGTCGCTGGCGATCTACGAACTTGGCGCCATCGTCGCCGGTGCCGCGGCCGGACGGCTGGTCAGCTATGTGGCGCTGCGCACCAACATGGTGGTCGCTGCGCTACTTTACGCCGCCGGGGCGCTGATCTGCGCCGCCTCGCCTTCGATGCAATTGTTCCTGGCCGGCCGTCTGATCGAGGGGCTGGGCGGCGGCGCGCTGGTGTCGCTGGCCTTCGTCTCGGTCGAGCGGCTGTTTTCGCGTGCCATCTGGCCGCAGCTTTTCGGCATCATGTCGGCGATCTGGGGCGTCGCTGCCTTCAGCGGTCCCCTGCTCGGCGCTGTTATGACCGAATTGCTGTCGTGGCGCTGGGCCTTCGGCGTCTTCACTCTCGGCGGCACCGCCATGGCGCTGGCAAGCTTCCTCGTGCTCGACACACCGGAAGCGACAAGGCCCAGCACCGGAGCCGGCAAGGCGCCGCCCTTCCCGTTCATGGCGCTTGGCTGCCTTGCCATCGCCGTGGTGCTGATTGCCTCGGCCGGCGTCGACATCGCCCTGTTGCGTTCCTCGCTGCTGATCGTGCTGGGCCTCGCCGGGCTGGCGTTGTTCTTCTACATCGACGCGCTGAAGCCGCGCTCCCGGCTTTTCCCGGCGCGGCTGTTCTCGTGGCGCACGCCAGTGGGCGCCGGCATGACCATGGTCGCCGCCTTTTCCATCGCGACCTGCTCCTTCGGCGTCTACGGACCGCTGCTGCTGACCAGCCTGCACGACATTCCGCTGCTGACCACCGGCTACATCATCGCCGCCGAATCGATCGCCTGGTCGATCCTGTCGATCCTCGTCGCCAACGCGCCGCCGCGGCGCGAAAGGCTGATCATCGTCTGCGGCGCACTGATGATCGCGGCGGGCATCGCCGGCTTCGCCTACACGATACCGCTGGGCTCGATCCCGCTGATCCTGGTCTGCGCCCTGTTGCAGGGCGGCGGCTTCGGCATTTCCTGGCCGTTCCTGACCCGCGTCATCGTCGCCTCCGCCCCGAACGACGAGCAGACCATCGCCTCGGCCGCGGTGCCGACCATGCAGCGCATCGGCTATGCCGTGGGTGCAGCCCTTGCCGGCATCGTCGCCAATGCCAGCGGTTTTTCGCAAGGCCTGAGCCACGACGCGGCCGCTGATGTCGCGAGCTGGCTGTTCCTTGCCTTCGTGCCGCTCGGCATTCTTGGCTGTCTCGCCGCCTTGCGGACATCAGCGGCGGCAAATCGGCCGCTCGCGGTCATCGGCTGACGCCGGTTCCGGCGGACGGGTTGTTCACTCGACGCGCAGCCGATAGCCGACACCGGTTTCGGTGGTGATGTAGCGCGGCTGGTCGGGGGTTTTTTCGATCTTCTGCCTGAGCTGGCGCACATAGACCCTGAGATACTGCACGTCGGTCGAATCGTCCCAGATCTGCTTCAGGATGAAGTGGTGGGTGAGCACCTTGCCGGCGTGCTGCACCAGGATGCGCAGTATGTCGTACTCCTTCGGCGAGAGCTTCACCTCCCGGTCCTCGACCCTGACGATGCGCTTGACCAGATCGACGCTGAGGTCTCCACTCTGGAAAACGGGCTTCTCGCCCTGTTGCTGGAACTTGTGCCGCAACGCCACGCGGATGCGGGCCACCAGTTCGTTCATGCCGAACGGCTTGGTGACATAATCGTCGGCTCCGAGTTCGAGCGCGCTGACGATGCCGGCCTCGTCGGTGCGGCTGGAGAGGATGACGACAGGAATGTCGATGCCCCCGTCACGCCATTGGCGCAGGAGGTCATGCCCCCCCATGCCGGGCAGGCCGAGATCGAGCAACACCAGGTCGGGCTTTTCCTGTTCGATCAGCTCGATCGCCACCTTGGCGTTCGGCGCCTCGCTGACCGCGTAACCCTGGCTGGCGAGGCCGACCCGCAGCAGCTTGCGGATCGGCGGCTCGTCATCGACAACCAGTATCCTGACATTGGAATTGGTCATCGAGGCTGATCCTCGCCGGGCTCGTCGCCGCCATTGCCGACATCGGGCAATTCCGCCGGCACCGGCATCCGGATGGTGAAGGCGCCACCGGAGCGGTCGGTCCGGTTGGCGGCCGTGATCGTGCCGCCCATCGCCTCGACGAAGCCACGGCAGATCGACAGGCCGAGCCCGGTGCCGGCGCGCACCTGATCACCCTTGCGCACCCGGTAGAAAGTGTCGAACACGCGTTCCAGGTCCTGCGCCGGAATGCCCGGCCCCTCATCCATGATCTGCACGACGACGGAGCCATTGTCGGTCCATCCCTGGACGCGGATCGTCGAGCCGGGCGGCGAATATTTCGAGGCATTGTCGAGAAGGTTGAACAGGACCTGCTCGAACAGCACGGGATCAAGCCTAACCATCGGCAAGTCGGGCGGAATATCGACCTCGATCTTGTGTTCGCTGGTGATCTTGCGGGCGCGGTCGAGCGCCGTGCCGACGATATCGCCGAGATAGTGGAGGGCGTAGTTCGGCTCCATCGCACCGGACTCGATCTTGGTCATGTCGAGCAGGTTGGCGATGAAGCGGTTCAGCCGTTCCGATTCGTCGATCACCGCCGACAGAAGCTCCACCCTGTCCTGCTCGGGCAGATCAGGCGCGAACTCCTTGAGTGTGCCGGCCGCTCCCATGATGGCCGCGAGCGGCGTCTTCAGGTCATGCGAAATCGAGGTCAGCAGGGCCGAACGCAACCGGTCGGCTTCGGCGGCGAGCTTGGCGCGGTCGACATCGGCGACGAGCTGGACGCGTTCGATCGCCACCGCCGCCTGATCGGCCAGCGCGTCGAGCAGCCGCTGCTGTTCGGGCGTCAAAAGCGGACCTTGCTTGTCATTGTCGAGGCCGACGACACCGATTGCCGTGCGCCCCGTGCGCAAGGGGAGATAGAGGCGCTTGGCGCCGGGCAGCGTGTCGGCGCCGCGTCCCGCGGCACGGTTGTGCTCCCAGGCCCAGCGGGCGGCGGCGATGTCGGCCTCGGCCAGCGTGTCGTCGGGCGGATAGCCTGCCTTGACCGTGATCGTGCCGTCTTCCGGCAGCAGCAGCACCACGCGCAGCTTCAGCATCGAGGCGATCTGGAAGGCGGTGGCCCAGAGCACGTCGTCGAGCGTGCCGGCGCCGGCGAGCTTCTTGGAGAAGAGATAGATGTCCTCGGTTGCCCGCGCTCGCGAGCGGGCGGCGGCGGCCTGACGCTGCACGCGCGCGGTGAGATTGCTGGCGATCACCGCGACGGCAAGGAAGACGGCGAGCGCGACGATGCTCTCCGGATCCCGGATCGTCAGCGTGTAGCGCGGCTCGAGGAAGAAATAGTTGAAGGCCAGCGCGCTCAGGAAGCAGGCATAGAGCGCCGGCCACAGGCCGCCCGCCACCGCCGACGTCAGCACTCCGAGCAGGAAGACGATCGCCAGGTTGCGGACATCGAGAAACTGGTCGAGCGCCGTGGTGACCGCCAATGAACCGGCGACATAGGCGGTGGCGAGCAGATAGGGCCAGACCTGGAACTGCCTCTGCTCGGCCGCCGCCTTGACCCGCCTTGCCGACGCCTCGGTTTCGCGCTCGGTGCCCGAGATGACATGGACGCTGATGTCGCCGGCGTTGCGGATCAGATCATAGGTGAGCGACCCCTCGATAAGTTCCCGCCAGCGCGACCGGGTCGGCCTGCCGACCACGATGTGGGTGAAATTGTTCGCCGTCGCATGGCGCACGATGTCCTGCGCGACGCTCTGGCCCGGAATGGTCGTCACCTCGGCGCCGAGCTGCTCGGCGAGGCGCAGGAGCGTGGCGAGCCTGTCCTTGTCGTCCTCGGACATGCCGGCCGAGCGCGGCGTGTCGACATGAAGCGCCGTCCATGGCGCACGAAGCCTGTCGGCCAGCCTGCGTGCATAGCGAATGCGGGCTGCCCCGCCTGGACGCGCATCGACGCAGACGAGCACCCTTTCGCCCGCCGCCCACGGACCCTGGATGGCGTGGGACTGCATGTGGTTGAGCAACTGTTCGTCGACGCGCTGGGCGGTACGGCGCAGCGCCAGTTCCCGCAACGCCGTCAGATTGCCTGGCGAAAAATAGTTCTCGACGGCACGCTGCGCCGTGTTGGGGAAATAAACCTTCCCCTCCTCCAGCCGCTTGATCAGGTCGTCGGGCGTCAGATCGATGATTTCAACATCGTCGGCCCGGTCGATGATGGAATCGGGAACGGTCTCGCGCACCCGGACCCGGGTGATCTGGGCGACGACGTCGTTCAGGCTTTCGACATGCTGGATGTTGAGCGTCGTATAGACGTCTATGCCCCGCGCCAGGATTTCCTGGACGTCGAGGTAGCGCTTGGGGTGGCGGCTGCCGGGCGCATTGGTGTGGGCGAGTTCGTCGACCAGGACCAGCGCCGGACGCCGGGCAAGGATGGCGTCGATGTCCATCTCGTCGAGGACACGCCCCTTATAGTCGACCTTGCGGCGGGCAACGACCTCATACCCCTCGACCAGGGCCTGGGTTTCCTTGCGGCCATGCGTCTCGACCACGCCGATCACCACGTCGACGCCGTCGGCCAGCCTGGCACGGCCCGACATCAGCATCTCGTAAGTCTTGCCGACACCAGGTGCCGCGCCCAGGAATATGCGCAGACGGCCGCGCCCTTCCCGCTCGGCATGCTCGAGCAGCGCGTCGGGGGATGGTCTGTTTTCGACGTTGCTTCTGTCGTCCGGCATCGGGTCCGATCATGAATGGCGCCGGGGACCGTGTCGATCCCCGGCGCCTGCCATCAACTATTTCGCTGCATCCAGCGCCAGGTTGAGAGCCAGCACATTGACCGCCGGCTCGCCGAGCACGCCCAATTCCCGGTCCTCGACCTGGCCGTCGACGAGCGCCTTGACCTTGGCCTCGTCGATGCCCCTGGCCTTGGCCACGCGCGGAACCTGGAAATAAGCGGCCTGCGGGCTGATCTGCGGATCAAGGCCGCTGCCGGATGCGGTCACCAGGTCCATCGGCACCGGCGCGTTCGGATTTTCCGCCTTCAGCTTCTCGGCTTCGCCCTTGATGCGCTCGATGAGCTTCGGGTTGGTCGGGCCGAGATTGGAACCGCCTGAGGCGCCGGCATCATAGCCATTGCCCGCGGCCGAAGGCCGTCCGTGGAAATATTTGTCGCTGGCGAAGGCCTGGCCGATCAGGTCGGAGCCGATTACCTTGCCGTCCTTCTCGACCAGGCTGCCATTGGCCTGGCGCGGGAACAGCGCCTGGGCGATACCGGTCATGCCGATGGGATAGACGAGCCCGGTCAGCACGGTGAAGAAAACGATCATGATGATCGCGGGTCTGATTTGCTTGAGCATCGGAACGATCCTTATGCAAGGCCAAGGGCGGTGACCGCCATGTCGATTATCTTGATGCCGGCGAACGGCACGACGATGCCGCCGAGGCCGTAGACGAGAAGATTGCGGCTGAGCAGCGCACCGGCGCCGATCGCCCGGTACTTCACACCGCGCAGCGACAACGGGATCAGCGCGATGATGATCAGCGCGTTGAAGATGATGGCCGACAGGATGGCGCTCTGCGGCGTCGCCAGGTGCATGATGTTGAGCGCCTGCAGCGGGCCGGTCGTCTGGCCGGGCGCGACGTAGAAGACGGCGAACATGGCCGGGATGATGGCGAAGTACTTGGCGACGTCATTGGCGATGGAGAAGGTCGTCAGCGAACCGCGCGTCATCAACAGCGCCTTGCCGATTTCGACGATCTCGATCAGCTTGGTCGGATCGCTGTCCAGATCGACCATGTTGCCGGCCTCGCGGGCGGCGACCGTGCCGGTGTTCATGGCCACGCCGACATCGGCCTGCGCGAGTGCTGGCGCGTCGTTGGTGCCGTCACCGCACATGGCGACCAGCTTGCCCTTGGCCTGCTCGTCACGGATCAGCTTCAGCTTGTCCTCGGGCGTCGCCTGGGCGAGGAAGTCGTCGACGCCGGCTTCCGCCGCGATGGCTGCCGCCGTCATCGGATTGTCGCCGGTGATCATCACCGTGCGGATGCCCATGCTGCGCAGTTCGGCGAAGCGCTCGCGGATACCGCCCTTGACGATATCCTTCAGGTGGACGACGCCGAGCAGGCGCCCGTCCCGCTCGACCGCCAACGGCGTACCGCCCGATTTGGCGACCTCGTCGGCGATCACCTGCAGGTCGCGCACGGTATCGCTTCCGGGCCGTATGCCATGCGTGGCCGATGTCGGCTGGCTGACATAGGTCAGGATCGAATCGACCGCGCCCTTGCGTACCGAAGAGCCTTCTATGTCAACGCCGCTCATGCGGGTCTGCGCCGTGAAAGGCACGAACGTGGCATGCAACGTCGCCATGTCGCGGGCACGGATGGCATATTTCTCCTTGGCCAGCACCACGATCGAGCGGCCTTCCGGCGTCTCGTCGGCGAGCGAGGCAAGCTGTGCCGCGTCGGCCAGTTCCTGCTCGCTGACGCCTTTGACCGGGCGGAATTCCGTCGCCTGGCGATTGCCGAGCGTGATCGTGCCGGTCTTGTCGAGCAGCAGCGTATCGACATCACCGGCGGCTTCCACGGCGCGGCCCGACATGGCCAGCACATTGAAGCGCACCAGGCGGTCCATGCCGGCAATGCCGATGGCTGACAGCAGCGCGCCGATCGTGGTCGGGATCAGCGTCACGAACAGGGCGACGAGCACGGTCACCGAAATGTAGCCACCCGAGTAGGAGGCAAAGCTCGGGATCGTTGCGGTGGCCAGCACGAAGATCAGCGTCATGCCGACGAGCAGGATGTTGAGCGCGATCTCGTTCGGCGTCTTCTGGCGCTCGGCGCCTTCGACCAGCGAGATCATGCGATCAAGGAAAGTATGGCCGGCGGCGGCGGTGATGCGCACGCGGATCCAGTCGGACAGCACCTGCGTGCCGCCGGTGACCGCCGAGCGGTCGCCGCCGGATTCGCGGATCACCGGCGCGGACTCGCCTGTGATCGCCGCCTCGTTGACCGACGCGACGCCTTCCACCACCTCGCCGTCGGACGGGATGATGTCGCCGGCCTCGACCAGCACGATGTCGCCGACCTTCAGACCGGTGCCGGGCACCAGCTTGAACCTGGTGCGATCCTCGCCCGTCAAAAGCTTGGCCTGGGTTTCCGTGCGCGCCTTGCGCAGCGAATCCGCCTGCGCCTTGCCGCGCCCTTCGGCGACGGCCTCGGCGAAATTGGCAAACAGCACCGTGAACCACAGCCAGATGATGATCTGCAGCGTGAAGCGCAGATCGCCGCCGCCGGTGACGAGGTCCTTGACGAACAGCACCGATGTCAGCGCCGACACGACGGCGACGACGAACATCACCGGATTGCGGGCCAGCGTGCGCGGATCGAGTTTGCGGAAGGCACCGCCAATGGCAGGCCACAGGATGCGGGCATCCATGATGCTCGCTGATTTTGACTGGCTCATTTTGAAGCTCCGGCTTCAGTGTTGGTGTGCGGCGCCGATTGGTCGGATGCCGAAAAAAGATGGGGAAGCCCGTAGGCCAGCAGCCAAAGCGCGATCATGGCGCCGGCAAGTCCGAGAAAGGTCGACATGGTCGGGAAAGGAGGCGGCAGCCCCTCCTTCCCCGGTTCGGGCCGATGCCTGACATGGCGGCGCATGTTGCTGAACCAGGACATGGCCACCTCAGAATGTCTGTCCATGGATCATCGCCAGGTGCTCGACAACAGGTCCGACGGCAAGGGCCGGGAAGAAAGTCAGTCCGCCGACGATGACGATGACGCCGACCAGCAGCCCGACAAACAGCGGACTATCGGTCGGGAAGGTGCCGGCCGAGGCGGGCACGGTCTTCTTCGCCGCCAACGCGCCGGCGATGGCGAGCGCCGGGATGATGACCAGGAAACGGCCCATCAGCATGCCGATGCCGATGGTGATGTTGTACCAGGGGGTGTTGCCGGTGAGGCCGCCGAAGGCCGAACCGTTGTTCGCCGCCGCCGAGGTGTAGGCGTAGAGGATTTCGGAGAAGCCGTGCGGCCCGCCATTGGCGATCGACGCCACCGCGCTCGGCAGCACCACCGCGATGGCCGTGAAGACCAGCATCGCCAGCGGCAGGCACAGTATGGCCAGCATCGCCATCTTGACCTCCTTGGCCTCGATCTTCTTGCCGAGATATTCGGGCGTGCGGCCGACCATCAGGCCGGCGACGAAGACGGCGATCAGAATGAACATCAGCATGCCGTAGAAGCCGGCGCCGACACCGCCGACGATGACCTCACCGAGTTGCATGTTGATGAGCGGGATCATGCCGCCAAGCGCGGTGAACGAGTCATGCATGGCGTTGACCGCGCCGCAGGAGGCCGCCGTGGTGATGACCGCGAACAAAGCCGAGAGCGCGATGCCGAAACGGGTCTCCTTGCCTTCCATGTTGCCGCCGTCGATGCCGAGCGCATGCACCAGCGGATTGCCCGCGGCTTCCGCCCAGTAGCAGACGGCGACGCCGGCGATGAACAGCACGCCCATCGAGGCAAGGATCGCCCAGCCCTGGCGCTGGTTGCCGACCATGCGGCCGAAGACGTTGGTCAAGGCAGCGCCGACGACGAAGATCGACAGCATCTGGATCAGGTTGGAGATGGCGTCGGGGTTCTCGAAGGGATGTGCCGCATTGGCATTGAAGAACCCGCCGCCATTAGTGCCGAGCATCTTGATGGCGACCTGCGAGGCGACCGGGCCGAGCGCGATCGTCTGCCTGGCGCCTTCGAGCGTGGTGGCGTCGACATAAGGCCCGAGCGTCTGCGGCATGCCGAGCCAGACATAGACCAGGGTGAGCACGATGCAGAGCGGCAAAAGCACGTAGAGCGTGGCGCGCGTCATATCGACCCAGAAATTGCCGATCGATTTTCCCGAAGCGCGGGCAAATCCGCGGATCAGGGCAATCGCAATGGCGATGCCGGTGGCGGCCGAAACGAAATTCTGGACCGTCAGGCCGGCCATCTGCACGAGGTAGGACATCGTGCTTTCGCCGCCGTAGTTCTGCCAGTTGGTGTTGGTCATGAAGCTGGCGGCGGTGTTGAAGGCGAGCGCCGGGTCGACCGCGCTCATGCCGGCCGGATTGTAGGGCAGGCTGCCTTGCAGGCGCTGCAGGAAGTAGAGCACCAGGAAGCCTGCCAGATTGAACAGCAACAGGGCCATCGCATAGGTGGTCCAGTGCTGTTCCTCACGCTCGCTGGTTCCGCAAATGCGGTAAAGTCCGCGCTCGAGCGGGCCGAGGACCGGCGAAAGCGGCGTGCGATCGCCATTGAAGACGCGGTGCATGTAGCCGCCGAGCGGCTTCACCAGCAAAATGAGGATCCCGCAGAAGATGAGGATCTGTATCCATCCGTTCATGGTCATGATGTAGCTTCCGTGCACCGGTGGACTAGAAACGCTCTGGGCGAATGAGGGCGTAGGTCAGGTAAGCGAGCAGGAACAAGGTGACGCCGCCACCGAGGATGTAGTCGACAAGCATGGTTCGATCCTTCCGCTTAAATTCTATCGCAGGCTCTGACGTAGGCGAGGGACACGGCGAAGAACAAAACTCCGATCCCGAGCATGATAATGTCCATTCTGCCTGTTCCTTGTGCTTTGTACTTCGTGCCGTCCTGGAAAAGCTCGCAATACGATGACAACCCCCGCCGCATGTTCATTGACGTGGCACCAAATCTTGGTCGTGCGTATATGGACCCGATCGCCATAAAGGTTCGAGACGGCGCGGGGCGCAAAGAAATAGGAATTTTATAAAGGTTTCCCGCGCGGGCTCGATTGCCCGGCCGGGGTCTGTCGGCAGTGGGCGGCCTCAGCGAGAGCAGGCGCCCCGCGACCACGGCGCGCCCGGAAAGCTTGCCCTTGTTTGTTGGAACTCCTGACCGGCCCACATCAGGTTCCCGGTCCACCAGTCATGGCCGCCGGTCAGTGCTTTTGCCAACAACACCGTGGCTTCCTGTTTCAGCTCGGATCGTAAATTCTCCCAGCCTTGATGCCGATCAAGGGGGCTCGCGGCCTTCTCCGCTATCAGACCGTGATGATCGAGAACTCAACCTCTCCAACGTGGCGTGGCCGGGGCCAGCCCTACTGGTCGCGACCGGCTATCGAGGCGCTGCAGGAATGCCGCTCTCGGCCTGCCGGGCTGACTTCGACCGAGCCGCGCAACGAGGATGCCCGCTCGGTTGCTCACCGACAGGGTGCGTCGGCCTTATCGGCTGGGCCGGAGATGGAGGCGACGGAGGCGCACCGAAGGTGAGCGGCATTTTCACGACAATTGCGCGGCGCTTCACCCCGTTTAAGCCGATGGCCGACGCGATACGCGCTGGCGAGAAGTTTCCCAGTTTTGTCCGGCGCGCCAGCGGCATGCATCAGGTCTATGTCAGCGTGATCGCAATCTCGGTTGCCTTGGCTAACTTTATCCCCATCGACCTGCAGAGACGGGTCGTCGATGGGGCGATTGCCGACAAGAACGTACGGGCGCTCCTGATGCTCGGCGGCCTGTATCTAGCGGCTATACTCCTGCATGCGGGGTTGAAATACGCACTGATCGTCTATCAGGGCTGGCTCGGAGAGAGCGTGGTGAAGACGGCGCGCGATCAACTCGCTCTCGTCGCCACGCAAAGGTCAGCGCGCGAGCACGCAAGGAGCGGTCAGACCGCCAGCATCATCGGCAACGAGATCGACTATGTTGGCGGATTTGTCGGCACCAGCATCTCTGAATGCGTGGTCAACGTCACGATGATGATCTCCGTCGTATCTTACATGATCTACATGCAGCCGGTGATTGCTCTGGTCAGCGGCGTATCACTCCTGCCGCAGATCCTGCTTGCGCTTTACATGCAGAAGGACCTGAACACACTCGTGGAACGGCAGGTCGTGCTGGTCCGAAGGCTTGGCAACCAGGCAGTCAATTCCTTCGCCAGCCACTCGACGAAGCGCCGGGCAGCCTTTCGCACCATACGCACCATCTTCAGCAACCGCCTTGAATTCTATTTGTTGAGATTCGGGCTGAAGACGTTGCTGAACATAGCCAACGCGTCTGGGTCCCTGATGGTCCTGATCGTTGGCGGCTATCTTGTCATCCGCGGGCAGACGACGATCGGCACCGTCGTCGCCTTCATTTCGGGCTTCCAACGCTTGTCGGAACCCACGGGGGAACTTCTCGACTTCTATCGCGCGTATTGGCAAGCGAAAGTGCAATTCCGGATGATCGTCCAGTGGGTCGACGGCAATCATCCCTCGCAAACCGGACATTCCAGCGCACAGCCGGAATTGAATCGATGATCTAGTTAGCCTGGCCAGCGGCTGGTGCTCCGCAGCACAAGCCGAACGCATAGTGAACTTATTGGCGAAGCACCATATGAAGCACGTCTGAGCGCGCCGTGTAGGAGAGCCCATTCGGCATGTCGCAGGTGAAGCCGCCCTCCGCATCCGGGCGGCTATATCTTGACGGACGACCCAAATTTCAAGCGAAATACACCACGACGGTTTTCCCACAGACCAAAGGGGAATTTGTGGTCGACCTGGAAGGGACCTTCAAGGCGATGGCTGTGGGCCGCAAGGGCCTGTCCCGCAACTGACCTACAGCCCCCGGTGCAGCCGACCGGATAAGTCGCATCGACGGCAAGGTCTAAGCGTTCCTTGAAAGCCCCATCGAGGGCGACGCGATCGAACGCCGATTGATCTCGCGCAATTTGCGCTTAAGCCATACCTAATACAATCGTCCTGCTATCGACTTTGCGCAAAGGACGTATCTTTGACCGCCAGGCCTTCATCGCCTTCGTACAGAAATGGGCAACTTGGCCCTGACGACCTTCCCAGCGCCGCCTGTCGTCTGCCGGCGCAAGCGGACAGGCTCGCTCCCGGCTGGCTTCCCACGGGCAGCCGGAGCGTCCGATGAGCAAAGCACTGCGCACTCGAATTTGTATTCTGCTGTCGGCCGGCATTGCGATTTTCTTTTGGGCACTGCTTGGAACCTCCTTGGCACAGCAGTCTCCGGCCGGCTTGCCGCCTGAAAAGGCACGGCAGTTCCTCAACCTGCTGTCCGACCCTGAGGTGAAGCAATGGCTCGAAGGAAAGATACCGGCAGCCGCCGAGGAACCGCCTGCCGCATCGCTGGAAGACACGATCGCGAGTTGGGAGGGAGCCGTTCGCGCACGTCTCGCCGCGCTCGCGGATGCCATTCCCCGCATCCCGCAGGAGTTGTCCAACGCCGCCGGCTTCGTCTCGCGCGACGCGAATTCAGGCAGGCCCGGCCTGGTGGTCCTGATCCTGGCAGTTCTGATTGTCGTCGGCTTCGGCGCCGAGTGGCTGGTCCGCCGGGCTTTGGCGTCGGGCGCTTCCGAGGCAACGATTGACCCCGGAAAGGCGGTTCTGTCCGAGGTCGCTGCCTTGCTGACATTTGCCCTAGCCAGCATCGGCTCGTTCCTCGCGTTCGAATGGCCGCCGCTTCTGCGCAAGATCGTGCTGACGCTGCTGCTCGCCTTCATCATCTTTCGCGCTATCCGCGCGATAACAAAGTCTCTGCTGGCGTTGGGGTCTCCCATTGAGGGTGACCCTAGCGATCAGCGGGGCGGCAGCCGCGAGGCGGGTCAACGCTTCTGGCAGCAACGCGTGAGCGCGGTCGCCGGGTTTTTTTTCTTCGGCTGGGCGATTGTCAGCATCATGCCGGCCCTTGGCTTCTCGCCCGACATGCTGCGGCTCGTCGCGCTCTCGTTCGGGCTTGGCCTGCTGGCCGTCGGCTGCGACACCGTTTGGCGGCGGCCTAGCACGCCAGCCTCACCGATCAAGAATTGTCTGCTTACGCTCTATCTGGTTGTACTTTGGCTAGTCTGGGTCGCGGGGCTGCTCGCATTGCTGTGGATCGGTTTGTACGCGCTGCTCCTGCCTAGCGTGGTGCGCGGCGTCGGTAATGTCTCGCAAGCGGTCGCCGGCACCGCCAAGCGCAGTGGCGCCGTCGGCGTGGCGCTCAACGTATTTATCGTCAGAGGCGCTAGGGCGGGGGTCATTGCAGCGGCGATCGTTTGGCTCGCCTACGTCTGGCGTCTTAGAGCAGCGGCCTTTGCTCACGACGAGATGGGCGCTCGCATCATATCCGGATCGCTTAACGCCATTGTCATATTGATGGTCGCGGATCTGTTCTGGCAGCTCGCCAAGGCCCTAATCGCCTATAGAATTGAGGCATCGAGTCTGGCCAGTACGGATCCCCATCATGCGGCACCCCAGGCGGATCCGTACGATGCAGCACGTGCAGCCCGCCTGCGAACTCTCTTGCCGATCTTTCGCAACGCGCTCGCCGTCCTCATCGGCGTCGTGGCAGTACTAAGCATCCTGGCCGGGTTAGGCGTGCAGATCATGCCTCTGATCGCTGGCGCAGGTGTGTTCGGCGTGGCCATCGGCTTCGGCTCGCAGACGCTTGTGAAGGACATGCTGAGCGGAGTGTTCTACCTGATGGACGATGCGTTCCGGGTGGGGGAGTACATCCAGAGCGGGTCATACAAGGGGACGGTCGAGTCCTTCAGCCTGCGCTCGGTCAGGCTGCGCCACCACCGCGGCCCCGTCTATACCGTTCCGTTCGGCCAGCTCGGCGCGATCCAGAACATGAGTCGCGACTGGGTGATCGACAAGATAACGATCGGCGTGACCTACGATTCCGACGTCGAACTCGCGCGCAAGCTGGTCAAGAAGATCGGACAAGAGCTGGCGCAGGACCCCGAATTCGCGGCCGACACGATCGAGCCGCTGAAAATGCAGGGCATCGACGCGTTCGGCGATTTCGCCGTCCAGCTCAGTATGAAGATGACGACCAAACCGGGAACGCAGTTCCCGATCAAGCGCCGGGCCTTCATGATGATTAAGAAGGCCTTCGAGGACAACAACATCAAGATCGCGTTCCCGACGGTGCACGTCGAGGGCGGCGATGCCGCCACCGCTGCCGCCGCACAGCAGCAGATCGCCAAAATGAGCCAGGCTGAAGCAGCGGCCTGTCAGGCCTAGACCACGCACGGCATTGACTGTCGATCCTGAGGGTTAAGTCGGATCCCGAAACGAGGCCGGTTCATCTTTGCCCGGGCTCCAGGCAAGCCAGTGAGCAGGACGAATCTCGACGCGAGCTCCGGTCACCACATTCCTCCACCCCTTCTCACACGGAAACACAAGCGGATGCACGCCGTCCTTGTCCCTGTTTAACCTGCCTGGGTTTCTTCGCATCAAGATCACGACGGATCGCCGCAATCAGCTCGTCCAGTGTGAGGCGCACTTCATTTTTCGACAGCGTTGCTGCGTTTCTGCAGTATATCAACTCGGTGGATAGTCGGTTGTTCGAGGATTGATCCGGTGCCAGATGACGCTTGCAATCAAGGTGAGTATACCGGAAGCCGCATTGATCTCGCCAATATATTACAACATCGTCAATTGCCGTTATCCACTCCGGCGGCGTCAAAATGGTGGACGCGTCGCGCTATCTGCAAAGACGTCAGGTCTCTTTTTCTACGTCATTATTGGGAATGCTCTAATTTAGTATTTTCGCTGTTGGTCATCAGCCCCGCGGTCGTTGAAAAGCCCGAACTTCTGTTACGATCTTGGCTTGTGGGCGCCGACTGGCATTGGCCGCTCCGGCGGCGGCGATTTCACACGCTGGCGCTCTGCGTTAAAACTCTGTGGCTGCAGCCAATGGCCGAGATGGGGAATATTGCCCAGCGGGCGGTCACTGCGCGAGGCATTTACGGCCCATTGCCATTGCCTTGTAAGTCCCCTTCAGATCGACAACGAAGGTCCCCTTGGTTTCCGGAAACACGATCATTTCATATTGCTTCGCTACGTCGCGCTTGAAATTCGGGTCGTCTGTCAAGATGTAGCCACCAGAATATCCGCCCTTGAGTTCGCCGCTCGTGGTGATGGCCACACCACTATAAAGATGGCCAGCGATGGAGACGAAGATTTCCGACTGGGCCCCGTTCTGAAGGCCGATATCCGCCTTCGTGAACACGCCGAGATACCCGACCTCCTGATTTGCGGTAACGCCCATTTGCACCGAACTTGGCCCATCCTGGCGCACGATCAAGCAATCTCCGCGGGTTTGATTTGCATAGACCGTCCAGCCCTCCACGTCGTCCCCGTATCGGACAAGCACATCGCTGGCCTTGGGAAGGGGATTTTGTGTTTGTGCGTAGGCTGCCATCGCAGACAAAAGTGCTACTGAAGTTGCCGTGATAAGTGTCATTAAATTTCGCATGGAAGTGCCTTTCCTTTATCTGCCTTTATCTGCCTTTATCTGCCTTTATCTGCCTTTATCTGCCTTTATCTGCCTTTATCTGCCTTTATCTGCCGTTCTCTGCTCATGAACGTCCGCGCTGGCGTCTCAGCATGGGGCTTTTCCCTCGCGGACTGCAATTCGGCGGGTGTCTCAAAGGGCTTGTATATCGCGTGAGCCCAGAGGCAGTCGGTAAGTTACGTGGGCAAGCATGTAGATTAGCGGACCACTAGTTGGACAGGCCCGTTAGCTCGTTGGCTTAGATCGTGGTCCATTTTGGTCCTGCGCTGAGCAACCCCGGTTGAGCATGATCGCCTGTCCTCGACTATCGAAGCGTAGACCTTCTCCTAGTCATCGATCATGCGGGACGCGCTGAAGGCACATTGTTGTCGCTCCTCTGCACTGATTGACGCGAAGGTTAGCGGACGTGGCGCGTGCACGCGCGTAGCATCTGGTAACCTACTCCCGGAACAGCCACACCATGCACCATGGTGCCTTGAGACTTGCCGGTGATCAGACGAGTTCCATCGACATACTGCAAGACTTGTCTGCCGGGCCGAATAACAGTCTTTGCGAGTGCTGGCGTCAGGCGACGACAGCGTTTGATGAAAACGGTATCAAACTCGCGAAATCCGTACTGGCTCAGAGCTCTGCCGGACCGCAACAGGAAGCAGTGGTCAGTGCGGCTGCGACGCAACAGACCGTCACCGCGCAACGGAAGGAGGCGGCGGCGTGATACTTTGGATCGCCGCGCGATGTAGCATCTGGTATATTCGGTGCGGCCAAGGGCTGCTCCGCTTTGCGAGGCCCCAGCCAGCCATTGAGCAGCTTTCGTTCACTACTGACTTTTCGGCCGCTGGGCCGGGAGCGGGATACTGGCGGCTGTATCCAATATTGCTTCGATCTCCTTGGCCAGGTCGTTGACCAGCGCTAGGTATTCGGCGCGACGCTCATCACGCTTTGGTGTGTCGGAATTCTCCCAACGCAGGGCCGCTCTTTCGGCGTCAGCAAAATCGATACACAGCGAGCGGAAATCCTCATCGCGGACGGCGAGGTCCTCGATCGCGCGCTTTCGCAAGGGAAAGCGCCGTTGGGCCGCCTCGATTTTTTGATCCATATCAATGACGCCCATTCCGCCGTCGGTGCAATGGAGTATAGGCGTGCCGCAGCAGTTGCGGGCGTAGGTTACTGTAGCCGACGCCGGACCATATGGAATCGTACATAGTCTTGGACGGAATGGAATGCGGGGAGTACTCTACTTAAGCAGTTTCTAATTTACCTCCAAAGCCGATGCCCTACGGCAGGTCGGGACGGCCCTCAAGGTGGGGCAAGAGGGGTTCTGGAATGAACGTCTTTAATCCTGGGGTTGCAGCGCTAGCCCTGACTTCGGCACTCCGACTGCCACCCTCTCCGGAGGAGGTCCGCGCCGAGCTTGAGCGCATTCTCTCAAGTCCTGAGTTTTCGGTGCCGGCGCGCGCTTGTGCTTTCCTACGCTACGTCGTGGAAGAAACGCTCTCTGGGCGCGCTACGCGGCTCAAAGGTTATTCGATCGCCATCGAGGTTTTCGACCGGGACGAAAACTTCTCGCAGGACGATCCGGTGGTGCGGATCGAGGCGGGTCGGTTGCGCCGCGCGCTTGAGCGGTATTACCTGCTGTCCGGATGCACCGATCCGATCCGCATCGAAATCCCCAAGGGCGGGTACGTTCCCGTTTTCAGCTGGAACGTCTCGAACGCAGTCGAACTCACGCCCGTCGGGCCTGCAGCGGCTCCCGAGATTTCGAAAGCGGCTTCGTTTTCATGGGAACGCGTGCATTGGCTCGCCACGGCAACGCTCGCAGTCGTCGTCTGCCTCACCTTTGCATATTGGGCCTCCAGCCCGCTGGTGTCGCAGACCTCCCTGCCCTCGACGCGGGCGGCCGATCCCGAGGGACCAACGCTGGTGGTCGCGCCATTCGCCGATCTCGGCGGAGGACCGGAAGCCAAGCTATATGCGATGGGGCTTACCGAGGAATTGCTGAGCATCCTGCCGCACTTCAAAGAACTGACGGTGTATGGCCGCGAGACCTCAGAGGCTTTGCCACCGCAAGTCGCCCCCTCGCACATCCAGCAACTCGGAGCCAGTTACCTTCTGACCGGCGGGGTGCAAATCTCCGGCGCGCGAATCCGCGTCACAGCCCGTCTGATCGAAACCGAAAACGGCGCGATCCTGTGGTCTCAAACCTACGACGACGATTTTCGTTCCCGCGATATCTTCGCCATTCAATCCGATGTCGCCGCCCAGGTTGCAACAGTAGTAGCTCAGCCCTACGGCGTCATCTATCAGGCCGACATCGCGAACGGCCCGCCCGATGATCTCGATGCCTACCGTTGCACGCTTCAATTTTACGCCTATCGCACCGAGTTGAGTGTCGAACGGCATGCGGCCGTCCGCGACTGCCTTGAGAGCGCCGTCGCGCGCTTTCCATCCTACGCTACCGCCTGGGCGATGCTGTCGATTGCTTACGTCGACGAGGACCGGTTTGGCTTCAATGCACGAAAGGGCGCGCCCACATCGGCTGAACGTGCACTCGCTGCAGCGCGTCGGGCGGTCGAGCTGAACTCGGACAATATGCGCGCACTTCAGGCGTTGATGACGGCGTTGTTCTTCAATCAGCAATGGGCTGAGTCGATGGAGATCGGGGAACGGGCACTGGCACTCAATCCCAACGATACCGAGTTCCTCGGCGAATTCGGCACACGACTGGCACTTGGAGGGCAATGGCAGCGTGGGGCGGAGCTTGTGCAGCTAGCTCTTGACCGCAATCCGGGGGCCGGCGGGTACTACCACACGGTGCTCGCGCTCACAGCCTATATGCAGCATGACGACCAAAAAGCCGTGGCCGAGATCCGGCAGGCCGATCTCCAGAAACTCCCAATCTTCCATGTGGTAGCGACCGCCATCTATGCACAGGCGGGGATGATGGCGGAAGCAACCCGGGAGGGAGAAATATTTATGAAGATGAGCCCAGCGTTCATCCCCAACATCGAGGCCGAACTCATGAAGCGCAACATCCAGGCAGCGGATCGGGCGCGCATGATCGCGAGCCTTCGCAAGGCAGGCTTGCCCGTGCCGTCGGACGCGCCGTCAGGCTCCTCAGTGCCTGCCACAACATCTGATATGCCCTCGAGCGAGTAAGTGCGGGCTGAGCGTCGATCTGCGTTCTCGCGCTGGTAGGCCGCCGCGGCACAAAAGTAGCGACCATAACAGAACCTACCCGATGTTACGGGTGCTCCTCCGCTTCCTCAACTAATACTGAGGCACCTGGAAGGAGGCACTCACATGAAAAGAATACCACGAAAATCAAGGCGACTCGCCGCCGCATCTACAGCGGCGATGATCTTGGCGATTGGGTGGGGAGCGCCCGCGACAGCGGACGACGCAGAGGCCAAGAGCATGCTCAAGGCGATGTCCGATTACATGGCGGGCGAGAGTTCCATTTCCTTTGGATACGACACCAACTTCGAGGTCGTCACCAAGGACCACCAGAAGCTTCTGTTCGCGAGTTCGGGGATGGTCGACCTCAGCCGGCCCGACAGGATCCGCGCCACCCGCAGTGGCGGTTTCGCCAATGTCGAGATGATCTTCGACGGCAAGACGCTGACGCTGCTGGGCAAGAACGCCAACCTTTACACGCAGGCCGAGGTGCCTGGCACCCTGGATCATCTGGTCGATGAGTTGCGGGACAAGTTCCACCGGCCTGTTCCCGGCGCAGACCTGCTTATGTCGAACGTCTACGAGGAGCTGATGCGCGACGTAACCGACGTCAAGGACCTCGGCAGCGGCGTGATCGGCGGCACCGAATGCGATCATCTGGCGTTTCGGACCAAGGAAGTAGACTGGCAGATCTGGATCGCCCAGGGCGAGCATCCCTATCCCTGCCGATATGTCATTACCAGCAAGAAAGTCGATCAGGGGCCGCAATACAGTGTTCAGATCAGAGACTGGAAGACCGGCAGCGATGTCGCGGCCGATGACTTCGGCTTCAAGAACGGGACCAACGCCAAGAAGGTCGATGCGAAGGAACTGACCGACACTGATGAACTGCCCACACAGTTTTCACCAGAAGGGACCAAATAATCATGACAGCGAAACTGAAAAACATCCTGCTCGCTGCCACCTTCGGGCTGATCGGGCTCGGAGCCTCGGAACGGATGACAGTCACCGGTTCCCACCCCCTTATGTCGACGGCCGAGGCCATCGTTGGGCGTCCGCTCACGCCGGTCAGTGTTGCCGGGGTTGCGAGGCGTACGGTGCGGCGCTGCGCGGTTGGTATGTATTACTGTTAAGTCGCGCCTGCTGCGCAACCTGAGGGACAGATTTCCAAGCTGGTCTCATAAGGGCGAGTCCGCGCATAAGGGCGGAACAGGTTTATGACGTCCGCCGGTGCCAGATCATCACTTCATCGATCGGAGTTCGAGATGAAGGACGAGGCACCAACCCTCGCGTGCCGCAGGTCGCTTGGGCATGCTTCCCTCACAGAACCTACCCGATGCTACGGGTGTGTTCCCACTTACAGACTACGATGTGGTGACGAGCTTTAACCGGAGGAACCATAACATGCGCAGTTCTGCTTTCAGGTCCATTCTTCTGAGTGCGACCATCCTCGGCCTGGCGGCACCGGCATTTGCTGATGATGACATTGGGGCGCTATCACCGGAGAAGGCAGCGAAGGTCTTTGCCGCGAAGCCGATCTATTCGCCCTATGCTGGCCGAAATTTCCCTACCCGGCCGTTCTTCGGCGACACGCACCTTCACACCGGAGCATCTTTCGATGCGGGTGCGTTCGGCGCGCGGCTGACACCGCGTGATGCCTATCGCTTTGCGCGGGGCGAGGAAATTACGGCGTCGAGCGGTCAGCCGGCCAAGCTGTCGCGACCGCTGGACTTCCTGGTCGTTACCGACCACTCAGACAACATGGGCATGTTTCCGGACCTGTTTGCCGGCAAGCCGGAAGTCATTGCCGACCCGCAAGCCAAGACCTGGTACGATATGATCAAGTCAGGACAAGGCGGCGACGCTGCGATCCAGATCATCCAGGCCTTCAGCGCGGGAACGATTCCGAAGAGCATGATGTATGGACCTGAAACCCGCCCCTACAAAAATGCATGGCAGGATACGATAAAAGCGGCGGAGGAATACAACGATCCCGGCCGTTTCACTGCTGTCATCGGCTATGAATGGACGTCCAACACGGCGGGCAACAATCTGCACCGCAACGTGATCTTCCGGGATAACGGAGACAAGGCCGACCAGATCGTGCCCTACACGACTTTGAAGCCCCTCGGCAGCGATAATCCGCGCGATCTGTGGAAATGGATGCAGGCCTATGAGGACAAGACGGGCGGTAGCGTGCTGGCCATCGCCCACAACGGCAACCTTTCCAATGGCCGCATGTTCCCGCTGATCGAGTCCTTCACCAACAAGCCGGTGGACAAGGAGTATGTGGAGCAGCGTGCCAAATGGGAGCGGCTCTATGAGGCAACCCAGACCAAGGGCGACGGCGAAACCCACCCGACGCTTTCCCCCAATGACGAATTTGCCAATTTCGAACGGTGGGACTTTGGCAACCTTGATGGCAGCGTGGCGAAGACACCTGACATGCTGGAGTTCGAATATGCGCGCTCGGCACTGCGGAATGGTCTAAAGCTCGAGGCCGAGCTTGGCACCAACCCCTACAAGTTCGGCATGGTCGGCAGTTCCGATGCTCACACCGGCCTCTCCGCACTGGAAGAGGAAAACTTCTTCGGCAAGACCACGCCACAGGAGCCGAGCCCGGAGCGCATGTTGAGTACATTCTTCACTAATCCAAAAACGAAGATAAAGGTCATGGACTGGCAGGTCAGCGCCTCGGGCTATGCCGCGGTGTGGGCGACGGAAAATACCCGTGAAGCTCTTTGGGACGCCATGCAACGCAAGGAAACCTATGGCACCACGGGACCGCGCATGGTCGTGCGCTTCTTCGGCGGCTGGGACTTCGAGCAGGCAGATGCAGAGACCCGCAATCCGGGCGCTATCGGCTATGCCAAAGGCGTGCCCATGGGCGGCGACTTGACGGCAGCGCCAGAGGGCAAGGTGCCGACGTTCCTCGTCGCTGTACTTAAGGATCCGATCGGCGCCAATCTCGATCGTTACCAGATCGTCAAGGGATGGCTCGATGACAAGGATCAAACTCATGAGCAGGTCTATGACGTAGCTTGGGGTGGCGACCGCAAGTTAGGCGCAGATGGCAAGCTCCCGTCGGTTGGCAGCACGGTGGATGTCGAAAACGCTACGTGGAAGAACACCATAGGCGCCTCGGAACTGATTGCGGTCTGGAAGGACCCTGCATTTGATCCAAAGCAGAAGGCTTTCTACTACGGTCGCGTCATCGAGATCCCGACGCCGCGCTGGACCGCCTACGACGCCAAGCGCTTTGGCACGAAGCCACTGGAGGGGACACAGATGACTGTGACGGAGCGCGCCTACACGTCGCCGATCTGGTACACGCCTTGAATGTCACTCTGGAGTTGACCTGAAAGTTCGGTGCGGCCGCCTACCGCCGCACCACCCTGCTTGTCCTTTGCCAGCGGAGCCAATCATCTTGCTGAAACGTCTGCTGAGAGAGCCATTAGCGCACTTCATCATTTTGGCTCTGGCCATCTTCTCGGTGTATGGCCTGCTCAACCGCGGGGGAGCGCAAGCGCCGGATCGCATCATCGTCACGGCGCCCAAGATCGAACAACTGACTGCAATCTTCGGCAAGACCTGGCAGCGACCTCCGACGGCCGAGGAATTTAAGGGACTGGTCGACGACTACGTCAAGGAAGAGATCTACGTCCGCGAGGCATTAGCCTTGGGGCTCGACAAGGATGACGCTGTCATTCGCCGCCGCCTAAGCCTGAAGATGGGGTTTATGAACGACTCCATCGTCGATGCACAAACGCCGACTAGTGGTGAGCTTGATGCCTATCTGAAGGCTCACCCCACCGTATTCGAGATCGAACCGATGCTGGCCTTCCAACAGGTTTTCCTCAACCCGGACCAGCACGGCGACAAGACCGGGCAGGACGCGGCCTCCATATTGAAGACATTGGCGACAAATCCCGCGACCGATCCGACGATGTTGGGTGACGTGTCGTTGCTTCCCGTGGAGCTGCCCCTGACAGGCAAATCATCGATAGGCCAGACTTTTGGGACGGATTTCGCCGAAGCGCTCGACAAGGCAACGCTAGGCCAGTGGACGGGTCCCGTCATATCAAGTTTCGGACTTCATTTGATCAAGCTGTCAGAGCGTAGACCGGGCCGCTTGCCCGCGCTCAACGAGGTGCGCGATGACGTGGTGCGCGAGTGGGCGAATGACAAGCGCAAGGAATTCGAAGAGCGCCGACTTGAGGAATTGCTGAAGCGATATGCGGTAGTGATCGAGTACCCCGCAAAAACGAGCGCCATCCGATGATTCGCTTCGCAGCGCTATTGACGGTTCTTCTGCAGCTGTTCCAATCCGCACCCGCAGCAGCACACGAGATGCGCCCCGCTTATCTCGAGATGCGGGAGACGGAACCCGATGTATTTGTGGCGGTATGGAAAGTGCCGGCCCTGGGCGACAGGCGGCTCAGCCTCTACGCGCGTTTGCCGGAAACATGCAGGGCGGAGAACGAGCCGACGAGATCCATCGATGGCGGTGCCTACATTGAGCGATGGACCGCCGCATGCGACGGCGGTCTGAAGGGCCGTGAGATCACCATCGACGGCTTGCGCTCAACCCTGACCGACGCGCTGATCCATATTACCTACCGCGATGGGACGACGGAGATTGCCCGCCTCAAACCAGATATGCCGAGCACTGTCATCAAGGGCGCTCAGGCCAGCTTTGAGGTGGCGGAAACCTATTTCCGGTTGGGTGTTGATCACATCCTGTCCGGCATCGACCACCTTCTATTCGTGCTGGCTCTCATGCTGCTGATCCACAATCGATGGACGCTCGTGAAGACAATTACTGCCTTTACGATTGCCCACAGTATCACGCTTGCAGGGGCGGCTTTGGGTTACTTCAGCCTACCGCAGAAACCCGTGGAAGCCACCATTGCGCTTAGCATTGCCTTCGTGGCCAGCGAACTCACCAAGATCAAGCCAGCAGAAAGGCGGCTGTCCGAGACCTATCCCTGGATGGTGGCCTTCGCTTTCGGTCTTCTTCATGGCTTTGGCTTTGCTGGTGCGCTCAAGGAGATCGGACTTCCACAGGTGGATGTGCCGCTTGCTCTTCTCACCTTCAATCTGGGCGTCGAAGCAGGGCAAATGCTTTTTGTAGCGGCGGTAGTAATCGCCTTCAGAATTGTTACCACCCTGATCACCATTCCGATTGTAGCTGCGCGGAGCACTGCCGCCTATCTGATCGGCACAATGGCTGCAGGCTGGCTCATCACACGACTTGCCGGCTTTGTGGTCTAGATCGGATGACTGAAACTGGTTCCGAACTCGGGTTAAGCGTCGCGTTGATTGGCGAAAAACGTCGCGAGCCCTCGGGGATCGGAGCGATCTTGGTCATGGCGATGTCGCGTCTCGGTCGTCCTGTGGATTTCCCGGACCAGAATGAGATGGCGGCCACTCCATGTCGGCACCGCTGAGAACCCCAGTCGAGAATTCCAAACGGAACGCAGCAGTTGGAGAACAGAATGAAACAGAAACAAGTTGAATGGGCTTCATGCGGACGTTGCTCTATGTGGCTGCCCAAACGCAGATGACTCCGCCCCGAGGTGGGAAATGGACGTCTATGCAGGTCAGGCGAACGCTGGACCGTTGCGGCCGACCAAATCGGATGGCGTTTGGGGTCAAACCCAATCGCCTGAACTACCGAGTTCGACCCTAAACGGAAGCTCGTTCGCGCTCGGCCAGGAGCGAGAGTCCATCCGCTGAAGGCAGCCGGGCAGAGCCTCAGCCAGATCGCTGCTACCCTCACACGACAAGCGGACGCAGGACCGGCCTGCGCCCCGGCCGAAGCACTGCCCGGCCTATTTATTTGGAAACAGTAGTGTAATACCCGTGCGGAAGCCGAAACCATCTGGCCCATTGTCGGGGCTTTCCGCCCAGTAGCGCACACCGGCGAACAGGCTGATCGGCTGCTTGTCCATCACCACCAGCTTCGAGACTTGGAAGTTGATCGGGACCGACCATTGCTGCGCCTCCCAATTGTAGGTGCTCTCGGTGTTCAAGCTGAACGTCCAAGCGTCCTTCGTCGTGTAGGAGACGAAAGGCTGCAAGTAGGTGGCGTTGATGTCGCTGCGGTCGCCGTCGCCGGCAAACGACCAGATGTGGTTCGCCAACATACCCACCGTCCATCCGTCCTTTTGTTTCAACACGACGGCTGTCGGACCAGCTCCCCATTTTTGTCCACCAAGCAATTCGTCGGTCGCCGTCGGAAAGAGGAACACCGGGCCGACACCCCAGATGATCCCATTTGCGGTCGGTTTCTTGGGCGAGAAGAACAGGCTCTGGCTGATGTCGCCGAGCCCGAACTGATTGCCGGAAGGCCCGGCAATATCGTGCTGGTAGGCGACGGGCAGGATGGTGCGGGAGATGACGTTCCAATCGTCGTTGAGCGAGAACGGAATGACCGGCTGGATGTTGACATAGCCCTTGTCGCCATCGTTGGGACCATAGCCCTGGTCCCAATTGAATTGGAACGGCACGCTGACCAGCGAGGCGATCGGGTTAGACAGCTTCTTGGCGAGATCCTGGGTATCCTCGGCCCAAGCGGCACTGCAGACGAGCAAGCCTGAGGCGAGCGTAGCCGCCAGCCGAATGGCCCATTCGGACTTCATCGACATCGGCAACCCCCTCTTCGCATGCCGACCAGCCTAAGGGGACCGACCCCGGATAGACAGTACACCGTCAATGCTGGGTATGGTCCACACTTTTGTCGATGGGTGTGTTCTTCGAACGCCGCCCCGCAATCATTCGCTTGTCTTAGGTCGATGCAGGCGGCATGGAGCTTGCGACTGAAGCGCCGGTCATGAGAGCGGAACAGGGCGATCATGACCATGCTATGCGCTGGGCAAAGTTGGAACCAGATCGTTGAGGACATGGAGTGTTCCCGCGCCACGGTCAAGCCGGCCAAGCGGTTTAAGGAGGCCTCGGGGGCACAGTCTACCCCCCTCAGCCTCGCCACGTCACTCAGCTCACCTTCTTGACAGGCGGGATGGTCCACGAACCGTCAATGATCGAAGGGTCGCTCTCGTTTGGCCAGTAGGTCCGCATCATCAGGACGAACTTGCCCTTGGGCGCAGGCAGCCAGTTGGCCTCCTTGTCTGCTCCAGGGCTCTCGTTCTGGATCAGGATGTCAATGGAACCATCGTCATTGGCTTTCAGCGGCTGGCGGGCGCTGATAGAATAACGGTTGAGCGGGTTGTCGACGAAGAAGTAATCCGCGTCGTACATAGTCACTGACCAGAAGCCTGTTACCGGAGGGGTTAGACCCTTCTTGAAGGTCAGGACGTATTTGTCCGAACCCGAATAGGCCCTGTTGATCAAGTCGCCATGCGACGTCATGGAGGTCGGATAGATCGCGTCCTGCGGACGATTGGCGCCAAGGCCAATGGCGGTCACGAGCGCGCGCTGGATATAGTTCGTGCCGTAGATACCGGTCTTGGTTGTGAAGCCCCAGCCATTGATTTGCTTCACGTCGCCGTCACTGAACTTGAAGTGCAGCATGATGCGGTCGAAGGCGATCTGCGGGACGCGCGTGGCGAAGGCAGGATTGAACTTCGTCTTGTCGAAATCCTGCCCCGGCACGATGCCGATTTGTGCCATTTTTTCCACCATCGGTGCGTCAGCCTCCGTCGGCGGATTGGTCTTCATCAGTTCGGCGAGCAGCGTGAAATACTCGACCGCATCCATCTTGTTGACTTGATCGCGGACCGCCGTTTTCATGTCGATCGACTGGTCGACCTTGCCGGGAGGCGGCGTCCATTCCTTGCCGTGGGCGCTCAGCGGATAGAGCTTTACCTCGTCCTGCACCTTGTGAACTGCCGCATAGTCCTCGGGCGTGCCTGTGCAATAGATGCGGCCGAGCAGCCAGACGATGCTGGTCGGCGATTTGTACTGCTTGACCCCCTCCGGCAGCGTGCCTTCCCAGCCAGGGCCGGTAACGGCAAAGGTCTGCGCGCCTGTTCCGGTGGTCCGCTTTCCCGGCACGTCGAAGACCGTCGTCCAGCCGTCGAGCATGGGGAACAAGGCGTAGCGGTCCTGCAAGTCCGGCAGGCTGACGACCCAAGGCTCCTTGCCGACGTCCAAGAAGGCCGTGGTGTACAGCGTGTCGGCGTTGGGAGCTGTCACATCCCGGAACTGTGCATTAGGATATTCGCGCACCTTGATAAGATTCCCCATCGGAGCCTTGGTTCCCTTGGGTTTGGCAACATTTGTTATAACCCGGCGAGTCATCTCCATCGTGACCAGCGGATAGCCGTAAGTGTAAGCCTCGACCGCAAGGCCGAAATCATCCGATCCTTCCATCAGATCTCCAACCAGACCTTCTGCGTGGCCACTCGTGGGCCTCTGCGAAGTTGCAGCAAGCAGACCTAAGCCGCCAAGCGAGACGGCGCGACGCGATATGTTCATAGCTGGCACTCCGAGTTTTGACGTGTGTTTGACGCTACGGCACCATGCATCGAGAAACTAGGTACTGCATGTATCTTACGGGATCATACAGGCGTCGATTGTCGTGAAAGCAAACAAGGTCGCGCACCAGCACGTTAAGTGTCAAAAGCCGCGCAGGGAGAGTTCCCCGCCTGGCGCCGAAGCTCCTTGATGAGGCTGGCACAAGACCGTTGAATGCCGCTGGGGTCGCGCAGCTTACGCCTCGCGTACCAAGCGGTTGCTGAGGAAAGCCGGCTTCACGTCGACTGATCCACTGGCACGAGCTGCCCAGTCTGCACGTAGCATACAGTTAACTACCTTCCCCATAAGAGGGGAATGCTCCAGCATCGTGCCAAGGCAGAAGGTATTTGCCGGGACTGGCAGCACGACTCGCTGGCAGCCATCCTGAAATCGCTTGGAGGACGATAATGGAACGCAAGTTTCCGCGCTGGCGCGCCGGCGCCGGCATTGTGGCCGCTATTGCGCTTCTCGTCTGCTCCAGTCCCGCCTCCTTCGCGGCCGCCCAGAATAAGACAGTCGCCGCGGATAGCGGCACGGGCGCCCAATCTCCCGAACCGCTTGACGAGGATGAACTTGAAATCCTGGTAGCGCGCGTCGCACTCTACCCCGATGAACTTGTCGCACTTATTTGTGAGGCGTCGCTGTACAGGCTGCAGATTGTAGAGGCGAGCCGGTTCCTGGATCAGGTGGCCAAGAAATCGGACCTGAAACCCAAAGAAAGCTGGGACGGCAGTGTAATCTCGCTGCTCAACTATCCCGAGATCATTAAAATGATGAGTGACGATCTGGATTGGACCCAGACGTTTGGCGACGCGTTAACGTATCAGCAAAAAGACGTACTGGTCGCGATTCAGCAGTTGCGCGACAAGGCGGAGGCCAAGGGCCGACGACAAGGTCACGGTTGTCGAAGAGAACAACAATGTCGTTATCCGGTCCGCGAGTACGGACACGATCTATATCCCGCGGTATGAACCGGCCATGCCGTACGCTACCGCTTATCCCCTTGCGCCGATTGCCTACTGGGCTAAAAGTCCCGACAGCGGACCCGACGGCTTCGGCTTCCGCACGGGAATTACCCTGCTGTTCCCGAAGTAGGCTCAACACTGTCCGTGACAGCCACGAGCAATGGACCGCTACGAATGAAGAACGACCGGAAGCCGATATCCATTAGCTGAGCCGCGCGAATACGTATATGTTGTCACTGCGGCGCAAGACGTTCGCATCGGACAAGAAGTAAAAGACGGATTTTAGAGGGGACTTCGATATGGGAATCATCCGAGCTCTCGTGCCGGCTTTGGCGGGGATAGTGGCAGTGCTGGTTGCGGCGCCGGCGATCGCGGCAGACCTTGCACCTCCCGAACCCACGCCTGCACCCGCGCCGGTCTGGACCTTCACGGCAGAGCCCTATTTCTGGATGGCAGGCATGAACGGCAGGGTCGGCGTCAGGGGCCTGTCGCCGGCGGATGTCAATGTCGATTTCAGCCAGATTTTCAACCACATCGATTGGTCTCCCCCGCCGGTCATGCTTGCCGGTGAGGCGCGCAATGGCCGCTACGCTCTATTCACCGACTTCATATACCTGGGACTCGAGGCCGATGGCACATCGCCCGGCCCGTTGGCTGCTCTTTCGGCCGAAGCGAAGATGAACATGGTGCTGTGGACCTTCGGCGGCTCCTATCGGGTCGTCGACAATGGCACCGCGACCTTGGACGTTCTGGCCGGCGGACGGCTCTGGTACCTGGATACGGATTTGACCGTTACCGGCCCTCTCGCCACGAGGGAGGCCAGCGGTAGCAAGACTTGGGTCGACCCTCTGATTGGTGTGGCCGGCAATGTTGCTCTCGGCAACGGATTCGGCCTCCATGGCGAGGCGGATGTCGGTGGCTTCGGTGTCGGCGCCGACATCGATTGGCAGGTGCTGGGCACGCTTCAATACCGGTATAGCGATTCGGTCACGCTGGAAGCGGGCTATCGCTACCTTGCCGTAGACTACGACAACGACGGATTTGTATTTGACGTGGCAATGCAGGGACCAATCATCGGCGCCAAATTTCGGTTCTGATCGGATCGGTGATGGCAGGTCAAATAGATCGCGATCGCGTATTTGAGGTAAGGAAGCAAGAGCATCGCGAAGTTCGCTATGGCGGTTCCGTGCTGATCGTTTTCGCTCCCGGTAGCAGGGGCGGCCTTCTCGACCCGAGAACGCAATGTTCTGGTCGGTGGGAAGGAAGCTCCTCGTCTATGCGGGGCGCAAGATCACCACAAACTCCCTCGCGATGAAGTTTCATTTTAGCTAGGTGTGAGCTTTCAGGAGGTTGCTCATTCGGCCCCGACCGAGAAAGCGGAGATTGTCGAAGCTTCAGTGATTCTCGAAGGACGAATGAACATCCACAAGAATGCCCGTCTGACGCCGCTGCGTCGAGAGGAGATGGCCGCGACGTTGTTGAATGCCGTCTTTCCAAAGCCGATGCGGCGCAGACATACGGGGTGACGGCGAAGGTGGTGGCGCGCTGGGTGGAGTGCTTCCAGATCGGGGGAAGCGCCGGCATGCTCGACCATTCCTCGCGGCCCAAGACAAGTCCGAGGCGAGCCGTAGCCGCGGTGGCAGATGCGATTGTGCGCTGCGCGGGCAGCGCCTGACCGGCAAGCACATTGCTATGCAAACCGGCGTGTCCGAAGCGACGGTGGGGCGAGTGCTGGCACACGCCGGACTGTTACGGCTGAAAGACCTGGTACCGGCCGAGCCGGCGCGTCGCTATGAGGGCGAGCGTCAAGCCAATCAGCCTGTGCCCGGGAGTGGTGCTCTATTGGGCTGAGCGCTCGGGAGCGAGCCCTGACAGATTCAGTTTCCGCACCGTCGTTACACTCCTACTCGCAAAGAAATAAGTCCGAAGCCAACCAGCAGAGAATACCAGATGCTACGAGCGCCATGCATTTGCATCAAGTATCAAAGCGGGGCTGCTTTCGAGCCGTGCATTCGCTTGGGGACAACTTCGAAACGGGAGGGGAGTTTGGGAAATTGTTTTGTGAGCCTATCCAAAGTCAGGCATGTCAGCAGCGTTTTGTTGGCGTCGGCTTTGGCTGCCCTGTTGTGGGGGTGCGCGTCCCGTCCGACGAATGTGCTGTTGCCAGTGGCCGAAACGTCCCCTTCGGCTAGCAAGGTGGAGATGTTGGTGGCGACGACCCGCAGTCGTTCCTCGAATCCCGCTGAGATGTTTACGGGCGAGCGCGGATTGGCCCCCTCGTTCGCGGAAATTACAGTGTCGATCCCTCCGGCATCGGTTCGCAAGGTCGGCGAGGTCGCGTGGCCCAAGAAACTTCCATCAAACCCGGCAACCGATTTCGCGGTCGTTCAGACCGACGATTTGACCGTCCAGACAGCGAAGGGATGGCTCCACGCATCTGTCAGGAAAAGCCGGGACCATAGTGTTTTGGTCTTTATCCATGGTTTCAATAACCGATTCGAAGATTCGGTTTATCGTTTTGCGCAGATCGCTCACGATACAGGCACCGACAGCGTGCCGATCCTGGTCACCTGGCCCTCTCGTGGGAGCGCACTTGCCTATGGATATGACCGCGAAAGCACCAACTACACCCGTGATGGCCTCGAACTGTTGTTCCAGTTTCTCGCGCGCGATCCTGACATAAAGGAAGTCTCGATCCTCGCCCATTCAATGGGTAACTGGCTTGCGCTGGAAGCCTTGCGCCAGATGGCTATCCGCAACGGCGGCCTGCCGGCGAAATTCAAGAACGTCATGCTGGCTGCCCCTGACGTCGATGTCGACGTGTTTCGCACGCAAATTGCCGACATGGGCAAACCGCACCCCCAGTTCACCCTTTTTGTTTCGCAGGATGACCGCGCGCTGGCGATTTCAAAACGGGTCTGGGGCGATATCCCGCGGCTCGGTTCAATCAACCCGGAGCAGAGCCCATACAAAGAGGAATTCGCGAAAAACAATGTAGTGGTCATCGACCTGACCAAAGTCAAATCCGGAGACAAGTTGAACCATGGCAAGTTCGCCGAGTCACCCCAGACCGTCCAACTGATTGGGGCTCGAATTGCCGGCGGCCAGAATCTCACCGACAGTAGGGTTGGCCTGGGCGACACGATCATTCAGGCAACGACCGGAGCGGCAGCAGCGGCGGGCAGCGCGGCGGGGTTGGTGATCGCGGCACCCGTGGCAGTGATCGATCAGAACACCAGGGAGAACTACGGCCGTCAGGTCAACGCTCTCGCAGGTTCCCAGAACAGCCAGAAAGCGAAGGCTGGCAAGAATTGCGTTGTCTCCTCTCCGACTATCCAAGATTGCAGGAAATAGCCATTCGGCGAAGCCAAGTGGCAGTACTGAAGCCGATGAAGGACAGACCATACGCATCTGCAGGAACGGCGCTGCGTTCCGTCCGGCTGAAAAGGGGGGAATGAATGCGTGGCGTCGCGCGAATCTCAATTGCGATCATCCTTTCACTAGTCGTTACAATCTTGACCGCCTGGGCCGGCCTTGCGATGTGGTACCGCCTGCCTTTCGCGGAGCCCGGACGGGCAGTGGCCTGCATCCTGTTCATCTTGTTCGGCTTCACCATCATCATCGCGCTCTTCAGCCGGATCCGCTTCCGGGCGCTCGCAGTGTTTGTGGCTGCGTTTGCTGCGGTTCTGGTTTGGTGGAGCACCATCAAGCCTTTGGCCCACGCCGACTGGGCGCCCGATGTCGCCCGTCAGGTAACCGGCACCTACGACGGAAATCGGTTGACGTTAAAGGACGTGCGCGCCTTCGAATGGCGCAGCGACACCGATTTCACCGAACGCTGGACAACGCGGACGTACGATCTCTCCAGCATCCAGACCGTCGACCTCTTCATGTCTTATTGGTCTGGGACCAAAATCGCTCATGTCATCATGAGCTTCGGCTTTGCAGGAGGTGACTATCTTGCCTGGTCCATCGAGGTGCGGCGGCGTCGCGGTGGCGAGTTTTCGCCCATAGCAGACCTGTTCAAGAGCAATCCCCTGGTCATTATCGCGGCCGACGAGCGTGACGTGGTCGGCGTCAGGTCGAATGTACGGGGAGAGGACGTCCAAATCTATCGACTAAAGGCGTCGCCTGACGCAGCCCGGACGCTCCTTCTGGAATATCTCTCTGACGCAAATGCGCTTTCCGCGGCTCCAAAATTCTACAATTCCATCACGACGAACTGTACGACGACGATCGTCAAGATGATGCGAGCGGTCGGTGACGTGGTCCCCCTCGACTGGCGCCTAATCGTCAACGGCTATCTTCCCGATTATGCCTATGCACGGGGTGCACTCGACACCCGCATGCCATTGTCAGACTTGAGAGCACTAGCCCACATCGACGACCGTGCGCGGAAGTCAGGCCTTTCGCCAGACTTTTCAAGACTAATCCGTATTGGCGTACCGTCTCCGTCTCGAAGCGGGTACGCCCCTTGAAGTGCTATATCTCGATTGTCGAAACTGAATCAGTAGGCCAGATGTCGGCCTAAAGAAGCTGCTGAAGCGATGCGGAATCGCGTCCCCGCCGCAGGATACTGGAACAAAGTTCGTGTCGGAAAGAAGGTGCCCGCATTACCCAAGGCGCCACCGCGGCGGCCGCAAACGGGCGATCGGGACTAGAGCGCCGATGCTGGTGCCGCTGAGTGCCGACGAGCGCTGACTTCGTATCGGACCAGCCCACCGACGGGCGCCGCTTCCGCATCATGATCTCGATGAGTCCAAGATATCGTTTTATGATGGGAATGGCGCCCCGGCCGGATGTCTCATGCCGTCGCAGCTGCCTAAATCAATAGCATCCTAATGATGGGTTCTTTGGCGGGTAAATTCTGAAATTCACTATAAGTTGTTGATTTTTTTGAAGATATGGCGGAGAGAGCGGGATTCGAACCCGCGTTACGGTCTCCCGTAAACACACTTTCCAGGCGTGCGCCTTCAACCACTCGGCCACCTCTCCGTCCTTGCATTTTTCGCGACGGCCGGTTTCGCCGCGCGGGTTGGGGACAATGCAGTCCCTTCAGGGAGCCGGTACGCGATATCAGCGCCGTGGGTGCCGCCAACCAGCAAGCACCTTCCCCTCGCACCTGAGCCGTCAAAGCAACAGGCGCGGGGCTCATCTAGTCGATCCCGCGCCGAATGCCAAGCCATAACGGCAGTCTATTCGCTTTGCCGGCCACACAGTGCTTCGTGAGGCCGCCGCCGCATTCTTTTTCGAGGGTACCGACGTCCCGAATGATGTGCATAGGCGAGGCCGCAAGACCGGCCGCGCTTGACTTCGCCGCCGGCCACCTGTCGAGTGACGCTGAGGCTTTGCGGGGGCATCGTCCGGACATGACATCAAGCAGTGAACAACCGGGTAGCGGGCAGGCGCCAGTCGGGCGGCCAGGCAACGACCTGTCTTATGTCCCGGTGGGTTGGCTCATCTTCGTCATGGCGTGGTCGGTCTACGGCCTGGCCTCGGCCTGGTGGCTGACCGGCGACTCCGGCCTGCCGGACAGGATCTTCTATTTCCTCCTTGGCGGGCTTGCCGTCGACATCATCACCATCCTGTGGGGGCTTTACCTGCTCGGCCTTGCCTTTGGCCGCTCGGCGCGCTTCCCGCGCCAGTTCATCATCTGGCAGGCGGCGACCATCGTCTGGGTGCTGGCGAGGCAGGCCTATGTGCTTGCCGTGCCCGATTTCGTCTTCTCCGCCAGGAGCCAGTTCATCGGCGGCTCCGAAATCGCCATCGGCCTGCTCTGCATCTATCTGCTGCGCCGCGGCTCCGGCGCCGAAGGCGTCTATGCCAGGCCGCCGACCGAAGCGCCGTCGGTCTTCGTTTCCATCGTCGCTGCCTTGCTCGGCATCATCCTGGGCGCGGTCATCGGTGCGGTTGGCGGCTTCCTGGCTGGCTCGGTGATTGCCGATGTCGCCGAGGTCAGTTGCTTCGAGGGCGGCTGCGGCTACTTCGCCGCCTTCATCGGCTTGGCCGGGCTGGTGGTCGGCGCCATTGCCGGCGGCATCCTTGCCGTCTGGCTCGTTCACCGCCGCGGGCGCAAGCCAGCCGCGTAGGGTTCAGAAAGCGCCAGCCTTCAAATTCGCGTATCGCGATTGCGGACAAACCGAACGCATTCTATTTCTGGTTCGGGACACGTGCCGGAGGCTCCTGGTCTGTGTCCAGGATGAACCGGGGGAGAGCCTTGATGTTTCGCTTCGTCTTTCGTCTTGCGGCCATGGTCGCGCTGTCGGTTTCCGTCATCATGGCGGTGCTCGACACGACGCGCACGGTGGCGGCTTCGGCCCTTGTGCTGACCCCGCTCAACGCCAGCTGGCTGGCTGTCTCGCCGGACACGCGGGCGGCCTTCGAAACCTATGTCCGCGCCAAGGCCAGTCCGCTGCTGTGGGACGGCGCCATCGCCTGGGTGCTCAACCAGCCGGGCTTTGCCGTGTTCGCGGTGCTGGCCTTCCTGCTTTACGCCATCGGCTACCGGCGGCAGCGGCGCACGGGACAGTTCGCGGCGAACTGACCCACCGGCATCGCCCGCGCCATTCAGGCCACCTCCTGACGGCTTGCGCGCAAGGATCGGATCGCGGCGCGGCGTGCCCATGGCATGCTTTTCCAAAAGGTCAAAATTCCGCGTGAATTTTGTTTCGGGCCGTGCCAGATTGCCCGGGAGCGGGAGGGGAATACACTCCTGGCTAACGTCGTTTGCCTGCCGGAGAACCGGGCAGACAGGCGGTGCGTAACGGAAAAAATAACCGACAGGGTGTGGATCACATGAAACGTATCGTTCTCGGCCTCCTGGCCGCAACCGCAATGGTTCTTCCGGCTTTCGCCGCGGATGTCCAGCCGGCCATCCTCTATGATCTGGGCGGCAAGTTCGACAAATCCTTCAACGAGGCGGCCTACCACGGCGCCGAGAAATTCAAGACCGAGACCGGCGTTGCATATGTGGAGTTCGAAGTGTCGAACGCCTCGCAGCGCGAGCAGGCGCTGCGCCGCTTCGCCGAGGACGGCCGTAACCCGATCGTCATGGCCGGCTTTGCCTGGGAGGACGCCCTCAAAGCGGTCGCAAAAGATTATCCCGACCTGAACTTCGCCATCATCGACGATGCCGTCGACCTGCCCAACGTCCGTTCGCTGGTGTTCAAGGAGAATGAAGGCTCCTATCTCGTCGGCATCCTGGCGGGGATGGCCTCGAAATCCAAGAAGGTCTCCTTCATCGGCGGCATGGACATCCCGCTGATCCGCAAATTCGAATGCGGCTATGTCGGCGGCGCCAAGGCGGCAGGCGCGACCGATGTCATCCAGAACATGACCGGCGACACGCCGGCTGCCTGGAACGACCCGGCCAAGGGCGGCGAGATCGCCAAGACGCAGATCGACCAGGGCTCCGACGTGGTCTACGCCGCGGCCGGCGGCACCGGCGTCGGCGTGCTGCAGGCGGCGGCTGATGCCGGCAAGCTCGGCATCGGCGTCGATTCCAACCAGAACGGCCTGCAGCCCGGCAAGGTGCTGACCTCGATGATGAAGCGTGTGGACGTCGCCGTCTACAATGCCTTCATGGACGGCAAGAACGGCACCTTCAAAGGTGGCGTGCAAAATCTCGGCCTCAAGGAAGGCGGCGTCGACTACGCCATGGACGACAACAACAAGGCGCTGGTGACCGACGAAATGAAGGCGGCGGTCGAAAAGGCCAAGGCCGACATCATCGCCGGCAAGATCCAGGTGCACGACTACACAGCCGACAACGCCTGCCCCTATTGATCGGCGGCACCATACGGCAATGACTGGAACCGCCGGGCCACGCCCGGCGGTTTTGTGTCGGCCTACAGCTTGCCGGCGAGATAACCCAGCGCGAAGGCCGCGATCAGTGCCATAGCGACCACGTACCCACGCCGGCCGCCCAGCGCGTGCACGCCAACGCCGTACGGCTGTCGGGACAGGCTTCGGATCACTGTCGGCGGTTTGGCATCGTTGCCGCCCAGGCCAACGCTGCGCATTTGCGGCAATTCGGCGAGGCGTTGCGTGACTAGCGCCCAATGATTGGCGCCGGCTGGTTTTTCGGCACGGTCGAAAACATGCATGCGTTCGGCGAGTTGCACCACCGCGTCGCGGAAGGCAGGGTCGATCTCGAGATCGCGCTCGGCCCGCTCGCGCTCGGCATCGTTCATCAGGCCCAGCACATAATCGCCGGCCCTTGCGATGCGGTCGCTTTCACCGGCCATGGCCAGGACCCTCCCCTTCTCCTCACCAGTGTGGCGGTTTGGTCACCGGCACATCCGGTGCCGCCTGCTCTTCAAGGGCCAGGAAGCGGTCGGTCAACGCATCGAGCTTGCGCTGCATGCGTTCGATCACCTTCCACTGCTCGGCAATCTGGCCCGACAGTTCCTCGATGGTCTTCTCCTGCTCGGCGGCGCGGATTTCCAGCGTCGTCAGCCGGTCGGCGGGCATGATCATGCAAAGTCCCCAGTTCGTACCGCGACACCTTGCGCCGCAACGTCAAATCGACCTCGCCATATTAGCGAATGCGAGAGCTTCGGCCACGTTCGAAATTGACAAGCGCGCGCGGATTTGTCGAGAGTGGACGCTGCTCCGGACAATTGGCATGGGCGGAGCGTCATGCTAGGCATTTTGACCAAGCGATAAAAAAATAAGAGTGGGACAGGCTGCATGGCGCAAGCCGCAATCGAACTGACAGGCATCAACAAAAGTTTTGGCGCGGTGCGCGCCAACCGCGACATCAATCTGGAGATCGCGCGCGGCACTATTCACGGCATCGTCGGCGAGAACGGAGCCGGCAAGTCGACGCTGATGTCGATCCTCTACGGTTTCTACCAGGCCGACAGCGGCGAGATCCGTGTCGGCGGCAAGCCGGCGTCGATCAAGACCCCCAACGACGCGATCGCGCTCGGCATCGGCATGGTGCACCAGCATTTCATGCTGGTCGACAATTTCTCGGTGCTGGAGAACATCATCCTCGGCGCCGAAACCGATGCGCTTCTGAAGAGCAGCATCGCCAAGGCGCGCTCCGAGCTTGACCGGCTGGAACGCGAATACGGGCTGGAAGTCGATCCCGATGCGATCATCGAGGAACTGCCGGTCGGCCTGCAGCAGCGCGTCGAAATCCTGAAGGCGCTTTATCGCGGCGCCGAAATCCTGATCCTCGACGAGCCGACGGGCGTCTTGACCCCGGCCGAGGCCAACCACCTGTTCCGCATCCTCAGACAGTTGAAGGAACAGGGAAAGACGGTGGTATTGATCACCCACAAGCTGCGCGAGATCATGGCCATCACCGACACCGTGTCGGTCATGCGTCAGGGCACGATGGTGGCGACCCGGGAGACCAGGAAAACCACCGTCGAGGAGCTGGCCGAGCTGATGGTCGGGCGGCGCGTCTTGCTCCGGGTCGAAAAGGGCGACGCCGAGGCCGGTGCCGTCAAGCTCGCGGTCAAGAACCTGACGGTCAGGGATTCCCGCGGCGTCACCATGGTCGACGACGTCTCCTTCGACTTGCGCGCCGGCGAGATCGTCGGCATCGCCGGCGTCGCCGGCAACGGCCAATCCGAATTGCTCGAGGCGATTTCCGGCATCAGGCACGCCGTTTCCGGTTCCGTGATGCTCGAGGGCAAGCCAATCGATCTCACCGGCAAGGCCGATCCCGGCGAATTGCGCGACCGCGGGCTCGCCCACGTGCCGGAGGACCGCCACCATGTCGGTCTGGTGCTGGCCTTCGAGGAAAACGAGAATTCCATCCTCGGCTACCACGACGATCCCCGCTACCTCAGGGGACCGTTCCTCAACATCGACGCCATCATGGCCGATGCCAAGGACAAGATCGAGAAATACGACATTCGTCCCGGCAACCCGCGCCTGAAGACGGCCAATTTTTCCGGCGGCAACCAGCAGAAGATCGTGCTCGCGCGCGAAATCGAACAGGACCCCGGCGTGCTGATCGTCGGCCAGCCGACGCGCGGCGTCGATGTCGGCGCCATCGAATTCATCCACAAGCGCCTGATCGCCATGCGCGACCAGGGCAAGGCGGTGCTGGTGGTCTCGGTCGAACTCGACGAGATCCGTTCGCTCTCCGATCGCATCCTGGTGATGTTTGCCGGCCGCATCGTCGGCGAGCGCGGCCCCGAGGCGACCGAAGGCGAGCTTGGCCTGCTGATGGCCGGTGTCGAGCATCAGGAGGCCGCGCAATGAGCACGCCTTACGCCAAATTGCCGGCCTGGGCCGACTACGGGCTGATCCCGCTGATCAACCTGTCGGTCGCCTTCATCGTCGCCGGCTTCGTCGTCATGCTGGTCGGCGAAAACCCGTTCCGCGCCGCCGTCATCCTGGTCGAAGGCGCCTTCGGCAAGGGAACAGGCATCGCCTTCACCCTCTTCTATGCCACGACCTTCATATTCACCGGGCTTTCGGTGGCGGTGGCGGCACATTGCGGCCTGTTCAACATCGGCACCGAGGGCCAAGCCTACATCGCCGGCCTCGGCATCGCCATCGTCTGTCTTTCCTTCGACAGTACACTGCCCTGGTGGCTGACTTTTCCGCTGGCCATCGTGGCCTCGGCGCTCGTGGGCGCGTTGTGGGCGTTGATCCCCGCCTACCTGCAGGCCAAGCGCGGCTCGCACATCGTCATCACGACGATCATGTTCAACTTCATCGCCGCCTCGATCATGGTCTACCTGCTGGTCGGTCCGCTGAAACCGGCAGGGTCGCAGGCGCCGCAGACGCGCAACTTCCTCGCCGGCGCCGAACTGCCGAAGCTCAACTGGATCATCGAACTGTTCGGCGCCAAGATCCGCTCGGCCCCGCTCAATATCTGCTTCCTGCTGGCGCTGGCGATGGCCTTCCTGGTCTGGCTGCTGATCTGGCGCACCAGGCTCGGCTACGAGATGCGCACCTATGGCCACAGCCCGAAGGCGGCCCGCTATGCCGGCATTTCGGAAACGCGCATCATCATCACCGCCATGATGATCTCGGGCGCGCTGGCCGGCATGATGGCGCTCAACCCGGTGATGGGCGACCAGCACAATGTCGCGATCGACTTCGTCTCGGGCGCCGGCTTCGTCGGCATCGCGGTGGCGCTGATGGGCCGCCTGCATCCGGTCGGCATCGTGCTGGCGGCGATCCTGTTCGGCATGCTCTACCAGGGCGGCGCCGAACTCGCCTTCGAGATGCCGGCGATCAGCCGCGACATGATCGTCATCATTCAAGGCCTGGTCATCCTTTTCGCCGGCGCGCTGGAGCACATGTTCAGGCCCTATATCCAGGCTCTGTTCGCCTCGTTCAGCCCGAAATCGGTGGGCATGCAGGCTGTCAACGGGAAGGGCGCCTGAGATGGACATCTTCAACGCAATCATCCAGGTGCTGGACTCGACCATCCGCCTGTCGGTGCCGCTGCTGCTTGCCTGCCTCGCCGGCCTCTATTCGGAGCGGGCCGGCATTTTCGACATCGGCCTCGAAGGCAAGATGCTGGTCGGCGCCTTCGCGGGCGCTGCCGCGGCTTCCGTGTTCCACTCGGCGCTTATCGGTCTCGGCATGGCGGTCCTGATCTCTGTCGCTTTCGCGCTGGTGCACGGCTTTGCCTCGATCACCCATCGCGGCAACCAGATCGTTTCGGGCGTGGCGATCAACTTCGTCGCCGCCGGATCGACCATCATCCTCGGCCAGGCCTGGTTCCAGCAGGGTGGCCGCACGCCGGCGCTGCAACCCGGCGAGCGGTTCGAGGCGATCATCTGGCCTGGCGCCGACGCGGCCAGGGACGTGCCGATCATCGGCCCGATCTACGCCGAACTGATCTCCGGCCATTCGATCCTCGTCTATTTCGCCTTTGCGATGGTGCCGTTCACCTGGTGGGTGCTGTTTCGCACGCGCTTCGGCCTCAGGCTGCGCGCGGTCGGCGAAAATCCGGCCGCGGTCGACACGGCTGGCATCTCGGTCGCCTGGCTGCGCTATCGGGCGCTGATCTGCACCGGCATCCTGACCGGGTTCGCCGGCGCCTATCTTTCGATGGTGCAGAATGGCGGCTTCGTGAAGGACATGACGGCGGGCAAGGGCTACATCGCGCTGGCCGCGCTGATCTTCGCCAAATGGAAACCGGTCAACGCCATGTTCGCATGCCTGCTGTTCGGTTTCCTCGATGCGGCGTCGATCCGCCTGCAGGGGACACCGCTGCCCATTGTCGGCAAGGTGTCGGTGCAGTTCATGCAGGCGCTGCCTTATGTGCTGACCGTCATCTTGCTCGCCGGCTTCATCGGCAAGGCCATCCCGCCGCGCGCCGGCGGCGTGCCTTACGTCAAGGAACGCTAGGACAAGACTCCCCACGCCGGGTTTTGGACACGATCATCGGAGAGAACACCTGAATGTCGCATGATCTGTTCGAAGCGGCCAAGGCCGCCATGGCCAAGGCCTATGCGCCCTATTCGAAATTCCCGGTGGGTGCCGCCTTGCGCACCGAGGACGGGCGCGTCTTCACCGGCGCCAACATCGAGGTCGCCTCTTATCCCGAGGGCTGGTGCGCCGAGACCACCGCGCTTGGCCACTACATCATGGGCGGCGGCGGCAAGATCGTGGAAATCGCCGTCCTTGCCGAACGCATGGCCAAATGCTCGCCGTGTGGCGGCTGCCGTCAGCGGCTGGCCGAATTCTGCCGCCCGGAAACGAAACTCTACCTCTGCGACAACACCGGCGTGGCCGAGACCGTGACCATGGGCGACATGCTGCCCTATGGCTTTCGCGGCGATATCCTCAAATGACGCGTTGGCTCACATGCAAAGCTGGCTCAAATGAAGCGTAGGCCGAGATGACGGAAAAAGCGCTGGACCATCTTATCGAAAGGCTGGACGGCCTGGCGCCGTCGACCGCGCTGGTGCTGGGTTCGGGGCTGGGCGACCTTGTCGACCGGATCGAGGATCCCATCCGCGTCTCCTATGCCGCCCTGCCCGGCTTTCCCAGAAGCGGTGTCAGCGGCCATGCCGGCGAAGTGGTCGCCGGGCTGTTTGCCGGCGTTCCGGTGCTGATGTTGTCCGGCCGCGCCCACTACTATGAGCATGGCAACGCCGCGGCGATGCGGCCGGTGCTGGAAGTGCTTGCCGGCATCGGCATCACGAAACTGATCCTCACCAACGCAGCCGGCTCGGTCGATCCGGACATGCCGCCGGGCTCGGTGATGCTGCTCACCGATCACATCAACTTCTCCGGCACCAATCCGCTGATCGGCGAGCCGAGCGACCGCCGCTTCGTCAGCCTGACCGAAGCCTACGATGCCGGCATCCGCGACGCGATCGAACGCGCGGCCAAGGCGACAGGCACAGCGCTGCACAAGGGCGTCTATATGTGGTTCTCGGGGCCTTGCTTCGAGACGCCGGCCGAAATCCGCATGGCGCGCATCATGGGCGCCAACGCCGTCGGCATGTCGACCGTGCCGGAAGTCATTCTCGCCCGGTTCCTCGGTCTGCGCGTCGCCGCCTGCTCGGTCATCACCAATTTGGCCGCTGGCATGACCGGAGCCGAGCTTTCGCACCAGGAAACCAAGGACATGGCGCCGGTTGGCGGATCGCGGCTGGCAACGGTGCTGCAGCGCGTGTTCCGTGACGGGCTGCTGGAGAGCTGATGCTTCCACAGGAAATCATCCGTCACAAACGCGACGGCCACAGGCTGGCGCCTCACGAGATCGCCGCCTTCATCGACGGCGTGACGTCGGGCACCGTAACCGACGGCCAGGTCGCGGCCTTCGCCATGGCGGTGTTCTTCAACGGCATGAACCGCGACGAGGCCGTGGCGATGACGCTTGCCATGCGCGATTCCGGCGACGTGCTCGACTGGTCGGATTTGCCAGGCCCCGTCACCGACAAGCATTCGACGGGCGGCGTCGGCGACAATGTCTCGCTGATGCTGGCGCCGATCGTCGCCGCCTGCGGCGCCTATGTGCCGATGATCTCGGGCCGAGGCCTCGGCCATACCGGCGGCACGCTGGACAAGATGGATGCCATTCCCGGCTACACCAGCCAGCCCGACATCGCGCTGTTCCGCAAGGCGGTGCTGGAAACGGGCTGCGCCATCATCGGCCAGACCGCTGATCTGGCACCCGCCGATCGCCGGCTCTACGCTATCCGCGACGTGACCGGAACCGTGGAATCGGTGCCGCTGATCACGGCATCGATCCTGTCGAAGAAGCTCGCGGCGGGCCTGCAATCGCTGGTGCTCGACGTCAAGGTCGGCAACGGCGCCTTCATGGAGAAATCCCGTGATGCGACCGCGCTCGCCAACAGCCTGGTCGAGGTCGCCGGCGGGGCTGGGCTGAAGGTCTCGGCGCTGATCACCGGCATGAACGAACCGCTGGCCTCGGCCGCCGGCAATGCGGTCGAGGTGCGCAATGCCGTCGATTTTCTGACCGGCCGCTTGCGTGACCGGCGGCTGGAGGATGTGACGCTGGCGCTTGCCGCTGAAATGCTGCAGTCGGCGGGGCTGGTATCGTCCAACCAGGACGGCATGCGTCGCGCCACCGAGACGCTGGCCAGCGGCCGTGCCGCCGCCACCTTCGCGCGCATGGTGACCGTGCTTGGCGGTCCGGCCGATTTCATCGAGAAGCCGGAAAAATACCTGCCCGAGGCGGCAACGGAATTCGCCGTCAAGGCGACGACAGAGGGTTTCGTCACGAATATAGCCACCCGCGACATCGGCCTCGCCGTGGTCGGGCTGGGCGGCGGGCGCACCCGGCCCGACGACAAGATAGATCCCGCCGTCGGCATCACCAGGCTGCTGCCCATAGGCGCGGAAGTAAAAGCCGGAGACGCGCTAGCGCTGATCCATGCCCGCTCACCGTCCGATGCCGAAGCGGCAGCCGCGGCGGTGCTTTCAGCCTATGCGATCGGTGCTTCGAAGCCGTCCGCCGACAAGTCGGTCATCCGGCGGATTCTGCCGCGCGGCTGACTGCACCCTACTGAACCAACAGCAGCGTGCCGTTCTCGGCCTGGTATTTGCCGAGCCGATTGAGAAAACTCATACCGATCAGGTTGGTGCCCAGTGCCTTGTCGTCGAGCACGATCGCCTGCACTCCGTCGACGCTGATGCTGCCGATCTGCAGGCGGTCGATCATCACCACGGCTGCCTTGATGGTGCCGTTGGCGGTGTTGACCTCGTGGCTGAAATCGGAGGGATTGAGCGACAGCCCGATCCGGCGTGCCGTCGACATATTGACCGCCACCAGCGTCGCACCGGTGTCGATCATGCCGTCGACCTGACGGCCGTTGAGCCTGAAGGTGGACGAAAAGTGTCCGCGCCCGTCCGCCGCAACCACGACCTTGCGGCCGGTTGGCAGCGGCGCCACCGGCTTGTCGGGAGCGGACGCCAGGCTGACCTCGGGTTGCGTCTCGGCCCCAGGCTTGGCCGTTACCGTCGATCTCAGCAGGTTTTCGAATATTCGCGGATTCGACTGGTAGACAACCGGGATCGATGCCGACGCACCGGCAAAGAGGCTGAGGATAAGGAGCTTGCGCAGCATGGATCGGCCTCGCCGCATGACCCCGAAAATCGAGATCGATTTTCGGAAAGGCTCATGCGCAAAAACAAAGTGCTACAGCGTCCTTTTGTGCGTCCGAATGGACGCACGGCGCTGTAGTGAGAGCCGATTCATTAGCGCTGGATGGTGTTTGTCGCTTTAACGCGTGCCGAAACCGCGTCTTTGCGTAAACATTTGGTAAATCATACCAAGCACTTTGCTTGGTATTACTTCGTCCCGTACATGCGATCGCCGGCGTCGCCGAGACCAGGCATGATGTAGCCCTTCTCGTTGAGCTGGCGATCGATGGACGCGGTGAAGACCGGGACATCCGGATGTGCCTTGGTAAAGCGCTCGATGCCTTCGGGCGCCGCCAGCAGGCACAGGAAGCGGATGTTGGTGGCGCCGCGCCCCTTCAGCTTATCGATCGCCGCGATCGCCGAATTGGCGGTCGCCAGCATTGGGTCCACGACGATCACCAGTCGGTCGGCGAGATCGCTCGGCGCCTTGAAGAAATATTCCACCGCCTCCAGTGTTTCGTGATCGCGGTAGAGGCCGATATGCGCGACACGTGCCGCCGGCACCAGGTCGAGCAGACCTTCGAGCAGGCCGTTGCCGGCGCGCAGCACCGAGGCGAACACCAGCTTCTTGCCCTCCAGCGTCGGCGCTTCCATCTCCTCGATCGGGGTCTCGATGGTGGTGGTGGTCAGTTCGAGGTTGCGGGTCACCTCATAGCCGAGCAGCAGCGAAATCTCGCGCAGCAATCGCCGGAAGCCGGCGGTCGATGTCTCCTTCTTGCGCATGATGGTCAGCTTGTGCTGGACAAGCGGATGGTCGACGACGGTGACGCCCTTCATGATGTTCTCCTGATGCGGTGTCGCCCGAAACCGCGCGCATGGACCCTTTCGGACCTGTCGCGCTTCAAGCTGCTTGGGCGAACCCTAGCGGTATTGGACCGGCCAAGGAACCGCTTGGCCCGCATCGACCACAGCTTTGTCGGAAGAAATCAGCGAGCGGCGCTGTTCAGCCGGCCAAGAAGCGCTGCTTTGGTCTTGCGGTCGACGAAAGCCGCCTCGATAGCCGTCCTGGTGACCGCGGCGAGCGCTTTCTCATTCATCGCGAAATGCTCGGCGGCGATGTCGTATTCGCGCTTCAGCGAGGTCCAGAAATAGGGCGGGTCGTCGGAGTTGAGCGTCACCTTGCAGCCGGCCGCCTGCAGGGCCGGAAACGGATGATCGGCGAAACTGTCGAACACCTTGAGCGCTATGTTGGAACCGGGGCAGCACTCCAGCACGACGCCCTCGTCGGCGATGCGCCGGACAAGGTCGGGGTTTTCGATGGCGCGCACGCCATGGCCGATGCGCGATGGGCGGATATGGTCGAGTGCCGCCTGGACGGTCTCCCAGCCCGTCAGTTCGCCGGCATGGATGGTGATGCCGAGCCCCGCCTCGCGGGCGATCTCGAACGCCCTGACATAGTCTTCCATGTCGCCCATGCGCTCGTCGCCGGCGACGCCGAAGCCGGTGACCAGCGGATGGCCGCAGCGCGCCGCGAAGCGTGCCGCCCGCTCTATCGATTCAACGCCGACATGGCGCACGCCGGTGACGATCATGCGGCCCTCTATGCCGGTCTTGGCCTTGGCGCGCAGCATGCCTTCGCCGAGCGCGTCGGTGTAGGCCTTGGGTGACAGCCCGGCTTTCGTCGCGTGGTCCGGCGAGGTGAACACCTCGGAGTAGATTGCCCCGTCGCGGGCCAGGCTGGTCAGATAATGGTCGGCCAGCCGCGCATAATCCTCCTCGGTCCGGAACAGGTCGGCGGAAAAGTCGTAGGCCGCCAGAAAGGAGGTGAAATCGTGCCAGACGAAGGAACCGTTCTGGATATAAGGCGAGGTATCCTTGCCGTATTTCTGCGCCTGCCGGATGACGAGCTCGGGCGCCGCTGCCCCTTCAATGTGGCAGTGCAGTTCCGCTTTCAAAGGCATTCAAACATCCCGTCGGTCAGTCCAGGTCTTGAAAACCCACCACCTGGAAGCGCGGCTGAACACCGCGCCTTAAACAATAGCGCCCGCATCATCGATCGGCTATGGTCCCGCCGGTTTTATGACGGATCAAAAAAATGTCAGTTGAGAGAACCACGGCCGCCGGCGGCATGGAAACCTCCTATGGTTTCAAGCGTGTAGGGGAAGGCGAGAAGCAGTCCCTGGTCAACGATGTTTTCCACAAGGTCGCCAACCGCTACGACCTGATGAACGACCTGATGTCAGGCGGCCTGCACCGGCTGTGGAAGGACGCCATGGTCGCCTGGCTCAATCCGCCCAAGCGCGCCGGCTGGCGCGTGCTCGATGTTGCCGGCGGCACCGGCGACATCGCCTTCCGCATCGTCGATGCCAGCCATGGCCATGCGCATGCCACCGTGCTCGACATCAACGGCTCGATGCTCGCCGTCGGCCGCGACAGGGCTGAAAAGAAGAGATTGTCCGGCAACACCGACTTCGTCGAGGCCAACGCCGAGGAACTGCCGTTCCCTGACGCCAGTTTCGACGCCTACACCATCGCGTTCGGCATTCGCAACGTCCCGCATATCGACGTGGCCCTGGGTGAGGCGTTCCGTGTGCTGAAGCCCGGCGGCCGCCTCCTGTGCCTGGAGTTTTCCGAGGTCGAGATGCCGCTGCTCGACAAGGTCTACGAAGCCTGGTCGTTCAATGCCATTCCCAAGATCGGCAAGATGGTCACCGGCGACGGCGAGCCCTATTCCTATCTGGTCGAATCGATCGCGAAATTCCCCAATCAGCAAAACTTCGCGGCGATGATTTCCCGCGCCGGCTTCGAGCGCGTCTCCTTCCGCAACTATTCCGGCGGCATAGCGGCCCTGCATTCGGGCTGGAAGCTTTGAAGCCGTCGCCCATCTCCTGCACGCGACGCGCCTTGCGCCAGTTCGATGAACCGGTGGGGCGGACGCGGCCATGAGCACCGTCAGCGCGGGATTCCGGCTCATACGGGCCGGTTGGGTGCTGGTGCGCGAGGGCGTCGTCGCTGCTCTGCCCGGCGAGGAACTGTCCGGCCTGCCCAAATTCGGCTGGCGGCTGGCGCGGCTGTTCACCCGCCGCCGCGCGCTCGCCTATGAGCGCAGCGATCGGCTGGCGAAGGCGGTGGTCCGGCTCGGCCCTTCCTACGTCAAACTTGGCCAGTTCCTGGCGACGCGGCCCGATGTCGTCGGCAACGACATGGCGCTCGATCTCGCCATGCTGCAGGACAAAATGCACACCTTCCCGAAGGCCGAAGCGATCGCGGCCATCGAGGCCTCGCTCGGGCGCAAGGTGGGCGATCTCTATGCGCGGTTCGGCGATCCCGTTGCGGCCGCATCCATCGCCCAGGTGCATACCGCCGACACCATGCATGACGGCGTGGCCACCCAGGTGGCGGTGAAGGTGATCCGGCCGGGCGTTCGCCGCCGCTTCTTCCACGATCTCGAAAGCTATTTTCTCGCTGCTCGCCTGCAGGAAAAATACATCCCTTCCTCGCGCCGGCTGCGGCCGGTCGAAGTGACCGAGACGCTGGCCCAGACCACCAGGATCGAGATGGACCTGCGCCTCGAGGCGGCGGCACTCTCCGAACTCGGCGAGAACACCAGGGATGACCCCGGCTTCCGTGTCCCAACCGTCGACTGGGAGCGCACCGGCCGCGACGTGCTGACCATGGAATGGGTCGACGGCATCAAGATGAACAACATCGCCGGCCTCGAAGCCGCCGGCCATGACCTGAAGGCGATCGCCGCCAACCTCATCCAGTCCTTCTTGCGCCATACGCTGCGCGACGGCTTCTTCCATGCCGACATGCATCCGGGCAACTTATTCGTCGAGGCAAACGGCACCATCGTCGCCGTCGATCTCGGCATTGCCGGGCGCCTCGGGAAGAAGGAGCGCCGCTTCCTCGCCGAAATCCTCTACGGCTTCATCACACGCGATTATCTGCGCGTCGCCGAGGTGCATTTCGAGGCCGGCTATGTGCCGCGCCAGCACAATGTCTCTGCCTTCGCGCAGGCGATCCGTGCGATCGGCGAGCCGATCCACGGCCAGCCCGCCGAAACGATTTCGATGGCCAAGCTTTTGACGCTGCTGTTCGAGGTGACCGAACTCTTCGACATGGCGACGCGGCCTGAATTGATCCTGCTACAGAAGACCATGGTGGTGGTCGAGGGCGTGGCGCGCACGCTCGACCCGGCCTTCAACATGTGGAAGACCGCCGAACCGGTTGTCGGCGGCTGGATCGCCGGTAACCTCGGGCCGCGCGGTCTTATGGTGGATGCCCGCGACGGAACCAAGGCGCTGCTGGCGCTGGTGCGCCAGGCACCGGAGCTTGCGGCGCGCACTGACCGGCTGTCACGCGAAATCGACCTGATGGCGGAGCACGGGCTGCGCTTCGACGAGACCACCGCCCGCGCCATCGGCAAGGCCGAGGCGCGCTACAGCCGATCCGGCCGCGTGGCGCTGTGGGTGATCGCGCTGACGCTGGTCTATATTGCCTGGAAGCTACTTTAGGCCTCCGAGGGGGGCCGGCGGCTTGCGGCAGTTTGATTGCATTGCTATCATCGCTATCAGGCAAGATGAGTAGAGTGCAATCATATGGCCAGCATCACCATCCGCAACCTTGACGATGAGGTCAAGGAGCTGCTGCGCCGGCTGGCGGCGGAAAACGATCGCTCCATGGAAGAACAGGCGCGGGTGATGATCCGGGCCGCTGTCGACGGCCAGGTCGGCCCGGTAGGCCGTCTCGACCAGATCGAGAAAGCCCTCCACGAACTGGCCAATTCGCAAGGCACCCCGGCGTCAGCCTTGGCAGGCAAGAGTTTGCCGCGAGGCACGCTTTCCAACAAACGCATCCTGCTGATCATCGGCGGCGGCATCGCCGCCTACAAGGCGCTCGACCTGATCCGCAGGCTGCGCGAGCGTGGTGCGGCGGTGCGGGTGGTCATGACGTCGGCGGCGCGGGAATTCGTGACGACGCTGTCGGTCGGTGCGCTCTCCGCCGACCATGTCTTCACCGACCTGTTCGACCGCAACGATGAACACGATGTCGGCCACATCAGGCTGTCGCGCGAAGCGGACCTCCTGGTGGTGGCGCCCGCCACCGCCGACCTGATGGCCAAGCTCGCCAATGGCCACGCCAACGATCTGGCCTCGACCGTGCTCATCGCCACCGACAAGCCGGTGCTGATGGCCCCGGCGATGAACCCGAAGATGTGGTCGCATCCTGCCACCCGCCGCAACCGCGCGACATTGGGCAAGGACGGCATCGCCTTCGTCGGCCCCGCCAAGGGTGAGATGGCCGAGAGCAACGAGGCCGGCGAAGGCCGCATGGCCGAACCGCTGGAGATCGTCGCCGCGGTCGAGGCGCTGCTCGATGCCGGCCCCAAGCCGCTGGCGGGGCGCAAGATCATCGTCACGTCAGGCCCGACACACGAGCCGATCGATCCCGTGCGCTATATCGCCAACCGGTCGTCCGGCAAGCAGGGCCACGCCATCGCCGCGGCATTGGCGAGGCTCGGCGCCGACGTGCGCCTCGTCTCCGGTCCCGTAGGCATCGCCGATCCGGCCGAGGTGAAGACCGTCCATGTCGAACGGGCGCAGGAGATGCGCGACGCGGTGGAACAGCTTCTGCCCGCCGACGCCGCGGTGTTCGTCGCCGCAGTTGCCGACTGGCGCACCGAGAATTCGGCCGGCGAGAAGATCAAGAAGGTCGCGGGCGAAGGCCCGCCGGTGCTGCGCATGGTCGAGAACCCCGACATCTTGGCGGGCATCGGCCACCACAAGCAGCGACCAGGTCTGGTCGTCGGCTTTGCCGCCGAGACGCAGGATCTCTTGCGCAACGCCGAGGCCAAGCTCAGGAAGAAAGGCGCCGATCTCATCGTCGCCAACGATGTGTCGCAGGCCAGCGGTATCGGTCCTTCAGGCGTGATGGGCGGCGATCGCAACCGGGTGCGGATCGTGTCGAAGGCCGGCGTCGAGGAATGGCCTGAAATGACCAAGGACGAGGTGGCGGCGCGGCTCGCCGCGCTCATCGCCGAGCGGTTGAAAACGATCGTCGTCTGACAAGTGTCGGCGCAAGCATTTACCGCCAACCCCTGTCGCTTGCGGTGACGGTCCAAGCCGTCAATTGGCCAAAAGCTCCGCGGTGCGGGCAAGCGCCCCACCGAAGCCGTTGAGCGGAATGGAAAAGCTTACGACTTGCCCCGTATCCGCCGCGAACGCATCGATCTTGAGCGTGGTGCCGTTCTTGAGCAGCGGCGTGACATTTGCATCGAACGCCACCGGCACCAGGCAGCCGACCACCTGGCAGGTGTTGAACGGCAGGCTGCCGTCGAGCTTCTGGTCGTCGATGGTCAGCGTAACGCCCTTGGCAAGCGCCAGGCCAAACGGCAGCGCAAGGGTTCCGGTCGCATCCTCGCCGGTCTTGCTCGACAGCTCGATCGCCAGCAGCCGCTGGTTGCTTTGCTTGTTGAACTGCTGGTGCGACAGGCTACAGACCTTGTTGGTGCCCGATATCTGGCAATTGACCGTCCAGTCGCCATGGGTTTCGGACAAGGCCGAAGCGCCGCCGGGCAGCTGCGGCGCGTCAGCCGCGGCGGGCGGCGTTGCCGTCACCTTGTCGCTCTTGGTTTGCGCCGCCATGGCCGGCAGGCCTGCGATACAGGCAGCACCCAGCACGGCTGCGAAATACGCGTATTTCCTCATCAAGATCTCTCCCGCCGGGCTCCGCCTCGAGCCAGCCTAGAAACTGACCTTGAGAGACGCGCTGACTGCATTCTGTTTGACCGTTTCCCCGAAGGCGCCACTATACCTGACGGACATGCCGACGCCATTGACCCCATTCAACTCGAGGCCGGCGCCGACCCGATAGAGCGGCGAATCGATCGCCTCCGTCAAGTGCAATGCCGGGTTGCCGGGCAGATTCTCCGCAGCCGCGAAGCGTCCTTCGATCTCCCACTCCTTGGTTGAAAACTCCACCCCAGCCTTTCCATAGAGGCGAAGGCTGGCAATGTCGCTGAGTGCGATGTCGGTTCCAATTTCGAGCGCCGGCGTCGCCGCATAGAAGGTGTCCGCCGATCCGTCGAAGTTGAAACCGGCAGCCGACCCCTCTTCCTTTCCCGAAACACGCAGCCAGCGCGCGTCGAACTGCAAGGTCGGCTGCAGGTAGAACGCGCCCATCTGTTGCGTGAAGCCAAGCCGTGCCGAGCCACCGAACTGAGCGGTCTTCTGCGTGTAGGTGACGCTGTTGCCGATCCCGGGCAGCATTTCCTCGTCCAGATAATCGCCGATCAGCGTTTCGCCGGGAATGAAGAACGCCGGATCGATATGGGTATCGCGCTCGCCCTTGAAGGAACCGGTGCCGCCGCCGAGCGCGAAGTCGATGAAGTAATTCTTGTCGGCGTACTTCGCCAGCGCATAGGCCTGCCAGGCCTGACCGGTGGTTTGTGACAGCAGTTCGCCGTTGGCGTCGATCTTGGAGTCGAATTCCGTACGGCCGATGGTGGCGCCCAGCGACCAGTTCTGGCCGACCTCGCCGATGCCGCCAAGCGACATGGTCTTCAGGACGTCGTCGCGGCTGGTGGTCCCGGCACCCGCGTCGCGACTGTATTCGGCCTGCGGACTGATCGTCGCCCAGATGCAGGGGCCGTCGAGGTTCTTGTAGAACGGCACGCCGGTGCATTCGCGCGCCGTTTCCAACATGATGTCGGCCTCGCGGTTGATCATGTCGAAGGCATGCACCGCATAGCGCGGCGTCAGTCGCGTCAGCGCGGCACCCAGTTCCTGCTCGTTGGGCAGGAAGCGCAGCATGTTGATCAACCGGGCCATCGGGTTGTCCGGGGTCGAGGCCGCTTCGACGTCGTCGAGATACTGCGCCAATTGGAACACGCCCGGATCGGTGGTTCCGGAACCGGGATCCTGCGCCAGTTCGAGGAAGGTCGGATTGTCGGCGTAGAGAACGAGATCGGTGCCGTTATCCACCTTGAACTGGAAGTTGAAGCCCACCGCCGGATGCAGGGTTTTCGCGTCGATGCCGGAATCGGTCATCGCCGAGCCTTTGGCCACCACATATTCGGTGAACAGCTTGTCGATCGTGAGGAAGTTCAACGGAGCCTCGCCGTTGAAGTCGCCCGCGCCTGTCAGCGCCAGCGCATCGGTGATCTGGTTGTTGAGGTCCACGTCGGTGACGAAGTCGCCGGAGAGAACCTGCTTGAAGCCGCCGCCGACATCCACTTTCGCAACCACGCCGATGCCTTGGTTGGTATAGAGCCCATCATTGGTGAACAGCCCGCCGCCGAGATCGATGGTCTTGAGGCCGACCATCGAGGAATCGGCGAAATTGTGGAAGCTGTTGTTGCCGCCGCCGAGATCGATGTTGCCGATGACGCGTCCCAACGTGTCGGCCGCCTTGGAATTGTCGACATGGTCATCGCCCGATGTGCCGGTGATGGCGAGCGGACTGAAATCGTCCAGCAGCGATTCCAGGATCGCGTTTGTCGGCACCACCGGGCCGGGCGCCAGCAGGAAAGCCTGAAACGCCTGGAACTGCGCTGCCTGGATCTCGAAAGTCGGCGTCGCCCCCATCGCGTAGAGCAGGCTGTGGTTGGTCAGCGTGTTGTCGGCGCCGCCGACGAGCATCGCCGCGACACCGGTTCCGGCCCCACCGATCGTATATTGGCCATTGAGGTTGATGGTGATGTTGCCCTTGGCGCCCTTGGCCGTGCTCTCGCCATAGACAGCCACCGAATCCGCGCCTTGTGCCAACAGGCTGTCACCCGCCGTCAGGTCGACCGCATGGGCGTCGCCATTGCCTGTCGCGCTCTGCCCGAACATGGCATAGGCACTCGCGCCCTTCACCCAGACCTGGCTGTCGGTGCTGGCGGATGCCGCCGCGGCATCGCCGATGCCACCTTGCGAGCCGGCGGCCGACTGGCCCATGCCGAGCGAATCCGTGCCGCCGGCGCCACCGCCGCCACCAACCGCCTGGGCGACGATGCCGTGGCCACGGTCGCCATCGGTCTCGATCGCGCCCGACTGGATGATGGTTACCTTGCCGCCGGTGCCCTTGGTGCCGCCGGGCGTGTTGAAGCCGATGGCATTTGGCCCGCCGCCATCGTCGTCGGCGCCAAAGCGGCCGAAGCCAGCACCACCGATGCCGCCGCCGCCGCCCACTGATTGTGCGATAATGGCGATCGAATCCTTGCCGGTGGTGGTGATCGTGCCGGTGCGGATGACGGTGACGTCGCCGCCATCGCCGCCTTTGCCGCCGACACCACCAATGGCCAACGCGTTCGAACTCTTGCCCTTGGCGTCACCGCCATAGCCGCCACCGCCGCCGACCGATTGCGCGACCACGCCATGCGCGCGTTCGCCATGGGTGATGATGGTGCCGGAAACGGTGACATCCACTTGCCCGCCATTGCCGCCATTGCCGCCGAAGCCGCCAAGCTGCAGCGCGACCGATTCATCGCCTGCCGTGTCTGCCGACACCACGCCGCCATAACCGCCGCCGCCGCCGATGGACTGGGCGAAGATGCCGAGCGCGCCATCCTTCCAGGTCTCGATGGCGCCGTCATTGTTGACGATGACATGGCCGCCATTGGAGCCGTCGCCGCTTGGCAACGAGGCCGCGCCGCCAATCGTCATGTCGGCCTTCGAGGTGTTGGCGGCGGCACCCGATGCGCCGCCACCACCACCGACCGACTGCGCAAAAATGCCATGCGAGAGGTAACCCAGGGTGGTGATCTGGCCATGGTTGTCGACCGTGACGTCGCCACCGCGGCTGCCAACGCCACCCAGGCCGCCGATCGCCAGCGAGACGGAGGTCTCCGCGCTGCCCGTCTCGGTCGAACCGGCACCGGCGGCACCGCCGCCGCCGCCAATCGACTGCGCGAAGATGCCATAGGAATTGTCGCCCTTGGTCAGAATCTCGCCCGTGTCGAAGTTCGTGACATGAACGAAATCGCTCTTGCCGCCGTCGCCACCGGCTCCGCCGAGGCTGAGCGTAATGGCCACATTGGAGTCCTTGGCCGAAGTGCCGGAAGCGCCGCCGACGCCGCCGCTGCCGCCGATCGACTGCGCCATGATGCCGTGCGAATAGGCCGCCTCGGTGTGGATGTAGCCGCTGTTCTCGACGACGATCTTGCCGCCGTCGCCGCCGACCTTGCCCGATCCGCCGAGCGAGAGGTTGACGCTGACTTCCGAGTCATCGGTCTTTCCGGTGCTCTCGCCGGCACCGCCGGCGCCACCGCCGCCACCCACGGACTGTGCGAAGATGCCGATCGAGCGCTCCTGCTTGGTCCAGATTTCGGCCGTCCCAAGATTGAAAACGTCGACCTCGAAGCCACTGCCGCCGCCGCCGCCCGCCCCGCCGAGCGCGCCGCCGATGGCATATTTGCCGAGAACGCCCGATGTCGCCGAACCGCCGACGCCACCACCGCCGCCGATGGAGTTGGCTGAGATGCCGTAGGAATCGGCGCCGTCTGTGACGATCAGGCTCCGGTTGGTGACCGACACGGTGCCGCCATTGCCGGCGCCGCCGGCAGCAAGGCCGATGGCCGCGCCGATGCCCACGGATGTCTCGCCCTCGCTGCCGCCGCCGACGATCTCCTCGTCGGTCGAGGCCGCTCCGCCGCCGCCGCCGCCGCCGCCGACCGACATGGCTAGTATGCCTATCGAATTGAAACCCTGGGTCCGGATCACGCCGGAATTGTCGACATGCACGCCGGCGCCGATGACATTGCCGCCGCCATCAAGGCGGAACATCGCCGCATCGTTTCCGGACCCGCCTTTGCCGCCGATGCCGACATTGACGGTGACGCTCGTCTCGCTGGTGCCGCCCAGATGGAATGCCTTGGCGTTGCTCGCGCCGCCCATGCCGCCGCCGCCGCCCAGCGACTCCGCGACGATGCCCGAGGAGAAATCGCCCGTGGTCGTCAGGTTGCCGCTGTTGATCACGTCGACCGCGCCGGAAGTATTGCCTGTGCCGCCGCCGCCGCCGACACCGACATTGACCGCGACGTTGACCCCCTCGCCGCCGCCGAGATCGGCGGTCGCGCCATTGGTCGAGCCGCCATTGCCGCCGCCGCCGCCGATCGACTGAGCCATGATGGCCGCGCTCATGTCGCCGGCGGTTTGCACCGTCAAGGCGTTGTGGACGAGCACGTCATCGCTGACATTGCCGTCGCCGCCACCGCCGCCGATGCTGACCGTCGCATTGATGGCGACATCGTTGCCGTAACCGCCGGCCGCCCCCCAGGAATCGCCGCCATTGCCGCCGCTGCCGGCGACCGACTGGGCAAGAATGCCGACCGCCTGATAGCCACTGGTGACGATGCTGCCGCCACCGTTCAGGCCGGTGTCGACCGTCACCAGGTCGCTTCTGCCGCCATCGCCGCCCCAGCCGCCAACCGTAACACCCAGGCTGACACTGGCGTCGGTGCTGACAGCACCGGTGATTGTGGTCGCCCGCCCGCCATTGCCGCCGCCGCCGCCGATCGACTGCGCGACGATGCCGCCCGACCCGACCGCATCGGTATCGGCAATGATGTTGCCGTCCGCCTTGACCGTAACCTTGCCGCCAGGGCCGCCGTCGCCGCCGGTGCCGCCAATCGACACACCCACGGCGGCGGAGAAATAAAGACCGCCGCTGAAGGCGCCGGAATAGGCATTGCCGCCATTGCCGCCGCTACCGCCGACTGACTGAGCAAGAATGCCCTTGGAGCCGGCTCCCGCCACGTGAATGTCGCCCTTGTGGGTGACCGTGACCTCCTTGCTTAGATTCGCGTCGCCGCCACCGCCGCCAAGCGCCACGCCGGCCGCGCCGAACGCGCCAACGGCAACGGCCCCGGTGCTGCCGCCATTGCCGCCGCCGCCGCCGACCGACTGCGCCAGTATGCCATTCGAGAGCGCGCCCTTGGTTGTGATGTTGGCGTTGTTGATAACCTCGACGACGCCACCCGCGCCGCCACCGCCGCCCGCGCCGCCGATGCCGACGGCGGCGAAAAGCCCGCCGGCCACGGCAAAGCCGCCGTCGCCGCCGGACCCACCGACCGACTGCGCGAAGATGCCGTTGGACAGGTCGCCACCCGTATCGATCTTGCCGGAGTTGTTGACAAACACCTTTTCGCTCGTGCCCGCCGAGGCGCCGGTACCGCCCAGCGAGAAGGACGGGCCGCCCAAGGTGACGCTGAAGCCGCCAGACCCCCCACCGCCGCCGATCGATTGTGCCAGGATACCGTGCGACTGGTAGCCCCCGGTGCTGAGCGCGGCCGCGTTGATGACGTCGACCGTGCTGGAAACGCCGCCGCCTGCGCCCTTTCCGCCGATGCCGATGTTGACGCCGGCACCGAGCGCGACGACGCCGCCACCATTGCCGCCGCCACCACCGATCGACTGTGCCACCATGGCCGAAGACCGCTCGCGTGTCGTGGTGACGGAGCCGCCATTGTCGGTGATCTTGACCGCACTGGCGTCGCCCGCAACGCCGCCGCTGCCGCCGATGCCGACAGACGCGGCCAAGCCGAGGCCACCGACGAAGCTGCCATTGCCGCCACCGCCGCCGATCGACTGGACAAGGATACCGATCGAATCGGCACCCGCGGTTTTGACGACGGAATTGTCCGTAAAGAAGCTGGCGGCCATGCCTTTGCCGCCGCCCGCGCCGCTGCCGCCCACGCCGACATTCACGCCCAGGCTGCCGCTGATCACCGCGCCGGCATTGCCGCCGCCGCCGCCAATGGACTGCACGATGATGCCGGCCGACCGATCGTTGGACGTTGTCACGCTGCCATTGGAACGCGCATCGACAACGCCGCCATCGCCGGCGGCGCCGCCACTGCCGCCAACGCCCACGGAAACGATGGCCGAGACGGCGATCGAAAAGCCGCCATTGCCGCCGCCGCCGCCAACCGACTGCACGATGATGCCGGCCGAATCCGCGCCATGCGTCGTCACATCGGACTGGGTGCCGTTGAAGGTGACCGCATCGCCGGTGCCGCCGCCGGCGCCTTTCCTGCCGATGCCGACACTGACGCCGGCGCTGCCTGCGACGCTGCCGCCGCCATTGCCGCCACCGCCGCCGATCGACTGCGCGATGATGCCGGCGGAGCGATCCTGGAATGTTTCGACGCTGCCGCCGGTCGTCATGTTGACCGTGCCGCCCTTGCCGCCCGGGCCGCCTTCGCCTCCGACGCCGACCGAGATAAGCGCGGAGATCGACAACGCAAACCCGCCATTGCCGCCGCCGCCACCCACCGACTGGGTCAGGATGCCGGTCGAGTCGGTGCCATGCGTCGTCACATGCGAGGTGCCGACATTGTAGATGACGTTACCGCCGGCGCCGCCCGCGCCACCCTTGCCGCCAATCGAGGCCGAAACCGCTCCGCTGACCGTATAGCTGCCGCCGCCATTGCCGCCGCCGCCGCCCACCGATTGCGTCAGTATGCCGATGGCAGAGATTCCGCTCGTCTCGACCGTTGGACCGCCGGCGGCCTGCTGGACGTTGACGTCGCCGCCATTGCTGGCCGCACCGCCGGAACCGCCGACGCCGACCGCGACCACGGGGCCGCCGGCGATGGCGAAACCGCCATTGCCGCCACCACCGCCGATCGACTGGATGACGATGCCGATCGCGCCGTCGCCGCTGCCATCGGCGCCGGTCTTGATCGAGCCCCCGAGATTGCCGAAGACACTGCCGCCCTTGCCGCCGCCGCCGCCGGATCCGCCGAGTGCGATCGATCCGATCGCGCCGCCGCCGTCGCCGCCACCACCGCCGACCGATTCAACCAGCATGCCGATGGCGCCGACGCCGTTGGTGGTGATGGAACCCGTGTTGGTGCCGGTCGCTGTGCCGCCATTGTTTCCGTCTTGGCCCGAGCCGCCGCCGCCGAAGAAGCCGAAGGCTCCGCCGCCATCTCCGCCACCGCCGCCGACGGACTGGATGACCATACCGCTGGCGAAGTCGCCCATCGTGGTGATGTTTCCGGAATTCTTGCCATCCGCCAAGCCGCCGACGGTCGGCACGCCGCCATTGCCACCGCCACCGTTGATAATTCCGGTTCCCTGCGCTCCGTCGCCGCCGGAGCCACCGGCCGAGCGAACCAGGATGCCCTTTGAAAAGGTACCTTGCGTGTGAATGTCGCCTGCATTGTCCGCCGACGCCGAGCCACCATTGCCGCCGGAACCGCCATCACCACCTTTGCCGGATCCGATGCCGCCGACGGCGGTGCCGCCATTGCCGCCATTGCCGCCACTGGAGTTGACGGTGATACCGTTCGCCAGGTCCGCTGTCGTTGTGATGTTGCTGGTCGATGTGGTCGTCACGGTCGCGGTGCCGCCGTCGCCGCCTCTGCCACCGGTACCACCGTTGATCAGCAGCAGATGGAAGGCAAATCCGCCATCGCCGCCATCGCCGCCACTTGCATTTGCACTGATGCCGCTCGCGGAGGCGCCACTGGTCTGCAACTGGGCTGTATTCGTGATATCGACGACGCCACCCTTGGCCCCATTGCCGCCATCGCCGCCATCGACCTCGAAGAAGGGAGGGACAATGGTTGCCTCGACGGTCGAGCCGCCATTGCCGCCTCTGCCGCCAACGGCGCTGCCGACAAAGGCGCTGCCGACGCTCGATTGCGGATCATTATTTGTGTAGTTGACCGGTCCGGTGGGAGGATGGCCGTCATCCGCATCGGCATCGCCGATCACATTTGCGCCGTTGTCTCCGGGCGCACCGTCGTGATTGATCACGACCTGCGCATGGACTGGGCTTGTGTGCAGAAGGGCAAAACCGCTCAGAGCCGTGGCACCAAGCAACAGGGTCAGCCGCGCTGCCATGACTGCCAGACGAGGGTTTCCGGCCACCGGAGATTCTGCAACCCGGGGAAGTCGGCTCCCCGCCAGGAGCGGCATACAGGAGCGGCGTCCGACCGCTTCGCCGTCAAAATCCGCGCACTCAAAATCCGCGCACTCAAAAGAGCGCCTTGAGAACAACGCCATGCACTTAGCCCCCTTAGAGCAGGCGCTCCCAATCCCTCCTTGAGTTAGGCGCCCCCGCCACGGTCAGTCCACGCAATAAAATGCCGGCACTTTGCAATAAGGTTCAATACATTGAGGCCAGCAGTCCGCAGTCCCGCTTGTGAAGTACTGGCTCAATTAGAATACATAAACTTGCGCCAGAAGGAACCGAAAACTTACGTAAGGGACACTGACCAAGGCCATCTGCTTTTCATAGTCGTCATATGACGGCAATCTGCGTCCCGGGACTAGGTGGCAGTCAGTACTCGGGTGCGGTTGGTGTGAGGGCGATCACCATTCTCGCCATGGCATCGCCGGACAAACACCCTATATATCCGTCGTGATGAGATTTTTTGCAGGAATGGGCGGGTGTGCATGCGTCGTTCATCGATGATTTTCGCATTGGCGGTGCTGGCTGGGGCGGCTTCCGCTGGCTTTGCATCGCCCGCTTCCGCGCAGGTGATCAATCCAGCGGCCAGAAACAATGTGATCATCCAGCAGAATGATCTGCAGGCCTTGCAGAACCAGGTTCAGCGGCAGCAATTTCAGCAGCAGCAACAGCAGTATCGTGCCCAGGATCGCGTCATCGTCCAGCAGCCGCCGCCTGTCGTTCCGCAGGTCAGGCCGAGCTGCCAGACGCAGATAATCGGCAACACCGCCGTCAGCACCTGCCGCTGACAGACGGCACCTTCTTTTATTTAGCCGACTTACATGATAGGGCACTTTGGGTGCCCCCGCGGTCGTTTGGATTTTGCAAAGGCATCGCATCACGCTAAGGGGCATTGCAGCGACTGGATTGTTAAGATGGCAGCCACCAAGAAAAAGGCCGTACGCCAGGCCAAGAAAGGCGAAAGGATCCGCCAGGTGGCGGCGATTCCCTTTCGGCTGAACGCGCGCGGAGACATCGAGGTGATGCTGGTCACGTCGAGAACGACGAGACGCTTCATCGTGCCCAAGGGGTGGCCGATGAAAGGCAAGAGCGGGCGCAAGGCAGCCACTATCGAGGCGCTGGAGGAAGCCGGCGTGCGTGGCAAGACGCTGAAGCGGCCGGCGGGCACCTATTCCTACTGGAAACGCCTGGCCAACCGCTTTGTCCGCGTCGACGTCATCGTGTTTCTGCTGGAAGTGACGGAAGAGCTCGCCGACTGGCAGGAAGCCAAACGGCGGCAGCGGGCATGGCTGGCGCCGGCCGACGCCGCGATGCTCATCGACGAGCCCGATCTCTCGACGCTGGTGAGCACCTTGACGCTGCCCGAGCCCACGACGCTCGTGCGGCCATAAGCCTCAATTCTCGATGCCCTCGTCCCCAGGAGCCGGCCGCGCCGGCGGGCCACTATAGGCCCACAGCCATTCGCGCGGCAGCGGCCCCTTGTTCCGCTCGGCCTGCTGCGATTGCTCCCAGGCATGCGCCAGGATGCCGACAGACCGCGACAGCACGAAGAGGCCACGCGTCAGCGGCGGCGGAAAGCCGAGTTCGCCGTAGATGACGGCGGTGGCGCCATCGATGTTGAGCGGGATTTTTTTGCCCTTGCGCCGCGCGACATCGGCCTCGACCGCCTCGGCGATGTCGGCGTACCGTCCATTGACGACGCCATGCGCGGCAAAATCTTTGACCAGTTCCAGCAGGCGCGGCGCGCGTGGATCGACAGGATGGAAGCGATGGCCAAGCCCCGGCACGTAGCCCTCTTCCTCCGCGAAGAACCGGTCGAGGCGTGTCGAGACCGCTTCGTCGAGGGCAATCCCGCCCTCGAGCGCCACGGCAATATTGCCATAGAGGGAAAGCGCCTGCTCGCCGGCTCCACCATGCACGTCGCCAAGCACATTGATGGCAGAGGCCATGGCGCTGTTGATGCCGACGCCGCAGGTTGCCGCCATGCGGGCGATGGCGATCGACGGCGCCTGCGGCCCATGGTCGACGGCCGCCCCCAAAGCGATGCCGAGCAGTGCCGCCTGGTCCTCGCTGGGCAGTTCGCCACGCAGCATCAGCCAGATCATCGCGGGGAAGCTGACACGGCCGATCAGGTCCTGGATCTCGTAGCCGCGCAGCCGGATCATGCCGGGGCTCATCTCGATGATGCCGGTCCGCCACCATTCCTCGCCGCGCTCGCGGCCTGTTTTCTTCTCCACGCCGCTCATGCCCTGGCCTTTGCCTTGGCGCGCGGTGGCAGGCCGGCGAACACCTCGTCCATGTGCTCGCCCAGCACCGGCGGCGGCCGTGTCGGCAACGGTGCCGTGCCGTCGACCATGAACCCGCCGCGCAGGACGGTGAGTGGCCCGTCCATGCCGGCCACATCCTCGAAACGAGCCGTCACCTGGCGCTCGAGCACTTGTGGTTCGGTTAGCACTTGCGGGATCGTCAGGACCCTGCCCGCCGGCACGCCGGCTCGATTGAGCGCCTCTTCCCAAACCGCCGCCGGAGCGCTTGCCAGAGCGTCCTCGATCTCGACCTTGAGCGCCGCGCGGTTCTTCTTGCGCGTCTCGCGCTCGGCAAAGCGTGGGTCCGATGCCAGTTCCGGCCGTCCGATCAGCCGGCACAGCGTCACGAACTGCTCCTGCTTGTTGGCGGCGATGTTGATGAGCCCGTCGCCGGTGCGGAAGGCGCCGGAGGGAGCCGCGGTCATATTCTCATTGCCCATCGGCTTGGGATCGACCCCTGCCGTCAGATAGTTGGAGACAGGCCAGCCAAGTGCCGAAAGCGTACATTCGAGCATCGACACGTCGAGGAACGCGCCCTCGCCCGATGTCTTCTGCCGGACCAGTGCGGCGGCGATGGAGAACGCCCCGACCAACCCTCCCAGCGTGTCGGCAACGGGATAACCGACGCGCAGCGGCGCGGTTTCCGGCGTGCCGGTTATGCTCATGATCCCGGAAAGGCCCTGGACGATCTGGTCATAGGCGGGGTTGTCGCGCATCGGCCCGCTCTGTCCGAAACCCGATATCGCGCAATAGACGAGGCCGGGCCGCACAGCCTTCAACACATCGTAGCCGAGGCCGAGGCGCTTCATCACGCCGGGGCGAAAATTCTCGACCAGCGCGTCGGCGCTGGCGACCAGGTCGAGGAAGCGCTCGCGATCCGCCTCTTGCTTGAGGTCGAGCATGACGGACCGTTTGCCGGCGTTCTGCGCCAGGAACGACGCGCCCATGCCGGCGCCGTTGAGCTTTGGCGAACCGCCGAGCTGGCGCGCCAGGTCGCCGCCTTGCGGCCCTTCGACCTTGATCACGTCGGCTCCCAGCAAGGCCAGCTGATAGGCGCAGTAAGGCCCGGCGAGCACATTGGTGAGGTCGAGGACGCGGATACCGGAAAGCAGGTCTGTCATATCTTTTCAAATCGCTCAGGCATCGCCCGGCACATGTTCGGGCCCGCGCCGGCGCCGGTGCTCGATGAAGGCCCAGACATGCGGCCCGACAAGGCCGATGAAGGCGAGCGTCAGCAAGGTCAGCGACAGCGGATGCTTGTAGAACACCGACCAGTCGCCGTTCGATATGGTCATCGCGCGGCGGAACTGGGTTTCGGCGAGCGGCCCCAGGATCATGCCGATGATGACGGGCGCGGTCGGGAAATCGAAGCGCCGCATCAGGAAGCCCGCGGCCCCCAGGAGATAGAGGATGACGAGATCGATCGGCGACTGCGAGATGCCATAGGTGCCGACAGTGGCGAACACCAGAATCCCCGCATAAAGCTGCGGTGCCGGGATTTTCAGCAGCCGCACCCACAGCCCGATCAGCGGCAAATTGAGGATGACCAGGATGACGTTGGCGATGAACAGGCTGGCGATCAGGCCCCAGACAAGGTCGGCCTGTGTCGTCAGGAGCAACGGCCCGGGATTGATGCCGTAGCTCTGGAAGGCCGACAGCATGATCGCCGCCGTCGCCGAGGTCGGCAGACCGAGCGTCAGCATCGGCACCAGCACGCCTGCCGCGGACGCGTTGTTGGCGGCCTCGGGCCCGGCAACGCCTTCGATGGCGCCGACCGTTCCGAATTCCTCCTTGTGCTTCGACAGTTTCTTTTCGATCGCATAGGACAGGAAGGTCGGGATCTCTGCGCCGCCAGCCGGCATGGCGCCGATCGGAAAGCCGATCGCGGCGCCGCGCAGCCAGGCTTTCCACGAACGCCCCCATTCGGCCGCCGTCATGTAGAGCGAGCCTTTCAGCGGCACGATCTCGTCCTTGCCGGCATAGCGGCGCGAGGCCATGTAAAGTGTCTCGCCAACCGCGAACAGGCCGACGGCGGCGATGATGACGTCGACGCCGTCGAGCAGTTCGGTCATGCCGAAGGTGAAGCGCGGCTGGCCCGTCTGCAGATCGACGCCGATCATGCCGATTACGAAGCCGGCAAACAGGCTGGTCAAACCCCGCACCGACGATGAACCAAGCACCGCCGAAACGGTGATGAAGGCCAGCACCATCAGCGAGAAATATTCGGCCGGGCCGAAGGCCAGCGCGAACTTGACCACGACAGGCGCCAGGAAGGCGACGCCCAGCGTGCCGAGCGTGCCGGCGACGAAGGAGCCGATCGCCGAGGTGGCGAGCGCGGCGCCCCCGCGGCCGGAGCGGGCCATCTTGTTGCCTTCCAGCGCGGTGACGATGGTTGCGCTCTCGCCTGGCGTGTTGAGCAGGATCGACGTCGTCGAGCCGCCATACATGGCGCCGTAATAGATGCCGGCGAACAGGATGAAGGACGCCTCCGGCGCCACCTGGTAGGTGATCGGCAAGAGGAGCGCGATGGTCAGTGCCGGCCCGAGGCCAGGCAACACGCCGATGGCCGTGCCGAGCGTGGTGCCGAGCAGGCACCACAAAAGATTGGTCGGCGAGAATGCGACCGCAAAACCGTGTGCGAGATGGCCGAGCGTTTCCACGGTCTCAGCCTCCCAGCGTGCTGGTGAAGGCGTCGATCACCGTATTCAACTGGTTCTCGATGAAGCCGGCGCCGATGTTGACGCCGAGCGCCTTGGCGAAGCCGAAATAAGCCGCCAGCGCCAGCACCAGCCCGGTAAGTACATCGCGCAGCGTGTGCCTGCTGCCGAAGCCGTAACAGACCAGAACGAACATGATGACCGATGCGGCGGTGAAGCCAAGCGGCTGGATGAGCACCAGATTGGCCAGAAGACCGATGACGACGAAGCCCATCGCCTTCCAGTCGGTCGAAGTTTCCTTTTCCTCCTCCGGCTGCCAGCCGCCGCGAAGTGCGGCGAGGATGAGCAGCAGGGAGAGCACCACGAGGCCGACCATGGTGAGATAGGGAAAGACAGTCGGACCGACCTTGGAATAGAGCGGCGACACCGGGATCGCCAGCGTCTGCCAGGCGACAGCCCCGGCGCAGGCCAGAAGGCCGATGCCGATCGACAATTCCGGTACGGCAAGGCGTGGGGGCGCCGCCGGCTGGTTGATGGTGCTCATGAACGTCCTCCCCGTTATGGCCGAGACCGGCGGCAGCCCGCAGCCAGCCTGCACCGTACCTTCACCTTTAGACCGATCGCCTCCCTACGGTCGGCTGCGATTGAAAAATGAGGGGCGGAGCGAGCCGCCCCTTGGGGAAAAATCAGGCGAGACCGAGATCCTTGAGGATGGCCTCGATGCGAGCCGAATCCTCGGCGACGAATTTCGCATAATCGTCGCCGGTGAGCAGGATGGACGTCCAGTTGCGGTTCTTGCATTCGCTCGCCCATGCATCGCTCTTGGCCATGGTCTCGACCAGCGTGATCATCGCCGCCTTGTCGGCATCGGAAACGCCGGGTGGCGCGAAGACGCCGCGCCAGTTGAACAGTTCCACATCAATGCCGGCTTCCTTCAGCGTCGGCGCGTCGATGCCGTCCTGGCGCTTGTCGGCCGAAATGGCGAGCAGCCTGAGCGCGCCGGCCTTGACCTGCTCGGAGAACTCGCCGAAGCCGGAAATGCCGGCCGCGACCTGGTTACCGAGCAACGCCGACAAGGCCTCGCCGCCGCCCGCGAACGGCACGTAGGAAAGGCTGGGGGCCGGAACGCCGACCGTCTTGGCGATCAGGCCGAACAGGATGTGGTCTGAGCCTCCGGCGGAACCGCCCGCGACTGGAACCTTCGTCGGATCGGCCTTGAGAGCCGCGACGAAATCGGCGGCCGTCTTGAACGGCGAGTCCGCCGGCACCACCAGCGCCTCGAACTCACCGGTGAGACGGGCGATGGGGGTAACTTGGGTCAGGTTGTTGGCTGCCTTGTTGGCGATGATGGCACCCACCATGACCATGCCCGCGACCATCAGCGAATTGCCCTTGCCGCCCCACTGATTGATGAACTGCGGCAGCCCGACCGTGCCGCCGGCGCCCCCGACATTGGTGATCTGCGAGCCCGAGATGAGCTTCTCGCTGCGCAGCACCTGGTCCATCGTGCGCGCCGTCTGGTCCCAGCCGCCGCCGGGTGCCGCCGGCACGAAGACCTGGATTTGCGGTGCACCTTCTGCGAAGGCGGGTGAGAAATGCGATGCCACCAGCCCGGCCGCGCCTGCCGCCGCCGTACTCATCAAAAATCTGCGTCTGTTCAGCATGGGATTCCTCCAGATCACGACACCTCCTCCGGTGCCTGCCAAAACGCGCCTGTTCACAGACCCGTGATCGAGTTCAAGCAGATTTTACCTCGTTCCGTCAACAGGAACGATATTCTGCTGGACAGAACGCTCCAGCGGCGCGACAGAGTGGTTCCGCTCGGGCTTCTCCGATTTGGAACCGCAATGGACTTACCAGCCAACTCAGCCGATGTGGAAATCCGCCGAGCGTCCGCCGACGGTGTTGCCGCACTCGATCGGGCGATCGCCATCCTCGATGCTTTCACCACGGTCGACCGCTCGCTTAGCCTGGCTGAAATCGCGGGGCGCACCGGCCTCTACAAAAGCACGATCCTGCGGCTCGCCAATTCGCTGTTGCGCGGCCACCTGCTCGAGCGCCTCGACGATGGGCGCTACCGTGTCGGGCCCGCCGCCTTTCGGCTGGGCGCGCTTTACCAGCGCTCGGTCGTGGCGGTCGACATACTGTTGCCGATCATGCGCGAGCTCTCAGAACGAAGCTGGGAGAGCGTTGCCTTCTACGTCCGCTCGGGAGACGTGCGCACCTGTCTCTATCGGGTCGAATCCAAGCATCCGATCCGCTACACGATACGCGAAGGCGACGTATTGCCTCTGCTGGCCGGCTCCGGCGGCCGCGTGCTGGCAGCGTTTTCCGGCCAGCAGGGCGAACCCTACGAAACCATCCGCAAAACCTACAACTGTCTCGCCGTGGGCGATCGCGACCCCGAGACTGCTGGCGTGTCGGCGCCGGTTTTCGGGCCGGGACATGTGCTGCTTGGCGCGTTGACGCTGGCTGGTCCAAGCACGCGCGTCGACGCAGCCTTCCTGCAGCGCATGAAACGTCCGCTGCTCGAGGCGGCGGCTCGTGCCACCCGTGCCTTCGGTGAGGATGCCTCCATGCTGGAGCAGGCGAGCCTAGCGGCGGACGCTCTGCCGTAGCCGCGCGGCTACGGCCGGAAGAGGGCCGCCAGGTTTCGAATACAAACTGATTCAACTTGAAGCTGTTACTTGACGCAGCGTAATATTCGGTCATTCCCGGCAGCCGGAAACTATTTATTTGCTGTTAAGCCCCTCATGATACCCGGATTGGTGTCGCCATCTGAGCGACATGAGGGAGCAACATCGTCTCAACCGGCGGATGAAACAGCCGGACGGACGCGCTGACAGGATCATGGCACGTCCATGAATTCGATGAAGCTGTCATCGATCGACGCAAGCCCCCGCCTTCTCGGGCTTGTGTGGCCGTTCGTCGCCGTCGTTCTCATTCAGGCGCTGGTCGCCAGCCTGAGCCTCTATACGCTTTCGGCGGTTCGCGCCTATGTCGGCGGCGAAAGCCAGTGGTCCAAGGGGCAAAAGCACGCCATCTATTTCCTCAGCCTCTACGCCGATACCGGCAATGAGGAATTCTTCAGCGAGTATCGTGCCGCGATCGCCGTTCCACTGGCCGATCGCTCGGCCCGTCTGGCCCTCGAGCAGTCCGAGCCCGACACCCAGGCTGCACGCGCGGGCTTTCTGCACGGCAGGAACCACCCGGACGACGTTGCGGGGATGATCTGGCTGTTCCAGAATTTCCGTAGCTTCAGCTATCTCGACGCCGCCGTGCGGCACTGGACGGCGGCCGATGTCATGATCCTCGCCATCCGGCAGCTCGGCGACGAGATGCACGACAAACTGAGCAAGGCCCCGGCATCCCTGGCCCAGATCAGCGCCTGGAAGACGCAAATCCATCAACTCGATCGAGAGATCAGCCCGCTCTCCAAGGCCTTCTCGGACAGCCTCGGCGAAGGATCGCGCTTCATCAAGATGCTGCTCACCTTTGCCAATCTCGTCACCGCCGCCTTGCTGATACTGCTCGCCGTCTGGCGCACCCGCAAACTTCTGGCGCAGCGCCAGGCCTTCCAGCTGGCGCTCAACGCCGAGCGCGAGCGCGCCCAGGTCACGCTGGCTTCGATCGGCCAGGCCGTCATCAGCACCGGCCCCGATGGGCGGCTGGACTACATGAACGCGGTTGCCGAGAAATTGCTGGCATGCCCGTTCGGCTCCGCCAGAGGCAAGCCGTTGGCGTCGCTGTTTCGGCTGGTGGACAAGGACACCAGCGTCGAAGAGCCTCAATTGATCGAACGCCTGCTGGCCGGCGAGCCACGCCGCTCCAGCGCCCGTCCGCAATTGCTGCAGCGGCCGGACGGCTCCGTTGTTCCGGTCGCGCTGACCGGCGCGCCGCTGCTCGTTTCCGGTGGGATCGTCGGCGCCGTGCTGGCCTTCCACGACATGACCCGGGAAGAGGATTATATCGAGCGGCTTTCCTGGCAGGCTTCGCATGACGCGCTGACCGGGCTCGCCAACCGGCGTGATTTCGAAAGCCGGCTGGAACGGACGATCGTCGAATTGCAGGACGGGGCCCGCCAGCATGCGCTGATGTATCTCGATCTCGACCAGTTCAAGCTGGTCAACGATACGTGCGGCCATGCCGCTGGCGACCAGTTGCTGCGCCAGATCTCCTCGCTGCTGATCAACGAGCTGGGGCCGGGCGACGTGCTGGCCCGGTTGGGCGGGGATGAATTCGGCGTGCTGCTGATCGATTGCGAGGCGGACAATGCGGCCGACATCGCCGAACGGCTGCGCGCCGCCGTGCAGGAGCTGCATTTCGCCTGGGATGGCCGGCCTTTCAACACCAGCGTCAGTGTCGGCATGGTGCAGATCGCCAATACGCATGTGACGATCGAGGAGGCACTGCGTGCCGCCGACGTCGCCTGTTACATGGCCAAGGAGAAAGGCCGCAACCGCGTCCAGATCCATAGCGACGGCGACGTCGCCTTGCGCGAGCGCTTCGGCGAGATGGCCTGGGTGCAGCGCCTGCACGCCGCGCTCGAAGAAGATCGCTTCAGGCTTCATGCCCAGGAAATCTGGCCGCTCAACGACGACGTCGCCGAGGCTGGAGCGCATATCGAGATTCTCTTGCGGCTGACCGATGAAGACGGCGGCTTCGTTACCCCGCAGAGCTTCATTCCCGCCGCCGAGCGCTACGGCCTGATGCCGTCGATCGACCGTTGGGTGGTGCGCAATACATTCCGCATCCTGGCGGCGCGGCAAGCCGATCAGCGCATGCCGCCGATTGCCACATGCGCCATCAATCTTTCCGGAGCGACGTTCGGCGACGAGACGTTTCTCGGCTTCCTGCGCGAGCAGTTCCTCGTCCATGGCATTTCGCCGGCCATGATCTGCCTGGAGATCACCGAAACCAGCGCCATCGCCAATCTTACCAGTGCCATGCGCTTCATGGCCGACCTGCGCGGGTTGGGCTGCCGTTTCGCGCTCGACGATTTCGGCTCCGGCATGTCGTCCTTCGCCTATCTGAAGCACCTGCCGGTCGACTACCTCAAGATCGACGGCAGCTTCGTCAAGGACATGCTGGATGACCGCATCGACCGCGCCATGGTCGAGATGATCCACCATATCGGCAAGGTCATGGGCAAGCGCACCATCGCCGAATTCGTCGAAAGCGACGACATCGCCGCCGCTCTGAAGACCATCGGCGTCGACTATGCCCAGGGCTACGGGATCGCCAGGCCGACGCCGTTCGATGCCTCGACGGTGCTGCTGGGCCGGAGCGTCACGCCGGCCGCGCCGAGCGCCGATCCATGGGCCGACCTTGCTCGGAAACTGGGTCGCAAGGCCGGCTAAACGATCAGTTCAGTTTCACCAGAACCACCCGGCGGTTCTTGGCACGGCCCGCCTCGTCATCATTGCTGGCGACGGGCGCCATCATGCCGGCGCCGGCGGCGGTCAGCCGCTTGCCGTCGATGCCATATTTCGACACCAGCACCTTCTTGACCGCTTGCGCACGCCGCGACGACAGATCGATATTATAGTCGAAGGCGCCCTGATTGTCGGTGTGACCGACGACGATGACCGCCATATCGGGTTCGTTTGCCAGCAGCGTCGAAATCTCCTTAAGCGTTGGTTCCGATTCCGGCTTGATGACCGCCTTGCCGGTGTCGAAGAAGATGCCGTAGAGTGAAATGCTGCCGGTGGCGGAAATCGAATCCGCCATCTTGGCCGCCTCGACGACCACCATTTTCTTGTCGCGCGCCTTGGGTTCCAGCACCTGCACAACGGCAACGGTGCGGCCGTTGAGTTCCTTGCAGTAGAGATCGTCGGTCAACGAATAGGTCTGTACCGTGATATAGGCGTCGCCGCCGTCCTGTGGCACCTTGGCCGAGAAATAGCGCTGGTCGTTGATGCCGGAAGCCAACGCGCAAGCGCCATTGGAGAATGCCGCGTCCTTGAGATCGCTTTCGTGGAAGGAATACATCGTCAGGCTCATGTCGCCGCCGCCGCCGCTCGACGAGCGGTCGGCAGCGCCGCCACATTCCTCCTTCTTGCATTCGAACAGGACTTCGCCGCCTGCTGCCTTGATCACATCCTGATAATTGCGCAGCACCTCGAGCGGCGAGCGCTCGGCCGGCAGCACATAGGCGATACGGGTCAGGGCACCCTCCACCTCGGCCTTCTTGTCCGGCGCGAAAACGCGATTGTTCATGGCGTCGCGCGCGTCCGGATCTGCGCTTGGCTTCAGGGGCGACAGCGGTACGCTGAAGTCGGTAAAGGCAAGCTTTGCGTAGGACACGATGAAAGAGCCTTCGTAGCGCTTGGCCAGTTGATTGTCGGCGGCGCCCCCGATATCGGCGGTCGGCACCGTCGCGTCGGCTGCCGCGAGCCGCAGTGTCAGCGCGAGAACAAGCCCCGCCCAGAAAAACCTCATGATTGTCGACTTTAATGCATGCATCGATCGATCCCCTCGCTTGATGATCGATGCTAGCAGAGCGGGTATGTCCAGTCGATGACGCCACTCAGGGCAGCCGCTCCAGCAGGATGGTCGGCGCATCGTGATAGAGGGTCTGCGTCAGCTCGGTATAGCCGCACTTCCTGGCGACGTTCAACGAGGCCGTATTTTCGGGATCGATGATGCAGACGGTTCTGGCACGTCCGAACGTCTGGTCGCCCCAGCCATGCACACGGCTGACGATCTCCGTGGCAAGGCCAGCGCCATGCGCGGCCGGAGCGAGCGCCCACCCCGCCTCGGGGATGCCTTCGATCGACGGCTCCATGTCGCGCTTCAGATCGTGGAACCCGGCCTCCCCGACGAAGCGGCCAGTCGCTTTCTCCTCGATGGCCCAGAACCCATAGCCCAACAGCGACCACAGGCCGGCGTGACGCAGGAAGCGCATCCAGCTTTCCTCACGCGTACGCGGCTTGCCGCCGATGAAACGGGTGACGACCGGATCGGCCCACATCGTGGCATAGGCATCGAAGTCGCCGAGCTGGTGTGGCCGCAGGATGGTTCGTGGCGTCTCGATGACGGGGGCGACAGTCGCTTGCGTCGGATTCATTGGATTTGCCTCGCGTTACGGCCTGCGGGTTAGCAAATCGACGGCGCCGTGCAAGAGCCAGGGAACCCAGGGACCGTCATCCAGGACGAAAGCGCGACGTCCGGCTGCCTTCACGACATCCGGGCAGCGCTTTGGGATTTTTGCGCGGCGGTGTTATTTTCGACGCGGGCTGATTCAGCAGCCCAAATTTTGAGGCGCCCAGTGCCGCCGATCCGAGGGAAACGAGCATGGACACCACCGACCTCGTGCTCGCCATCATCCACCATCTGCTGGTGTTCTCGCTGGCGGGGATCATCGGCGCCGAATTCGTGCTGATCCGTGGCGACCTGCCCGCCGCGACGCTCAAGCGGCTCGCCGGCATCGACCGCCACTACGGCATCATCGCCGCGCTCATCATCATCGTCGGCATCGGCCGTGTCGTCTGGGGGCTCAAGGGCTGGGAGTTCTACGTCCACAATTGGGTGTTCTGGGCCAAGATGGCGGCGTTCGGCATCGTCGGCCTGCTGTCGATCGTCCCGACCGTGCGTTTCATTTCCTGGAGCCGGCAGGCGAGTACCAATCCTTCCTTCGCCGTGCCTGTCGGCGAACTGGCCTCGGTGAAGACCTATATCCGCGCCGAGGCGTTCGTCTTCCTGCTGATCCCGGTCTTCGCGGCGGCGATGGCGCGTGGCTACGGCTACTGATCGTCGGCGGAAACCGTTTCAAGTGGAGCGATCGGCACCAGGGGTGCCGGAATGCTGGTCGTCTTCACCTCCGCCTTGCAGATATCGGCGATGACGCAGGCCGGACAATCCGGCTTGCGCGCCTTGCAGACATAGCGGCCATGCAGGATCAGCCAGTGATGGGCGTGGCGCATATATTCGTCCGGGATGATCCTCAACAATCCCTGCTCGACCTGTTCCGGGGTCTTGCCGGGCGCCAGGCCAAGCCGGTTGCCGATGCGCAGGATGTGCGTGTCGACCGCCATCGTATGTTGGCCGAAGGCCATGTTGAGCACGACATTGGCGGTCTTGCGCCCGACACCGGGCAGCTTGACCAGCTCATCGCGGTCGTCAGGCACCTCGCCGCCATGGTCGCGGATCAGCGCCTCCGACAGGGCGATGACGTTCTTGGCCTTGTTGCGCCAGAGACCGATGGTCCTGATAAAGTCGCCGACCCTGGCTTCACCGAGCGCCAGCATCTTTTGTGGCGTATCGGCAACCTTGAACAGGGCGCGCGTCGCCTTGTTGACGCCCGTATCGGTCGCTTGCGCCGAAAGCACCACGGCCACCAGCAGCGTGAAGGCGTTGACATGTTCGAGCTCGCCCTTGGGCTCCGGTCGCTGCACCGAAAAGCGCCTGAATATCTCGTGCACTTCCGTCGGGCTGTAGATCGATCTGGACCGCGCGGGCCTGGGGCGCGGTTTGGCGTTCGCGCCGACGCGCCGTCCGGGCAACAGTTCACTTTTGGGCAGGGACGAATCTTTGGACTTGGGGCGCGCCATTTCCCTCCTATAATAGTCTGTCATGAGCGACACAAACGCCTCGTTTCAGGCTGATGAGCCCTTTTTTCATGCATTGCTGACCCCACACCGGTCGCTGGGCAGGACGGGCTTCCTGATCCTGATGGGCGCGCTGACGTTCGGCTGGCTGGTGACGGGCGCGTTCTTCCTGTCCCGCGGCGCCTGGCCGGTGTTCGGCTTCTTCGGCCTCGACGTGATCGCCGTTTACATCGCCTTCCGCGTCAACTATCGGGCCGCCCGCGCCCGCGAGGAAGTGTCGGTCTCGCGAACCAGCCTCGATATCCGCAAGACGGCCCCCTCGGGAAAGTCGGAAGCGCACCGCTTCAATCCGTTTTGGGCTCGGTTTTCGATCGCCCGGCACGCCGAGATCGGCATCACCAGAATGACCGTGGAAGCACAGGGCCAGAACGTGCCGATCGGCGGCTTCCTCGATCCCGATTCCCGCGAGAGCTTCGCCACCGCCTTCGCGCGCGCTCTGGCGACCGCCAAGGCGCGCTAAGCAATTCCCAGAAAAGTGTGAAGCGGTTTTCCGTCCGCAATTGCGGCAAACAATGTGCTTCAGAAGCGATACCGCAGCAGCCTGCCGACCTTGCGCAGCGCCGGAATGTGTTTCCAAAGGCGGACGAACAGCTTGGCGGACCAGCCCATGCGGGCAGCGTGCTCGGGCTTGTAGGCCGAAATATCCTCGATGAACCGCAGCTTCGGAACCGCTAGTTCCAGCTCGTGCGGGTCGTCGATCGCCCAGTGGACCTCGGCGCCCGTCGCCTTGATCGTCGGATTGAGGCGAAGCAGCGTCAGGCCGAAACGGCTGTAGGCGTCGAAGATCAGTTCGCCGCCGGCAAGATGCGAGACAAGCCGTGAAAGCAGGCGCAGCCCTTCGTCGGCGGGGAGATAGGGCGTCAATCCCTCCGCCACCACGATGGCCAGGCGGTTGCGAGGCACGTCGGCCAACCAGCCGGGCTCGGTCACCGACGAAGCGATGAGGTGGTAATGGTCGCGGGACGGGTAGAGCTTGCGCCTGAGTTCGATCACTTCGGGATAGTCGATATCGAACCAGTCCACCCACGGTGGAGGATCGACCCGGAAGATGCGGGTATCAAGCCCGCAACCCAGATGCAGCACGATGGCGCCAGGATTTCTGGCCAGAAAATCCTCGACGCGGACGTCCAATGTCTTGGCTCGGATCGCCAGGCCGATGCCGAGATTCTCGTCGACCTTGAGCCTGGCGAAATCATAGTCGATCTTGCGCAGCGCCGCGTCGGCGAAATGGTCCCCGAGCAGCGACTGGGGCATCCTGCTCTCCAGCGCCTTGCCGTACAGGGTCATGAGCAAGGTCTCTTTTGCTCCCGTCAAATGTACTTTTTCGCCAACCATGAGCGGCTCCCGGGCTCGAATCCCCAGTCTATCTGGGCAGGTGCTGCAAGAAGGCAAGTTTCGGGTGGCGATCGGCGCCCCAAGGGGCGATATTCCCGCCCAAGGAGACAGGTCCATGAGCACACACACGGCAGTCCTCAAGAGGGACATCACGCCCAAGGGCAGCGACTACGAAATCGTGCGCCGCGCCATCGAGAAGATCAGCCTCGACTATCGCGACCAGCCATCGCTGGAAGAACTGGCCGAAGAGGTCGGCGAGACGCCGACCGGCTTGCAAAAACTCTTCACCCGCTGGGCCGGTCTGTCGCCCAAGGCCTTCCTGCAGGCGGTGACGCTGGACCATGCGCGCAAGCTGCTCGATTCCGGCATGCCGCTGCTCGAAACCTCTTTTGAACTGGGCATGTCCGGTCCCGGCCGGCTGCACGACCTGTTCGTCACCCATGAGGCGATGTCGCCTGGCGACTACAAGACGCGCGGCGCCGGCCTCACCATCCGCTACGGCTATCACCCCTCCCCATTCGGCACCGCCTTGATCATGGCCACGGACCGCGGGCTTGCCGGCCTCGCGTTCTCCGACGCCGGCGAGGAGCGCACCGCCTTCGCCGACATGTCGGGGCGCTGGCCCAACGCCCTCTATGTCGAGGACCGGGAAGCGACAGGCCCTTATGCCGCGCGCATCTTCGAGCCGACGTTGTGGCGCGCCGACCAGCCGCTGCACGTCGTCATGATCGGCACCGACTTCCAGGTCCGCGTCTGGGAAGCCTTGCTGCGGATCCCGATGGGCAAGGCCCGCACCTATTCCTCGATCGCCGCCAGCATCGGCGCGCCGAGCGCCAGCCGCGCGGTCGGCGCCGCCAACGGCGCCAACCCGCTCTCTTTCGTGGTGCCTTGCCACCGCGCCATCGGCAAATCAGGCGATCTTACCGGCTATCACTGGGGCCTGACCCGCAAGCGCGCCATCCTGGGCTGGGAGGCGGGGCAGATTTCGTCCTGAAATGTCGATTTTTAATTCCGGTTCCAAGGAATATATGAATATTCGGATTTTAAAGTATTAGTGCGAATCTTTTCGGAATCGCTGGATACAACCGGTGACAACCATCGGTTTCTTCATGACTGTTGTTTCGACACTTTATTTGAGTTTACGCTAAATTAACCATGCTAAAGCGATGATGACCCATATTAATTCGGGCGGTCCGACTTAATAGGAGGGTCTCTATGACGTTGTTTCGCACCACTGTCGGTGCAGCCTTGCTTTTCGCGTGCCTGGACCACGCCGCGATGGCCACAACGCAGAATGTCATTTTCAACGGCACGGTAACCGCGACCTGCACGCTCGTTGTCGGCTCCAACGGCACGATGACGGTGAGCCCCGACCTCCAGTCGCTGAGCTCGCACAACAGCGGCGGTTCGGCTGGAACAGTCACGCTCACCACCACCGGAGGTGTTTCGCTGAGCGTCGATCCGGTGACCCTCACCACCGTGCCGGCCGCCGACAGCACGGCCACCACCTGGACACCGACCTATTTGTCCAGCGGCGCCCACACGATCGCGGAAACGGGTTCCTCCACCGCCCTGACCGCCCCCGGCGCCGACCTTGTCTCGGTCCATCTCGCCGGCACCAAGGGTGGCAGCAACCGCTTCGCGAACGGCAACTATCAGGCAACCGTAACACTGCGCTGCGAATAGGCCGTCGCGAAGGAGGGATCCTTGAAACATGCTCTGAACCTGGCGGCGGCATTGGCCGCCGGATTGATGCCCATTGCCGCGGGCGCCCAGTCGATGTCGCCGATGCGGGGTGAGGTCAACAGTTTCACCGACGCCTTCGCGGTCCGCGTGTTCCCCGCCAATCCCTACGACCGGAAGATCAAGGTCGAAATCCACGTCTACGATCAGGATTTTCAGCCGGTGGACGCCAAGATCTCTCCAAGTGTCTTCCAATTGGGCTCGCAGGCTTCCCGCCCTGTCCTTGTGGTCGTGCCCTTCGGCGGCGCTGCCGAGCGTAAAGTGCGTATCTGTACCGAGAGCATCCCCTTTCCCAATCAACAGACGCAGATAAGGGCACAGATATGCGGAAAGTTTTTTGGGCACCGCAAGTCCTGACGCTGGCGCTCGCGGTTGCTGTGACCAGCACCGCTCCAACCCAGGCCCAGGAACAGATTTACAATCTCAACCAGAACGAGAACGGCTTCAACTTGCCCGGTGTCACTCTACCCCAGGGCCAGGACGAGGTTCACGCCGCGGATGGCACCACTTGCCGTTCCGCCGTTTCCGGTTCCGGTGCCTATGTCGATCTCGGCGTTATCAGAGGCAACAGCCAGACGAACAATGGCGTCGCCACCTATGGCCGGGTGGTGATCCCGATCGGCCGGACGCCGAAGCGTCTCGACTGCAGCCGGCTCTATGAACTCGAGGTGCAGCGCCTTCAGATGGAGCTAAAGCTGTTGAAGATGGGCGTCAATGTCGACGGCGGCACGACCGCGAGCGTGGCCGCAAGCGCTCCCGCCACCGCTGCCGCATCACCTGGATGGGCCAACGAAGGCTGGAGCATCAGGACCGGAAACAGCGATGGCAAGAAAAAGAAGAAGAAATAACCGGGCGCTGCTTGCGATGGCCGCACTCGCCGGTTTCTGCCTTCCGGCGCAGGCGGCGATCATCGGCACCTGCACCATCATGGTCGGGGCATCGGGCACGATGACCGCAAATCCGGCCATCGGCATACTGGGCTCCAAGCAGGCAGGCGGATCGAGCGCCAATGCCACCGTGGTGGCTAGCTCCCTGCTGTGCTCGATACTTAACCTGCTTGACTGTTATTCTGTTTCAGCGCCCGCGCCTGCCGCGTTCTCGTCGGCGCCGAGCGGCGGCGGCACCAACGTGACCTTCGCCTCGGTCTACCGCCTCGATGGCTCGGGGGTCGACAACAATGGGGGCGTGCCGCAAAGGGTCGTCAACGGCACCCACGCCATGCAGATCGACCTCACCGCCACCAAATCGAGCGGTATCTTCCCCGCCGGCAACTATCAGGGCATCGTCACCGTGCGATGCGAGTGAGGCAGCAAATCGCGCTGGACCATTCGCGTGGTCTGGCATCGAACGGCCTGGCAGGGTAGCTTCCCGTGCGTTCAGCAGGAGGCACTTTCTTGATAGTCGTTGTCGGCTCGATCAACCTCGACCTTATCGCCAACGTCGACCGCTTGCCGAGCCCCGGTGAGACGGTAAGCGGTTCCAGTTTCTCGACGGCGCCTGGCGGCAAAGGGGCCAACCAGGCATTGGCCGCCGCGCGTGCCGGCGCTCAGGTGCGCATGGTCGGCGCCGTTGGCAAGGACAATTTCGCACCCGAAGCACTGGCGTTGCTGCGCGAGGCCAAGGTCGACCTGTCTGGCGTGGGAGAGACCTTTGCCTCGACCGGCACGGCGCTGATCATGGTCGGCGACGACGGCGAGAACATCATCGCCGTGGTGCCCGGCGCCAATGCTTCCGTGGTGCCCGGCGACCTCTCCAAGGCTTTTCTGAAGAAGGGCGACGTCGTGCTGCTGCAGCATGAGATTCCGCTCGCGACGATCGATGCGGCACTCGACCAGGCAAGGACGGCCGGCGCGGTCACTGTCCTCAACACCGCCCCTTTTCATGGCGAGGCAGCCGCCTTCCTCGGCAAGGCCGACTACGCGGTCGCCAATGAGACCGAGTTCGACCTCTATGGTGAAGCGCTGGCCTTGAAGGGTCGCGATCGTGCGGCCCGCATGCGCGATTTTGCCGGGAAAACCGGACGCACCATCGTCGTCACCCTCGGCGGCGATGGCGTGATGGCGGCGACACCGAGCGATTTCCTGACTGTTCCCGCGCTGAAGATCACGCCGGTCGACACGGTTGGGGCCGGCGACACGTTCTGCGGCTATTTCGCCGCCGGCCTGTCGTCGGGCCTCACGCTCGAACAGGCACTTGCGCGTGCCGGCGCTGCCGGCTCGCTCGCTTGCCTCAAGCCCGGCGCCCAGCCGGCGATCCCGCTGGCGAAAGACGTCGACCAGGCCTTGCAAGAGGCCCGTTGAAATGATGCGCCCCCGCACGAAGCATGCCGTACCCGCGGCCAGCGACATCTGTCGCCTGTCGGCTGTCAAACTCGTCGACGCGATCCGCCGAAAGAAACTCTCCGTGCGCGAGGTGGTGACGGCTTTCCTGGACCGCATCGATGCGGTCAACCCGCAGGTCAACGCCATCGTCTCGCTGCGAGACCGCGCCGATATCCTGCGCGAGGCCGACGCCGCCGATATCAGGCGGACGGATGGAACCGGCGCGCTCTTTGGCCTTCCCATCGCCATCAAGGACCTTGCCTCCACAACGGGCCTCAGAACCTCGTTCGGCTCGCCGATCTTCGCCGATTTCGTGCCGCAAGAAGACGATTTCTTCGTCGAACGCATCCGCGACGCTGGCGCCATCATCATCGGCAAGACCAATGTTCCCGAATTCGGGCTCGGCTCCAACACCTACAACAACGTCTTCGGGCCAACGCTGAACGCCTTCGATCCGGCGCTGACCGCCGGCGGCTCGAGCGGCGGCGCGGCGGTGGCGCTGGCGCTGGACATGGTGCCGGTCGCCGATGGCAGCGATTTCGGCGGTTCGCTGCGCAACCCGGCTGCCTGGAACAATGTCTACGGCTTTCGGCCATCGCAGGGGCTCGTGCCCGGCGGTCCCGACTTCGAGGTTTTTCACGCGCAGATGGGCGTCGAGGGGCCGATGGGCCGCAACGTCGCCGACATGGCGCTGTTGCTCGACGTGCAGGCCGGTTACCATCCGCAAGCGCCTCTCTCCTATGAAAAGCCGGGATCCTTCCTCGAAGGGCTCGCGCCACCGGCGACCGGCGGCCGCGTCGCCTGGCTCGGCGATCTCGGCGGCCATCTGCCGGTCGAGCCCGGCATCCTCGACCTGTGCGAGGCAGCGCTGGCACGGTTCACGGATGCATCCTTCCGGACCGAGCCCTTGCGTCCGGATTTCGATTTCGAGGCACTCTGGCAGGCCTTCGTGACGCTGCGCCAGGCCAGCAGCGGCTGCGCGCTGAAAGTGCACTATGACGATCCCGCTAGGCGCAGGCTGCTGAAGCCGGAAGCCGTCTGGGAGGTGGAAAACGCCATGCGGCTGACGGCGCCGCAGATTCGCGCGGCCTCGGTCATGCGCACGTCCTGGCACCGGATGCTACTATCGATCTTCGAACGCTTCGACCTCATCGCGCTGCCGACCGCGCAGGTCTTTCCCTTCGATGTCGGCACCCATTGGCCGCGCGAGGTCGCCGGGCGGGCAATGGACAGCTACCATCGCTGGATGCAGGTTTCGGCCTTCGCCACCTTGGGCGGTTGCCCGGCGGTCAATGTCCCGGTCGGCTTCGACGACAGGGCCCGGCCCATGGGCATGCAGTTGATCGGCCGGCCACGCGGCGACCTCGCCGTGCTGAAGGCCGCGGTCGCCTATGAGACGACCCTGCCCTGGCCGGCCGGCGCCTGAGCCACGTACGACGCGCGCCAGCTTGCTTCGCCCTCGCCGTCATGCATTGATTGTCGCCTAACAGGCCGCGACAGCGGCATTGCGAGGAAAAATCATGTCGCTGGAACTCTACGCCGCCTATGTTCTTGCTTGCATCGTCATCATCCTGGTGCCTGGGCCGACGGTCACGCTGATCATCGCCAACAGCATCCGCCACGGAACCCGTGCCGGCCTCGCCAACGTCGCCGGCACGCAGGCTGGCCTTGCCGTCATGATCGCCATCGTCGGCATTGGGCTCAACACGCTGATCGCGGGCATGGGCCACTGGTTCGAATGGGTCAGGCTGATCGGTGCGGCCTATCTGATCTGGATGGGCGTGCAGATGTTCCGCTCAAAGGGCACGCTGAACGCCGACGGAACCGCTCGGAAACCCCGCGGTGGCTTCTTCCTGCAGGGCTTGGCTGTGGCGCTCAGCAATCCAAAGACGCTGGTCTTCTTCGGCGCCTTCTTTCCGCAGTTCATCTCTCCCGCCGGCAACTACCCGCTGCAGATCGTCATCATGGGCCTCACCGCCATGATCTTCGCCGCCATGTCGGATTCGACCTATGCGCTGGCCGCCGGCCGCGCCGGGCGCATGCTCTCGGCCAGCCGCATCAAGCTCCTGTCGAGGATCAGCGGCAGCTTCATGGTCGGCGGCGGCCTGTGGCTGGCGTTTTCAAGGTCGAAGTAACGGCAGCCGAGGCCGGCGCCGCGTTAAAGCTGCGTCGGCGGCTGATTGAAAGTCTACTTTCCAGCTACCACATGAATCGACATTGAGGGATTCATGTTTTCACCGTCGACTTATGAGAGTTTGAAGAGGAACGCGCCAAGCGTGGTCTTCTTCTCCGGTTTTTTTGCGATAATGTTCATATTGGCCCAGAATAAGTGGGAGAATGACGCAACGCCGATTCGATCAGTTGACCCGATCAACGCGACGATCGAAGGCGTTTACTGGCACTGGACCAGCACGTCTCAATATGGATTGTTCCTGGAGAACAACGCTCTGGTTTTCGTTGACGACGATCGACCCCGCCTGATTGGCTCCCGTGTCAAAATTGAGCGCGTTACCCGCGACAATGGCTCCGTCTTCTACCGGTTTGCCGATTGAGGGGCTGTTCGTCGTGTGCCGACACGCCATGAACTATCAGGTCAGACTGCTCAATCTAAAGCCGCCCCAACCTCTCCACCAGCAGCGCGAAAAACCCATCATGGTCGATGTCGCGCATGACCATGGCGTTCTTTTCCCGCTTGGTGACACCCCACCAGTCGACCACGGTCATGCCCATGGTCAGTTCTGAGGCGGTCTCCACGCTGACGTTGCAGTGGCGGCCCTTGAACAGCTCCGGCTTCAAGAGATAGGCGATGACGCAGGGGTCGTGCAGCGGCCCGCCGTCAGTGCCGTATTTGCCCTCGTCGTAGCGTTCGAAGAACTCCAGCATCTCGGCGGTCGCGGTGCCGACCTTGGTGCCCAGTGCGCGAAAAGCCTGTATGCGCTTGGTGGTGGTCAGCGCCTTGTGGGTGACGTCGAGCGGCATCATCACGATCGGGATGCCGGACTTGAACACCAGGTCGGCGGCCTGCGGATCGACATAGATGTTGAATTCGGCCGCGGGCGTAACGTTGCCGCCCTCGAAGAAGCCGCCGCCCATAAGCACGATTTCCTTGATGCGCGGTGCGATGCGCGGTTCGCGGATCAATGCCAGCGCTATGTTGGTGAGCGGCCCGAGCGGGCAGAGCGTGATGGTGCCGCTCTCTTCCCGCATCAGCGTCTCGACGATGAAATCGACGGCATACTGCGCCTGCAGTTGCATCGTCGGTTCGGGCAGCTGCGGCCCGTTGAGGCCGGTCTTGCCATGCACTTCCTCGGCGGTGACCAATTCGCGCGCCAACGGACGGATGGCGCCGGCATAGACCTTGACGTCCGGCCGACCGGCCAGTTCGCAGATCTTGCGGGCGTTCTTTTCGGTCAGTTTCAGCGGGACGTTGCCGGCAACGGCGGTGACGCCGACGATGTCCAGTTCGCTACTGCCGAGCGCCAGCAGAATGGCGACGGCATCATCCTGGCCGGGATCGGTGTCGATGATGATCTTGCGTGGTTGGGGCATTTGAATTCCTTGTTTAGCGGGCCATCAGCTCACCGGGCCGATCGTGCGCCCGAAAGACGCCAACCGGCTGCAAGCTGCCGAGCCGCTTGACGGGGAACGGTCCCGGCCTGCGCGCTTCTCGTTGCATCCGCGCGTCGTTTCAAGCGCCATGGCGATTATTCCTGTGAGTCCACGACCTGGTCTTTTTGGGCGGGTCTTTTGGTGGCTTGAACTTGGCCGCGGGGCGGACCATATCAAGACCATCGGGAAAAATGCCATCCGGGTTTTTCCAGTTTATGTCGCTCTTGAGAGGACAGTGTAACATGAGCCGAATGACGCCTTTCTCCAGCCCGCTTCTCCTGGGTTTCGACGCCATGGAAAAGACGCTGGAGCGCCTGGCGAAGTCCGGCGACAGCTACCCTCCCTACAATATCGAGCGCCTCAGCGGTGCCGACGGCAAGGCCGAAAGGCTGCGCATTACACTCGCCGTCGCCGGTTTCGCCGAAAGCGATCTCGATGTGACAACGGAGGAAAACCAGCTGGTCGTGCGCGGCCGTCAAACCGACGACACCGAGCGCGAATTCCTTCATCGCGGCATTGCCGCGCGCCAGTTCCAGCGCTGTTTCGTGCTGGCCGACGGCATGCGGGTGATCGCGGCGGAACTGAAGAACGGCCTTTTGTCGATCGACCTCGATCGGCCGGAGTCCGAACGGCTGGTACGGAAAATAAATATATCGGTGAAAGACTGATCTTCACTGATGGCTCTCATGCGGGATGGCCTTGAGCGGCGTCCTCGCGCCAAGGAGGCTTGAAATGACCAGAACTGACGAAATCATCACCATGACCAGCGGCGAGTTCGCCCATCTCGGCGAAGGCTCGGTCGCCTATCTGCGCAAGGTCTCGAGCGACGAACTGCTCGGCCGCTTCCCCAACATCGGTGAAATCGCACCCGGCATGGAGCTGTGGGCCCTGTTTGGCGCCAACGGCCAGCCGATCCTGCTTTCCGATGCGCGTGACCGTGCTCTGGCCGGCGCCATGGAAAACGATTTGACCACCGTCGCCATTCATTAAGGCGGGACGGAAACGAAAGGGCCGCTCACGGCGGCCCTTGGGGTGATATCTTAAAGAAGATGACTTCAGGCCGCGTGCGAGGCCTGCGTGTCCGACAAAAGCGCATGGATCGCCGTGGCGTCACGCGTTCCCCTGATCTTGGCCACCGTGTCGGCATCGCGCAGCACGCGCGCGATGCGCGACAGCGCCTTGAGGTGATCGGCACCCGCCCCTTCAGGCGCCAGCAGCAGAAACACCAGATCGACCGGTTGGTCATCCAGCGATTCGAAATCGACGGGCGTTTCCAGCCGGGCGAAAACGCCGGCGATGCGCTTCACGCCGGCAAGCTTGCCGTGCGGGATGGCGATGCCGTTGCCGACGCCGGTCGAACCCAGGCGCTCACGCTGCAGGATGGTGTCGAACACCTCCCGTTCCGGAATGCCCGAAATCGCCGCCGCCCGCTCGGACAGCAATTGCAGAAGCTGCTTCTTGGAGTTCGCCTTCAACGCCGGCAAAATCGCCGGAACGCTGATAAGATCGCTCAGATCCATACTTGAAAATCCTTGTTCGCCTGCCGCGCCAGTCCCCACCCCTCGTGCGGCTGGCTTTTATCCCTGTGCGACTTTGGTCGTGGACGGATCGATCCAGCCGATGTTTCCGTCGGGCCGGCGATAGACGATGTTGAGATGGTCGGTTCCGGCATTGCGGAAAACAACCACCGGACTGTCCTTGGTATCGAGCTCGATGACGGCCGAGGCCACCGACATGGTCTTCAGCGTCATGGTTGATTCGGCGACGATGGCCGGTGCGAAATCCTCCGGGATTTCCTCATCGTCATCGGCAAGCGGTGCCATCACGGTATAGGCAATGTCGGTCAATTCGCCGTTGCCATTGCCCGAATTGTGCGATTTCAGACGGCGCTTGTATCGCCGAAGCCGGGTCTCCAGCCGATCGGCTGCGGCCTCGAAGGCCAGCGTCGGATCCTGGGCATCGCCGGTGGCTTGCAGCGAGGCGCCTGAATCCAGCCGGATCATGCAATCCGCCGAATAGCGCGAACCCGATTTGATGACGGTGACGTGTCCCGCGAAGCCGCGATCGAAATATTTGCCGATCGCTTCACCGACCCGATCGTTGATGCGTGTGCGGAACGCATCGCCGATATCCATGTGCTTTCCCGATATGCGCAGATTCATCTGAAAACTGACCTTCCTTGCTCAGGCTTCAAACTGGCCCGAGTTTATACTCGTGATCCGTGCGCACAAGCTTTGCGGCGTCACTCGCGCCGATTTAAATCCGAACTTTCCGGTTGATCACAAGCCGCCTTCTTGACCGTCCCGGGGTCATGTCGTGACGGACCATCCGCTAGCGGGCATCAGGCCCGTCTCATGCGGGCGGGCTTCTAGCCACTTCACCGTGGCTTGTCAATGAAACTCGAAAACTGTGGAAATCGTGAGCGCATGGAGCTGTCCATCATTTCACGGAAACGCCGCTCCATCTCTTTGCCTTGGCGCAATTGCCAAGGGAAGCGCTATGCGCTTTTCCCGGGAAACCGCTTTACAATTTTCCTGGACTTGCTCTAGCGGCCGGCGCTGGCGAGCGCCCGTTTCTCGCGCCGGCGCTGCACCGACGAGGGAATATTCATGCCTTCCCGGTATTTGGCGACCGTGCGCCGGGCGATATCGACGCCGCTTTCCCTGAGCATGTCGACGATAGCATCGTCCGACAGCACATCGACGGGCTTCTCCTCGTCGATCATTTGCTTGATGCGATCACGCACCGCTTCGGAGGAATGCGCTTCGCCACCGCCCGATGCCGCGATCGAGGCGGTGAAGAAATAGCGCAGCTCGAACACGCCGCGCGGGGTCAGCATGTATTTGTTCGCTGTGACCCGGCTGACGGTCGATTCGTGCATGCCGATGGCGTCGGCCACCGTGCGCAGGTTGAGCGGCTTCAGATGGCGTACGCCATGGACGAGGAAGGCGTCCTGCTGGCGCACGATTTCCGAGGCCACTTTGAGGATCGTCTTTGCCCGCTGGTCGAGGCTGCGCGTCAGCCAATTGGCGTTCTGCAGGCACTCGGCCAGGAAGTCCTTCTCCGCCTGGTTCTTCGCGTGCGGCGACACCTGGGCGAAATAAATATGGTCGACCAGCACGCGCGGCAGCGTTTCGGCATTGAGTTCGACGGTCCAGCTGCCGTCATTGGCCGCCCGCACCTCGACATCGGCGACGATGGCGTCGCTGGCGCCGCCCGAAAAAGCCATGCCGGGCCGCGGGTCGAGCGCCCGGATTTCGGCCAGCATGTCGAGCAAATCCTCCTCGTCGACGCCGCAGACCCGCTTCAGCGTCTGGAAATCGCGCCGTGCCAGCAGTTCGAGATTGGCGACCAGGGCCTTCATCGCCGGATCGAGCCGGTCACGCACGGCAAGCTGCAGGGAAAGGCATTCCGCGAGATCGCGGGCGAACAGGCCGGCCGGCTCGAAGGTCTGGCATACGGCCAGCACCTTGCCCACCGCCAGGCTGTCGATGCCGAGCCGCGCGGCGATCTCCGCCAGATCGGCCCTGACATAGCCGGTCTCGTCGAGCCCATCGGAAAGTTCTCCGGCGATCAGCCGCGCTACGGGATCGGTGAAGGCAAGTGCGATCTGCTCGCCGACATGGTCGCGCAGCGTGATCGCGCTCGCCGCCATGTCGCCGGCATCGAGCCCCTCGGACGAGGAGCCGCCGCCGCTGCCCGAAGCCGATTTCCATTGCGCCGTCAGGTCGGGCCCGAGCCGTTCGCTGGTGCCGGGATCATCGGGAAACAGGTTTTCCAGGGACGTATCGAGCTTTTCCGAGATCGCCTCGGCGCTCCATGCCGTTTCGTTCTCGAACCAGTCGCCGTCGGGGGCGGCTTGCGGCTCGGCCTCGAGCTTCTGCGCCTGATCGCTCGCGGCATCGTCCTGCGGCTCGGCGCGCTCCAGGAGCGGATTGCGCTCGATCTCCTCGTCGATGAAATGCTCAAGCTCGGCATGGGTGAACTGCAGCAGCCGAATCGACTGCATCAGCTGCGGCGTCATCACCAGCGACTGCGACTGTCGGAGCTGTAGTTTCGCCGCCAACGCCATGGCTCGGTTTCAAACGCCTCCTGAACGCGTCCGGACTTCCGGAATGAATTTCACGGCGGGCATAGAAACTGGCCCGGCTTTTGCTTGTCAAGGCAAAGCCTAGCGAAACCCGATTACCGGAGCGTTATCCCGCGGCAAAACCGCGAAAAAACAGGCCGCACCGCCCGAAAAATCGTGTCAGGAAACAAATTTCACGCTCAGAGCAATTCCAAGAGCCGGGGAAAAAACAGCTTCCTGGCCGGAACTTCGTAAAAACAGACGCAGCGAAGCGGCGTGTAGGACAAGGAATTGCTCAGAGGGTAAAACCCTCGCCGAGATAAAGCCGCCGCACGTCGGGATTTGCCACCACTTCGTCGGCGCGGCCATGGGTCAGCACCTGGCCGGCGTGGATGATATAGGCACGGTCGATCAGGCCGAGCGTCTCACGCACATTGTGGTCGGTGATGAGGACACCGATGCCGCGCGCCGTCAGGTGACGCACCAATTGCTGGATGTCGGCGACCGCGATCGGATCGATGCCGGCGAAGGGTTCGTCGAGCAACATGTAGGCCGGACGCGTCGCCAGCGCGCGCGCGATTTCCAGGCGCCGCCTTTCGCCGCCCGAGAGCGACATGGACGGCGCCTTGCGCAGATGGCTGATGTGGAATTCCTCGAGCAGTTCGTCGAGGTTGCGCTCGCGGACCTTGCGGTCTTTTTCCACCACTTCGAGCACGGCGCGGATGTTCTGTTCGACATTGAGGCCGCGGAAGATCGAGGCCTCCTGGGGCAGATAGCCGATGCCGAGGCGCGCGCGGCGATACATCGGCATCGAGGTGACGTCGAAGCCGTCGATCTCGATCGTGCCTTCATCCACCGGCACCAGGCCGGTAACCATGTAGAAGCAGGTCGTCTTGCCGGCGCCGTTGGGGCCGAGCAGCCCGACGGCCTCGCCGGCGCGTACGCCCAGCGTGACGCCGCTGACGACCTTGCGGCCCTTGTAGCTCTTGGTCAGGCCCTTGGCGATCAAGGTTCCCTTGAACTTCGCCTTGTCGGCGGTGACCGTGGCCGGAGCCGAAAGCTTGCCTGCGGCCCGTCCCGGAAGACGCGCCGTCAGCGACGACAGGCTGGCCATCAGGGGTTCGTCGCTCCCGATTTCGACGCATCCGATTTCGGCGGCGGCGTGATCGACATCTGCACGCGCTGCCCAGCGCATGGATCGACCTGGGCCAGTCCGCTTTTCATCTGCACGGTAAGCTTGCAGCCGACCAGCACATTGTCGTTTTGCGACAGGACGACCTTTTTGCCCGAAAGCACCAGCACCTGGCTCTTCATGTCGAAACTGCCCTGATCGCCGGTAGCGACCTGCTGATCCGACTTGATGTACACCTTGTCGGAGATTTCGAGATGGTCGATGTTGGCCGAGCCGGTCATCGCAGCGCCCGCGGCTTCCGTGCCCTTGGCCGCGGCATTGGCATCCTTGATGTAATAGACCATCATCTTGCCGGCCTTCATCAGCGTCGGCCCCTGGACGACGGTGACATTGCCCGTGAAGATGGCGACATTCTCGGCTTGACGCACTTCCAGCTTGTCGCTTTCGATCTGGATCGGCTTGTCACCGGCCAGTTTGAGGCCTGACACCTGACTGGCGGCAGACGACTGCGCCAGCGACGGCGCCAGGCTGAGCAGGAGCAGCGCCGAAGTTGCGGCCGCAAGCCGTGTCGAACTATTGAGCCACATTCGCTTCTTCGCCCTTTGCCTCAGCCGCCTTCAGACTGGCGGCATCAATGTTGACGCGCACCCTATTCTCGAACACCAGGATCTTGCCATTGTCCTGGACCGACAGGGAATTCGCTGTGATCTGCGACCCGCCACGGCTGACATCGACGGGATCATCCGTCTTCATAGTGCCTTTGCCCATGTCGAGGAAGACCGATTTGAACTTGGCCTGCATGCCGTCGGTCGTGGTGATGGTGACGTCGCTGTCCAGTTTCATCGTATTGCCGTCGCGATCATAGGTGCCACGCGAGGCTTTTACCGCCGCGACATTGTCGGGAGCGATCGGCACCTTGGCGTCGATGCCCTCGAGCTCGATGATGCCTTGCGTGCTCACATCCTGTATCGCCCGCAGCGCCGTCATCGAGTAGGGCTGCTTCTGCTTGGTGAAGCCATTGAGTTTGGGATTGGCCATCACCAGCTTGCCGTTGGAGAAGGCGGTGCCTTCCGCCTGCACCGCGACGGAAACGGGGGCGGCGAGATACGAATAGATCGGGAAGGCGACGGCGATCAGCGCCGCGGCCAAGGGCACGGCGAATTTGAGCACGCGCACGCGGCGCGAGTGACGCTGAGCGCGGTCGAAGGCCTCGTCCCGCGTCCAGCCATCCTCCGGGGGAGCCAACTCCGTCTCCGGGCTGGCCGGTTCATTCGGTCGCGCTAACATGACTGCTTTCTTCTAAAACCCGCCCCCGGGGAGCACCGCCTATAGGTGGGACGCCAGCGTCCTCACGCAAGCACAAGCCGACGAAAACCGCAAAAATGTGACAGCTGCCATTGCACAAACGAAACCCGGGTCAGCGCAATAGCCAGTGCTTCATAGCAGAAATAGTCGCCCTTGCGTCTTTTTTCATCACCGAAGTTCTTCCCACTTACCTTGCGTCCCCCGCACAGACCAGTCACAAAACAGACAGCATAAGGACCGTCGCGCGCGGATTGCCGCGCCATGTGCGGGATGGAACTGCTTCCCGATGGAGACATCATGGTCTAAAAGCGTCTCTTCCCGCTGACTGTGAGGCTGACGATGGCATTGAGAGCCGACGACCTGATCGACCGCCGCCGCTTGCGGCGCAAGCTGACTTTCTGGCGTGTCGCGGCCTTTGGCATCGTGGCGCTCGGGGTGATTGCGCTGTCGGCCTGGTTCTATGGCGACGATTTCGGCGGCTCCACCGTCGACCACATCGCCAAGGTCAGGATCGAAGGCACCATCACCGAGGACGACGAACTGATCAAGCGGCTGGAGACCATCCGCCAGTCGTCGAAAGTAAAAGGCGTGATCCTAGTGATCGATTCTCCCGGCGGCACCACCGTCGGCGGGGAATCGATCTACGAGGAGGTGCGCAAGCTCGCCGCCGACAAGCCGGTCGTGGCCGAGGTCGGCACGCTCGCCGCGTCGGCGGGCTACATGATCGCAAGCGCCGCCGACCATATTGTCGCCCGCAAGACCTCGATCGTCGGCTCCATCGGCGTGCTGATCCAGTATCCTGACGTCAGCGGCCTGATGGACAAGCTCGGCGTCAAGCTGGAGGAGGTGAAATCCTCGCCTCTGAAAGCCTCGCCCTCGCCCTTCAAGCCGACCAATGACGACGAACGCGCCATGGTCCGCAAGCTCATCCTCGACAGCTACGACTGGTTCGTCGGCATCGTCGCGGAACGCCGCAAGATGACGCACGAACAAGCACTGGCGCTCGCCGACGGTTCGATCTTCACCGGCCGCCAGGGTGTTGCCAACGGGTTGATCGACGCCGTCGGCGGCGAGTCCGTGGCCATCGACTGGCTGGCGACCAAGGGTGTCGATGCCAAGCTCAAGGTGGTCGAATGGAAGGACACGGAACGGCGCGGCGGCTTCCTGTTCTCGAAGGCGATGGCACGCACGATCGCCGGCGCGCTCGGCTTGCCGGATTCCGGCGGCGACGTCATCCATGAACTTGGCGCCAACCGCTTGTTTCTTGACGGTCTCGTTTCCGTCTGGCACCCTTGAGACGCGTTGGGACAGCTGAAAAAGCAAATAAAATCATCCTGATAATTTTGGCCGAACTGCTTTCACGGGGACCCGTCTGATGATCAAGTCCGAGCTTGTGCAGATTATTGCCACGCGCAATCCGCATCTTTTCCTGCGCGACGTCGAAAACATCGTCGGCGCGATCTTCGATGAAATCACCGACGCGCTTGCCGAGGGCAACCGGGTCGAATTGCGCGGCTTCGGCGCTTTTTCGGTGAAGAATCGACCCGCCCGCACCGGCCGCAACCCGCGCACCGGCGAGTCCGTCGAGGTCGAGGAGAAATGGGTGCCGTTCTTCAAGACCGGCAAGGAACTGCGTGAAAGGCTGAACGGCGGCAAGTAGCCGGACTGCCTTGTCCGGCCGCTTGCAACGGAAAACATTATGCTCAATCGCTTCATGCTCATCGTGGTCTTCGTGCCCCTGGCGATCATCCTGATCGCCTTGGCCGTTGCAAACCGCGAACTCGTCGCCTTCACGCTGGATCCATTCAATCCCGGCAATCCCAAGCTGACGCTGACCTTGCCGCTGTTCATCTTCCTGTTCCTGGCGCTCGCCATCGGCATGATCGTCGGCAGCCTGGCGACCTGGGTAAAGCAAGGCCGCTACCGCAAGCTGGCGCGCCAGCGCGGCGCCGAGGCGGAAAACCTGCGCCAGGCGGTCAGCCGCGCGCCCTCAGTGCCCCAGGGGCCAGTCCAAGGGTCGGTCCAAGGGTCGGCCCAAGGACCGGCATTGCCGAAGCCGACCACTTGAACCGCAGGCCGGCGCATTTCTTTTCACGGAGCTTTTCATGCTGACCATTTCGGCCGCGGAGGTCGATCGTGCGCTGACCTTTCCTGGACTGGTCGAGACGCTGCGCACTGCTTTTCGCGAGGGCGCGGTGCAGCCGGTCAGGCATCATCACGCGGTGGAAAGGCCTGATGGCGCGGCGTCGACCCTGCTTCTGATGCCGGCCTGGACCGATTTTCACGCCGCCGGCGGTTCGGCCGGCGGCCATATCGGCGTCAAGATCGTCACCGTCTCGCCCGACAACAACGCCATCGGCAAGCCAGCCGTGATGGGGCTCTATCTCCTGCTCGATGGCGGCACCGGCGAACCGGAAGCCCTGATCGACGGCCAGCGGCTGACGCAGTGGCGAACGGCCTGCGCCTCGGCGCTCGCGGCGTCCTATCTCGCCCGCGACGACGCCTCGCGGCTGCTGGTGGTCGGCGCCGGCGCGCTCTCACCCTTCCTCGCCAAGGCGCACAGCGCCGTGCGGCCAATCAAGACAATCCGCATCTGGAACCGTACCCCGGCCAACGCCGAGAAAGTCGCGGCCGATCTGTGCGCCGAGGGCTTCGCGGCCAGCGCCGCGACCGATCTCGATGCCGAGCTTGGCCAGGCCGACATCGTCTCCTCGGCGACAATCACCACCAAGCCGCTGGTCAAGGGTACGCTGCTGCGGCCGGGAACCCATGTCGATCTGGTTGGCGGCTTCACCCCGACGATGCGCGAAAGCGATGACGACGCGATCATGCGCGCCCGCGTCTATGTCGACACCCGCGCCGGCGCCACCAAGGAGGCCGGCGACATCGTCCAGCCACTGGCCTCCGGCGTGCTGAAGCCGGAAGCCATCGTCGCCGACCTGCACGAACTGGCGCGCGGCCAGAAGCAAGGCCGCGGCAGCCCCGACGAGATTACGCTTTTCAAATCGGTTGGCGCAGCACTCGAGGATCTTGCCGCCGGCATTGCCGTCTACAAGGCACTCAGGGGCTAGTCGAAGCCAGTTTGGCGCCCATTGCCCGTGCGATCAGGGCGAAATCGGCCGCGCTGATCGGAAACAGGCCAAAGCGCAGCTGGTAACCCCAGTTCGATTTGCCTGCGGTGAATTCCAGCCTCTCAAGCAATGGCTTGATCGGCGTTTCCCCGGCCTGCGCCCAGCCGACATCACGGCGGAACGGCGTGAAGCCGCCGCCCATCTCGCCTTGATAAGGTTCTCCTTCCCGCACCGTGCCGATCGCCGTGAACGCCTGCAGACCGTCTTTCTCCCCCGAAACGGTGGTTGGCGAGTAATAGACGATGCCGTCGCCGGGCCTGACGCGGCGCAGAGGTGCAGCCTTGCCGTGGTTAACCTGCATGAAGCCGCCCTGCCGGCCGCGCCGGACATGCTGCGCCGACGCCACCGCGATCCAATACGCGCTCATTTCTGTTCCCCATTGGCCTGTTCTCCATCGGCCAATGCTTGCCCTCTGACCGGCCGGTGGAGCCGGCGCAGCAACTGGATGAGGTCGAGCAGGCATTCGGAGCGGGACATGGATGATTATCCGGGAGTGGTAGACGATAGGGTCAAGGCTGCGGCAACGGCAAGTGGCGCGCCTGTTCGGAACGGCTTCGGTTCGGAACCGTTGTTGCGTCATGCGAATATACGGCCTCCTGCTATTCTGGTCTGTCTTGACCGCCACGATCGCTGCGCTCAGCCTCGGACCGTCCTTCGCTCATGTCCTGGAATCGGTGCCCCGGCTCATCCGATGGTCCCCGGCGCTTTGGCGCGAGGCCACCGTTTTCAACGGCCAGTTCCTGCTCTTCGCAATCATTGGCGCGCCGCTGGATGTCGCCGCGGTCGCCTGCCCGGGACTGCTGGCATGGCTGTTGCGCGAGGATCGGCCGGCGTTCTGGTTCGCACTCGCCGCCACCTTGCTCTATGCGCTATCCCTGGTGCTTTGGTTCGTTCTCGTCAAACCGGCCAACAATGTTCTCGCCACCTGGATGCCAGGCCCGATTCCGGACGATTTCGAAGCCATGCGGCTGCGCTGGGAGACCGGCCACATGGCTGTCACGGCCGCCAAGGCTGCCGGCTTCGTTTCGTTGGTTGTCGCCCTGCTTTCGATCGGGCGCGGCTGAGCCATCGGCAATCGCAATGTCGCGCGGGTTTGTTGCGCCGGAGGGCATAGCTGTGGCAGAAGCGGGCCGAACCGCCGGAGAAGCTGCCTCTTGAAGTCTTTTCGCGACAAACGCCGCGACGGCCGCCCACACCCAGCGAAGAGCGGGGCCGGACAGCCGCGCCCGCCCGAGAATCGTTCCGCGGTCAAGCCAGATGCCAGGCCGCGCGAACAGCACAATGTGAAAGCGGACAGCCAGCCCGCGCCGAAATCCGCGCCGCGCAACCTCGCCCGTCGCGAAGGCGCCCTGCCCGCAGAACATTTGCCGTTGGTTCTCGAAGTGGCGCCGAATGCCGATTATGCGTTGCTCGACAGCGGCGCGGGACAAAAACTCGAACAATACGGTCCCTACCGCATCGTCCGGCCCGAGGGCCAGGCGATCTGGCAGAAGGCCCTGCCGGCAAGGGACTGGGAGCGCGCCGACGCCATCTTCACCGGCGACACCGACGAGGAAGGCATCGGCCGCTGGCGCTTCCCCAAGACGCCGCTCGGCGAAACCTGGCCGATGAAGCATGACGGCATCGACTATCTCGGCCGTTTCACCTCGTTTCGCCATGTCGGCGTCTTTCCCGAGCAGGCTTCGCACTGGGATCATATGGCAGGGCTGATCGCTGCGGCCAGGCGCCCCGTCAAGGTGCTCAACCTGTTCGGTTATACCGGCCTTGCCTCGCTGGTGGCGGCGCGCGCGGGCGCCGAGGTCACCCATGTCGACGCCTCGAAGAAGGCGATCGGCTGGGCGCGCGAAAACCAGGAGATGGCCGGCCTTGGCGGCAAGCCGATCCGCTGGATCGTCGATGACGCGGTGAAGTTCGCCGAGCGCGAGGAGCGTCGCGGCAGCCGCTACGACATCATCCTGTTCGATCCGCCGGCCTATGGCCGCGGCCCCAAGGGCGAGGTCTGGCAATTGTTCGAGGACCTGCCTGATTTGACGGACCTCTGTCGCTCGATCCTGACCCCAAAACCGCTCGCCGTGGTGCTGACCGCCTATTCGATCCGTGCCTCCTTCTTCGCGATCCACGCCCTGATGCGCGACACCTTCGCCGGCATGGGCGGCAAGGTTGAATCGGGCGAGTTGATCATCCGTGAAAAGTCCGCCGGCCGGGCGCTTTCGACTTCACTGTTTTCGCGCTGGGTGGCCTGACATGAACGAACGGCACGCCGGCGCACCCGGCCAGGTGAAGGAAGTCACCAGTCTTGCCAATCCGCTGGTCAAGGACATCAAGGCACTCGCCTTGAAGAAATTCCGCGACCAGCAGAACGCCTTCATGGCCGAAGGGCTGAAGCTGATCATCGATGCGCTCGATCTGGGCTGGCAGATCAGGACGCTTGTTTTCGCCAAGGCCGGACGCGGCAACGCGGCCGTGGAAAAGGTCGCGGCGCGCACGGTTGCCGCCGGCGGCACCGTGCTCGAAGTATCGGAAAAAGTGCTTGTCGCCATCACCCGCCGTGACAATCCGCAAATGGTGGTCGGCGTCTTCTCGCAGAAATTCCTGGCCCTGAAGGACATCAGTGCCGACAATGGCGATGTCTGGGTCGCGCTCGACCGGGTGCGCGATCCCGGCAATCTCGGCACCGTCATCCGCACCGTCGATGCCGTCGGCGCCAAGGGCGTCATTCTGGTCGGCGACACAACCGATCCGTTTTCGGTGGAAACGGTGCGCGCCACCATGGGTTCCATTTTCGCCGTGCCAGTGGCGAAGGCAACGACCGAGGCATTCCTTGCCTGGCGCGGCGGCTTTTCAGGTCTCGTCGCGGGCACCCATCTGAAAGGCGCGGTCGACTACCGCTCGGTCGATTTTTCCCGCGGGCCGGTGTTGCTGATGATGGGCAACGAGCAGCAGGGCCTGCCCGAAAGCCTGGCGGCGAGCTGCGACAGGCTGCTCAGGATTCCGCAGGCAGGCCGTGCCGATTCGCTCAATCTCGCGGTCGCCACCGGCATCATGCTGTTCGAGATCAGGCGCGGCGCGCTGAAACTCGAACCAATCCCGGACCAGCAATGAAGGTTGTCCAATCGTGAAATCATGGTCTGCCTACGCGCTGCTCGTCATCGTGGCCATCGCGCTCGACCAATGGATAAAGACACTGGTCGAGGCCGGCCTGCCCTTCCAGGAAAAGCTCGACCTGCTGCCCTTCCTGGCGTTGTTTCGCACCTACAACACCGGCATCGCCTTCTCGATGTTCTCCTCCTTCGGCGACACCGGCCTCGTGGTCATCGCCGTGCTGGTCGTCGCTTTCGTGCTTTACCTCGCCACGCGCACGCCATCGGGCCATGTCATCGCCCGTACCGGCTTTGCCCTGATCATCGGCGGCGCGCTGGGCAATCTGATCGACCGTGCCGTCTACGGCCACGTCATCGATTACATCCTGTTCCACACGCCGGTCTGGTCCTTCGCCGTCTTCAACCTTGCGGACGCCTTCATTTCCGTGGGTGCGGCACTGGTCGTGTTCGACGAACTCATCGGCTGGCGGCGTGAACCCAAACCTTCGAACGCCAAGCCTTCCAAAGATTGACCCCGCGCGGCCATCGCCGCACAGTCAGACGCCAAGCAAGTTCGCGGAGAGAAAGATGACCGAAACGTTCAAAGCCATCCTCGTTTCGCGCGACGCCGAGAAAAAACAGTCGGTCGCCGTGACTGATCTCACCGACGCCGATCTGATGGAGGGCGACGTCACCATCGCGGTCGAGGCGACGACGGTGAACTACAAGGATGGACTGGCCATATCGGGCAAGGCGCCGGTGATCCGCCGATGGCCGCTGGTGCCGGGCATCGACCTTGCCGGCACTGTCATCTCCTCTTCCAATCCCGACTGGCGCAAGGGTGACAAGGTCATCCTGAACGGCTGGGGCGTTGGCGAAACCCATTTCGGCGCCTATGCCGGGCGCGCCCGCGTGAAGGGTGACTGGCTGGTGCCGTTGCCGGAGGGCATGAGCGCGCATGATGCCATGGCTGTCGGCACCGCCGGCTACACGGCCATGCTCTGCGTCATGGCATTGGAACGGCACGGCATCCTGCCTGATCGCGGCCCTGTCGTGGTGACGGGCGCTGCCGGCGGCGTCGGTTCGGTCGCGGTCTCCATCCTGTCCAGCCTCGGCTACCATGTCGTCGCCTCGACCGGCCGCAATGCCGAAAGCCCTTATCTGATCAATCTTGGCGCGGCCGAAGTGATATCGCGCGACGAGCTCAACCAGCCCGCCAAGCCGCTGGCCAAGGAGCGCTGGGCCGGTGGTATCGATTCGGTCGGCAGCCACACATTGGCCAACGTGCTGTCAATGACCTCCTATGGCGGGGCGGTCGCGGCCTGCGGCCTCGCCGGTGGCATGGATCTGCCATCGAGCGTGGCGCCCTTCATCCTGCGCGGCGTCTCCCTGCTCGGCATCGATTCAGTGATGGCGCCGAAGGCCGTGCGCCTCGAAGCCTGGCGGCGCATCGGCTCCGATCTCGATGTGGACAAGCTCGCCAGCCTGTCCACGACCATCGGCTTCGACGGCATCATCGGTGCGGCACACGACATCGTCGATGGCAAGATCCGCGGTCGCGTCGTCGTCGACATGTGACCGGACTGAGGGATCGCAGGCCGGACGGAATTGCCACATCGGGCGGCAAATCGGTCTTCGCCGGGGCAAAAACCCCGATCCGCTAAAATTCGAACGATCCCCCGCAATTTTCCATAATGTCTGTCTGGCAAGGATTTCGCATGATCGCGGAATCCGACAGCCAACGGGCCGACCCTGGCGACGACATCGTTGCGGCGCAAGCGCCGGCAATGGCGCGGCGGTTTATCGCCGCGCCGCCGCTGGTGCCCGATCAGCAACCGGCCAAGCGCGAAGGCCTGCCGATCCTGACCTTCGTTGTCATGGTGCTGGCCGGCCTCTCCTACCTGACCGGAGCGCCGGTCTTCATCAGCCTTGCGTTGCTGGCAACAGGCCTTGCCGGCCTGGCCATGCACCTGCACGCCAGGCGCAGCGTACGCCGCAGTACGGTCCTGCTCGACGAAACCACCGCCCGCAACCGCGCCGAGATCGAGACGCTGGCCGACCGCATGTGGGAGATGCAGGAAAGCGAGGAGCGCTTTCGCGGTCTCATCGACGCGCTCGGCGATCTCGTCATCCATCGCGACCGCGACGGTTACATCGTCTATGCCAACAAGGTGTTCGCCGACCTTGTCGAAACCGATCAGCGCGACCTTGCCGGCAAGACGCTGGCCGAACTCGGCATCGAGGTCGGCATCGTTCCCGATGCCGCTTTCTCCGACCATGAATGCCTGAGTTCCACCGACGTCGCCATCCGCACGCCATCCGGGCCGCGCTGGTTCTCCTGGATCGAGCTGTCCGTGCGCGACAAGGACAGCGATGCCGTCTCGCATCGCGCCATCGCGCGCGACATCACCGCCCGCAAGCGCGCCGAATCGTCCATGATCACGGCGCGCGAGCGGGCCGAGTTCGCAAGCCAGGCCAAGTCGCGTTTCCTCGCCACTGTCAGCCATGAGATCCGCACGCCGATGAACGGCATCATGGGCATGGCCAAGCTGCTCGCCGACACCAGCCTGTCGCCGGAACAGCAGACCTATGTCGGCGCCATCTCGACCTCGGCCAGCGCCTTGCTTGCCCTGATCGAGGATCTGCTCGACTATTCCAAGATCGAGGCCGGACGCTTCGATCCCGAACCGCAGCCCATGTCCGTGCGCGAGATCGCCGACAACATCATCGAATTGATGGCCGCGCGCGCCTTCGCCAAGAATATCGGCCTCGGCTGCCATGTCGAACCGGATGTGCCGCAATTGATCACCGCCGATCCGGGCCGGGTCAGGCAGGTGCTGCTCAACCTCATCGGCAACGCCATCAAGTTCACCGACAGCGGCGGCGTGCTGGTCAGCGTCGCGCGCGCCCGCACCGAGACCAGCGACCGCATCTGCTTCACCATCGCCGATACCGGCCCCGGCCTGCGCGACGAGGACATGGAGCGCATCTTCGAGGAGTTCGAGCAGGCCGACGGCACCTCGACGCGCACGCATGGCGGTGCCGGACTGGGGCTTGCCATCTCCAAGCGTCTGGTCACCGCCATGGGCGGCACGATTTCGGTATCCAGCCGGCTCGGCCAGGGATCGGAATTCGTCTTCGAGATTCCGGCCATATCGGCTACCGAGCCGCCGCAGGGCCGGCTGAACGCGCTTGCCGGCCGACGCGCCGTGATCCTGTCCAAGAACACCGTCGAGGCCGACGCCATCGCCCGCACCATCCGCGCCAATGGCGGCGCGGCCGGCATCGCCACCACCGTGGCCCAGGCCGCATCCTTTGCCGACGGCTGTGACGTGCTTCTGGTCGACGCGGCCCTGGAAGAGAGTGACGGGAAGCTGCTCAAGCGGCTTCGCCAGCATGGGTTCACCGATTGCGAAGCCGTCACGCTGATCGCACCCACCGACCGCGGCATGCTTGGCGAGTTTCGTGCCAGCGGCTACGCGACATTCCTTGCCCGGCCGGTGCGCGGAGGAACACTTTTGCGTGTCCTTTTGAGCAGCCAGACGCCGGTCCTCGCCCCGCCGCGGCCGGAAAAACGCCGCGCACCGGCGCTTCGTGCCTCAGGCGAACGCCAACAGGGCCTGTCCGTGCTGATCGCCGAGGACAACGACATCAATGCCATGCTGGCCCGCGCAACGCTGTTGAAGGCCGGGCATCGCGTCAAGGTGGTCGGCAACGGCAAGGCTGCCGTCGAGGCGGTCACCGCCGGCGGGCACAAGCACCGCTTCGACGTGGTGCTGATGGATCTGCATATGCCGGTCATGGACGGATTGGACGCCATTGCCGCGATCCGCCGCCACGAGGAGGAAGCCTCCGTACCGCCGGTGCCGATCATGGTGCTGTCGGCCGACAGCCAGGAAAAGACCCGCCATGCGGTGCTCGCCCACGGCGCCAGCGGCTTCGTCACCAAGCCGCTCGACCCCGACGCGCTGGTCAGCGCCGTCGAGGGCCAGGTCGCCGCTTGAGCCGCCTTTTCCCGGTGCATGGCTGACGAAGCCCGCCAAAAAAAGCAGCCCGGTTTCGGGCGCCCGCGAAGCCAACGCGCGTAGGCTCTTGTGCCGCAACATAGCCGGTTGACCGTTTTCGCCAGCCGACGAAGTATTGCCCGCGACGCCGTATCACGGTACTGTCACAATCCTGTTGCACCTACACCGTATCCCCGTGCCAAGAGGGATGGCTCGAAGGAGAATCACTCGTGCATACAGTTATGCCGGAATGTGACACTCGGCCGAACGCCAGCAGCGCCTTGCTCGCCGGACGTAATGTCGATTCCGTCATAAAAGGCGCAGCGCTCGGCCGTATCGGCAATCTCGAAGTGCGGCTCGCCCGCAACGAGGCCGAGATCGCGGCCGCGCAGGAAGTGCGCTACCGTGTATTTTATGACGAGCTTGGCGCCAGGAAGGATCTGTTCCAGGCGCAGGACCGCCGCGACGCCGATCGCTTCGACCCGCTCTGCGACCATCTCCTCGTCCTCGATACCTCGCTTTCCGGCCCTGAGCACCGCCGCATCGTCGGCACCTATCGCTTGCTGCGGCAAGAAATCGCGGCAACCGCCGGAGGCTTCTATTCCGAAGGCGAATTCGAGCTGACCAAGCTCATCGCCCGCCATCCCGGCCAGCGTTTCCTGGAACTCGGCCGCTCCTGCGTCTTGCCGGAATACCGTTCGAAGCGCACCATCGAGGCGCTGTGGCAAGGCATCTGGGCTTACATCAATCACTACGAGATCGGCGTGATGACCGGCTGTGCCTCCTTCCACGGCACCGTGCCGGCCGCGCACGCCGAGGCGCTCACCTATCTCGCCCATCACTGCCGCACCAACTCGGCCTGGGACGTGCGCGCTGTGTCCGGACGCTACTGCTCCATGGACCTGATGCCGATCGAGGCGGTCAACACCAAGGCGGCGATCGCGGCGATGCCACCACTGGTCAAGGGCTATCTGCGGGTCGGCGCCCGCATCGGCGATGGTTGCGTCATCGACCGCGAATTCTCGACCGTCGACATTTTCGTGGTGATGCCGGTCAAGGAGATCGGGGCCCGCTACGTCAACTATTATGGCGGCGAAGCGCAGCGCTTCGCGGCGTGAGCGAGTAGGCAGTGGTGAAGACGCCACGATTCACGCTTCGGCGACTACTGACAATTTCCCTACTCCCTCTCTTCAGGGAATGTCTTCAGGCCGCCGGCCGGGCCGGCTTTTGTAGGCTGGAAACGTCCAGCCGAAACGGAGCGCACCGCCGCGCACCGCGAACGCCGCGGCGAAGCCGGCCAGTTCTGAAACGATCGGCGGCAATCCTGTGACGTCGCCAGCCGTGAAGATTGCAGCACCTGCGAGAGCGGCCGTAACGTAGATTTCCGGCCTCAGCAGCACCGAGGGCTCGCCGGCCAGCAGATCACGCAGGATGCCGCCTGACGTGGCGGTGAGCACGCCGGTGATGACGGAAACGACCGGCGAACCGGTAATGGCCAGCCCCTTGGCCGCCCCCATCACCGAAAAAGCGGCCAACCCGATGGCGTCGAGCCAGAGCAGCCATTTCCAGCGGGATTCGACACGGTGCGCACCAAAGAACACCAGCACCGCAACCGCCGCGCAGATCAGCACATAGCTGGAGTTGGCGACCCAGAAAACCGGCAGATTGAGGATAACGTCGCGAAGCGTGCCGCCGCCGATACCGGTGACGCTGGCCAGGAACAGAAAGCCGATAATGTCGAGCTGCTTGCGCGACGCCGCCAACGCCCCGGTCGCCGCGAAGACGGCAACGCCGGCATAGTCGAGGAGGGCGATGGGGTTCATGAATTATGCGGTTAAGGGAGCAGGGGAGTAGGGGAGTATGTTAGCACGAAGCCGCATGATTCATACGGCTTCCTGTTTTCCTGCCCTACTCCCCTATTCCCTAATCACGCATCCTTTTCGGCCTGCTCATTGACCGGCCCTGGCTCGACCGGCGCGTCGGCGGCAATTTTCGGGCCGCCCTTGGCGACGCCGACCATGGCCGGGCGCAGCACCCGCTCGCCGATCGAATAGCCCGGCTGCACGACCTGGACCACGGTGTTGGCCGGCACATCGGGATTGGGCACTTCGAACATTGCCTGGTGGAAATTGGGATCGAACTTTTCGCCTTCCGGCGCGAGTTTCTTGACCCCGTGCCGTTCCAGCGCCGACAGCATGGCGCGCTCGGTCAGGTCGACGCCTTCGATCAGTGCCTTGAAGCCGGCGTCCCCCGACGCCTTGGCCTCGGCGGGAATGGCATCCAGCGCGCGGCGCAGATTGTCCGACACCGACAGCATGTCGCGGGCGAAATTCGCCACCGCATAGGTTCGCGCGTCATGCACGTCGCGCGCGGTGCGGCGGCGCAGGTTCTCCATCTCGGCCGCGACGCGCAGCGCGCGGTCCTTCAGTTCTTCGTTTTCCTTCAGCAGTCGTACAAGCGCTTCATAGTCGCCATCGATGCTGCCTTCCGTGCGCTCGGCATTGGCCTCGGCCGCCTCGGCTTCACTGGGCGCGCGTTCGTCTTTTGCCTGGTCGCTCATCGCCGTTTCCCGTCATCTTGAATGGTGTGGATTTTGTGCCCGATATCGAGGTTCGCAGGCCAAAAATCAAGGGGAAAGCAACCGCAAGGCCCTTTGAAGACGCCGGGACGATGCTGCGATTTTAATTCAAATTTTACCGTACTTGCCGGCTTTGCTTGCCTCAGGGGCGTGATGGGGGAACCATTCCCTTGCTGGAGGAGTTTCGGAGCCGACGCAGGATTTTTGAGATGATGACCCGCAAAAAGCTTGAAAAGGGCGAGAGGCTCGCCGCGGAGGTCCGGCGCCAGCTCGGTGCCGAGACGATGGCGCGCTTTCTGCGCACCTTGCCAGCCTTCCACACGGAGACCGACATCCCCGATCGTTTCAGGCAATTGCTCGACCGCCTTGACCGGGTCGAGAATGGCGACGCCTGGCGGCGGCAGTAGGCGCCTCGTCCGGCCTTACGCGACAATTACGCACAGTAACTTTACGTGAAGGCCGGCTTGCGGCGGCGGCGCACCCTGCCTATGCTTCCTGATGAACATGATTTCCCCCGAAATGGCGGCCAGTAGCAAGCGCGCCTGGCTCAAGATTCTGGCACGCTACAAGAAGCCCGACAGGCGGCGCAGCGCACTCGAACTCGCCATTACCCTCATTCCTTTCGCCTCGCTGTGGGCTCTGTCTTCCGCCGCCTATGCCTACGGCCATTGGTGGGGGCTGATCCTCATCCTGCCCGCGGCCGGGTTCCTGGTGCGGATCTTCATGATCCAGCACGATTGCGGCCATGGCTCGTTCTTCGCCAATCGCATTGCCGACGACTGGATCGGCCGAGCGCTCGGTGTCCTGACGCTGACGCCCTACGATTGCTGGCGGCGTGCCCACGCCGTGCATCATGCCAGCGCCGGCAATCTCGATGAGCGCGGCATGGGTGACATCAGGACGTTGACCGTCGCCGAGTACCGGCGCCTGTCCTGGCGCGGGCGCCTGGCCTATCGCCTCTATCGCCATCCGCTGGTGATGTTCGGGCTCGGGCCGATCTGGTTGTTCATCTTCTCGCAAAGGCTGCCCATCGGCATGATGCGCGGCGGCTTTACGCCCTGGGTGTCGTCGATGACCACCAATCTCGCCATTGCGCTTGCGGCGGCATTGCTTATCTGGGCCGTCGGTCCCGGCGCGTTCCTGATTGTCCATCTGCCGATCGTCATCCTCGCCGGTTCGGCCGGCATCTGGCTGTTCTACGTCCAGCATCAGTTCGAGGAGACCGAATGGGCGAAGGACGAGGAATGGCAGTTCCAGCATGCCGCCCTGCACGGCTCGTCCTACTACGACCTGCCGCCGGTTCTGAACTGGTTCACCGGCAATATCGGCGTCCACCACGTCCACCACCTCTCCGCCAAGGTGCCCGGCTACCGGTTGCAGGAAGTGCTGCGAGACTATCCGGAACTGCGCGGTATCGGCCGCGTCACGCTGCTCGACAGCCTGCGCTGCGTCAAACTGGCCTTGTGGGACGAAAGCCGCAGCAAGCTGATATCGTTCCGAGAGGCACACGCGGCGCTGTAGCGCTTGTCTTGCTTCCCATCAACGGAGAGGTGAAGTGCGGTCCGCGCAGCGGACGAAAAGCCAATTGCCTGGCTTTTCGAACAATGCCCAAGGGCCGCATGAGGAAGCAGCGCAAAGCTTTCCAACCTGAGTTGAAAGCGTAGAAGAGCAGCCGGTTCTCAGAGCCTCAGGCCGCCTGCCGCTCGTCGCGCATCAGGATCTCGCCATGGCGGATCTCCGTGCCCAGCACCTTCAGGCATTCGCGAATGAAATTGGACAGGCCCGGCCAGCCCTTGGCAGATACGAGATTGCCGTCGACATGGGCTCCGTTCGGCGCGACGTCGATATAGATACCGCCGGCCAGCGTCACTTCCGGCTCGCAATAGTGAAGCGCCGCCACTTCCCTGCCCCGCACCACGCCGTCGACCGCGATCAGGATCTGCACGCCGTGGCAGATGGTGAAGATCGGCTTGCCGGTCTCATGGAAGTGCCGCACCAGCGCCTGCACGCGCTTGTCGATGCGGATGTATTCGGGACCGCGCCCGCCCGCCGCGTAGACGGCATCGTACTGGCCCGGATCCACCTCGGAAAACGTCTTGTTGAGGATGTAATCGTGGCCGAGCTTTTCGGTGTAGGTCTGGTCGCCCTCGAAATCGTGCAGCGATGTCTTCAGCACATCGCCCGCCTTCTTGTCCGGGCACACGACATGCACGGTGTGGCCGACGGCATGCATGGCCTGCTCAAAGACGAAAATCTCATATTCCTCGCTGAACTCGCCAACGAGCATCAATATTTTCTTACCAGCCATTCCCGGTTCCTCCCTTTGTGGCCATTTATTTCGGATGACGAAATAATCGACTTATCGTAAGGGCAGGACGGTGAAAGGGGAAGCGGAAATCGCCCTATTGGTAAGACCAGTTTTCGGAGACGGGCACGATCACCAGCAAATTCGAGTCGTTAAAAAGGCCAAAATGGAATCATTGGTTCGACCAGACTACGGTCAGGCAACCGCCTTGATCATGCCCGCGGCCTTCTCGGCGATCATGATGGTCGGCGCATTGGTGTTGCCGCCGATCAGCCTCGGCATCACCGAGGCGTCGACGACGCGCAAGGCTTGCATGCCGTGGACACGCAGTTCCGGATCAACCACCGCCATATCGTCGATGCCCATCTTGCAGGTGCCGGCCGGGTGATAAATCGTGTCGGCGCGGGCACGGATATGGGACATAAGCTCCGCGTCGCTCGACACGCCGGCAGTGTAGATTTCCTTGTGGCGGTATTTGGCCAGTGCCGGCGCCTCCAGGACACCGCGCATCATTCGAACACCCCTCAGCAGAAGCTCGCCGTCACGTTCGTCCGATAGAAAGCGCGGGTCGATGCGCGGTGCCGCCAGCGGATCCGCGCTCGACAGCCCGACCTCGCCCCGCGAATATGGCCGCAGCACGCAGACGTGGCAGGAAAAACCGTAACCCATATGCAGCTTGCGGCCGTGATCGTCGACGATGGCGATGCAGAAATGCAGTTGCAGGTCGGGCCGGTCGATCGCTGGGTCGGATTTGAGGAAGGCGCCGCCTTCCGCGTAGGGCGTAGCGATCATGCCGCCGCCATCCCTGCGCCAGCGCAGCATATGCCGCAGCAGGCCAGGCAGACCGCGCACACCGATGCCCATCATGTCGGCGTCCTTCGACGTCCAGCCCAGGATGAAATCGAGATGATCCTGCAGGTTCTTGCCCACTCCGGGCAGTTCGTGAGCAACCGGAATACCGTGCACGGCAAGTTCGGCGGCGGGGCCAATGCCCGATAGCAACAGCAGTTGCGGCGAACCGAAAGCGCCGCCGCAGACAATGACCTCGCGCCCGGCTTGTGCAATCGCTTCGCTGTTGCCCTTGCGATAGCGAACGCCGGTCGACCGCTTGCCGTCAAGCACGATGCCCGTGGCTTGTGCTCCGGTGATGACGGTAAGGTTGGGCCGGCTCATGACCGGATGCAGATATGCGGCAGCCGCCGAGCATCGTTCGCCATTGCGGCGCTCGTCCCAGAATTGCGTCACCTGATAGAGCCCCGCCCCTTCCTGCTCCGGTCCGTTGAAATCGTCGTTGCGGCGTATCTGGTTTTCGCCGCAGGCCTCGACAAAGGCCCTTGAGAGCGCACGCGGCTCCTGCTGTTCGCCGACCCGCAGCGGTCCTTCGCTGCCATGTAGTGCGTCTGCACCGCGCTGATTGCCTTCGGCGCGCCGGAAATAGGGCAGCACGTCGTCCCACGACCAGCCCTGGCAGCCGAGATCGGCCCATTCGTCATAGTCGCCACGGTGCCCGCGCGTGTAAAGCATGGCGTTGATGGCACTGGAGCCGCCGAGCGTCTTGCCGCGCGGCTGGTAACCCTTGCGGCCGCCAAGCCCAGGCTGCGGCACCGTCTCGAACGCCCAGTTGTTGATCTTCGGCCGGCCCGGCAGCAGCGCGATGACGCCGGCGGGTGCGCGGATCAGCAGATCCTTGCCGGCTCCTCCCGCCTCGATCAGGCAAACTGTTTTCGAGGTATCTTCGGAGAGCCGCGCGGCAAGCGTGCAGCCGGCGGACCCGCCACCGGCGATGACATAGTCGTAGCGCATGAGACCCCTCCCAGATCGTCAGGCGGATATTTCTATCCGGACGATCAGAGAAGGCCCGATCGCGGGCGATGTAAAGACGCGTGGACCTACCGCCGCGTCAGTTGCCGCGGGCCCGCCGCCAGGAATATCTCGGACCCTTGGGCTCCGATATGGCGGCCGGCTGGTAGTAAAGCCCCAACCCGCCGGTACGGCCCTCCTCCAGGCGTTTCAAGAGCACTGGATTCGAGATCTCGAACTCGTCGAAGCCAAGCCGCAGCATGTGCGGCAACGGGTCGACCAGGATCTGTCCGGTGGCACGCAGCGCGCCCGTGAAATGATAGCGGTTGCGCAGCAGTTCGCCCTTGGTGAAAGACCGGCCGTCGCCGAAAGCCGGGAAGGCCAGCGCCACCAGCGACAGCTGGTCGAGCAGGTCGGCGATCTTCTCGAGCTGATCGCCGGGCTGCAGCACGACGCCGAGCCGCTCCTTCGCCGAGCGGCGCACCTCCGGGTCAAGATCGAGGAATGCCTGCAACGGCAGGATGAAGCGGCCGTTGCCTGCCAGCGCGTCGGCGCTTTCGGCATGGGTCCACTCGTCCTCGCGAAACCCTTCAGGGGTCCAGAGCCGGGTCTCCGGTGTCGTCGGTTCAGTCATCAAAATTCCTAAAAATTCAAAGAGCTCAAGGGTGTGCTGAAATTCAGGTCAGGCCGCTTCGAAAACGGCTGCTTCCGAGAACCGGAGCGGAGCGTACTTGAAGTACGTGAGCCCCGGAAGCGCAGGAAGCTGCCGTTTGCAGGCCGGCCTCACCTGAATTGCAACATACCCTATAGTGATGCGTCGGTCAGCGACACTTCCAGTCCCGACAGGTGAATGCCGCACTCGGTCTTGGCGTGACCGGCCCAGCGGCCGCTGCGCGCGTCCTCGCCCGGCTGCACCGGCTGCGTGCACGGAAAGCAGCCGATCGACAGATAGCCATAGGCGACCAGTGGATTTTCGCGCAGCGCATGCGAACGCATGTAGTCGGCCTGATCCGACGTCGTCCAGTGCGCCAGCGGATTGATGCGGATGCGCGGGCCGACCGCCTCGAACACCGGAAGTGCGGCCCGTGTCGAGGCCTGGAAGCGCTTGCGACCTGTGAACCAGGCACGGAAGGGGGCGACGCCACGTGCCAGCGGCTCGACCTTGCGCACGTCGCAGCAGGCATCGGTGTTGTTCTGATGCAGATTGCCGGTCGGGTCGATCCGTTCGAGCGCCGCCTCGTCGGGCTTGATCACCCGGATGTTGGTCAGCCCGAAATCGGCGACCAGCGCGTCGCGATAGCCGAGCGTCTCCTCGAAATGCTTGCCGGTATCGAGGAAGATGACCGGTAGCGTGCGGTCGATCTCCGCGATCATGTGCAGCAGCACCGCCGAATCCGCGCCGAACGAAGACACGGCGGCGATCTCGTCGTGGAACAGGTCCCTGGCCGCACGTTCGATGATCTCAAGCGGCTTCAAATGGCCATAGAGCGCATCGAGGCCCGCCGCCTTGGCGGCGGCGCCGTCCTCGACGTCGGCAACACGGTCAAGCGGCCTTGGCTTCGCCAGCATAGAGCGCCTCCTTGAACGGCGCGGGACCGACACGGCGGTAGGCGTCGATGAATATTTCCTGTGGGTTGAGCCGAAGGCCGAGATAGGTATCGACGATCGTCTCGATGGCGTCGGTGATCTCTTCCGACGAGAAGCCGCGGCCGATGATCTCGCCGACGGAGGTGTTTTCGTCGGCCGAACCGCCGAGCGTCACCTGGTAGAGCTCGGAGCCTTTCTTCTCGACACCGAGGATGCCGATATGGCCGACATGGTGGTGGCCGCAGGCATTGATGCAGCCGGAGATCTTGAGCTTCAATTCGCCGATCTCGCGCTGCCGCTCCAGCGAGGCGAAGCGTTGCGAGATTTCCTGCGCGATCGGGATCGAGCGCGCCGTCGCAAGCGCGCAATAATCGAGGCCCGGGCACGAGATGATGTCCGAGATCAGGTTGGAATTGGCCGTCGCCAGCCCGATGTCGACCAGCGCGTCATAGACCGCCTTGAGGTCGGCGCGCGCCACATGTGGCAGGATCAGGTTCTGCTCATGGCTGACGCGCAACTCGTCGAAGGCGTATCTTTCGGCGATATCGGCGACGGCTTCCATCTGGCTGTCCGATGCGTCGCCCGGTACCTCGCCGATGCCCTTGAGCGAAATCGTCACCGCGGCATAATCGGGATGGCGATGCGTCACCACGTTCTGGTCGAGCCAGTCCGAGAAGCCCTTGGAATCCAACCGCGCCACCTTGACGGCCGCGTCGCCTTCCGGACGCCCGGCCAGCGCCGGCGGCGCGAAATAGGCCTCGATGGCGCGGATGTCCGCCTCAGGCAGCTTCAGTTCCGCATCCTTCAACTCCTGCCACTCGGCCTCGACCTGGCGGGTGATTTCCTCGGCGCCGGTCTCGTGCACCAGGATCTTGATGCGCGCCTTGTACTTGTTGTCGCGGCGCCCATAGAGATTGTAAACGCGCAGGATCGCCGTGCAGTAGGACAGAAGGTCGGCCTCCGGCAGAAAGTCGCGAATCTTCCTCGCCACCATCGGCGTGCGGCCCTGGCCACCGCCGACATAGACGGCGAAGCCGAGTTCGCCGGCGGCGTTCTTCTTCAGGTGCAGGCCGATGTCATGCGTCTGGATGGCGGCGCGGTCACGCTCGGCTCCCGTCACCGCGATCTTGAACTTACGCGGCAGGAACGAGAATTCCGGATGCACCGACGACCACTGCCGCAGGATTTCCGCATAGGGGCGCGGATCGGCGACCTCGTCGGCGGCAGCGCCGGCAAAATGGTCCGCGGTGACATTGCGGATGCAGTTGCCGCTGGTCTGGATGGCGTGCATCTCGACGCTGGCCAGGTCCGCCAGGATCGCCGGAATGTCCGACAGCGCCGGCCAGTTGAACTGGATGTTCTGGCGCGTGGTGAAATGGCCGTAGCCCTTGTCGTATTTGCGGGCGATGTGGCCGAGCATGCGCAACTGCTTGCCGTTCAGCGTGCCGTAGGGCACGGCGATGCGAAGCATATAGGCGTGCAGCTGCAGGTAAACGCCGTTCATCAGCCTGAGCGGCCGGAACTGGTCCTCGGTGATCTCGCCGGACAGCCGGCGCTGGACCTGGTCGCTGAACTCGGCGACGCGGGCCTGGACAAAATCGTGGTCGAACTCATCGTAACGGTACATGCTTCGTCTTTCAGGGCGCGTCCGCCCACTTTCACTTTCAGTCTGGCTTACGCCGCCCGTATAGCCTGCTTGCCGAGATCGCCACGAATAGTGGGACCGGCGGCGCGGATCTTCTCGCGCAACCGCACCGGCTCGACGACGCCGTCGACGACTTCCGCGTCGATCAGATTGACGTCGACCACTTCATTGTCGGCATAGGCCTTGGCGCCGATCGCCTCCAGCCGATCCTCGGCCGCCTTGTCATGGGCAAGGTCTGCATGGTCCACCGTCTCGGCCCAGCCGCCATCGGCGTACCAGACGGCGATGCCGTCGCCGAGGCGATTGGCGGTCAGTATCTTCATGGCTGAACTCCCTCGGTGGCCGCTACGGGCGCATGCCTGTGAGCCGCGAGCGGCTCGGACCGCTCGAAATTGGCCCCGGCGACAGCGTCGCCGATGATGGTCATGACCGGTCCCGACAGATCGGCGCGCGCTTCCAGCGACGGCAGGTCGGCGAGTGTGCCGTGGAAGCGTCGGCGATTGGTCAGGCTGGCATTCTCGACCACGGCGACCGCCGTGTCCGGCGATAGGCCGGCCTCGATCAGCCGGCCGGCAACTTCGGCCGCGACCGAGCGGCCCATATAGACGGCGACGGTAGCACCGGAAATGGCGAGCTTGGCCCAGTCTGGCAATGAATTGCCCTTGAGATCGTGGCCGGTGGTGAACACCATCGAGGAGGAAACGCCGCGCAGCGTCAGCGGCAGCTCGAAATCGGCGGCAGCGGCGAAGGCCGCGGTGACACCCGGAACCACCTCATAGGCGATGCCGGCATCGCGCAGCGCCGCCATCTCCTCGCCGGCGCGCCCGAACACCAGCGGATCACCCGACTTCAGCCGCACGACGCGCTTGCCCGCACGGCCGAGCTCCACCAGCAATGCATTGATTTCGGCCTGGCTCTTGGTGTGGCAGCCCTTGCGCTTTCCCACCGGCAGACGCTCGGCATCGCGGCGCCCCATGGCGACGACCGCCTCCGGCACCAGCGCGTCATGGACGATGACGTCGGCTTCCATCAGGAGACGATGCGCCCGCAGGGTCAGGAGATCCTCGGCGCCGGGACCGGCGCCCACCAGGGCGATGTGGCCGCGAACGGGCGCGTCGGACGTCAGCAGATCGGCGGCGGCTTCGCGCGCCCGCGAAAATTCGCCAGCCTCGACCGCGCGCGCCGGCGCTCCACCGAAGAAGTCGCTCCAGAAACGGCGACGTATATTGCCCCTGGGCAATCTCTCGGCGGCATTGCGGAACGAGGCGGCAAGCGCCGCCAGCGCGCCAAGCGACGGCGACAGCATGCGGTCGATGCGGCCGCGCAGCATCTGCGCCAGCACCGGGCCTGTGCCTTCGGTGCCGATGGCAATGGCGACCGGCGCGCGGTTGACCAGCGCAGGCGTGAAGAAATCGCAGAGGTCCGGCCGGTCGACCGCATTGACCGGAATGCCCAGCCGGCGCGCGTCGGCGGCCACGCGACGATCGAGCGTCTCGTCGCCGCTGGCGGCAAACACCATCACGGCGCCTTCGAGCCGTGAGGCGTCATACCCGGCGGCCACATGGTTCGCGCCGGTCTCGGCGATGAAGGCCAACAGCTCCGGTTCGGCATTTGCGGCGATGATGTACAGAACCGCGCTCGACTGGGCGATCAGCCGCGCCTTGGCCAGCGCCTGCTCGCCGCCGCCGACAATGGCCACGGCTTCGCCCTCGACCCGCACGAAGACGGGAAAGGCATTGAGCTTGGTGGTGGCTTGCGGCATCAGAAAAGCAATCCGGGAACAGTTTCGCAGTTTTACGCCCAGGCATAAAAAAGCAGAAGCAAAGCACTCGCTCATCCGGTGATGGCAGGCAATCGCTTTTTCGCAACCGCGAAGAGCAGGAGAAAAATATTCCACGCCCATGCCCTGAGCACACCGGGGCCGTCGAAACAGGCCTTGATTTCAGGCACTTTTAGCTGCCGGCGACTTATCTCGCAAAATAGTTTTTTCTAAATTCTACCAATTCAGTAGATTAAAGTCGTGCAGAGGCGATTTCATGTTCGCCGCCCGTCTTCGCGACCGCTCGGTCCGCCGTTTCAGTTGGAACGTGACCGGCCAGAACGCGTTCCCGGAATAGCCACCACTCAACGAGGAGCGTTTTCATGAACACGATCAATTTGAAGCATGGCATTTGGGTTCTGGTGGCCGACGGTGAAAAGGCGCTCCTGCTCAAGAATGCCGGCGACACCAAATTTCCCAACCTTGAAGTGGTGCAGGTGATGGAACAGGAAAACCCGCCCACCCGCGAACAGGGAAGCGACAGCCCGGGCCGATACAATGATGGCCCATCCGTACACCGCAGCGCGGTCGAGGAGACCGACTGGCACCGTATCGGCAAGGAACGCTTCGCCCAGGAGATTGCCGCCCGGCTCTACAAGCTTGCCCATGACGGCGAGTTCGACAGCATCGTGCTTGTCGCCCCACCGGTGGTGCTCGGTGCCATGCGCAAGAAGCTGCATAAGGAGGTTGGTGACAAGGTGACGGCCGAGATCCCGAAGACCATGACAAATCACGGCATCTCCGAGATCGAGGCCTTGCTGCAGGCAGCCTGATCGCCGGCAACAGGACGAATACCATCGCGAGCTGGAACAAATCGGCGGCATCCGTTCGCCGGTCCGGCATTTTGTCGCCGCGGCGTCGCTTTTCGTACCCTTGCGGGTTGCATCATCGTTACCGCTTCCACCATATTGCAAGCCAGGCGACGGCTTCGGGCGGCGCATATCCGACATCGCTAGCTTGAAAGGCGCTCCATAGACAATGCCGCATGACACGCCCCTTATCGCCACCATCGTCGCCGGTCTGGGGCTGGCTTTCGTCTTCGGCGCTCTCGCCAATCGTTTCCGCATTCCGCCACTGGTCGGCTATCTCGTAGCCGGCGTGCTGGTCGGGCCGAACACGCCCGGTTTCGTCGCCGACGCCGGGCTTGCCAACGAATTGGCCGAAATCGGCGTCATCCTCCTGATGTTCGGCGTTGGCCTGCATTTTTCGCTCAAGGACCTGCTGTCGGTCCGCGCCATCGCCGTGCCTGGCGCCATCGTCCAGATCGGCTTTGCCACCGCACTCGGCGCCGGGCTGTCCTGGATGCTCGGCTGGTCGATGGGCGCGGGCCTGGTGTTCGGCCTGGCGCTGTCGGTCGCCTCGACCGTGGTGCTGCTGCGCGCACTTCAGGAACGCCGGCTGATCGAGACCGAGCGCGGCCGCATCGCCGTCGGCTGGCTGATCGTCGAGGACCTGGCCATGGTGCTGGCGCTGGTGCTGCTGCCGGCGCTTGCCGGCGTGCTCGGCGGCCAGGAACAGGCCGATGCCCATTCGAGCGGCCTGCTGACGCTGCCGGCCAGCTATGGCATCTGGGGTGTCGTCGGCATCACGCTGGCCAAGGTTGCCGCCTTCGTCGTCGTCATGCTGGTGGTCGGCCGCCGGGTCATTCCGTGGATCCTGCACTACGTCGCCCATACCGGGTCGCGCGAGCTGTTCCGTCTCTCGGTGCTCGCCATTGCCCTCGGCGTCGCCTTCGGCGCGGCAAAAATGTTCGGCGTCTCGCTGGCGCTGGGCGCCTTCTTCGCCGGCATGATCATGAGCGAATCCGAGCTCAGCCACCGAGCGGCGGAAGAATCGCTGCCGCTGCGCGATGCCTTCTCGGTGCTGTTCTTTGTCTCCGTCGGCATGCTGTTCGACCCGTTCAGCCTGATCAGCAACGGCCTGCCGATCCTGGCGACGCTGGCCATCATCGTCATCGGCAAGTCGCTGGCGGCGTTCGTCATCGTCGTCGCCTTCGGCTATCCCCTGGCCACGGCCTTGATGATTTCGGCCAGCCTTGCCCAGATCGGCGAATTCTCCTTCATCCTGGCCGAACTCGGCGTCGGGCTGAAACTTCTGCCCGAACAGGGCCGCGACCTCATCCTTGCGGGGGCCATCCTGTCGATCGTGCTCAACCCGCTGATGTTCCTGGTCATCGACTGGATGAAGCCTTGGCTGGAGGCCCGCGCCACCAGGACGGCACCGCCGGTGGACGCCAAGCCGGTTGGTCCGGCGACGGAACCGGGTCAGGTGGCCTCCGTTGCCGCAATGGCGAAAGCCGAAGACGGTCCGCCGCCGAAGACGAGCCTCACCAACCACACAATCCTGATCGGCTACGGACGGGTCGGCGGCCTTGTTGGTGCCGCACTGAAACAAGCCTCCCTGCCCTTCCTCGCCATCGAGGATGCCGACAAGACGCTGGCCAGACTGAAAGCCGACGGCATCGAAACCATCGCCGGCAATGCCGCCAATGCCGAAGTGTTCGCCGCCGCCAATCCTGAAGGTGCAAAGCGGTTGATCCTTGCCATCCCCAATGCCTTCGAGGCCGGCCAGATCGTGCTGCGGGCACGCACCGCCAATCCCAACATCAACGTCGTCGCCCGCGCCCATTCCGATGCCGAGGTCGAGCATCTGAAGGGATTAGGCGCCGACACGGTGATCATGGGCGAACGCGAGATCGCGCGCGGCATTGTCGAAGAGGTGCTTGGCCACAAGCCGCGGGCCGCTGAACCGTCCGCTGCCTGAACCGACGTGCCACAGGCGCGCTGATCATGCCACGAATGCCGAACCGCCGTTTTGCGCGACGCTGCCGAGGTATTTTGCCGGAGGCTTGCCAAGCGCCTTCTTGAACATGGTGATGAAGGCGGTGACCGAGCCATAGCCGAGATCGCCCGAGACCTGCTGCACACTCGCACCCGAGGCCAGCTCCCGAATGGCGACGATCAGGTGCAATTGCTGGCGCCAGCGCCCGAAGCTCAAGCCAGTCTCCTTGACGACGAGACGCGCCAGACTGCTTTCGCTGAGCGCAACGCGGCTGGCCCATTGTGCCAGCGTGCTGCGATCGGCGGGGTCCTGCGCCAACGCCTCGGCGATCCGCCTCAATCGCGGCTCGGCTGAAATCGGCAGATGCAGTTGCTGGACAGGCATGCGCGGCAGTTCGGCAAGCAGGGTCCTGGTCAGGAGGTCATCCCTTGCCTTGTCGTCCTGCACGCTGTCGGACAGCTCGACGATCAGTTCGCGCAGCAGCGGCGAAATTGAAAGCGTGCAGCACCGGTCCGGCAATTCGGCGGCTCCCGGCTCGATATAGACGAAGAAGATCCGGGCATTGGCCGTCGCGATGTTGCTGTGCTCCATGGAACCGGGGATCCATACCCCGCAATGCGGCGGCACCATCCACAGGCCGCTCGGAACGCGGCATGTGACGCCGCCTCCGAGCGCAAAGACGAGCTGGCCCTTGCGATGCCAATGAGCGGGAACCTCTGCACTGGGTTCGGTGACGTCGACACGAACGGCGATGGCTGGCGCCAGCACGTCATCGACATCGAAATTGAGCCATGGGTAGCGAAGAGGCTGTCTCATGATCGATTGCTTTTAGCGATTAAATGCCATGATAGCTAAATTCCTCGAGCTGCGAAGCCGGTAAGGTCCGGCGTCCAGCAAGAAGGGTGCGTAGCCATGCTCGCCTTAGTCATATCTTCCGACAGCGCCACGCGGCTCAGGCTGGCCGAGGTGGAAGAACCTCGGCCCCTCGCGGACGAAGCGCTCGTCTCCGTCCACGCAACCTCGTTGAACCGGGGTGAATTGCGCCTGCTCACCATCCGTCCGAACGGCTGGAGACCCGGCCAGGACATCGTTGGAATTGTCGAGCGCGCGGCCGCCGATGGCTCCGGGCCGGCTGCGGGCACCCGGGTCGCGGCCTTGGTCGACCAGGCCGGCTGGGCCGAACGGGTCGCCGTTTCAACCGACCGTCTCGCCGTCCTGCCGGATGAGGTCGGCTTCGTCTCGGCAGCCACGCTCCCCGTGGCGGGCACGACGGCGCTCAGGACTTTGCGCCATGGCGGTGACCTGGCCGGCCTACAGGTCCTGGTCACCGGTGCAAGCGGTGCCGTCGGTCGCTTCCAGATCCAGATCGCCCGCGAGCAGGGTGCTTCAGTGACCGCCATCGCCGCCGGCCGGCACCACGAGGATCTGCGTGGGCTGGGAGCCGAGCAGATCGTCGAGTCGATCGAGCAGGCCAAGGGGCCGTTTTCGCTGATCACCGAGTCGGTCGGCGGCAAAAGCCTCGCACATGCGATCGAACGCGTCGCGCCCGGTGGGACAATCGTCATCTTCGGTTCGAGCAGCGGCGAACTCACGCCGGTTGGATTCCGCCAGTTCGTTCCGGGTCACGAAGGGGCGAGGCTTCAGACGTTCGCCTACTACACGTCCGGTTCCGCCATCGGCGCTGACATCGCCGCGCTGCTCGCCCTGGTCGCCGCCGGACGGCTGGAAACCCGCGTGGCTATGACCGCGCGGTGGACGGAGATCGGACAAGCCCTGGACGCGCTGCGCCAGCGCAGCTTCAGCGGCAAGGCCGTTCTCACCCTGGCCGGATGAGCAGGCCTTGGCTCGACCAGTTCAAACGTGCTGGCCGCCATTGATGTGGATTTCCGAGCCGGACACATAGGAGGACTGGGCCGAGCACAGGAAGAAGATGATGTCGGCGACTTCCGCCGTGGTACCCAGGCGCCTGAGCGGGATGGTCTCGACGATCTTGTCCGTGCCCGGCGACAGGATCGCCGTGTCGATCTCGCCCGGTGCGATGGCGTTGACGCGGATGCCGTGCGGGCCGAAATCATGCGCCATCTCGCGCGTCAGCGAGCCAAGTGCGGCCTTCGACGTCGCGTAGGCGGTGCCGGCGAAGGGATGCACGCGGGTGCCGGCGATCGAGGTGACGTTGACGATCGAGCCTTTTGCGGCCGCCAGTTCCTTGAACAGGCCGCGCGCCAGCATGATCGGCGCGAAGAAATTGACCTGGAACACGTCGCGCCAGACATGCATCGGCGTGTCGATCGAGTTCATGCGGCTGTTGCCATCCCTGAGCTTGGGCGAAATCCCGGCATTGTTGACCAGCGCATTGAGCTGGCCGCCATGCGCTTCGAGCCGATGACGGATCTCCGACACGGCAATACCGACATCTTCCTGATCGGCGAGATCGACCTTGATGTGGTCCTCGGGACCGGCAGGCCACGGGCAATCCTCGGCGAAGGCCTGGCGCGAGCAGGTGATGACGCGCCAGCCCTCGCGCGAAAAGCGCTTGACCGTGGCATGGCCGATGCCTCGGCTGGCGCCGGTCAGCACGATGGTTTTTCTGGTGTCGAGTTCAGCCATGTCGCGGTCTCCGGCCGGAGGTGTAGCCGAACACCGTGGCGCTGGCGAGAGGCGGATTGACGCTCAGCCGCCACCGAGAATGTCGAGGATCGAGGTCCGCTTCTTCTTCAACGGACCGCCAACGCTGCCCGGAGGGACCGGATGCCCGACCGAGGCGGTCGTGCCATTGTCAGCCGGCATGTCAAAACCATCGGCATCGACGGTCTGGGCGGGTCGCGCCGCGCGGACCGGCGCTGGCCTGGCCGGTGCCGTCGCCTGCGCGATCGGCGCTTGCTGTCCGACCGAAGCCGACGGAACCGGTGCCGGCTGGTTGTTGTCGGCCGAGGGAATGTCGTCGGGCACAATGGTATCCGGCGGCGTCGACTTCCAGGTGCCGGGCAGCGGCCGCACCGGCACGCCCTCATGCGCCGCGACCATGAATTCGTGCCAGGCCTGCGCCGGCAGCGCGCCGCCGGTGACCTTCTTCATCGCCGTGCCGTCATCATTGCCGAACCACACGCCGGTGGTGAGATTGGCGGTGTAGCCGACGAACCAGGCGTCGCGCGAATTCTGGCTGGTGCCGGTCTTGCCGGCCGACGGCCAGGCGAAGGCCGCCTTCTTGGCGGTGCCGACCTCGACCGTACCGGTCATCATCGAGTTCATCATGCCGACGATCTCGGGCTTGATCACACGCGGCGCGCTGCCGCCGGCGCTGTCATAGAGCACCTTGCCGTCGGCTGTCGTCACGCGGCGGATGAAGTGGATGTCGGGCTTGTAGCCGCCATTGGCGAAGGGCACATAGGCCGAGGTCAGCTCCAGCGGCGTCACTTCCGAGGTGCCAAGCGCGATCGAGGTGTTGGCCAGCAGATCGGACTGGATGCCCATGCGGTGCGCGGCTTCCACCACCGCGTTCGGCCCGACCTCCATGGTCAGCTGCGCCGCCACCGAGTTCAGCGACTTGGCCAGCGCCGTCGCCAAGGTGACTTTGCCAAAGTACTTGCCGCCGTAATTGTCGGGCGTCCAGTTGCCGATCTTGATCGGCGCGTCGTTGCGCACGCTGTCGGGCGTACGGCCGGCCTCGAGCGCCGCCATGTAGACGAACGGCTTGAACGCCGAGCCAGGCTGCCGGCGCGCCTCGGAGGCGCGGTCGAACTGGCTGGTCGAATAGTCATAGCCGCCGACCATGGCGCGCACCGCGCCGGAATCGTCGATCGATACCAGCGCGCCCTGGGTGACGTTGAGCTTCTTGCCGCTGTCGTCGATCAGCCGGCGGATCGACTGTTCGGCAAGCTTCTGCAGGTTCAGGTCGACGGTGGAGTCGATGACGATATCGCCGCGCACGTCGCCGATCAGGTCGGGCAGTTCTTCCATGATGGTGTCGGCGACATAGTTTTCCGAGCCGGTCCAGTAGGACGGCGAGCGCGTCGCCGGCGCGCTCAGCGCCGTCTTCAGCTCCTTCTCGCTGATCTTGCCCTCCTCGCGCATGGCGGCGAGCACCAGTTGCGAGCGCTCCTCGGCGGCCTTGGGATCGCGCGCCGGCGACAGCCGCGAGGGCGCCTTCAGCAGGCCAGCCAGGAGTGCGGCTTCCGACAGGGTGACGTCGCGCGCGCTCTTGCCGAAATAACGCCGCGAGGCCGCCTCGACACCAAAGGCACCGGAGCCGAAATAGACCCGGTTGAGGTACATTTCGAGGATCTGGTCCTTGGTGTGTTTGTGCTCCAGCCACAGCGCCAGCAGCACTTCCTGCACCTTGCGTTCCAGCGTGCGGTCGGGCTTCAGGAACAGGTTCTTGGCCAATTGCTGCGTCAGCGTCGAACCACCTTGCGAGAAGTGCCCGCCGGCGAGATTGGTGACCATGGCGCGCGACAGGCCGATCGGATCGACGCCGAAATGCGAATAGAAACGGCGGTCCTCGATGGCGATCACCGCCTCGGGAATATAGGGCGACATTTCGTGCAGGCCGACCGCTTCGCCGCCACTCATGCCGCGATTGGCCAGCAGCTGCCCGTCGGCCGAGACGATCTTGATATTGGGCGCGCGGTCCGGGATCGACCAGGTCGTGGCCGCGGGCATCTTGGCGCCGTAGTAGACAACGACGCCCGCGACCGCGATGCCGCCCCATATGGCGAGCACGAAGCACCAGTAGACCAGCCGGCCGAGCACGCCGAACAGGCCGCGCCCGCTTCCACCGCGCCTCCCCCGGGCCGATTTCCCCTTCGATGATTTGCGTTTGGCGGAGGCTTTGCGGTTGCTCGGCACGACGCGGTCCTCCTCGCTCACCGAAAGACCCGTCTGGGATTTCGCCCGTGGCGGTCCCTCGAAGCTGGGCTCGATGCGGCTGTCTCTGCGGTTCGCCATGCGCTGCGCTGATATCCCCGGTGCCAATGGCGCTCGGGTTGAAGAGTAGATGCGGCGATTTAAGGGCGGGTTAAGCAGGCCTTCGGCCAAGCCTTTGAATTTCGTTAGGAATTTGTTAATCCTGTTGCCGCCGGTCTTGGTGGCCGGATGACAGCCGGCTTATGCGATGCGAAGCCTCTGCTGGACCTCTTGGCCGCAACGCGCGCCTTATTTGCCTTCCCTACGTTTTTCGATCTCATAGGTCAGCCATCGGCAGAACATGCCGGCAATCGAAGCCGCCGCGCCGACAAGCAGACATGTGGTCAGCAGCGGGCTTTTGGAAGCGCTCGACCAACTGACGATGGCCAGCAGCACAACGCTCAGGGTTGAGATCAGATAACCCACGCCCTTGAGCAAGTGCAAAGAAGCTTTTGTCATGCCCTGAAATCTCCTCGGCCTGCTCTTGGGAACATTCATTGCGCCTTGGAGTTCCATCCCGGATCAACCCGGAACGCGACAGAGGCGCCTCATGCCCGACTACCTCAAGCTGCCGACGACGACGAAGGGCCTTGTCAGGGTCGTCATCGAAACTCCGCGCGGTGCCGCGGCCAAGGTAGCCTATGAGCCGGCTATCCAGGTATTCGGCTATGTCCGCCCTTTACCGGTCGGAATGACCTACCCCTACGATTGGGGTTTTATTCCCTCCACATTGGGGGACGATGGCGATCCCCTGGATGGGCTAGTCATCCATCAGGCCGCCACGGGTCCCGGCACCGTCATCAAATGCAACCTCTTGGGTGCGCTGCGGGTCAAGCAGAAGGATCACGGCGGCGAGGCCCTGCGCAACGACCGTTACGTCTTCTGTCCTCACAAGGAGGACGCTGAGGACGAGCCCGTGGCCGCCGACCGCGTGCCCGAGCATCTCAGGCGCGAGATCGAACAGTTCTTTCTGTCGTCGGTGCTTGGCACCGGCAAAACCATCAAGTTCAAAGGCTGGCAGGATGCCGGTGAAGCGCGCAGGGCAATCAAGAAGGGCATGAAGGCCTTTGCCGCCAGGCTACGCAAGTAAGCATGGCCATTTTCCGGTGCGTTGTTCCGATCGATCAGGCGCTTAACGGCGCGCCACGCCCGGCTCGATCCCCGACCTTGTTGTTCCGATAATCGACGCCAGCGGATAGAAGGCCAGCGCCTGCTCCTCGCAAGTGACCGCAACGACGTTGTTCGAGCGGTCGATGTCGAGACCCTTCGGGCCGCCTTCCTCGGCACTGGCCCTGCCTCGCAGAAAGGTCTCCTCGTCGAGCACGGTCACCGAGGCCGCGGGTGCTCGCTGGCCCCTCCAATCGCCGTCGCCGCCATAGACATGCACCATACGGCTGCCCGCGTCGGCGACGAGGATGTGCCGATCATCCGCTGTAAAGCGCACGCCGTGCGGATAGCCGGCGTGCTGCAGGACGCCGGCGGGTTCGCTGTCAGGCCCAAGCGAGGAGGACATGCGGTAGAGTTTTACATCCTGGGTGCCGTGGCTGCTGACGGCGATCCAGCCTCCGTCATGGCTGAGCGCAATGCCGTCGGGTATGTCGAGACCACGTTCGAGCAGCCGCTGGTTGCTCGTCGTGCGATAGCCGAGCCACCGGTTGACCACATGCCGGGTGACCAGATGCGTATAGTTGTTGCAGACCAGCAGGCTGACGCGGCCGCGCGACTCCGGCCTGACGGCAATCGAGCCCGGCGAATTCAGTTTGCAAGGCCGCCGGCCCTTTACCCGCCGAATGGCCGATATCTCGCGACTCTGGCCGGCTGGTTGCTCTCGAGGCAGGTTGAATATGGCGACCAGTCCATCGCGGTTGCCAATCGCCAGGGTGCGGTCATCGATGAAATCCAGGCCATGGATTTCGCCCATGTCGCCTGATGTCAGCTCCATGAAACCATGGATCGTGACATCGGGACCATCCGATCCGGCCTCGACGTCGATGCGCAGGACCAGCAGGCGCTTGCGCGCATAGCCGGCGATTGCCAGCAATCGATTGTCCGGTGAAAAGCGCAGGTCCTCCGTACGTCCGATCGCCGAAAGCGCCGCCCTCACCGCCGCGCTGGCCTTGAAAGCGATCCCCGGGATCATTTGCGACCCGCCCAGCGGATCGAACGCTGGAAGGGATCGAGAACCGTCCAACTGCTCGCTGTCCATTGACGACTGTCTGCCCCGCTTTGATGTCGCCGACTAAGCCCGATCGCGCGCTCGACGGTCAAGCGCAATGCAGGGGTTCCAGGCCATAACGGTTGGATATCCGCCGCCTTTGCGCTGACGCTGGTGCCCGATCCGCCATATGGTTGATGTCGCCGCCCAATCGGCGGCAGGCTCAGTTCTGCTGGATCGAAATGCCCTTGTCGTCGATCTTGAGTTCGACGCCTTTCGGCCTGGTCTGCTCGCGGTAGACGTAGACGCCCAGCGCGACGACCACGACGATGAGCGCGCCAATGATGAGATAGAGTGTGTTCTGCTTCATGGCGCGCCCTTTGTCGTGCCGAGCCTCATGCTCGTTTCAGGACCTTGACCAGAACCAGAAGGATGATGGCGCCGATCGTGGCGTGGATGATGGAGGCGATGATGCCGCCGCCGATCGAGAAGCCGATCCGTGGGAACAGCCAGCCGGCGATGAACGCGCCGACGATGCCAATGATGATGTTGCCGATCAGGCCGAAGCCGAAACCCGAAACGATGAGACCGGCGAGCCAGCCGGCGATGGCACCAATGATGATGAAGACGAGAAGGCTTTCGACACCCATAGCGGTTTCCTCCGAGCAAGAGGGCGAGCGCGGAGCGGAAGGCTCCGAATCGGCCTCGATATCAACGGCTTCAGGCTATGCGAAAGCACCCGGCCTAGCCAGCGGCGCGCTCACTGGTCGTCGTCGTCGCCGGCAGTAGGCCGCCAGCTGGTCGGCTCGACCTTCTTCTGGGTGTAGCTGTCGGTGTAGACCCACCAGCCGCCGTCGCGGTATTGCGCTATGGATTCATTGAGGACGCCGTCGCTGTCCTTCCAGGTGACGGTGACCTTGGAGCCGTCGGTCGGCGCGGTCGATATCGGCTTTCTGTCAGCCATCTCATCCCTTTTTCAGCTGTGGGCGAAGATATCCTCTTCGGCCCAGCCCATCAGGTCAAGCTTGGACCGGGTCGGCAGAAAGCGGAAACAGGCGTCCGCCTCCTTCGTGCGCCCCTCGCGCGCCAGCCGTCCGGCCAGCACGTCGCGCAACCGATGCAGATAGAGGACGTCCGAGGCGGCGTATTCGAGTTGCTCGGGCGACAGCGTTTCGGCCGCCCAATCCGACGATTGCTGCGCCTTGGACAAGCCTACGCCGAGAAGCTCGAAGCAGATGTCCTTCAGCCCGTGCCGGTCGGTGTAGGTGCGCGTCAGCCGCGAGGCGATCTTGGTGCAGAAAACCGGCTCGGGCATTACGCCAAACGCATTGTAGAGCACGGCGAGATCGAAGCGACCGTAGTGGAACAGCTTGGTGATGGTGCGGTTTCTCAACAGGCTGACAAGGTTCGGCGCCTTCTTCTGGCCCGGCGCGATCTGGATGACATCGGCGCTGCCGTCGCCAGGCGAAATCTGCACCACGCAGAGCCGATCGCGGTGCGGGTTGAGGCCGAGCGTTTCCGTATCGATGGCCACCGCCGCGACATTGTAGTGGGAGAGGTCAGGCAGATCGTTTTTATGGAAGCGGATATCGCTCATCGTCTTCTCCGGGTCGCGGCCTTCGGCGTCGCGCCTCCATCGAAGAAGCGCACACGCGCTCCAACACATTGCGCTGTCGACCCGTCCTCGCCGTGATCGGCGGAAAAATCAACAGAAAGTTGATTTTTCCGCTGTCCAGGGTTGTCCGCCTTACCGTGTCAGAGCATCCAGAATGCGCGCCCATGAGCGCTGCCCCTTGTGGAAGGAGCTGAGCTCGTATTTCTCGTTGGGCGAATGGATGCGGTCGTCATCGAGGCCGAAGCCGACCAGCAGCGATTCCATGCCGAGATAGGTCTGGAAGTCGCCCACCACCGGAATGGAGCCGCCGCTGCCGGTCGTCACCGCGGGCTTTGGCCATTCGTCCGAGAGCGCGATCTTGGCCTTGGCCAGGAAAGGCGAGTCATAGGAAAGCTGGATTGCCGGTGAACCGCCATGGGCGTGGAATTCGACCGAACAATCGGCCGGGATACGCTCCTCGACGAATTTCTGGAAAGCCGCGCGGATCTTCTTTGGATCCTGCTTGTGAACGAGGCGGAACGAAACCTTGGCCGAGGCTTCCGCCGCGATGACAGTCTTGAACCCCTTGCCGGTATAGCCGCCGATGATGCCGTTGAACTCGGCGGTCGGCCGTGCCCAGGTCAGTTCCAGCACCGAGCGACCTTTTTCGCCCGACGGGATCGACAGGCCGACAGGTCCGAGGAATGTCTCGGCCGTCTCGCCCAGTGTCTCCCATGATTTCAGCACCTGCGAGGGCGTTTCCTCGACACCGTCATAAAAACCCGGAATGGTGATATGACCGTCCTTGTCGTGGATGTCGGCCAACACCTTGGCCAGGATGCGGATCGGGTTGGCTGCAGCCCCGCCATAGAGGCCCGAATGCAGGTCGCGGTCGGCGGCCTTCACCGTGATCTCCTCGCCGACCAGACCGCGCAGCCCGACGCAGATCGACGGCGTGTCTCGGTCCCACATGCTGGTATCGCAGACCAGCGCGAAGTCGGCCTTGAGTTCCTCGGCATTGGCCTCGAGGAACGGCTTCAGCGAGGGCGACCCGGATTCCTCCTCGCCTTCGAACAGGATGGTGACGCGGCACGGCAGACTGCCGTGCACCTGTTTCCACGCACGGCAGGCTTCGACGAAGGTCATCAGCTGGCCCTTGTCGTCGGCCGAGCCGCGCCCGGTGATGACCTTGTGACCAGGTCCGATCTCCTTGATCGCGGGGGCGAAGGGGTCGTTTTCCCACAGTTCGATCGGGTCGACCGGCTGCACGTCATAATGGCCGTAGAACAGCACATGCGGCGCGCCCGCCGGCCCGTCATGATGCGCAACCACCATCGGGTGTCCAGGCGTGTCGCGCACGCTGGCGTCGAAGCCGATCAGCTTGAGTTCCGCCACCAGCCATTCCGCCGCCTTGCGGCAGTCGGCGGCATAGGCTGGATCGGTGGAGATCGACTTGATCCCGAGCAGGCCGAAGAGCCGTTCCAGGCTTTGATCGAGATTCTTGTCGAGGCGGTCGAGGACAGGGGAAACTGCGGACATGTGCATAGCCTTTCGATTCAGTGCCGGAACCGTAAAGGCAGAGCGGCGAAACGAAAAGCCCGGGACAATTGGACCACGGCCCGCGCCGGCGGCCGCGGGCAAAAAAAGACCGCCGTGGTGGAGGGGGAACCACGGCGGTCTTGTACTCGAAACGATGCGGCAGCCCGGAGAGGGGGGATAGGCTGCCGCAGTTGTCCGGTATAGGCGGGGGACGGGCCTTGCTCCGGACTTCGGCGAAAACTGCCGATGACGTGTATTTGGGTCTCTGAACATGGCGATTCAAGGGCGTTAACGTTACACTTTTGTAACGTACCCGTGAGCGGCCCTGTATAACCCCGATCTGTCAGGGTTCCCGATCTGTCAGGGTGTTGACGGAACCTATGTCTGGCGATGTCTTTGGCATGGACCAAGCCATCGCGCCGCGCTATCCCTGCCGGCATGAAAAAAGGCGATCATCTCTTCCTCATTGACGGCTCTGGCTACATCTTCCGGGCCTATCACGCACTGCCGCCGCTGACCCGCAAGTCCGACGGCCTGCCGGTCGGTGCCGTTTCCGGCTTCTGCAACATGCTGTGGAAGCTGATGCAGGATGCCCGCAACACCGATGTGGGCATTGTGCCGACGCATTTCGCAGTCATCTTCGATTATTCCTCGAAAACCTTCCGCAACGACCTCTATCCCGAATACAAGGCCAACCGTTCGGCGCCGCCCGAGGATCTGATCCCGCAATTCGGCCTGATCCGCCAGGCAACCAGGGCGTTCAACCTGCCTTGCGTCGAGATGGAAGGCTTCGAGGCCGACGATCTTATCGCCACCTATTGCCGGCTGGCCTGCGAGGCCGGCGGCGACACCACCATCATCTCCTCCGACAAGGACCTGATGCAACTGGTTGGCGACACGGTGGGCATGTACGACCCGATGAAGGATCGCCAGATCGGCATCCCCGAAGTCATCGAGAAATGGGGGGTGCCACCCGAAAAGATGATCGACATGCAGGCGCTGACCGGCGACTCCGTCGACAATGTGCCTGGCGTGCCCGGCATCGGGCCAAAGACCGCGGCGCAACTGCTCGAGCAGTTCGGCGATCTCGATGGATTGCTCGCCCGAGCCGGCGAGATCAAGCAGGAGAAAAGGCGGGAATCGATCATCGCCAACGCTGACAAGGCACGCATCTCGCGCCAGTTGGTGACGCTGAAGAACGACGTGCCGGTGGCCGAGGGACTGGACGATTTCGTGCTGCATGCTCCCGACGGGCCGAAGCTGATCGGCTTCCTCAAGACCATGGAATTCACCTCGCTGACCCGCCGCGTGGCGGAAGCGACCGGCACCGAGGCCGGCGACGTCCAGGCCGTCGCGGTGACCGTCGAACGCGCCGACAACGCACATGGCCCCGACGTCGGGGCCGGAACGCCGCCCGTCGCCCGAAACGGGGCGGCCACCGAGCCGGGCCAGGCCGCTGAAGCCGAGACGGAGACGCCAAAAAAAGGTGACACCCCTTCCCTCCTGGCCGCATTGCGGCTGGAGGGCGCGGCGACCGCCAAGATCGATACTTCGGCCTATCAGTGCATCCGCGATATCGCGACGCTGAAAGCCTGGGTCGCCGAGGCGCGGGAGGCCGGTATCGCGGCCTTCGACGTCAGGGCCACCTCGACCGATCCGATGCAGGCCTCACTGATCGGCATGGCAATGGCCACGGCGCCCGGCCGCGCCGCCTACATCCCCTTCGCCCACAAGAGCGGCAATGGCGACCTGCTCGGCGGCGGCATGCTCGAAAACCAGATCCCGCTTCGCGAGGCGCTGGCGGTGCTCAAACCACTGCTTGAGGACGGATCGGTCCTCAAGATCGCACAGAACCTGAAATATGACCTGGTCATCATGAGCCGCTACGGCGTCGATGTCGCACCCTTCGACGACACCATGCTGATCTCCTACGTGCTCGACGCCGGCACCCCCCATGGCCACGGCATGGATGCCCTTGCCGACAAATGGCTTGGCCATACCCCCCTTCAACTCAAGGACGTGACCGGTTCCGGCAAGAGCTCTGTCGGTTTCGACCAGGTCGACATCGACAGGGCGACCGCTCACGCCGCCGAGGATGCCGACGTGACGTTGCGGCTGTGGCTGGTGCTGAAGCCGCGGCTTGCCGCCAAGGGACTGGTCTCGGTCTATGAACGCCTGGAGCGGCCGCTGGTGCCGGTGCTGGCGCGCATGGAACAGCGCGGTATCTCGGTCGACCGGCAGATCCTGTCCCGGCTGTCGGGGGAACTGGCGCAAGGTGCGGCCCGGCTGGAAGAGGAAATCTACCAGCTCATCGGCGAGCGCATCAACATCGGCTCGCCCAAGCAGCTCGGCGACATCCTGTTCGGCCGCATGGGGCTGCCCGGCGGCTCCAAGACCAAGACCGGCCAGTGGTCGACCTCGGCGCAGCTGCTCGAAGATCTCGCCGCCGAAGGTCACGAACTGCCGCGCAAGATCGTCGACTGGCGCCAGCTGACCAAGCTGAAATCGACCTACACCGATGCGCTGCCCGGCTTCGTCAATCCTGACACCAAGCGCGTCCACACCTCCTACGCGCTTGCCGCAACGACGACCGGCCGTCTGTCGTCCTCCGACCCGAACCTGCAGAACATTCCGGTGCGCACGGCTGAAGGGCGCAAGATCAGGACCGCCTTCATCACCGACAAGAGCCACCGGCTGGTTTCAGCCGACTACAGCCAGATCGAACTGCGCGTGCTCGCCCACGTCGCCGAAATCCCGCAATTGCGCCAGGCCTTTGCGGATGGCGCGGACATCCATGCCATCACCGCGTCTGAAATGTTCAACGTGCCCGTGGAGGGCATGCCATCGGAAGTGCGCCGCCGCGCCAAGGCGATCAATTTCGGCATTATCTACGGCATCTCGGCCTTTGGCCTCGCCAACCAGCTGTCGATCCCGCGCGAGGAGGCGAGCGCCTATATCAAGAAATATTTCGAGCGCTTCCCCGGCATCCGCGACTATATCGAGGAGACCAAGGCCTATGCCCGCGAGCACGGCTTTGTCGAAACGATCTTCGGCCGCCGCATCCACTATCCCGACATCAGGTCGTCGAACCCGTCACTGCGCGCCTTCAACGAGCGCGCCTCCATCAATGCCCGCCTGCAGGGCACCGCCGCCGACATCATCCGCCGCGCCATGATCCGCATGGAGGAAGCCTTGGACAAGGCCAAGCTGTCCGCCCGCATGCTCCTGCAGGTGCATGACGAACTGATCTTCGAGACGGTCGAGGCGGAAGTCGAGGCGACGATCCCGGTCGTGCGCCACGTCATGGAAAACGCCGCGATGCCCGCGGTCTCGATGTCGGTGCCGCTGCATGTCGACGCCCGTGCCGCCAACAACTGGGACGAGGCGCATTGAGGTGGACATATACCTCACCTATCGCGGCCAAATCCCCTCGAAAGCAAGCAGTCTTGATGCGGTCTGGAACATGCGAAAGAGCTTTCACCGGCAATTGGAGACACTATGGGGCAAAGAGCCATTTGCGGTTCTGAAAAGATGGGAAGATTCAAATTTCGCAGCACAGGCACCAAATTTTTTACGCTCGATCGGTGACCAGGTATTCGTCCCATTTTATGGGGAGGCGGTCGGCGTAGGTGTAAGATTGGAGATCAAACTACTGACAGGCTTGCCCCAGCAGGCAGTCATAAGCAGCGGCGATTTGGACAATCGGGTAAAGCGAATAATCGACGCATTACGCGCACCCACTCAAAAAGGTGAGATTGTAGCGAACCTGGAACCAAATTCGCGATGGTACTGCGTTATGGATGATGACAGCTCTGTAAAAGAAGTAACTGCGTCGCTGGCACCATACTTGGACTCCAACGACCCGAGCGAATCTTTCGTGTTCGTTAGAGTGAGAACCTCTCCGACTGCCGTCACATTTGCAAACGTAGCTATGCTGTTTTAGCAAGTATACGCGGCGCTCTAGGCGGCCTCAGCGCGGCATTTCGCGCACGTCCCGCGAAATTCGATCACCGCCTTCCTGGCGGCGAAGCCGGTCGAGTTGACCCATTCGTTCAGCCGGTGGTCGACGTCGTGGTCCGACATCTCCGTCACCTGCCCGCAGCTGTCGCAAATGGCGAAGGCGGTCATCGAGTGGCTGTGGTCGTGCGGCTCGGCGCAGGCGACGAAGGAGTTGATGCTCTCCAGCCGATGCACGAAGCCTGACTTCACCAGCGTGTCGAGCGCCCGATAGACCTGCAGCGGCGCCCGAAAACCGCGCTCGCGCAGCTGATCAAGCAAGGTGTAGGCGCTGAGCGGCCCGCTGGCGGTCTCGAGTTTCTCGAGCACGCACAACTGGTTTTTCGTCAGCACATCCCTTGCCGCCATGGTTCTGTTCCAGCCTGCCCTGCGCCATCCCAAGGCTGTTTGCTCACGCAAACGGCCTGATCCCATTCAGATAGCGACGAACCGCCTTCTTTGCTACTCTTCTGTTGCTGTCCCGAGCCGATCGATGACATGCCGACACATTGGTGATGGCAGGCTTGATGACGGAGCGACATTCAAAATACTGCCAAAATCCTCGACGAGGATGGTCTCGCTTGGGAAATTCGATCGGGCTTGGGGAAGCGACATGATCAAATTGACACGCCGGAGGCTGCTTGTCGGCACGTCCGCGCTGGTGGCTGCCGGCACGGTTTCGTTCCGGGCTTTGGCCGCGTCGCGCACCTACCATGCGCTGCTCGTCGCCTGCACCGAATATCCGGCCTTGCCGCAGAGAAACTGGCTGATCGGGCCGAAGAACGATGCCGGCCTGGTGCACGAATACCTTCTGAAGAACGTCCCCGATCCGGTGCGCTTCGCGCCGGAAAACGTCACGCTGTTGGCCAAGGACGTGCCCGGCGCCAAGGGTTTGCCGACCCATGCCGCGATCAAGACGGCACTGGCCGATCTCGCCGCCAAGGTTCGGCGCGACGACTTCGTCTACCTGCATCTGTCCGGCCACGGCGCCCAGCAGCCCGAGAGGGTCAAGGGCGACGAGACCGACGGACTCGACGAAATTTTCCTGCCCGTCGACATCGAGAAGTGGATCAACAGGGATGCCGGCGTTCCGAACGCGCTGGTCGACAACGAGATCGGCGATGCGCTCGATGCCATCCGCGACAAGGGCGCCTTCGTCTGGGCGGTGTTCGACTGCTGCCATTCCGGCACCGCCACCCGCGCCGTCGATGTCGATGACGAGCTGGAACGCAAGGTCGAGTTCGCCGACCTGGTCGGTGGCGACGAGGCGGCCAGGGCGGCAGCCGTCAAGGCGTATGACAACACCGTTGCAAGCGCATCGCGCGGCCTCGACGAGAATGGCCAGCGCAAACCGGCCTTCAACCTGACGCCGACTGGCGGCGAGCCAATCACCAAGGGCAAACTGGTCGCCTTCTATGCCGCGCAGACAGTCGAGACGACACCGGAGATGCCGCTGCCCAAGGGCACGGCCGACGCGCCACGCTTCGGCCTCTTCACGTTCACCATCCTGTCGAAGCTCGCCGAAAATCCCAATGTCACCTATCGCCAGCTTGGCCAGGCCGTGCTGCAGCAATATTCGGCCGACAGCCGTACCCGGCCGACGCCGCTGTTCGAAGGCGAACTCGACGCGCGCGTCTTCGGCACCGACAAGACGGATGCGGTCATGCAATGGCCCATTATCGTCAAGGACGGCGAGGCGACGATCGGCGCCGGCCTGCTGCATCGCCTCACGCCGGGCAGCAAGCTCGCCATCCTGCCGTCGGCGCTGTCGTCGCTATCCGACGCCGTCGGCTATCTCGAAGTGGAATCGGCCAAGAACCTGGAGAGCCGGGTCAAGCCGGTCGATTTCGACAAGAAGCCCGCACTCAAGGTTGCCGATATCCCCGCCAATGCGTATGCCCGGGTGGCGGAGATCGCCGTCGACTACATGCTCGCCGTTGCACGGCCGGCCGCGACCAAGGGATTGGAGACGGAAACGGCACTCGTCAATTCGGTTCTCGACGAACTTGCAGCGGCCAAGGAGACCGGCTTCAACATCGAACTGGTCGATCCGGGCAAGAGCGCCGAACTTCGCTTCGCGGTGATGCGCGAGAATGCCATTGCCGGCGCCGACGGGAACGCGACCGACAAGCCGGCCCTGTGGTTCCTGCCGGCTTCGGGCGACGTGACCTTGAAGGATGGCGGTAGGCCGCCGCTGATCATCATCCACCCCGACGACCGCCAGAAGCTTGTCGATGCGACGGTAAGGAATTTGCGCACCATCTTCCGGGCCACCGGTCTTTCCAGGCTGGCGGCCGCCTCCGACTACAAGCCAGAGGACGTCGACGTGCAATTCCAGGTCAAGCGTCGTGACAAGGACGGGCTGGAGCCGTTGCAGGCCTCGGTGGTGCCACGCGTCTCGCCCGGCGACGAGGTGCATGTGCTGGCGAAGAACAGGTCGGACCAGCTGGTCGACATCAATGTGCTCTATGTCGGCAGCGATTATTCGATCACTCACATCGTTGCCGAGCGCCTCGCCCCGCAGGCTACCGTCGAGGAAGGGTTGCTCGCCTTCACCGACACCAGCTTCGGCATGGAGCGGATGATCGCGGTGCTGACCGAGGCGCCGCCGGAAAGCGAAAAGGAGGATCTGAGCTTTCTGGCGCAGGACGGTGTCGCGTCGATGACGCGCGGGATAGGCTCCGCCAGCTTCTCCGACATGCTTGCCGATATCGGCGTGGCGCCGTCGACCCGATCGGTGATGCGGCTTGCCGACAAGAGCGGCCCGAGGGGAGCGGTGATGATCTTCCCGATGGAGACGGTGCCGCGCGCCTGAGAATCCAGGCGGGGGTGTTCATGGCCAGGCCTTGCACTGCCGGCACGATGGGGTGAAAACTTTTAGCCGCAGCGTCGGGAGATGACACGGCCGGCGCAATGGATGGGGTGGTTCGTGAGCTATAGCCTATTTTCCTGGAGTGCCACGGTTGGCGGCATCGCCGCCGGCCTGCTGCTGGTTGCCGACGCGTCGGCACAGGACGCCTGCGGCCTCTGCGCCAAGCAGGTGGTCATCAATTCGGAACTGGCGACCTGCTTTCTCGACCAGTACGACCAGATCGCCAAGGCCAGCAGCGACGCGATCGTCGTCGATCTCTCGGGCTGCGCCTCGCGCGGCATCGTCGAGGCCTTGCCGTCGCCGAACAAGGCCCCGGCGGAACCGGACGTGCAGTTCATTGTCTCGCGCCCGCAACTGGCGTGCCTGAAGAAGCAGCTCGAAGCGCCGGGCGTCGTGCTCGATCCCTCCGCCACCATCGAACTGGATAGCTGCAAATGAAGAAGCCGGGGGGCACGACGAAGCAGGCAGCAGCAGTGACACCGGCAAAGGACGCGGCTGCGAAGCAGGCGCTGCCGGAAACCACCGAAGGCTTCCCGTGGCCGAGCAGCCATGAGATCAAGAAGGAAAGCAACCCCTTCACCGACCGCGACTGGCGCATGCTGGTCTATGCCTGGTCGGGCATGCTGGTGCGCTTCGCCATCATCTTCACCTTGGCATTCTCGGTCTATCAGTTCCTGGCCAATCAGGAGCAGAAGCGCGTGGAGCAGACCATGTCCCTGGTCGAGCTTTGGGAGACAAAGGATTATCAGCAGGCGCAACGAGCGCTCAAGGATCGCCTCGCGGCCCTCAATTCCAAATACGACAATCTGCTCAGCGCCAACCCTTCGCCGACCGAGGAGCAGGTATTCCGGCAACGTATCGGCATCGAGGCGATGAGCGCTTCCGGTGGCGACATGCCGCTCGCCGACTTCGGCGAGAATTTCGACCGCATCGTCTATTTCCTCAACCGGCTGTCCTTCTGCGTCGATGGCGACCTGTGTTCGCGCAAGGTGACCGACGCCTATTTCCGCGACTATGCCGTCTCCTTCTGGAGTTACTTTGCCGGCTATGTCGACAAACAGCGCAAGGCCGGCTCCCCCACTTTCGCCACGGCGATCGAAGCCTATGTGCGCAGCGGGCGACCGTCGGCTGAAGCCAAATAACGATGACAAGGATGAGCCTCCGCCTCATGCGTGCCTTCCGCTGGCTCGCCATGGCTGGAGCCTTGGTCGCCGCGTCGGTCGCCCGTGCCGAGGACGCCCCGGATTTCCACCTCGATCTCGACACTGGCGGCCACAGCGCGCGGGTCACCGATCTCGCCTTCACGCCCGATGGCGAGAATCTCGTCTCGGCCTCCGACGACAAGACCATCCGTATCTGGGACTGGCAAAACGGCGTCAGCCTGCGCACCATCCGTGGCTATCTCGGCAACGGCAACGACGGCAAGATCTTCGCGGTCGCGGTCTCGCCGGACGGCAAGACGATCGCCGCCGGCGGCTATTTCGGCGCTGGTCTCGGCGACAGGCCGCCCTATGGCGACATCAGGCTGTTCGACTTCGCCACCGGCAAGATGAAGGCCGTACTCAAGGCAGCCGACTACGCGACCTATGACCTTGCCTTCTCTCCCGATGGAAAGATGCTGGCCGGCGGTGGCGCCGATGGCGTCGTCTATCTCTGGAGGCTGGACGACAAATCCACGGCCGGATGGACGCTGGACAAAAAGCTCGACGCCGATTCCTGGCATATCGACAAACTGGCTTTCGCCGCGGTGGGAACCCGACTGGCGGCGACAACGACGGACAATGGCATCCGGCTCTGGGACATCACGAAGGGCGAGCAGATCGCCTTACCGGCCGAAGCGGAGCAGCTGCGGGACGTCAGCGTCATGGCGCTGGCCGTTTCGCAGGACGGCAGCCAGTTTGGCACCGGCAGCAAGGACGGGCAGGTCCAAATCTGGCGTGCGGCTGACGGCACTCTGGTGCGCGCCATGCCGAAGCAGGATTTCCTCATCGGTTCGCTGACCTTCGCCAAGGGGTCACGTCTGATCGCTTCCTGCGGCTACCGCTGCGCCAACAAGCACCGCTCCATCGTCTGGAACACCGACACTGGAGACAAGCTGCTCGACTATGCCGGCCATGACGGCACAGTCTACGCCAGCGCCGCCAATGCCGACGGGTCGCTGGTGGCGACGGCCGGCGGTACCCGCAACGCCATCCAGGTCTGGGACCCGGCGACGGGTGAACGCAAGGCCCTGCTGCAAGGATCGGGGGAGCCGGTGACCGCGGTCGGCATCGACGCGGCGAACGGCATCATCGGCTGGGGCGATGCCAACCCCTGCCCCGAGCGCGTCGCCTGCCCGGAACAAATGGGCGCGCTGGAAAAGAAGCTGGAACTGCCGACCGCCGAGCGGTTCTTCGACGACCCCCAGCTGCTGACGGAGCAAAACTCGTTTGCCCGCGCCACACTGACCAGCGGCCAGTGGTCGCTGCACGCCACGGTCGGCGGCAAGGACGCGCTGGAAAACGCAGTGCTGGAAATCGCCAATGGCGGTAAGGTCGTGCGCACGATCGAGAACGACGCCACCAACGGCTTTGCCCATTCCGCCTTCACGCTGATCGACAACGGGCTTGGCCTGATCACCGGCGGCAATGACGGCACGCTGCTGGAGTACAAATCCGCGACCGCCAGGGTATCAGGTGAATTCACCGGCCACACCGGCGAGGTCAACGCTATGGTCGCCTCCGAAAAGGCCAGCCTGCTGGTCACCGGCAGTGCCGACCAGACGCTCCGGCTCTGGAACCTGAAGACGCACGAACTGATCGTGTCGATGTTTTTTGCCGGGTCGCAATGGATCGCCTGGATGCCGCAGGGCTATTACTATTCCTCCGACGAGGGCGACAAGCTGATCGGCTGGCACGTCAACCAGGGTCGCGACCATGAAGGCCGCTTCATCCGCGCCGGCCAGCTGAAGAAATACCTCTGGAGCCCGGAAATGGTGCGCCGCGCCATCATCCTGCGCAGCGCCAGGCAGGCGGTCAAGGAGATGCGGCCCGGCGTCGACGACGAGTTGCAGAAGCTTCTCCAGCGCAAGCCGCCGGAGTTCGGCATCCGCCTCGCCGGCGATCAGAGCAAGGTGCGAGACGGCTACGTCGCGGTCGAAATCACGGGCGCCAGGGAGGCTGGCGCTGATGCCGCCGGCTTCTCGATCCTTTCGAACAGCCGCAATGTCGGCGACGTCACCGCCCGCTCGGTGGACGGCAACAACACCATCGTCGAGGTTCCGGTCGAGGATGGCCAAAACACCATTCGCATCACCGGCACCAATGAATACGGCTATCTGACCGAGCGCAGCGTGACGACGCTGGCAAGGAAGGCCGAGAAGGCCCAAGCCAAGGGCAAGCTCTATGTCGCGGTCATCGGTGTCGACAAATACCCGTTCCTGACCGATGCCTGTTCCGGCCACGCCTGCGACCTGCGCTACCCCGTCGACGATGCCACCGAGTTTCTCAAGGTGGTTGCGCAGAAGTCGGCGCCGCTGTTCTCGTCGATGGAATCGCTGGTGCTGGTCAACCGCCAAGCGCTCGACGAGAGCCCCGACAAGGCGCAGCAGACCTACACCGTCGCCAGTGCCGGCAGCATCATGGAACCGGACTCGCACACGATCGATGACCAGCTCGCCGATTTCCTCGACCGGCCTGGCGAGCACGACACCACCATCATCTTCGTAGCCGGCCACGGCATCAACATCGACGAGGATTACTATTTCATCCCGACCGATGGCCGCAAACAGGACGCCGAGCGCTGGAAGCGCTCTTCGCTGGTGGATTGGTCCGACATCCAGAAATCGGTCGAGCGGGCCAAAGGCATGCGCTTCATGCTGCTCGACACCTGCCACGCCGCCAACGCCTTCAATCCGCGGCTGGAAAAGGATGCGCAGGACGCGCGCATCGTCGTCTTCTCGGCCACCGCCGCCAACAACACCGCCGCCGAATTGCCCGAACTCGGCCACGGCGTCTTCACCTATTCGATCCTCGAGGGCCTGCGCGGCAAGGCGAGAACCCCGGATGGCGGCGTCACGCTGTTCGGGCTGGCCGATTTCATTTCGCACGAGGTGGTGCGGCTGACCGCTTCGAAGCAGAAGCCGTTCTATTATGTCGGCGGCGTGGAAAACATCGTGCTGGCCGAGCCGTGACCATCAAACGTCGGCGCCAAGGGACCCCCCTCTGTCCTGCCGGACACCTCCCCCTCAAGGGTGGAGATCAGCTGTTTCCTGGCTTTCGCCAATCCCTGACGTTGAGAAAGAGAGCGCCGCCAATGAAGCTGCCAATCTCCCCCCTTGAGGGGGAGATGTCCGGCAGGACAGAGGGGGGCCGACTGGGCGCCGACATTTTGCAGATCTTGGCAGCCCTCCTGTTCACCCTCCTCCCCCTGCCCGCCTTCACCGCACCCGTCATCTGCCCGTCCGGCAGCTCAAACTTCCCGCCCTTCTACGACGACGCCAAGCTGTTCGAGAATGCCATCGCCAGCGCGGCCGAGGTCCAGCCATCCAATCAGCGACTGACCGGCATCACCGTGCCGCATCATCTCCTGGCCGCCGACCTGGTGGCGCTGGGTTTTCATGCCGCCTCGGGCTTCCGCTACAAACGCATCGTCATCCTGTCGCCGGACCATTTCCACAAGACGCACAAGCTCTACGCCACCACGGCGCGCGGCTTCGATACCGTGCTTGGTCCGGTCAAGGCCGACACCGATGCCGTGCGGCTTCTGGAGAAGAACAGCGACATGGTCGAGGAGTCCTGCCTGTTCGACAAGGAGCATGGCGTACGTGCCATGCTGCCTTTCCTGCACCACTATTTCCCCGAGGCGAAAATCGTGCCGGTGGCGATGTCGGTGAAGGCGCGGCGCCGCGACTGGGACAGGCTTGCCGAGGCACTTAAGACAATTGTCGACCACGACACGCTGATCGTCGAATCCACCGACTTCTCGCACTATCTGCCGCAGCATGAGGCACACCGTTTCGACCAGCAGTCGCTCAACATGCTGGCCGCCAGCTCGCTCGACGGCATCGCGGCACTGCGCCAGCCCGATCATGCCGATTCGGTCGGCGCGCTCTACATCCAGACCAGGCTGCAGCGCGAATTGTTCGGCGCCCTGCCGCTGGTCGTCGCCAATGAGAACTCGCAGGAACACACATCGGATTATGTCGAGCGCACCACCAGCTATGTGGTGGCGCTGTTCGGCGCTTTCGGCCCCGACTTCAACAACCCCACACGGCCCAAGGACAAAATCTATTATCTCGCCGGCGACGTGAATTTCGGCCGCGCCATGAAGAAGATTTTGGTCCGCGACGGTGTTGCCGACCGCATCGTCGACAGCATCCTGTCGCTGACCAACTCGCGGCCGCTGATCGTCAATCTCGAAGGCGTCATCCTGCCCAACGTGCCGGAGGCGATCGACGATATGACGCTGGCGATGCCGGAGGGCCTCGCTGTCGACATGCTGAAGCGGCTGCATGTCGCCGGCGTGAGCCTCGCCAACAACCATGCCTACGATCTCGGCCCGTCCGGCTATGCCGAGACGCTGCAGGCGCTGGACGAAGCCGGCATCCCCCATGTCGCCCAGGGCGAGACGCTGGCGCTCGCCGATCTCGACCTGGTCGGCCTGACCGACATCGACACCAACGGCTCGAAGAACACCGACCTGCTCACCCCTGCCTTGCTCGACCGCCTGCTGCACGAAAATGCCGAACGCCCGGTGGTCGCCTTCGTCCATTGGGGCCGCGAATACAAGACCGAGCCGTCGGCGCGCGAAGAGATGCTCGCCGACCAGATGCGGCTGCGCGGTGTGTCGGCCATCGTCGGCGGCCATCCGCATGTGTCGAGCGAGGCAATCGTGCCGCTCGGCGGCGGCGATGTGGCTGAAGTCTATTCGCTCGGCAATTTCCTATTTGACCAGAAGGCGGAACGCTCGTCCGGATCGATGCTGGAACTGCGCGTCTTTCCCCAGGGCACGATCTTCGCCCGGCTCATTCCCCTGCCCAACTATTTCGAGATGGGCCGCAAATAGCCGTTCCTGGATCAGGATGCGCCAGGCTTAAGATCGGGCCGGCATCACCTGAATATCGATACGTCCTAACCGCTGCAGCCGACCATGTCGCGTGGCAGATAACACGCCGCCGGCTCGGTCTTGGTCTCGAACAGCGACCGCTTTGGCTTGAAATAGAAGAAGGTCACCGGCTTGCTCTCGCGAACGCTGCCATCGGCGAAATGCGCGGCGATGCTGAAGTTGTGGATGGACGACATCGACGACCACATCTTCAGCCGCGCCGTATAGGCGCTGATGTTCTTGTTGCCGCGCACCGGCATGGCGATCGTGTAGTCGTGCTTGCCGATTGGAAACTCGATGTTCTGGTAGCGCATCGCTTCCGGTGTGCCGCCACCGCCATCGCCGCATTCGGCCATCGATTCCGGGGTCTCGAAAACCGCCACGGTCACCGAGGTGCGAAACGGCTCGCTGTTCTGATTGATATGACCTTCGTCATCTGTCCAGGAATAATCGAGCTTGCCGATCGCATTCAGTGTCATCGCCTGCTGCATATTGCCGAGATAGTCGGCGACCTCGCCGAACTTGATCTTGTTGGCCAACTGACTGCGGCAGACATTGAGACTGTCCACCGACGGACAGGGAAACCGCCCCGTCTCCAGGCTGGCGGTGTCGACGCCGGCTTCAGTGAGCACGCTCTTGATCGACACGTCGACGCCCTCGCCGAAACTGCCAATGTCCTTGCTGAACATACGGCTTGGCTGGCCGCTGGGATTGCCATCCTCGTCCACGGTCGTGAACTGGATGGACATTTTCATGTCCTTGGCGTCGCCCCAGCCATTGTTGATGATCGAGAAATCCGGCCGGAAGCCGACACAGCCGAAATGCTCCGATATCGACAGCATCGGCTTGCGGTAGGCATCGCTCGAGGCGACCTTCATTTCCAGGCGGTCGAGCCTGACTTTGGATTGGTCCGTCGTTTTGAGGTCGACCTCGGCGAAGGCCGGCGCTTCGTCCCAGTCCTTGCGGCCAAAGACATTGCTGGTCGTAACCTGCCCGGTGCCGTTCCAGCTGTCATTGTCCTCATCCGCCTGCGGATAGATCGCGATGTCCTCGTCGCGCACCAGGTGCTGGTACTGCATGTCGGATTGCTGCGTCATACGTTGATCCACCACGACCCCGATCTCGACCTTGTCGGCGTCGCCGCCGCCGGTCTGCGCCTTCAAAAGGCCGCCGACCCGGGCATCGGCCAGCACGTCTGGACGCGAGCTGCCGACCTCCTTGCCCATCACCCATTGCGATTGATAGACCGTGCCGCCGGCGAGCCGGGTCCGACCCTTGCCGTTCTTCAATCCGTCGACAAAGGAGCCGGCGAATATTTCGCCGGTCTTCGACATGAGCCGGCCTTCGCCATTCGCGACGCCAGCGACGAACTGGCCTTCATAGCGGTTGCCCTCGGCATCGATATGGATGCCCTTTCCGTTGAATTCTCCCTCAAGCCACAGCCCGTCGAAGACCTCGCCCGAACGAAGCTCGAGCCGCCCTTGCCCATCCAGCCGGCCGTTCCTGACGGAGCCAAAATAACTGGAATAGACGGTCTTCGGGTCATAGTTCGCAGAGCCGCGCACGCGCCAGACCAGGCGGCCCTTGCCGTTGACGGTGCCGTCTTCGGCGATCGTCCGATCGGGAGACTGGCCAGCGGCCGGCTCCCAGGTGAAGTCGAGATTTTTTTCCGGTTGGAAATCCCACACCCGCACCATCCTGCGCAGCACCGAACGCGTCCGGCTCTGATAGAGGACCTGCACGCGCTCCGCCCAGGCGCCGGCTGGCTGCGAACTGCCTCCGTTGGCGAAGGCCTGTCCGGTAAGAGATGCCGACAACATCAACGCCGCCAGCAGGGGAGCGGCAGCCATTGCCCTCATTGCGAAGATTCCTGGCCTTGCCATATCCCACCCCTCAACGCCCAACCCCTTGGATGACCAAGCGTAATCGTGGCGGTGGGCTGGCGCAAGTGACGGCTCCGACCGTGCACGCCATCGCATAGAAAACCGGCGGCGGGAACGTCCCGCCGCCGGTTCTTTGTTTCTCTGTCGCGGCACGCGCCGCGACCGTCGGCAGCCGTCATTTGTAGAGGCTGTTGATCCACTGGACGTTGGCGGCGTTCAGGCGCACGGCGGTGTTGGCCTCAGGGCTTTCCGCCACGTTGACGCCGGTAATGATGCGCTGCTTGGACTTGGTGTCATAGGCATAGACCGAGCTGCCGCTCGACCCCGGGAAAGTATCGCAGTCATACTGGAAATACTCCGGAGCGATGTTTTCGGCATGGACTTCGCAGCTCGCCTTCCACATCGTACCCATCGGCTTGTCGCCGGGATAGCCGACGAGGTTGGCGGTGAAGTCGCCGAGATCGTCATAGTTGGCGTAGCCCAGCCAGCCGAGATTGGTGCCGACATCCTGCTTCAGCGTGATGATGCCGAGATCCCACGGGATCACCGAACCGTAATAGCCCTGGTAGTTGTCGATGAAGCCCTGCAGCACATAGGCGCTTTCGTATTCGAAGGCGCCGAACGGAGCGTCATCGGCGGTGCTGCCATTGAGGCCCGGCACGAACAGGTAGTCGGACAGCCAGTCCTTGTCCTCGTGGCTGTAGAGACAGTGCGCGGCGGTGAGCACGGTGCGCGGGCCGATCAACGTTGCCGAACAGCTGCCATAGCCGGTCTTCGACTTGGCTTCGAGATAGCCGATTGCCGAGAACGGATAGGTCTTGGTGTTCTTGACCTGCTCACGATCGTCGGTGCCGAAAACCTGACGTCCGGCTTCGCCTTCGCCAAGGTCAGGATCCTCGGTCTTGCGCGGGTCGCCCTCGGCGCCATTGGCCGGCGCATTCAGTTCCTTGATGATGATCTCCCGCAGCGCTTCGCTCGGTTCGATCTTGATCTCCTTGCCATCGGCTGAACGTCCGACGATGCCATAGGATTTGACAGCCGCTTTCTCGTCGGTGATCGGCGCGGCGCGGTTGTCTTCGTCAGTCAGCGTCGGCGGCGCGATCGGCTTGGCCCGCCCGGGCTTGTAGTCGCCCGAAGTCACGTCCCGCATGCTTTCGCCATTGCCGGCACTGGCGGAGCCAGGATCGGCGGCGAAAGCAGGGACTGCCGACATTGCGGTGGAAAGCAATGCGGAAGCAATCATAAGCTTTGTCAGTTTTGTCATGGTGAGACTCTCCCAAAAGTCAGCAAGGACTGGATCAAAATACAGAAATATTGTCGAGATCGTGGTGGTGCTGAAAAATCGGCAAAGGCTATCGGCGAACGTACCGGATCGTTGTTTGCCTCGGTCAATCTAAAGCCCCCGCCTAAGACCCTGCCGCGACATACTGCCTAAAATAATCCAAAATTGGCAATGATAAATCGCTTCCACGTAGCCCGTGGGGGGCTATAGAGTTTTGTGCGGGTTCTGCTCGCGGGCACGGTTAGCAAAAGTGGGATTCGGTTTTGTGACCGATCGCGCGCCGTTCGATAGGGTGCGTGTCCGGATCGCCGAACCGGCGGCCTCTGGTTGCACAATGCCCGGCGTCGATCCGCGCGGGAGAATTGTCTCAGGAGGGGGTTCGGGTGCACATCACAAATCGGTTCGGGCAGGTCGTTGCCGCATCGCTGCTTGGCATCGCCGCTGCCGTTGCATTCATCAACGCCGGCCAGGCGGACGAGGCCGCCGTCAGGCCGGAAGCGGCCGTTTCGCCGATGCAGCGGGTGACCGATGCCAGGGCCAAGGCAGCGGCGGAGAACCCCGACGGCACCGATCGCGTCTATGGCGGCAATCAGGCTGAAAAGGGCGCCTATCCTTTCCAGGTGGCACTCCTCACCACCGCCAGGCTGGACGAGAATCCGGCCTCTCAGGCCAACGCGCAGTTTTGCGGCGGCAGCCTGATCGCGCCGCAATGGGTGCTGACGGCTGCGCACTGCCTCAACGACAAGGGCCGCCCGATCTCGCCCGATTCCGTCACCGTGCTGACCGGTGCCACGGATCTCAGCGAAGGCAAGCGGCACAAGGTTGTCGAAGTCATCGTCAACGAGGGCTACAGCGAACAGACGCTCGACAACGATCTCGGCCTGCTCCGGCTCGCCGACCCGGCCGATGCGCCGACCATCAAGCTTACCCATGACGCGACACCAGACACCGGCAAGACCACCGTCACCGGCTGGGGCAAGATGCAGGACGGCACCTTCCCGACCACGCTGATGGTCGCCGATCTCGACCTGCAGCCAAACAGCGCCTGCAACAGCGGCATCAAGGCCATCTATGCCCATGACCTGAAAGCGGCTCTCGGAGACCTGTCGCACCGCATGCGCTATTCGGAAAAGGGCATCGATGCCGCGGCCAATGCGATTGCCGCCGACATGACCGATCCGCTGACCAGCAACATGATCTGCGCCGGCACCACGAGCGGCGTGCGTGACGCCTGCAATGGCGACAGCGGCGGACCGCTGTTCATGACCGGCGCCGGCGGCCCGATCCAGGTCGGCGTCGTCAGTTGGGGCGAAGGCCCGGCCGATGGCAGCGCTGCCTGCGGCCACAAGGACGCCTATGGCATCTACACGCGGCTGGCCAACTACACCGGCTGGATCGAGGCCAAGATGAAGACATCCGCCCCGGCGCCCGAAAAGCCCAAGGCTGGGCTCGGTACCGCCCAGAAGCCAAAGTCGCCCTGAAGCGACCGCTTCGGATTGCCACGGGAAACGGTGGGAACATCCCGCCGTTTTTGTTTGCCGGCTTACCGAGCGAGCCTATTTCCTTGGCGGACCTTTGCGCTCGGCGGAGGCCGCCCACAGATTGATGTCGGACTCGCGCGCGTAAGTATCGATCTCGGCCAATTCGGCGTCGCTGAAATCGAGCACCTTGAGCGCGCCGACGCAATCCTCGACCTGCTCGGGCCGGCTGGCGCCTATCAGCGCCGACGTCACCTTGCCCTTGCGCAACACCCATGCCAGCGCCATCTGCGCCAGCGTCTGGCCGCGTTTGCCGGCAATCGCGTTGAGCGACTTGATGTTGGCAATGGTGCGATCGTTGATGAAAGCCGTCTTCAGCGACTTGCCCTGGGAGGCCCGGCTGCCATCGGGAATGCCGCCGAGATATTTATCGGTCAGCATGCCTTGCGCCAGCGGCGAAAACACGATGGAGCCGACGCCGAGCCCTTCGAGCGTGTCGAGCAGCCCGTCCTCCTCGACCCAGCGGTTCAACATCGAATAGCTCGGCTGGTGGATGACACAGGGCGTGCCCAATTGCCTCAATATGTCGGCGGCCTCGCGGGTGCGCTGCGAATTGTAGGACGAGATGCCGGCATAGAGCGCCTTGCCCGAACGCACCGCATGGTCGAGCGCGCCCATGGTTTCTTCGAGTGGCGTGTCGGGATCGAAACGGTGCGAATAGAAGATGTCGACATAGTCGAGCCCCATCCGCTTCAAGCTCTGGTCGAGGCTGGCCAGCACGTATTTGCGCCCGCCCCATTCGCCGTACGGACCGGCCCACATCTCGTAACCGGCCTTGGTCGAGATGATCAGCTCGTCGCGATAGGCGGAAAAATCGGTGCGCAGGATCTCGCCGAAAGCGGTCTCCGCCGAGCCGGGCGGCGGACCATAATTGTTGGCGAGGTCGAAATGGGTGATGCCGAGGTCGAAAGCCTTGCGGACGATGGCCTGCTTGGTCCGATGCGGCGTGTCGTTCCCGAAATTGTGCCACAGCCCGAGCGAGATCGCCGGCAGCTTGAGGCCGGACCGCCCGCAGCGGTTGTAGATCATGTTTTCGTAGCGGTTTTCAGCGGCGATATAGGGCATGGGAAATCCTCGGATCTGAACGGACAGGGCACCGTCATCGCAGAGGCGATGAACGTGCCCGTACGCCATCCTTTACCCCCTCCCCGGAGGAACGGGGAGAGGGCAAGCAAAATTATCGATAATCTCCGCGACTACTTCTTCTTGGCCAGGAGATCCTTGGCTTGCTTGACGCCAAGCGCGGCCGGACGCTCGCATGTGGTCTGCATGGCGACGAACTTGCCGGTTTCGCCGGAGCGCAGGAGGCCAGTCATGACATCGACGGCATGCAGCGCGAGTTCCATCGAGCAGCGGTGCGGCCGCCCCTCGGCGATCGCCAGCGCCATGTCGGCCAGGCCCGCCGTGCGGTAATTGGCCATCATGCCTTGGCCGTGCATCTCATTGGGGATGCCCAGCGGATGCTTCCATTTCGGCTGCTTCTTGACCGGTTTTCCCTCTTCGGTGAAGCGAACGTCGCCGCCGAAGAAGTTCGGATCCGGCACGAACACCGTTCCGGCCTCGCCATAAAGCTCCATCGGCGCGTGGCCGTGAGCCCAGACGTCCCAGCTTGTGTTCAGCGTCACCACGGCGCCGTTCTCGAATTCCAGCAGGCCGTGAATGGTGGTCGGCGTGTTGACCGGGATTTTTTCACCCGCTCGCGGCTTGGAACTGATTGTCCGTTCCTTGGCGGGGGTCGTCGCGAAAGCCGCCACCTGCTTCACCGGCCCGATCAGCTGGATGAGATTGGTGATGTAGTACGGTCCGATGTCGAGCACCGGCCCGGCGCCCGGCTGGAAAAAGAAGTCCGGATTGGGGTGCCAGTGTTCCATGCCATGGCCCATGACATGGCAGGTGCCGCTGGTGATCCGGCCGAGCTTTCCCTCGTCGATCAGTTCACGCACCAACTGGTGCGCGCCGCCGAGAAACGTGTCCGGCGCCGAGCCGATGCGCAGCCCCTTCTTCTCGGCCCGCGTCTTGAGGTCCTGGCCCTCCTTGAGCGACAGCACGAACGGCTTTTCCGAATAGACGTGCTTGCCGGCATCGAGCACCTGCTTCGACACCTCGTAGTGCACGGCCGGAATGGTCAGGTTGACGATGATGTCGATATCGTCGGCCTTGAGCAGATCCTCGACGGTTTCGGCACGGAGCTTGAATTCCTTCGCCCGTGCCCTGGCCGCGTCCATGTTGATGTCGGCGCAGGCGCGCATCTCGATGCCGCGAAACAGCGGCGCCAGCGAGAAATACGCCTTCGAGATGTTGCCGCAGCCGATGACGCCAATACCCAGTTTCTTTGCCATGGTGGTTGTTCCTAGTAGCTCTTGACGGTTGCGATCGAGCGGCGGGCGAAGCGCTCGATGTCGTTGGGATTGTCCTGTTCCATGACAAAGTATTTCGCCGCGCTCTTGGCCCGCAACACCTTGATCAGGTCCGCCCAGTCGATCGTGCCGTGGCCGACATCCGACCAGCCATCCTCATCCAGCCCCTCACCCGGCTTCGCCATGTCCTTGACATGCACGGCGACGATGCGCTTGCCGTGCTTTTCGATCCAGGGCAGCGGGTCGGCGCCGCCGCGCACCACCCAGGCAACGTCCATTTCCCAGCCAATGTCGGGGGCGGAGGACAGGATATGATCCTGCGGCAGCGAGCCGTCGGCGAGCGCCTTGAACTCGAAATCATGGTTGTGCCAGGCAAAACCATAGCCGGCCTTCGAGGCCACCTCGCCGACCTTGGCCAGGCGCTCGCCGAAGCCGCGCCAGCCGGCGGTATCGGATGGCCTGTCCTCCGCCATCAGATAGGGGCAGATCAAGAGCTTGACGCCGAGCGTTTCGGCGATCCGGCGCACGCCGTCGAAATCCTTCTCCAGCGCATCGATGGAAAAATGCCCGGTCGGCATGGCAAGGCCGTTCTTGTCGAGTTCGGCGCGGAAGGCCTTGGGATCGTCATAGACGCCGCCGAAGCCTTCGACCTCGGCGTAACCGAGCTTGCCGAGCATTTCGAGCACATCGGTCCAAGGCAAGAAATTGCGGGCGCTATAAAGTTGGAATGACCAGTTCATCGTCTCTGTCCGTTCTGCTTGGGGATTGTCTTTGGGAGGATGGTCTTCTTGGGAGCTACATGCGGTTGCCGGATGGGGTATCGAACAGCGAGGCGCGAGCGGGATCAAAGCCGATCCGGATCGGATCGCCGTTGCGCAGCGTCTTTTCCGCCTCGACCCGGAAGGAGAAATTGCGCCCGCCGAGTTTCGTCCACACCAGCGTATCGGAGCCCATCGGCTCGACGATTTCCACGGCGGCATCGGTGGCAAAGGGCATGGAGTTCGCGGCCTCGCCAAAGGCAACGTGCTCCGGCCGGATCCCGAACACGCAAGGCCCGCTCTTGGTGCCGGCGCCGTCGAAGCCGTAGCGATCGAGCGGTATGGTCAAATCCCCGGTCTTGAACACCGCCGTCGTGCCAGCCTCCAGCTGCCCCTCGACGAAATTCATCGCCGGCGAGCCGAGGAACCCTGCAACGAACCGGTTGACCGGACGGTTGTAGATGGTCTGCGGCGCGTCGAGCTGCTGGATGACACCGCCCTTCATCACCGCGATGCGATCGGCCAGCGTCATCGCCTCGATCTGGTCGTGGGTGACGTAGATCATCGTGTTCTGCAGCTTGCGGTGCAGAAGCTTGATCTCGACGCGCAACTCCGAACGCAGCTTGGCATCGAGATTGGACAGCGGTTCGTCGAACAGGAAGACATCGACATCGCGCACCAGCGCCCGCCCGATCGCCACGCGCTGGCGCTGGCCGCCCGAGAGTGCCGCCGGCTTGCGCTGCAAAAGCGGCTCGATCTGCAGGATCTCGGCGGCACGCGCGATGCGCTTGGCGATTTCGTCCTTGGCGATGCCGGCGACACGCAGCCCGAAGGACAGGTTCTTCTCCACCGTCATCTGCGGATAGAGCGCATAGGACTGGAAAACCATGCCGATGCCGCGGTCCTTGGGCTCTTCCCAGGTGACGTTCTTGCCCTTGATGAAGATGCGGCCTTCCGAAATGTCGAGCAGGCCGGCAATGCAGTTGAGCAAGGTCGACTTGCCGCAGCCGGAAGGTCCGAGCAGCACGATGAACTCGCCTTCGGCGACATCGAGGTTGAGCGTCTGCAGCACCGAGACCGCGCCGAAGTTCAGCGACAAGTCCTGGATCGAAACGCTGGTGCCGTTCGCCGCCATCGCCATCACCCTTTCACCGCGCCGGCGGCAATGCCGCGCACGAACAATTTGCCGGAAATGAAATAGACGACCAGCGGCACCAGGCCGGTCAGGATGGTGGCGGCCATGTTGACGTTGTATTCCTTCACGCCCTGCACCGAGTTGACGATGTTGTTGAGCTGCACCGTCATCGGATAGGTGTCGGGACGGGTGTAGACGACGCCGAACAGGAAGTCGTTCCAGATGCCGGTTACCTGCAGGATGATGGCGACGACGAAGATCGGCAGCGACATCGGCAGCATGATGCGCAGGTAGATGCCCCAGAAGCCGGCGCCGTCGACGCGCGCCGCCCGGAACAGCTCCTCCGGCATCGAGGTGAAATAATTGCGGAACAGAAGCGTCAGGATCGGCATGCCGAAAATGGAATGCACGATCACCAGGCCTGTAAGGCTGCCATAGAGGCCGATCTCGCGCAGGATGATGACGATCGGATAGATCATCACCTGATAGGGAATGAAGGCGCCGACGATCAGGATGACGAAGAATGTGTCGGCGCCCTTGAAGCGCCAGTTGGCCAGCGCGTAGCCGTTCACCGAGGCGATGGCGATCGACAGGATCACCGAGGGAACGGTGATGCGCACCGAGTTCCAGAAACCGCGCGAAAGCCCGTCGCAATTGAGGCCGGTGCAGGCCTGCGACCACGCCTTGACCCAGGGCTCGAAGGTGATCTCGAGCGGCGGCGAGAAGATGTTGCCGAGGCGGATTTCCGGCATGCCCTTGAGCGAGGTGACGACCATCACATAGAGCGGCAGGAGGTAGTAGAGCGCCACGACGATGAGCGTACCGTAGAGGAAAATGTTGCGGCGCGAGAACACGTGTCGCGGCTTCGGTCCGCTCGGTCCGGAGACGCCGGCTTGCGGGTTTGACGACGTGGCGGACAAGGAGACGGCATGGTCAGACACGCTTGCGGCCTCCGAATTCGAGATAGGCCCACGGCACGATGACGATCATCACCGACAGCAGCATCATGGTCGAGGCGGCAAAGCCCTGGCCGAGATTCTGGGCGAAGAACATGTAGTCGTAGACATATTTTGCCGGCACTTCGGAGGCGATGCCGGGACCGCCGCTGGTCTGCGCAACGACGAGGTCGTAGACCTTGACGATGCCGGACGCGATGATCACCAGCGTGGTGATGAAAACCGGCCGCATCATCGGGATGATGATGAAGAGATAGGTCTTCCACATGGGTATCCCGTCCACCCGTGCGGCCTTCCAGATATCCTCGTCGATGCCGCGCAGGCCCGCCAGCATCAGGCACATGATCAGTCCCGTGCCTTGCCAAAGCGCGGCGATCGATATGCCGTAGATGACGATGCTGGAATTGTAGAGCGGATTGAAGTCGAAGCTGGTCCAGCCCAGGCTTCGCACCACTCCCTGGACGCCGAAATCCGGATTGAGCAGCCACTGCCAGACAAGGCCGGTGACGATGAAAGACAGTGCGAAGGGGTAGAGGAAGATGGTGCGGAACGTGTCCTCGAAACGGATCTTCTGGTCGAGCAGGGCTGCCAGCAGAAACCCGATCACCAGCGAGAACACCAGTGAGATCACGCCGTAGATCAAGAGATTCTCGATCGAGATCAGCCAGCGCGGCGTCGCCCACAGCCGGTAATACTGGTCGAGCCCGACGAAATTCAGCCGCGGCAGGAGCTTCGAATTGGTGAAGGAATAAAGCACCGTCCACGCCGTGCCGCCGACGAACACCACCCCGGCGGTGAGCACCATCGGGATCGAGGCGATTTTCGCGTTGAGATTGCGGAAAAGCCGGTTGGGGCGTTCGCTGTTGCTCATCTCGGCAGCCTCGCTGGGACAATAAGAGCCTCACGCTCCCGACCCTCGATGGACAAGGGCCGGGAGCTGGCGGGGGCGCCTGAGATCAATCGGCGGAAGCGATGATGTCGGCGAAGCGCTTCTGCGCCTCTTCGAGGGTCATGTCGGGCTTGGCGAAGAACTCCGAGAACAGGTCCTCCTTCTGCTTCTGGCTGTCCTGCGAGAGCAGTTGGTCCGTCCACGGGATGACCGCGCCCTTGGCCAGGATGGCGAGGCCCTTCTTCATGCAGTCATTGGCCGCGGCGAGGTCGACGTCGCCGCGCACCGGCAGCGAACCCTTCTTGAGGTTGAAGGCGACCTGGGTCTTGGGATCGAGCAGGGTTTCGGCCAGTACTTCCTGCGCCTTGGCCTTGTCGGCATCCTTGAGCAGCGGGAAATAGAAGGCGTCGCCGCCCGTGGCGATGACCTCGTTCAGGCCAAGGCCGGGAAGACAGGTATAGTCCTTGCCGGCGGTCTTGCCGGCGACCTGGAACTCGCCTTGCGCCCAGTCGCCCATGATCTGGCCGCCGGCCTTGCCGGTGATGACCATGTTGGTGGCCTGGTTCCAGTCCTGCACATTGGTGTTCTTGGCCATCTTGCGCGCATCGTCGGCCGCCTTGAAGACCTTGGCGACTTCGGGACCGGCTGCGAACTTGGCGTCCTTGTCCTTGTAGACCTTGAGGAAGGTGTCGGTTCCGCCGACCGCGGCAAGCAGCACGTCGAAGGCGCCCGATGCCTGCCAGGCCTGCCCACCGACCGCGAGCGGCACGATGCCTGCCTTCTCCAGCGCCGGGGCCGCGGCCACATATTCATTCCAGTTCTTCGGCACCGGCACGCCGGCCTTCTCGAAGGCCGCGTTCGACAGCCACAGCCATTGCCAGGAATGGATGTTGACCGGCACGCAATAGATCTTGCCGCCGATCGTGCAACTGTCGAGCAGGCTCTTGGGCCGCACCACTTCCGTCCATTTGCCCTTGGTGGCGACATCGGTGAGGTCGCGCATCAGGCCGGCCTGCACCAGTTCTTCCGCCTGCCGGCCATGATTGAATTGGGTGGCTCCCATCGGATCGCCGCCCGTGATGCGGCTGATCATGATCGGCCGCGCCGTACCGCCGGACCCGGCGATGGCACCGTCGACCCAGTGATTGCCTGTGGCGTCGAATGCCTTGGCGAGTTCGGCGACCGCCGCCGCCTCGCCACCGGAGGTCCACCAATGGGTGACTTCCAGATCGGTCGCGGCCGCCGGCCCGGCAACGTTGAGCGCAACTGTCGCGGCAAAGGCAGCGGTCAGGAATTTGTATCGCATTTCGGCTTCCTCCCAGAAATCTGAAACGTTACAGATTTTCGATACGGCAATTGCGCCGATGGTGCAACCCCGGTCGTGCCGGTGACCTTACATTTTTTCGAAGCGCGAATAAATTCCTGGAGCTCACGGGCGTGCTGCACCGCAACACGTAGCGATTGCAGTGCAAAACGGTCAATTTGCCTGTAAAACTCGGCAAAGTCGCCGCCAGGACAGCCTTCACCTTGGATTCCCGGAGGAATCTGCCCGCCAGACATCCGTGACCATATTGGCGCACGACAAGCCGAGATTGGCAATCTGTAACGTTTCAGTATATTGCAACCACACAAGGCCTGAAATCACGCCGGATTGCGGATTGCGGCGATTGCCGACCCGGCCTGCGGCTGCTATGCGCCTGACGGGCGGGAAGAATGGACAAACAGCGGACGAAAAAAACCGAAGAGGCGTCGGCGCAAAAGCGGCCGACGCTGAAGACGCTTGCCTTCATGACCGGGCTCGGCGTCACCACCGTATCGCGCGCCCTGAAGGATGCCCCGGAGATCGGCGCCGAGACCAGGCGCCGCGTCCAGCTCGTCGCCAAGCAGATCGGCTACCGGCCCAACCGCGCCGGCGTGCGCCTCAGGACCGGCAAGACCAATGTCATCAGCCTCGTGCTCAACACCGAGCAGGAGATCATGAGCTTCGTCTCCGACATCATCTATGGCGTCACCGAAGTCATCGCCGACACGCCCTACCACCTGATCGTCACACCCTATTCGCGCTCGCAGGATCCGCTGGATCCGGTGCGCTATCTCGTGGAGACCGGTTCGGCCGACGGTGTCATCATCTCGCGCACGCAGCCGAACGATCCCCGCGCCCGCTACATGCTGGAGCGCGGCATTCCCTTTGCCACGCATGGCCGCACCGATATGGGGCTGGTTCATCCCTACCATGATTTCGACAACTACGCCTTCGCTGCCGAGGCCGTGCGCCATCTCGCCGGCATGGGCCGCCGCCGGCTCGCTTTGGTGACGCCGCCGGCCGGTTTGAGCTACTACCGCCATACGGTCGACGGCTTTGCCGACGCGCTGAGCGAAGTCGGCGCCAGCGAGGTGCCGTTCAACACCATCTCGATCGACCATTCGATCGAACAGATCAGGATGAGGACCGCGCAGCTGATGCGGCGCGATATCAGACCGGACGGCATTATCAGCAGCGCCGCCGCCGCGACGCTCGCCATCGTCGCCGGTATAGAGGATGCCGGCTTCAAGCTCGGCCGCGACGTCGACGTGGTGTCGAAGCAGTCGTCGGATCTGCTGCATCTGTTCCGGCATGAATTGCTGGTCGTCAACGAAGATTTCCGGCTGGCCGGCTCCGAGCTTGCGCGCTCGGTGCTCGGCTGGATCGGCGGCACCGCGCCCGGCTCGCTGCAGAGCCTGAGCGAGCCGAAGGGCGTTGTGGCCTATCGGCGCTCAGGCGACTAACGCGCCGCGCCGCTGCCCCAAGGGCCGTGGAACGCACCCTGCTCGCCGATGCGCTCGAAACCATGCGCACCGAAGAAGTCGCGCTGCGCCTGGATCAGGTTCGAGGTGCCGCGGCCCTGGCGATAGCTGTCGAAATAGGCAAGCGCCGAAGACAGCGCCGGCACCGGCGTCCCGGCTTCGGAAGCCCTCGCCACGATGCGCCGCAGCGACGGATGCGCCTCCTGCATCAAGCTGATGAAAGCCGGCGCCATCAGCAGGTTGGTCGAAGCGCCGCCACTGCTGAAGGCCTCGGCCATTGTGTCGAGCATTTGCGAGCGGATGATGCAGCCGGCGCGCCAGATCTTGGCGATGGTCGGCATCGGCAGGTTCCAGTTGAACTCCTTCGAGGCGCCGGCCATCACGGCAAAGCCCTGCGCGTAAGCAGCAATCTTGCCGGCGAACAGCGCCAGTTCGAGGTCTTTCAGCAGCGTATCCTTGTCGCCAGAAATTTTCGTCACGCCGATATTGCCATAGGCCTTTTCGGCTGCCTGCCGTTCGTCCTTGATCGACGACAGCACGCGCGCCGCCACCGCCGCCTCGATCGCGGTCGCCGGAATGCCGAGCTGCTGCGCCTCGATGACGGACCATTTGCCGGTGCCCTTCTGGCCGGCGCGATCGAGGATGATGTCGACCACCGGCTTGCCGGTCTTCGGATCGTCGGCGGCGAGCACCTTGGCGGTGATCTCGATCAGGTAGGAATTGAGCCGGCCCTTGTTCCAGTTGGAAAATACCGTGCCGATCTCCTTCGGCCCCATGCCCAGGCCATCGCGCAGGATACCGTAGATCTCGGCAATCATCTGCATGTCGGCATATTCAATGCCGTTGTGGATGGTCTTGACGAAATGCCCGGCGCCGTCCGTACCGAGCCAGGCGGCACACGGCTCGTCCTTGAACTTGGCGGAGATGGCGGTCAGCACCTTCTCGACACGCTTCCAGGAGTCTTCGGTGCCGCCGACCATGATCGACGGCCCATGGCGCGCGCCTTCCTCGCCGCCCGAGACGCCCATGCCGATAAAGGTCAAACCCGAGCCGGAGAGCTCGGAGAAGCGCCGCATCGTGTCGCGGAAATTGGCATTGCCGGCATCGATGACGATGTCGTTGGCCGACAGCACGCCGCGCAGCGCTTCGATCTGCTCGTCCACCGGCTTGCCGGCCAGCACCATGATGATGATCGGGCGGGGTGGCCGGATCGCCGCGGCAAGCTCTTCCAGGCTGTAACAGGGGACGACCATGTCCCTGAGCGCACCGGCATTCTCGACGAAGGCGTCCGTGCGTGCTTTGGTGCGGTTGAAGACGGCGATGCGGTGTCCGTGTTCGGCGATGTTCAGCGCCAGGTTGGAGCCCATCGTGCCAAGGCCGATCAGGCCGATTTCGGCTTTTTCCATCGTTTCTTCCCTGCTTTCGGATCGCTTTGTTGAGGCCGTGTTTTGCGGGCGATGATTGACGAGCGTTTCGGGCCGCGTCAACCGCCTCGCCGAATTGTGTTACAGCCGTACGCAGACGTTTCCCGTTCGACAATGGTATCACATCCGTGAGTTACGGCCTGATGTCGATCGGCGCCTCGATCTTCACCACGTCGAAGTCCGAGACCAATATGTCTATGCGCACCGTCCAGCGGCCGGGAACCGGGATGACGAGGTTGCCGACACGCCAGCTGCCGTCGCCTGGCTTGGTTGCCGCGCGCTTCAGCGGCTCGATGCCGGAGTCGCGCTTCGACAGCACCAGCGTCACTTCCTTGGCATCGAGCGGTCCGAAATCCCCGGTCATGATGATCATCGAGACGGAAACCGGCCCGGCATGGCCAGGCGTGATGCTGAGATCGGCCATCGCCTGCAGCGCGTGGATGTGGACCGAAACCGGTTGCGCCGCCGCGATCGCCAACGCCCGTGGCGGCGGTGTGAAGCGCCAGCCCGCGGCGACACCGAAGATCGCCAACACGATCAGCACTTCGACGCCGACCGAGCGGGTGAGCCTGCGTTGCACCTCGGTCGCGCCCGCCTCGGCCGAAGCGGTGAGCTTCCAGCGATTGACGGCGGCCAGCGTGAACAGGAAGACCAGCAGCGCGAGCTTGACCAGCAGCAGCCGGCCATAGGCAGTGTCGACCAGCGCCGAGGGCGTCCGCACCTGGATCACGGCCAACACGATGCCCGCCGCGGCAAGCAAGGCGACCACGGGCAGGATGGCCCATGAGAAGCGACGCAGGAATTCGACGGCGCCGGCCGCTTGACGCTTCAGCGCGAGACCGAGCGGCACCAGAGCGCCCGCCCAGAACGCGATACCGGCGCCATGCACGAAAACCAGCGGCCGTGTCAGCCATTGCGGCTCGGCCGCACTTGCGTGGCCGCTTGCGGCAAGTGCCGCGCCCACACCCGCCAGCCCGGCAAGGGCAAGCGGCCTGGCCGCCGCGCGCGGTGCGGCCAGCGACAGCAGGCCAAGCCCCAGCGCGATGAGGGCGATCAGCACCGTCCAGCCGAAGCTGGTGCCGAGACCGGTGCGCCAGACGACCGGCTGCGCCAGATGGGAGAGCGGCGCGCCGAGCGCATCGAGGCCTTGCAAGCCCAGCGACAGCGGCGCCGCCACCAGTCCGCACAGGATCGTCCCGGCAACAAAGCGCTGACCGGCACGGCCATCCCCGGCCAGCCAGGCAAGGGCGAAAGCGCCGCCAATGCCGAAGAAAAGACCTGCATAGAGAAGGACCTTGCCGATCCAGATCGCCGACCACCGCAGCGGCCAGCCGATCGCTTCGGAGACGGCCGGCGGCTCGCTTGGCGCACCTATGGAAAACAAGAGCGAGCCGCCGACCGGATGGCCGTCGGCGGAAATGACACGCCAGCTCAGCACATGCGTGCCCGATTTGAGCGCCCGCGGATTGTCGATCTCGACCGTCTGCTCGCTGAGGCGGAAGGATGTCAGCGCAACCGGCGTGCCGTCGGGCCTCACCAGCGTCAGCACCAGCGGCGAGACCGGCTCGCTGAAGGTCAGCGAGAACCGCGCCGGCGCCTGTGCCAGCACGGCGCCGTCGGCCGGGTCGGTCTTGATCAGCGCCGCATGGGCAAGGGCCTGGCTTGTCGAGGCCATGACGATGAACGCGATGACCATCGCGAAAAGCCCACAGGGCCAGCCGAATCGCTTGCTGGTCGTTGCGGGCCTTTGAAGTGGGGATCTCTCGTTCATGCTGTCGCCATGGAATTGGCGGCGCACCTTGCCGACAGGCGCGCCGCCAGAAAATCATTTCTTCGGCGTGAGCTTGATGCCGGGCGCCGGGTTCTCAAGCGCGTCCTCATCCTGTCCGGCCGCCGGAACCTCTATCCAGCGGGCGGCGGCATCGCCGCATTCCTGCACCACCGGGAAGTAGAGTTTCTGGCCGGCGGGCAAATCCGCCGTCAGCGTCGCCCGGAAGACGAACTCGTCGTAGAATTCATCCGGCAGATTGCCGCCGCTCCAGTCGATTTCCTTCACCCCGTCGGCCACCGCCTGGCCGTAGAGCTGGTACGACTTCTCGTACTTGCCCTTCTTGGTCTGCAGCGTCCAGCCAGGCTTGGGCATCGGCTTGACCGCGATCACCCCTTCCGGAATCTGCACGCGTACGGCGGTCGTCGCCTTGCCGTCGCAACCATGCGGCCGCGCAGCACTGCCTTGTAGGTCGAGCCGACCGCCGCCTCCTGGGTCTCGAGCGTGATGTGCGGGAAGGCGGCATTTGTCCCCAGCACGAGAAACGCGCCGGCCGCCAAAAGATATCTGATCATGATGGTCCCTCTAGAATCCTGATCGGTACGACGGTCGGTTCAATCATTGTCTTCTTGAGGCGCCGCGCTGCCCATGGCTTGCACGGCGAATTTGATCGTCACCGTCCCGGCCTTTTCGAAGGTCAGCGTGGCGGCGAACATCTCGCCTTGCTTGGGTGGCTGCTTCAAATCCATGAACATCACATGATAGCTGCCGGGACCCAAAACGACCTTGCCGCCGGCCGGAATTTCGAGACCACCGGTGACCGGCCGCATAGTCATCACGCCGTCCTTGACGCCCATCTCGTGCAGTTCGGCCTTTTCCGAGATGTCGGAGGTAATCGACAGCAACCGGTCCGGCGTGCTGCCATTGTTGGTGATGGTGAAATAGCCGCCGGCCACCTTGGCGCCGGTCGGCGTGGCACGCGACCACGGATGCCCGATCTCGAGATCACCGAGTTTGAATTCATGCGCCAGGACAGTCTGGACGCCGCCGAGCATGATCACGAAAGCCAGGGCGGCAACGCCGAAACGTTCCTGGACGCGAGACAGAATGCGGCTGAACAAAGTGCCCGCCGCTATACGGAAAGAATGGGACATGGTTGCTCCATGACGTGATGATCGCGCCGTCGCCGGTCGCGAATGGTTTTGATCTTGGATGAGTACGCTCGCGAAAGGTACCGCAAGCAAGCAGGCTCAACCCGCCAGCGGCGGCGCGCGCGGGTTCGACGGGGAGCGTTCGCGGGCGAAGTCGAGATGCGTGGCCGCCGGGAAGACAAAGGCGACGGTCTCGAAGGAAAAGGACGCAAGTGCAAGCCCGGCATCGGGCGGCGGCGCATAGGCCGGCGAAAACATGCTGCAGCCAAGTGTGCAGCAGGCCGGCAGGTGGGACGGATGCTGGTCGCCGCCGGGAAGCTGGGAGGCGCCGTCGTGGGTACAGATGACGTTGCCGAAGGCGTCGAGCTGCGCGGCACTCGACACGGTGCTGAAGGCGAACGCACCAAGTGTCGACTGGAGCAACAGCAAATAGGCCGCGACAAGCGCGACCGGAATGCTCCACCGTCTCCCCGGGCCGATCAAGCCATCTGCCTCTTCAAACAATCGATGACGATACCTAGCACGGCCGAGACAGGTCGAAAATCGCCAATTCGCTGCTGCGGCAACGCGGCAGGATCAGCTCTTTTGGGGTTGCCGGCTTTCCGGGATCGAGGTCAGCAATGTCTGGCGTGCCGACTTCAGATGCTTGCGGCAGGCTGCATCGACCTTGCCGAGGTCGCGCGACTTGAGTGCCTCGATATAGAATAGATGCTCGCCGATCGCGACTTCGTTGCGCTCGCGTTCCTGCGCCTTGTTCCACTGGTAATGGTAATGGAAGATCATGGCGATGACGTCGTAGAAATCAACGATGAAGCGGTTGTGCGATGCGCGATGGATGAGCCGGTGGAAGCGCTCGTCCAGCTCCGAGAACTCATTGAAGCGCGTTGCAATCTCGCGCGCCAGAGCGCGGTGTTCCTCCTCCAGCCGGTCGAGATCCCCCCAGACCGGACTATCCCGCGGCAGCGCGGTGAACGCGGCGGCCGAGCGCAATTCGAATATCTCGCGGATCTCGGTCAGTTCCAGCGCGAAGGCGCGTGTAAAACCTTTCAGCACCCAATGGCTGTTGCGGCGTTTCTCGATCAGGCCGAAACGGGAGAAGCGGATCAGGAACTCGCGCACGCTGGTGGTGCCGACACCGATCTCACGCGCCAGTTCGAGCTCGTTGATCTGCATGCCGGCCTCGGCGCCGCCGGCAAGCAGCCTCCGCATGAACGACCGCTCGATGATCTCGGCCAGTGTGTCGGTCTCTTCCTCGGGGAAGAAATCGTCGGGATGCGGGTCGCGCAGCACCGTCTTGGCGCGCTTGTTCCAGGCGATCAGCCCGGTTTCCTCCATACGCGCCAGGATGCTGCGCACGGTCGTGCGGCTGACGCCGAGCAGCGCGCCCAGCTCGGGTTCCGACGGCAGGCTGCGCGTCTCGTCGAGCAGCCTGAGGCACCGGTTGTAGGCATCCTTGTAGACGTTGTTGCTCTTCGACATCCCTGACCCATTCATCCCCGCGCTTGCGGCGGCCGGCTTGAAGCGCAATATGATCTTCCCAGGACCCTGAAAGCAGGAATCGCTTTCACTGGGCCAGGCTCATTGTTTCCAGCGCCACCAAGGGCCGACCCGAGCGAAAAAACAATTGACGCAAAACTGTTTTTTCACGATAAAAGACATTATCTCTTAACAGGCGCGTGTCAATCCGCGCATCCCAGGATCACCCAGGAAACGCCCGTGAACGCCTCGAACACCATTCTTCTATCTCCCGCCGACAATGTCGCCGTTGCCAATGGCCGTATCGAGATCGGCACCACGCTGCCGGGCGGCGCGCTCGCTGCCGCCGTCATCGAGCCTGGCCACAAGGTGGCGATCAAGCCGATCGCCGCGGGTGAAGCCGTGGTCAAATACGCCCAGGCGATCGGCCGCGCCACACAGGACATCGCGCCGGGCGAGCACGTCCATTCGCACAATCTGGTTTTCGAGGCCGGCCGGCTGCCGGTGGTGCCGCCGAGCGAAGCCGAGCACGCAACCGAAGCTGACCGCGCCCGCACTTTCATGGGCTATCGCCGAGCCGATGGCCGCGCCGGCACGCGCAACTTCATCGGCATCATCGCCAGCGTCAATTGTTCGGCCACCGTCTGCCATTCGATCGCCGACACGGCCAACAGGACCTTGCTGCCGAAATATCCCGGCATCGATGGCTTCGTGCCGATCGTCCATGGCCAGGGTTGTGGCATGAGCGGTACCGGCGACGGCATGATGGTGCTGCACCGGACCTTGGCCGGCTATGCCCGCCATCCGAATTTCGGCGGCGTGCTGATGGTCGGCCTCGGCTGCGAGGTCAACCAGCTCACCCTCTACGGCCAGAAGGGTGCCGCCGCCGGCAAGCGCCACTTCAACATCCAGGATGCCGGCGGGTCGCGCAAATCGGTGGAAAAGGCGATGGGCGTGCTGGCCGAGATATCAGAGGAAGTCGGCCAGTTGAAGCGCGAGCCGATTCCGGTCAGCGAGATCGTCGTCGGCCTGCAATGCGGCGGCTCCGACGGCATGTCTGGCATCACGGCCAATCCGGCGCTGGGCGCGGCGGTCGACATTCTCGCTGGCGTCGGCGGCATCGGCATCCTCTCCGAGACGACGGAGATTTATGGCGCCGAGCATCTGCTCGCCTATCGTGCGGCGACGCCCGAGGTCGCCAAGAAGCTCGATGGCTATGTGAAATGGTGGGAAGATCACGTCGCCAAGCATGGCGCCTCGATCGACAACAACCCCTCGCCCGGCAACAAGCGCGGCGGCCTCACCACCATCCTGGAAAAGTCGCTCGGTGCCGTCGCCAAGGGCGGCCAGACGCCGCTCAACGGCGTGTTCGGCTACGCCGAGAAGGTCACCGGCAACGGGCTGGTGTTCATGGACACGCCCGGGTACGACCCGGTCTCGGCCACGGGACAGGTCGCGGGCGGCGCCAATGTCATCGTCTTTACCACCGGCCGCGGCTCCTGCTTCGGCTGCCGGCCGACACCCTCGATCAAGGTCGCCACCAACTCGACCATGTATCACCAGATGGAAGAGGACATGGACGTCAATTGCGGCGTCATCGCCTCCGGCGAAAAGACCATCGCCGGCATGGGCCGCGAGATCTTCGAACTCATCGTCGAGACGGCTTCGGGCCGCAAGACCAAGAGCGAGGATTTCGGCTATGGCGACAACGAGTTCGTGCCCTGGCATCTCGGCGCGACACTCTGAAATTCAAGCAATATCTGATAAACTTGCCGGGCTGGACAACGGCCGGGAACGGGGAGGTTGTGCATGGAAAGACGCCGCATCGGCCAGACAGCGCTGGAGGTCACAGAGATCAGCTTTGGCGGCGCCGCGATCGGCGGCCTCTACCGCGCCTGTTCGCGCGAGGCGGCGATGGAAACGCTGCAAGGCGCCTGGGAGGCGGGCTTGCGCTATTTCGACACCGCGCCCTTCTACGGCTTCGGCCTGTCGGAGCGTCGCTTCGGCGACTTCCTGCGCTACAAGCCACGCGATTCCTACGTGCTTTCGACCAAGGTCGGCCGCCTGTTCCGCCCGGTGCCGGAAGACCAGGTTCCCGACCACTCCTATGTCGATCCGCTGCCCTTCGCGCTGGATTACGACTATTCCTATGACGGCATCATGCGGTCGGTAGACTTCAGCTATGCGCGCCTCGGGCTAAACAGGATAGACATCCTGTATGTGCACGACATCGGCGTCTACACGCATGGTGTGGAGAAGACCAAGCTGCATTTCCGCCAGCTGATGGATGGCGGGCTCAAGGCGCTTGAGGAGTTGAAGCGGGCCGGTACGATTTCCGCCTATGGGCTCGGCGTCAACGAAGTCCCAATCTGCCTTGACGTGATGCGCCGGGCGCCGCTCGACTGCATCCTGCTCGCCAGCCGTTATTCCTTGCTCGACCGCAGCGCGGAAGCCGAACTGCTGCCGCTGTGCCGTGCGCAACAGACGTCGCTGGTGATCGGTGGCGTTTTCAACTCGGGCATATTGGCGACCGGGCCGGTGCAAGGCGCCCATTTCGACTACCAGCCCGCCAGCCACGATGTGCTCGACCGTGTCGACGCCATGGAGAAGATCGCCGGTGAAGGCGGTTATCCGCTGCCGGCGGCCGCGTTTCAGTTTCCCTTGCACGAGCCAGCCGTCGCCACCGTGCTGACCGGCACGGCAAAATTGGCGAACCTGACGCGCAACCTCGAACTGCTCGATATCGACGTGCCGGAGACGGAATATGCCAAGTATCGTCCCTACACGGTGGTGCAGGAACTGGCTTGAGGCCCCGTACTTCGCGATGTCCATAGGGTCAGGGGCCGACTTCACAATGTCGCGATCCAGAAAAGAACGAACATTCCATATTGACTGGCATATGGAATTAATATTCCATACGTTCTCGGAACGGAAACGGGAGCGCCTGACTACGACAAGGGAAGGAGCCGCGCTGGTAGGCGAGGCATTGTCAGGCCTTTGGAGGACTGACTGGAAACACCGCTTGCATCGGCTGGATCGATGCACTATCAAAACAGTGCAACTGTTTTTTATTGATAAAGTTCCGTTTGGGCCACGCCTATCCGAACGGAGCTAAACCTTCACCAGGCGACTTAGGGAGGAACCTAATGAAATTCGTGACCAGCCTTCTCAACCGCCGCGCTTTCGTGGCCCTGGCAGCAGCGTCGATGCTTGCCGGCGCGATGCATTCCGCGCCCGCCTCGGCGGCCGACGTGACCATTCCGATCATCGTCAAGGATACGACCTCTTTCTACTGGCAGATCGTTCTGGCCGGCGCCCGCAAGGCCGGCAAGGATCTCGGCGTCAATGTGCCGGAGCTCGGCGCCCAGGCTGAAACCGACGTCAACGGCCAGATCTCGATCCTCGAAAACGCCGTCGCCAGCAACCCGGCCGCCGTCGTCATCTCGCCGACCGAGTTCAAGGCGCTGGGCAAGCCGATCGACGAGGCGGCCTCCAAGGTCAAGGTCATCGGCATCGACTCTGGCGCCGACTCCAAGGCCTTCACCTCCTTCCTGACCACCGACAACGTGCAGGGCGGCCGCGTCGCCGCTGACGGTCTCGCCGCCGCCATCGGTGCCGCCAATGGGGGCAAGGTCGAAGGCAAGGTCGCGCTGATCACGGCGCTTCCCGGCGCTGGTTCGCTCGAGCAGCGCAAGCAAGGCTTCATCGAACAGATCAAGGCCAAGTATCCGGGCCTCGAGCTTATCGCCGACAAATACGCCGACGGTCAGGCCACCACCGGCCTCAACATCGCCACCGACCTGATCACCGCTAATCCCGACCTCAAGGGCATCTTTGCCTCCAATCTGATCATGGCGCAGGGCGTCGGCCAGGCGATCGCCGAGAACAACCTTGCCGGCAAGGTCGGGCTGATCGGCTTCGACAGCGACGAGAAGCTGATCAAGTTCTTGAATGATGGCGTCATCTCCGGCCTCGTCGTCCAGGACCCGTACCGGATGGGCTATGACGGCATCAAGACCGCACTCGCCGCGTCGAAGGGCGAGAAGGTCGAGGCGAATGTCGACACCGGCGCGAACCTCGTTACCAAGGCCAATATGAAGGATCCCAAGATCGACGCGCTGCTCAACCCGAAGCTCAAATAAGCAGCGTCGCGACAATCGTTTCCGGGGCGGCGTCGCCCCGGAAACATCCATCGGACGATTTGGAAATTCGCCTGCGTGCTTTAGGCTCCGCCTTCAAGATGCGTGTTCAAGACGCATCGCTGCGTACCCAACGATTGAGACCAATCTGGGAGGATTGTTATGACGTCGACGGCGCAGGAACTGCACCCGGCACCTACGCTGCAGCCGGGCAGGACGATCCTCGAACTCAACGGCCTCGAAAAGCGCTACCCCGGCACCCATGCGCTGAAGCCGGTGCACCTTGCCTTCAAAGCGGGCGAGATCCACGCCATTGTCGGCGAGAACGGCGCCGGCAAATCGACCCTCATAAAACTTCTGACCGGCGTCATGCCGCGTACCTCCGGCGAGGTCATCTGGGAGGGCAAGCCGGCGGCTTTGGCCACCCCGCACGAGGCGATGGCGCTGGGCATTAACGCCGTCCACCAGGAGGTGGTGCTGTGCCGCCATCTCACCGTCGCCGCCAACATGTTCTTAGGCGAGGAGGAGTCCCGCTTCGGCCTCCTGCAACAGCGCGCCATGGTCAAAGACGCGCAGAGGATCATCAACGGCCTCGGCTTCGACCTACCGGCGCATGTCATGCTCGGTGACCTCACCATCGGCCAGCAGCAGCTGATCGCGGCCGCCCGCGCCACCGTGCGCGGCACCAAGTTCCTGATCTTCGACGAGCCGACCGCCTACCTGACCCGCAAGGAGGCCGACCAGCTCTTCACCTTGATCCGCCGGCTGAAGTCGGAGGGCGTGACGATCATCTATATCAGCCATCGCATGGAGGAAGTGTTCGAGCTCGCCGATCGTGTTTCGGTGCTGCGCGACGGCACGCTGGTCGGCACCAGGAACATCAGCGAGACCAATGACGCCGAACTCGTCAAGCTGATGATCAACCGCTCGATCGAACAAATCTACCACAAGGATCATTTCACTCCGGGTGCCGCGATCGTCGAGGCCAAGAACCTCTCGGGCAAGGGCTTCGAAAACGTGTCGATGACAGTCCGTGCCGGCGAGATCGTCGGGCTCTACGGCCTGATCGGCGCCGGACGCAGCGAATTCGTCACCACGCTCTACGGCCGGCACAAGAAGTCGGCCGGCCAGGTCCTGTGGGAAGGCAAGGATGTCCAGATCAACTCCGAGCATGACGCGATCAAGCTCGGCATGGCGCTGGCGCCGGAAAGCCGCCGCGACCAGGGCCTTTGTCTCAACCTGCCGGTTGGCCTCAACCTCAATTTGCCGATCTACAAGCGCATCTCCCGCAACCTGTTGATCTCGAGCGCGAAAGAGAAGGCCGAGGCCGACCGCCAAATCGCCGGCCTCAGGATCAAGACCCCGACGCGCCATGCGTTGGCTTCCAGCCTTTCGGGCGGCAATCAGCAGAAGATCGTCATCGGCAAATGGCTGGCCCATGGCGCCAAGCTGTTCATCTTCGACGAGCCGACGGTTGGCGTCGATGTCGGCACCAAGGCCGAAATCTACCGCCTGTTCAGCGCGCTCTTGTCAAAGGGCGCCGGCATCATCCTGATCTCATCCTATTTGCCGGAAGTCTATGAACTGGCCGACACGCTGCACGTGTTCCGCCGCGGCAAGCTGGTGGCCACGCACGGCTTCCACACCGCCGATCACGAGGACATCCTCACACAGGCGCTCGCCGAGAAACAAGAAAAGTTGGGAGGAAAGACATGAGCACCGAGGCGATCCCTGCCGAAAAACCGAAGCGCAATTACAACGCCCTGTTCGGACTGACGCTGCTGGCGCTGCTGGTGCTGCTGTGGGTCATCCTGTCGTTATCCACATCGAGCTTCGCGTCGGCCAACAACATCTCGAATCTGCTGCGCCAGGGTTCGATGATCGCCATTTTGGCTGTCGGCCAGACCTTCGTCATCATCACCGGCGGCATCGATCTGTCCGTGGGCGCGGTGGTTGGCTTCGCAACCGTCATCGCCGCGATGTTGATCAACGCCGGCGTCCCGGTCTTCCTCGCCATCCTGCTCACCTTGCTGGTCGGCGTCGCCATCGGCCTCTTCCATGGTTTTGGCATCGTCAAGATGGGCCTGCCGCCTTTCATCATCACGCTGGCGACCCTGACGTCGCTGCGCGGCATTGGCCTCTTGATGACCAACGGCAATTCGATTTCGATCAACAATGATGCTTTCCAGGAATTCTCGCGCAACTCCTTCCTCGGCGTCCCTAATCTGTTCTGGATGGTCCTGCTGGTCGGCATACCCGCCTATGTCTTCCTGCATCACAGCCGCTGGGGCCGGTATCTGTTCTCGGTTGGGTCGAACGCCGAGGCCTCGCGCCTGTCCGGCGTTAACGTCCAGCGCACCATCTTCATGGCCTACACGCTGTCGGGTCTGTGCGCGGCGTTCGTCGGCGTGCTCTTGGCTTCGCGCATCGGCATCGGCAACCCGACCCAGGCCGAAGGGTGGGAACTGCAGGCGATCGCCTCGTCGGTGATCGGCGGCACCTCACTGTTCGGCGCGGTCGGCTCGGTGCACGGGCCACTGCTCGGCGCCTTCATCCTGGCGACCATCAACAACGGCGCCAACCTGCTCAACGTCAACGCCTTCTGGCAGCGTGTCATCACCGGCGTGCTGATCATCGTCATCGTCTATTTCGATGGCCTGCGCCGCCGCGGCGGCAAGTAGTCAACGAACCGAAAATCGAACTCCGGCCCAGTATCAAAACGGGCCGGAGTTTTCGTAAACCCAAATTGGACCGAACCATGAAAGCCGTCGTCTGCCGCTCGCCCGGCGAACTCATTCTGGAAGACCGTCCCGCTCCCGGCTCGCCGCCTCCCGGCTGGGCACTGGTGGCGGTCAGCCATGTCGGCATCTGCGGCACCGACTATCACATCTTCGAGGGCAAGCACCCGTTCCTCGCCTACCCCCGCATCATGGGCCACGAAGTGTCTGGCACCGTCGTCGAAGTCGGCGAAGGAGCCGGTCTTGCGGTCGGCGAACCGGTGATCATCAACCCCTATCTCTCCTGCGGCAAATGCATCGCCTGCCGCCACGGCAAGCCCAATTGCTGTGTGCGCATCGAAGTGCTCGGCGTGCATCGCGATGGCGCCATGTGCGAACAGATCCTGGTGCCGACGCAGAACCTCTATCCCACCAACGGCCTGTCGCTCGCCGACGCCGCCGCCGTCGAATTCCTGGCCATCGGCGCCCATGCCGTGCGCCGCGCGCGTTCCGAGCCCGGTGCACGCACGCTGGTCATCGGCGCCGGTCCGATCGGCCTCGGCACCGCCATCTTCGCCCGCATCGCCAGGCTCGACGTCAGCTTGCTCGACATGAGCAGCGAAAGGCTGGGCTTCGCGTCAAGCGAGCTCGGCTTCTCAGTCCTTGACGGCTCACAAGCGCCGGTTGCCGATCTGGTGCGCGACGCGACTGGTGGCGAAGGCTTCGACGTGGTCTTCGACGCCACCGGCAACACCTCCTCGGTGCAATCGGCCTTCGCCCATGTCGCGCATGGCGGCACGCTTGTGCTGGTCAGCGTCGTCAAGGACGACATCGTCTTTTCCGATCCCGAGTTCCACAAGCGCGAGATGACGCTGGTCGGCAGCCGCAATGCGCTGCGCGCCGATTTCGATCATGTCGCCGCCTCGATCCGCAATGGCGCCGTGCCGCTGGCCAAGCTCGTCACCCACCGGACCACGCTGACCGATACGCCAGGGGATCTCGCACGCTGGGTCCATGAAAAGTCGGGCCTGATCAAGGCCGTGATCGAGATCGGATAGCCGGGGCGTTACAGCGCCGACAGCTTCAGCTCCACCCGCTCGGCCGGAAAACGTGACTCCGAAAACTGGATCGGCTGGCCGTCGGGCGTGACGTTGACCGCCACCGTGACCAGCACGATGGCGCCCGGCTGCAGATCGAGATCGGCAAGATCCGCGGCGTCGGCATGGCGCGCCGAGAGCACGGTCGATTGCCTGAGATAATCGTCGATGCCGAAACGCGCGAGCGACGCGGTGATCGAACCGGTCTGCGCCATCGCCTCGTCGATGCCGGCAAAGCGTCTGGCATCGAACCAGCTGGCAGCACGCGACACGGACCGTCCGTCGGCCTCGCCGCGTGTTTCCAGCCGCATCACGTCAGCGCCCCTGGCAAGGCCAAGACCCTCGGCGACACGCTGGCTGGCCGGCTCGATCGATGAAGAGAGCAGCACGATGTGTCGTTCCGACGTCTGTCCCTGCAGGCCCGCCGAGAAACGCGTACGCGCGCCGATCGGATAGGACAGCCGCTTGCGCGACAAGACGAACGTGCCGCGCCCTTGCTCGGCCCGCAGCACGCCCTCCTGCACGAGGGCCGATATGGCGCTGCGTACTGTGTGACGGTTGACGCCGTAGCGCTCGGCCAGCGCGACTTCGGGCGGCAGCGCGGCATTTTCGGCGAAATCGCCAATGGCAATCGCTTGCAGGATCCTGTCGGCGATCTGGCGCCATAGTGAAACACCGCTGCGCCGCTCGATGCTGTCGGCCGCTTGCTGCCCGATCATGTTTTGCCCCCGCCTGTCACGCACCCGTCATGGACTCGCGTTAGGGAATATGTATAATTTGTATAGTTGTCTATATCAATAGACAAATCTGGCGAAGAGGAAAGCTGCCGATGCGAGGACAGGAAGCCCGCGACCAGGCCGAGCGCAAAGCCGCCATGGCGACGCTGGCGCAATCCAGCGGCGACGACATCGTCCGGCTCTGGAACGAGGCCGGCCTGCCTTCGCAAGCCGAGCTGCTGCGCGGTCCCGAGACCGGCCTGGTCACGCTGCGTGGCCGCATCGGCGGCGGCGGCGCGCCCTTCAATGTCGGCGAAGCGACCGTTACCCGCGCCACGGTCCGGCTGCCGTCCGGACAGGTCGGTCATTGCTACGCGCTTGGCCGCGACAAGCAGAAGGCGAAGCTGGCGGCCATCGCCGACGCGCTCTGGCAGGACCCTGCCCGCCGCGCCGAGGTCGAGACCAGGCTCATTGCGCCCTTACGCTCGGCTCTGACCGTTGCCCACGAAAAACGCCGTGCCGAGACGGCGGCGACGAAAGTGGATTTCTTCACCATGGTTCGCGGAGAAGATTGATGGATATCGCGGCACAATCGATCGAGGGCGGTTTCGCCGATCCGGTCTTCAACGCACAGACCGTGTTTCGGGCAGTCATGGACGCCATGGCGCGGCCGGGCAGCGTCCAGCCCTTGCCGGGCCTGGCCCGCCCGCCGGCGCCGCTTTCGGCAACATCAGGCGCCATTGCACTGGCGCTCTGCGACAACGACACGCCGCTCTGGCTCGACCCGGCCCTGCACGCCTCCGCGGCGATCGGCTCCTGGCTTGGTTTCCACACCGGTGCGCCGCTTGCCAACACCCCGGCCGACGCGCATTTCGCGTTTGTTGCCACACCGGCCGAGATGATGGCGCTCGACGGTTTCTCACAAGGCACGCAGGACTATCCCGATCGATCGACAACGCTGATCCTGCAGGTCGGCGATCTCACTTCAGGAACCCCGCTGTTGCTCGAAGGCCCCGGCATCGAAACCAGCGCCACGATCGCGCCGGCACAAATGCCGCGCCATTTCGTCGAGCAGTGGAAGCAAAACAACAAGCGCTTTCCGCGCGGCGTCGACATCGTCCTCGCCACATCGCAAGGCGTAGCCTGCCTGCCGCGCACGACGCGCATCAAGACGATGGAGGCTTGAAGATGTATGTCGCGGTAAAAGGTGGCGAAGCCGCCATTGCCAACGCCCACGGCCTGCTTGCCGACCGCCGGCGCGGTGACCGCTCGGTGCCCGCGCTCCGCCTCGACCAGATCGTCGAGCAGCTGGCGCTGGGTGTCGACCGGGTGATGAGCGAAGGCTCGCTCTATGACCGTGAACTCGCCGCACTCGCCATCGTCCAGGCGCGCGGCGACATGATCGAAGCGATTTTCCTGGTGCGTGCCTACCGCACCACGTTGCCGCGCTTCGGTTACACCAGACCGATCGACACCAGCGCGATGCTGGTCGAACGGCGCGTCTCGGCGACTTACAAGGACCTGCCTGGCGGCCAGCTGCTTGGCCCGACCTTCGACTACACGCACCGCCTGCTCGACCCCGAGCTTGCCACCGGCGCCGATGTCGCCGAGCCCTTGCAGCGCGCCCGCGAAGCCGAGCCCATGCCGCGTGTCTCGGCCATCCTCGCCCGTGAAGGCCTGATCGAGCCCGATGGCAAGATGCCGCAGGATCACATCCCCGGCGACATCACCCGCGAGCCGCTGGAATTCCCGATGGCGCGCGACATCCGCCTGCAGGCGCTGTCACGCGGCGACGAGGGTTTCCTGCTGGCGCTCGGCTATTCCACGCAGCGCGGCTACGCCCGCAACCATCCCTTTGTCGGCGAGATCCGCATAGGCGAGGTCGAGTTGGAGCTTGACGTTCCCGAACTGCCCTTCGCGGTGCCGCTCGGCACGGTGCGGGTCACCGAATGCCAGATGGTCAACCAGTTCAAGGGCTCGGCCAAGGCGCCGCCGCAATTCACGCGCGGCTACGGTCTCGTCTTCGGCCAGAGCGAGCGCAAGGCAATGGCCATGGCGCTCTGCGACCGGGCGCTACGCGCCTCCGAGTTGGGCGAGGACGTCGTCGCCGCCGCGCAGGACGAGGAGTTCGTCATTTCGCATTCCGACAATGTCCAGGCGACCGGCTTTGTCGAGCATTTGAAACTGCCGCACTATGTCGACTTCCAGGCCGAACTCGACCTCGTGCGCCGCATGCGCGCCGAGTATGAGGCCCGCGAAAATCCAGCGAAGGCGGAAGAAACGAAGGAGGCAGCGGAATGACTGCGCAACCGACCGACATCGCCACCTACAACTTCGCCTATCTCGACGAACAGACCAAGCGGATGATCCGCCGCGCGATCCTCAAGGGCATCGCCATTCCTGGCTACCAGGTGCCGTTCGCCTCGCGCGAAATGCCGATGCCCTACGGTTGGGGCACCGGCGGCGTCCAGGTCACCGCCTCGATCATCGGCCCCGACGACGTGCTGAAGGTCATCGACCAGGGCGCCGACGACACCACCAATGCTGTGTCGATCCGCGCCTTCTTCAAGAAGGTCGCCAATGTCACTGTCACCACCGATACCGCCACCGCCAGCATCATCCAGACCCGCCACCGCATCCCCGAGCATCCGCTGACCGCCGGCCAGGTGCTGGTCTACCAGGTACCCATTCCCGAGCCGCTGCGCTTCCTCGAGCCGCGCGAGACCGAAACGCGCAAGATGCATGCGCTGGAGGAGTATGGCCTCATGCATGTGAAGCTCTATGAGGACATCGCCAAGCACGGCCGCATCGCCACCACCTATGCCTATCCGGTCAAGGTCGAGGGCCGTTATGTCATGGACCCCTCGCCGACGCCGAAGTTCGACAATCCCAAAATGCACCGCTCGCCGGCCTTGCAGCTGTTCGGCGCCGGCCGCGAAAAGCGCATCTACGCGGTGCCTCCCTTCACCGATGTGGTGAGCCTCGACTTCGAGGACCATCCGTTTGAGGTGCAGACTTTCGACCAGCCCTGTGCGCTCTGTGCGGCCGAGAACGTCTATCTCGACGAGGTCATCCTCGACGACCATGGCGGCCACATGTTCGTCTGCTCCGACACCGACCACTGCGAGAAGAGGCGCGAAGAGGGCCATCGCGGCCACCTTGCCCCCGAGACCCATCTGGCGCCAGCAAACATGGAGCCGGCCCAATGACCGACGAACCGCTGTTGCGCGTCTCGGCGCTCTCCAAATTCTACGGCTCGCGCGTTGGCTGCGACAACGTCTCCTTCGACCTGTGGCCCAGCGAAGTCCTGGCTGTCGTCGGCGAGTCCGGTTCCGGCAAGACCACGCTGCTCAACTGCCTGTCGACGCGGCTGCTGCCTTCCTCCGGCACCGCCAGCTACCGCATGCGTGACGGCCAGTTCCGCGAACTCTACCGCATGAGCGAGGCCGAGCGCCGCTTCCTGATGCGCACCGACTGGGGCTTTGTCCATCAGAACCCCGCCGATGGCCTGCGCATGACGGTTTCGGCCGGCGCCAATGTCGGCGAGCGTCTGATGGCGGTCGGAGACCGCCATTACGGCAAGATCCGCGCCACTGCGGTCGACTGGCTGTCGCGCGTCGAGATCGAGGAAGACCGCATCGACGACGAACCCCGCGCCTTTTCCGGCGGCATGCGCCAGCGCCTGCAGATCGCCCGCAATCTCGTCACCGGGCCACGGCTGGTGTTCATGGACGAGCCGACCGGCGGCCTCGATGTTTCCGTGCAGGCCCGCCTGCTTGATCTCCTGCGCGGTCTGGTCACCGACCTTGGTCTTGCCGCGATCGTCGTCACCCACGACCTTGCCGTGGCGCGGCTTCTGTCACAGCGCATGATGGTGATGAAGGACGGCCGCGTGGTCGAAAGCGGCCTCACCGACCGTGTGCTCGACGATCCGCGCGCGCCCTACACGCAATTGCTCGTTTCCTCGATACTTCAGGTGTGACGATGGCACCAGGTCACCCCCATCTGCCAAGCGCATTTTGCAACGTTGGAGATTGGCGAAACCGCCCGACACGGCCCCTTCACCCCGTCACTATACGGGGAGAAGTGCCCGGCAGGGCGATGAGGGGCGACGCTGACGTGGCGGGAACGCGCGCTGTGGACGCTTATGCTGTCCCGTTAGCCTCGCCCTGCCCAAAGCAACTTCTCAACCGGACCTCGGCGCTGCCCCTCATTGTCCTGCCGGACATTTCTCCCCGTATAGTGACGGGGAGAAAGAGCCGTATCCTCCCGCCGACCTACGACAATTGGAGAACCTTCTGATGCCGACTCCTCTCGTTGTCTCCGACGTCGCCAAGAGCTTCACCATGCATCTGCGCGACGGCATCAAACTGCCTGTCGTCTCCGGCGTCTCCTTCTCCATCAAGGCGGGAGAATGCACCGTGCTCGGCGGCCCCTCCGGTGCCGGCAAGAGCTCAATCCTGAAGATGCTCTACGGCAACTACGCCGTCGACGAAGGCCAGATCATCGTCACGCACGAGGACGGGTTGATCGATCTCGCCCATGCCAGCCCGCGCACCGTGCTTTCCGTTCGCCGGCAAACGATCGGCTATGTCAGCCAGTTCCTGCGCACCGTGCCGCGCGTCTCGGCTCTCGATGTCGTCGCCGAGCCGCTGGTCGAACGCGGCGAGCAGCGCGAGGCCGCCCGAGCCAAGGCCCGCGCCTTGCTGGCCCAGCTCAACCTGCCGGAAAAACTCTGGATGCTGCCGCCGGCAACCTTCTCCGGCGGCGAGCAGCAGCGCGTCAACATCGCGCGCGGCTTCATCACCGAGCATCCGATCCTGCTGCTCGACGAGCCGACCGCATCGCTCGACGCCACCAACCGCGACGTGGTGATCGAACTCATCGCCGCCAAGAAGCTGGCCGGCGTTGCCCTGCTCGGCATCTTCCACGACCACGATGTGCGCGAGGCGGTGGCCGACCGCATCATCGACGTCACCGCCTTCGCCCCGGGAAAACTCGCCGCATGACCAGGAAATTGTCGGAGACGCCGCTGGTCCACCCCTCAGCGGAGGTGCACAACTCGACGCTCGGCCGCTGGACCGAGATCGCCGACCGCAGCCGGGTGTCGGAAAGCGAACTCGGCGACTATTCCTACATGATGCAGGACTGCGCCGTCTGGTGCGCGACCATCGGCAAGTTTGCCAACATCGCGGCAAGCGTGCGCCTCAACGCCACCAACCATCCGACCTGGCGGCCGACGCTGCACCACTTCACCTACCGCGCGTCGGACTATTGGGATGACGCCGAGCATGAGAGCGAATTCTTCGCTGAACGTCGCGCCAAGCGCGTCAACATCGGCCACGACACCTGGCTCGGCCACGGCTCGACCGTCCTGCCTGGCGTGACCGTCGGCGACGGTGCCGCCGTTGGCGCCGGAGCGGTCGTCTCCAGGGACGTCGCGCCCTACACCATCGTCGCCGGCGTGCCGGCCAAACCGATCCGCGAGCGCTTCGACCGCCGCACCGCCGAACGCTACCAGGCGCTTGCCTGGTGGGATTGGGACCATGCCAGGCTGCGAGCCTCGCTCGACGATTTCCGCGAACTGTCCGCCGAGGCGTTCCTGGAGAAGTACGAGGGATAGGACAATTCCAGGAAAAGGGAGAACCGGTTTTCCTGGAATTGTGTCAGGTGAAGAGACATAGCCGCTCACATCATCGTCATATGGCGGTCCTGTTCATATCCCTGACACAGGACTCGGACAGGACGCCATCTCCCAAGGAGATCTCCATGCCCCACACTGTCAGACCCTCGCTCGCTGGATTCTTTGCCGGCTCCAATCCGATGCCGCCGACACATCTCGGCACGCGTTATGACACTTCCGGCAATTTCCTGATCGAACCCGGCAATACCGTCGTCAGCCATCTGGTCATCGGCTCACCATCGGAAGCCGTTGTGCTTGCTGTGCGCGATCGGATGATGGCGATGCCGGACGCCGACCGCCTCGCCTTCACGCCGGTTTCCAGCCTGCACATGACGCTGTTCCAGGGCATCATCGAATATCGCCGCCGCTTGCCCTTCTGGCCGCGCGACGTTCCGCTCGACACCGGCATCGACGCCATGACCCGCCTCTATCTGGAGCGCCTGAGAGGTTTCGAGGGCGCCGGCCCGTTCAATATCAAGGTGGTCGAGATCGTGCCGAGCGGCCTCACCGTTGCCGGCGCGACCGACGAGGATGTGCGCATCATGCGTGCATGGCGCGATGCACTGGCTGTGCCGTTCGGCTACCGGCACCCCGACCATGACGCCTACGTCTTCCACATCACCTTCGCCTATCAGATCCAGCGTCTCGCCGACGACAGGGCTGCTGCCTGGCAGGCGCTGTTCGATGAGAGCCTGGCGCTTTTCGGCCGGGAGGCCCCGGTGATCGAGATCAAGCCGCCCGCCTTCTGCGCATTCCGCGACATGAAGCATTTCGAGGAATTGCTGGTGCTCGGCTGATCGCCAGCAGGACGCGGCCGTCGTATCTGTGGAGCGTAACAAAACTGACATGCTGGCGACATGGCAGGTTCATGTGGCTGCGTTAGGCGAGTGCCTGACGATCAATATGGACCGGACTGGAACCAGCCCATGTCAGCAAGCTCTGCCACGCTCGAAATCCGCGGTGTCAGCCGACGATTTGGCAAGAACACCGCCGTCAGCGACGTCAACATCTCGATCCCGCAGGGGCAGATGGTTGGTGTCATTGGTCGTTCGGGCGCGGGCAAATCAACTCTGCTTCGCATGATCAACCGTCTTGTCGACCCCAGCCAGGGGTCGATTTTTTTTGACGGCGCCGAGGTTTCCCGGTTGCGCGGGTCGCCGCTGCGCCGCTGGCAGCGCGACTGCGCCATGATCTTCCAGCAATTCAACCTGGTGCCGCGCCTCGACGTGCTGACCAACGTACTGCTCGGCAAATTGAACCACCGTTCGACCCTGTCCAACCTTCTCGGCATGTTTTCGCGCGCCGAGTGCGCGGAAGCGGTCGCCGCGCTCGAGCGGCTCGACATCGCCCGCACCGCACTTCAGCCCGCCGGCACCCTGTCGGGCGGACAGCAGCAGCGGGTCGCCATCGCCCGCGCCATGATGCAGCAGCCCAGGGTGATCCTGGCCGACGAGCCGATCGCCTCGCTCGACCCGCTCAATGCCAAGGTGGTGATGGATTCGTTGCAGGACATCAATCTGCGCGAAGGCATAACCGTCGTCACCAATCTTCATACGCTCGATACCGCCCGCACCTATTGCAACCGCATCATCGGCATGGCCGCCGGCAAGGTCGTCTTCGACGGGCCGCCCGAAGAGCTCAACCGCGAAGCTGTGCGTCTTGTCTACGGCGCCGACAGCAATGGCGGCGAGATATCGGAGACCATCACCTCCACCAGCGCTGCCTTCAAGCAGAAAATCGCCGCATCCGCCGGACCGCTCGAACCCGCATTCCCGGGATACTGAGCCCGTTACGGGCCAGTAGCGAGCGCCTGGATCGTCCGCCCGCGTCAAGGGCACTTGTCAAGATCAAGAACGCTGCCGGCGCGGGGCCGGAACTTACAGGAGAGACATCAATGTTCAGGAAGATGGTTTTCGGCGCCGTTTCGGTGCTCGCCATGGCCACCAGCATTGCCCACGCCGCCGACATGAAGGAATTTCGCGTCGGCATTCTCGGCGGCGAAAACGAAACCGACCGGCTGCGCAACTACCAGTGCCTGGCCGACCACCTGAAGACCGAGTTCGGCTTCGAGAAGGTTTCGCTGTTTCCCGCCGCCGACTATGACGGCGTCATCCACGGCCTGCTCGGCGGCACGCTCGACTTCGCCGAACTCGGCGCCTCCGGCTATGCCAGCGTTGTCCTGAAGGACCCGAAAGCCGTCACCCCGATCCTCACCACCAAACAGACCGACGGCGCCACCGGCTATTATTCGATCGGCCTGGCGCTGAAGACCTCGGGGATCACCGACATCAAGTCGGCCAAGGACAAGAAGCTTGGCTATGCCGATCCGGATTCGACTTCCGGCTATTTGATCCCGCTGACCCAGATTCCGAAGGACACCGGCGCTTCGAACGAGACCTTCTTCGCTTCGACCCAGTTCAATGGCGGCCACGAAAACAACGTTCTGGCCGTGCGTGATGGCAAGGTCGACGTCGCGGTTGACGATTCCTCGGGCATCGGCGACTTCAAGAACGGCTACACCTCCGGCACTTTCCACAAGGAAGTCGCCAAGGGCGCCGTCGACCCCAACGACTTCGTCGAAGTCTGGCGCTCGGGCCTGATCCCGAACGGCCCGCTGGTCGTGCGCACCGCGCTCGGCGACGACATGACCGCCAAGCTGACCGCCTTCTTCACTGATCTGCCCAAGAAGGACAAGGCTTGCTTCGAAGGCGTCGAAGGCGGCGATTTTACCGGCTACGTTCCGGTGAAGCCCGACTTCTACAACGTCATCGTCGAAGCCCGTAAGGCAGCCATCGGCGGCTAACGGTGAAATCGGAAGGGGCGGTGTTCAAAACACCGCCCTTTTTGCATCTCCGATCATGACCCTTTCCGTGACAGCCCCCTCCGACGGCATTCACCAGACGGCCGATGCCTGGCGACGCCAGACGTCGCTGCGCCGGTTCTATACCGTGCTCGGCGTCGGCCTCCTGCTTGCCGCGATGCTTTCCAGCATGTGGTTCGCCGACGAAGCCAATGCCGGGCATTTCTTCGACCGGCTGCCGCACATACTGGATTTCCTGAGCTGGCTGGTCCCGAAAGACTGGAACGACGTCTGGCGAGCGCTGTTCGACATCGCCTCGCCGCGTGATACCGGCACCCAGGAATTCAACTTCCCGCTCGGCCGCGTCTATGTCTGGGGCGGTTTCTACGTCCCCGAATATTTCGAACTGATGCTGACCACGGTGAACGTGGCGCTGGTTTCGACCTTCATCGGCTTCATCTTCGCGGTGCCTTTTTCCTTCTTCGCGGCACGCAACCTGACGCCCCATCCGGCACTGAGGCTGGTGGTCAAGCGTTTCATGGAATTGCTGCGTGCCTTTCCGGAAATCGTCATCGCCGGCCTCTTCGCGGCAATCGTCTCGACCGGTCCGATCGCCGCCATAATCGCCATCGGCCTGCATTCGATCGGCGCACTCGGCAAGCTGTTCTACGAGATCAACGAGAACATCGACATGCGCGCCGAGGAAGGCCTGACGGCGGTCGGCGCCAACTGGTTCGAGCGGGTGCGCTTCGCCGACCTTCCGCAGGTGTTGCCCAATTTCGTGTCCTATACGCTGCTGCGGGTCGAGATCAACGTGCGGGCCTCGACCATCATCGGCGCCGTCGGCGGCGGCGGCATCGGCGAAGAGCTGAAGCTGTCCATCTCGCGCGGCTTCGGCGCCAAGACGCTGGCGCTGGTGTTGCTGCTGTTCACGACCATCTTCATCATCGATCAGTTTTCCGCCTGGCTTCGCCGCAAGCTGGTCGGCGAACAAGCCTTTATGATGGGGGCATAGATCATGGCAACCATGACCGCCGAGGAGATGCTGTCGATCGAGGCGCGCCACCCGCAGGTTTTCTGGCGCCCCGCATACAAGCGCTTCGGTCCGCTGCTCCTGTTCGTTGGCACTCTCCTCTATCTGGTCTATGCCTTGTGGTTCTTCAGCCTGCCGCAGGTATTGCGTGAATCGCATTGGGAGCGACTGCCACTCTTCCTGACGCAGTGGATCAGCTACGATCTGCAGCCGGAATTCCGTCTCGACCAGCCGGAGATCATGCCCAAATATCCGCGTTTCTCCGCACTGGGCGACAATCCCAATCCGGATTGGGTAATCAAGAATGCCGACGGGTCCTTCACCGTGCGGATCGACGGCCAGGCCAAATCCGTCACCTTCGACAAGACCTATGCGACGATTGTCGCCAATGGACAGACAGTGCCGGTGGCGCTGACCGGCGGCAAGCCGGTGGTCTCGGGCCCGGTGCCCGACTGGATGACGGTTCACGATGACGAGGTGATCGCCAGGATGGGCTTTGTCGGCGAGGTGCGCGTCACCGTCGACCGGGTCAAGGTGCGCAAGCGCTTCCTCGGCTGGGCGAACTTCGTCTTCGACACACGCTCGCCCTTCTTCGGCAAATCAGCGTCGGAAGTGATCTCGCTGATCATATCGGGGCCTGAGCTGAAACCTGGCACCTCGAACCTCGCGCTGGCCGGCGACAGCATCTGGAACAACGCCCAATGGCAGCACGGCGACGTCTGGACGAAGCTCCTGCAGACCATCGTCATGGCTTTTCTCGGCACGCTCCTCGGCGGCATCGTCGCCTTCCCGCTTGCCTTCTTCGCGGCGCGCAACATTACGCCAAGCGGCGTGCTCAGCCAGGGGCTCAAGCGCTTCTTCGACTTCATGCGCTCGGTCGACATGCTGATCTGGGCGCTGTTCTTCACCCGCGCCTTCGGCCCCGGCCCGCTGGCCGGGAGTGCCGCGATCTTCTTCACCGAGATCGGCACGCTCGGCAAAGTCTATTCGGAAGGTCTGGAGAACATCGACGACAAGCCACGTGAAGGGGTGCTTTCGACCGGCGCCAACGGCCTTTTGGTGCAGCGCTACGGCGTTATGCCCGAAGTGATCCCGATCTTCATCAGTCAGACCCTCTACCAGTGGGAATCCAACACCAGGGGCGCCACCATCATCGGCGCGGTCGGCGCCGGCGGCATTGGCCTGAAACTGTGGGAAGCGATGCGCACCAACTCCAACTGGGCCAACGTCTTCTACATGGTTCTGCTGATCCTGCTCGTCGTCTTCATCTTCGACAACATATCCAACTTCCTGCGCCGCAGGTTGAGCCGGACGATCCACGACTACAATAGGATCCAGGCCCAGCAAGGATAACGATCTCGCCTCAGGGCATGTTGAGATTCGGGTCAGGCCGAGTCGAAAATGCAGGGTTACGAGAACCGGAGCGGAGCGTACTTTTTGGGTACGTGAGCACCGGAAGCGCAGGAACCCTGCATTTGCAGACCGGCCTCACCCGAATATCGACGTGCCCTAAGCCTAAGCCGCCTTCTTCCACCCGTCCCTGATATGCTTGTATCCCTCGCGATAGACCGCTTCCGGCGTCTCGGAAAAATCGCGCCACACTTTCGTCGCCGCCGCCAGATCCTTCAGCGAGCGCCCGAACGCCTCGATGGTCAGCCAGTCGTCATAGCCGCTCTTGCGGATCGCCGCGAAAGTCTCTTTCCAGGGAATGTTGCCGCGCCCCGGCACGCCGCGATCGTTCTCCGATATGTGGATATGCACGACATTCCTGCGGTGCTTCGTATAAGCGCCGATCGGGTCGGCCTCCTCGATATTGGCGTGGAACGTGTCGTACATCGCCTTGATGTGCGGCCGGTCGATGACGTCGACATGCTCCGACAGGTCGGCCATGGTGTTGAGAAGATAGCATTCGAAGCGGTTCAGCGCCTCGAGCCCGATGGTGACGTTGCGCTTGCCGGCATGGTCACCAATGGCGCGCTGCGAGGCGACGGAGCGTTTTTTCTCGGCGGCTGTCGGCCCGGCTCCGGAAAAGGCGCCCAGCGTCGAATGCAGCGGTCCGCTCAGCGTGCGGGCGCCAAGCGCATCGGCGCAATCGATGGCCCATTTCATGTAATGGACACCAGCCTTGCGCGTTGCAGCATCGGCCGAGATCAGGTTCATCGAGGGATCGCCCATCGCTGAAACCGCCGTCCGCTCCAACCCGATGCGGTCGAGCAATTCGCCCAGTTTCCGGTAGTCGTCCGGCGTCCCGGCGAAGATCGGTATCTCGACACCGTCGAAGCCGGTTGCCTTGATGTCGCGAAGCAATGGCTCGTGCTTCTTCGACACCGCCGTCGTCCACAAGAACATGCACATGCCGATTTTCATCGACGCCCTCCCCATTTTCAAGGCCGGCTGGTTGTTCCCGCCAACTTCGCGCCAAGCCCCTCATCCGGCCGCTACGCGGCCACCTTCTCCCCGAGGGGAGAAGAGACTGACGCCGGCACCAGCGACCTCCTCTCCCCTCGGGGAGAGGTCGGATTGCCCCGAATTGCCCTTCGCAATTCGGTTGGCAATCCGGGTGAGGGGGAATTCCGCGCTTGCCAGGCCCCCCTTACAGCTTCGTCCACGCCCCATTCTTCTTCGACGACTTCACACAGGCTTCGATGAAAGCCATGCCTTCGACGCCGTCCTCAATGGTCGGGAAGACGACATCCTTTGCCGGCTTGCCGCCCTTGCGCCGCGCCGCGCGGATGGCGCGTGCGGCCTCCTGGTAGATATTGGCGAAGCCTTCGAGATAGCCCTCGGGGTGGCCTGACGGAACGCGGCTGACGCGGCCTGCCACCGGCAACGCGCCGGCGCCGTTGCGGGTGATCAACTGTTTCGGCTGGCCGAACGGCGTGTACCAGAGATAGTTGGGATCGGCCTGCACCCACTCCAGCCCGCCCTTCGAACCGTAGATGCGCAGCTTCAAGCCGTTCTCATGACCGGGCGCCACCTGGCTCGCCCAGATCATGCCCTTGGCCGGATGCGTTTTTCCCGCCGGTTTGAAACGCAGCATGACGTTGACGTTGTCGTCGAGCAGCCTCCCCGGCACGAAGGCATCGAGATCGGCCGACAGCGAGTCGAGCTCGAGCCCGGAGACGAAGCGGGCGAGGTTATAGGCATGGGTGCCGATGTCGCCGAGCGCGCCGCCGGCCCCCGCCTGCTTGGGGTCGCCGCGCCACGACGCCTGCTTCTGGCCGGTGGCGGCCAGGTCCTCGGTCAGCCAGTCCTGCGGATATTCCGACTGCACGATGCGGATGTCGCCAAGCACGCCCTTGGCCACCATTTCGCGCGCCTGCCGCACCATCGGATAGGCGGTGTAATTGTGGGTGAGCACGAACACCTTGCCGGTCTTTTCGACTATCGCCGCAAGCTTTTTCGCCTCTGCCAACGTGGTTGCCAGCGGCTTGTCGCAGATCACGTGAATGCCTGCTTCGAGGAAAGCCCTGGCCGCCGGCACATGGACGTTGTTGGGAGTGACGATGGCCACCGCCTCGATGCCATCCGGGCGCTTCGCCTCGGCCTTGGCCATTTCCGCGTAGGACGCATAGCTGCGCGAGGGATCGAGCCCGAGTTCGGCGGCCGAGGCCTTGGCGCGTGCCGGATCGGACGACAGGGCGCCCGCGACGAGCACGAAATCATTGTCCAGTCGCGCCGCGATCCGGTGCACCGCGCCGATGAAGGCGCCTTGCCCGCCGCCGACCATGCCGTAGCGGATCGGGCCGCCTCCCGTTTCCGACTTCGATGCGCCAACCATATTTTTCTCCCTCGTATGAAATACCCTCCCCAAAGGGAGCGAAAGCCGTGTCAAATTCCCATCATGGCGCGCAGCAGCTTCTTGTCCGTGGTGCCCGCGGCGAAATCGTCGAATGCCTTCTCGGTCACCCGGATGATGTGGTGCTGGATGAAGGGGGCCCCTTCGGCCGCCCCGTCCTCAGGATGCTTCAGGCAGCATTCCCATTCCAGCACCGCCCAAGAATCGTAATTGTACTGCGTCAGCTTGGAGAAGATGCCACCGAAATCCACTTGCCCATCACCGAGCGAACGGAAACGGCCGGCACGGTTCGTCCAGCTCTGGTAACCGGAGTACACGCCCTGCCGGCCGGTCGGATTGAACTCGGCGTCCTTGACGTGGAACGCCTTGATCCGCTCGTGATAGATGTCGATGAATTCGAGATAGTCGAGCTGCTGCAGCAGGAAGTGCGAAGGGTCGTAATTGATGTTGCAGCGCTTGTGGCCGCCGACGGCGTCGAGGAACATTTCGAAGGTGGCCCCGTCGAACACGTCCTCCGAAGGATGGATTTCGTAGCCGACATCGACACCATTGTCCTCATAGGCGTCGAGGATCGGCTTCCAGCGCTTGCCGAGTTCGCCGAAGGCTTCCTCGATCAGACCGGCGGGCCGCTGCGGAAAAGGATAAAGGTAGGGGAAAGCCAACGAGCCGGTGAACGACACCGAGGCATTCAGCCCGAGATTGCGCGATGCCTTGGCACCGAACTTCATCTGTTCGACGGCCCATTCCTGCCGCGCCTTCGGGTTGTTGTGCACCGATGGCGGCGCGAAACCATCCATCTGCGCGTCATAGGCCGGATGCACCGCTACCAATTGCCCCTGCAGATGCGTTGACAGTTCGGTGATCTCGACCCCGGCGTCAGTGCAGATGCCCTTCACCTCATCGCAATAGGCCTTGGAAGACGCCGCCTTCTTGAGGTCGAACAGGCGCGCGTCCCAGGTCGGGATCTGCACGCCCTTGTAGCCGAGACCGGCGGCCCATTTGGTGATCGACGCCAGCGAATTGAACGGCGCGGCGTCGCCCGCGAACTGCGCCAGAAACAGTCCAGGGCCCTTCATTGTCGTCGGCATCGGCATCCTCCTCATTTTGTCGCGACCAAGCATAGCGCCGATTGGAAGCAGGGCCAGCCATTTTGGTCTTTTCGAACCAGGCGCCTTACAGGCACGGCCATTCTGGTATTACCAAATGGGGGATTTTGGTCAAGCCCGACAATGTCACGGCAAAGCCCTCCGCATATCCAAAATATCGGCACATAACGCAATACAATCAATGTTATAATTCACACAGGAAGTAGCGTCTCCACGCTTCTTGCCGTTCCAGGGAATTTGCTGTAGACCTCGCTTCAGGCCCAATTGGTCGAACCAGTTTGCGGGAAAAGGCTGGGGATGCCTTGGGGAGGAAACCCTTGCGTCGTCTTCCGGCGATGCATGTCGCAGGCAAACCATACGGACGAATCTGGGAAGGACAGACCATGCATCTTTCGACGCACAACTGGATGCGCGCGGAACCCCTTGAGACGACGCTCAAGCGCATCAAGAAATTCGGCTATGAGTCGATCGAGATTTCCGGCGAGCCCGCGCAGTACAAGACCAAGGAGACGCGGGCGCTGCTGAAGGAGCATGGCATCCGCTGCTGGGGCGCGGTGACCCTGATGTTGGGCGAACGCAACCTCGCCGCCAGGAACCAGGGCCAGCGCGAGCGCTCCGTGCAATACGTCAAGGACGTGCTGACGATGGTCAGCGAACTCGACGGCGAGATCATCACGCTGGTTCCGGCAACCGTCGGCAAGGTGGTGCCGGACGGCACCGAGGAAGAGGAGTGGAAGTGGGTCGTCGACGCGACCCGCGAATGCTTCACCCACGCCAAGAAGGTCGGCGTCAAGATTGCCGTCGAACCGCTGAACCGCTTCGAGACCTATCTGTTCAACCGCGGCGCACAGGCACTGGCGCTGGCAGATGCGGTGAGCCCCGAATGCGGCGTCTGCCTCGACGCCTACCACCTCCACATGGAGGAATTTAACGTCCATGACGCCATCCGGCAGGTCGGAAAGCGCCTGTTCGACTTCCATGTCGCCGACAACAACCGCTTCGCCGCCGGCCTCGGCCAGATCGACTGGCCCAGGATCGTCGCGACCTTGAAGGAAGTCGGCTATGATGGCGCGCTGACCAACGAGTTCGTCGCCCCGGTCGACCGCACGCCGGCGGCACCCTATCCCGACATGGTTGAGCGCCACCCGGTCGATATCTCGCCCGAGCAGCTGAAGTTCATCCAGGATCACGGCTCCAGCGTACTCACCGAGAAATTCTACACCGACCAGATGCGCATCACCGCCGAAACGCTGTTGCCGCTGATCAAGTAGTCGACCGCCTCTGGGAATTTGCCCTTCCGCCCTGGCCGGCGGCGGGGCTGGGGAAAAATATGCGCATCAAGACAGTCCAGGCCTGGTGGGTCCGCGTCCCGATCGAAGCCGCGAAGCAGCATCGCAGCGACTTCGGCCAGGTGACGACCTTCGACGCGGCCATCCTGCGCATCGAAACCGATGACGGGCTGGTCGGCTGGGGCGAAGGCAAGAATGCGGCCGGCAGTGCCGGCAGCTATGGCGCCCTCGTCCATATGCTGAACCAAGAAGTCGGGCCGCAATTGATCGGCCGCGATCCGGCCGATATCGGCGTCATCTGGGAAATGCTCTACAACGGCGTGCGCCACCAGAGTGCCGCCCATGCAGGCCACGCCATGCCGCAGCTGGCGCGGCGCGGCATGAGCGTCGCCGCCATCAGCGCCGTCGACATCGCGCTCTGGGACATCCTGGGCAAGTCGCTAGGCCAGCCGGTCTGGCGGCTTCTCGGTGGCCGTAAGGTCGATCGCATGCAGGCCTATGCCTCCGGTGGCTGGGCGTCGGCCGATGCCATCGGCGAGCAATTGAAATCTTATATCGCCAGGGGCGGCTTCAAGGCGCTGAAGATGCGGGTGGGCGCCATGGATGGCGCCGCGCATATTTCCGCGGCTCGCGTGCGCGCGGCACGCCAGGCGCTCGGCCCCGATGTCGATCTGATGGTCGATGCCCACGGAACCTATACCGTGGCGGAAGCCAAGCGCTTCATCCACCTCGTCGGCGATCTCGATCTCGCCTGGTTCGAGGAGCCCGTGATCGCCGACGACAAGCCGGGCATGGCCGAAGTGCGCGCCGCCGGCGCCGTTCCGATCGCCACCGGCGAAAGCGAGGCGACGCGCTATGCCTTTCGCGACCTCGCCGTGCTCAAGGCCGCCGACATCTTCCAGCCGGATCCGGCCTTTTGCGGCGGCATCAGCGAGGCAATGAAGATCGGCACCATCGCCAGCGCCTTCAATTTGCGCTTTGCGCCGCATCTATGGGCCGGCGCGCCCTGCTTCTTCGCCGGGCTGCATGTCTGTGCCGCATCGCCTTCGAGTTTCACGGTCGAATATTCGCTCGGCGCCAACCCGATGATCCACGATCTGGTCGATGAGACTGTCGAAGCGAAGGACGGTATGATAGCGATCCCGGAAAAGGCCGGATTGGGATTCACCATTTCGGAGCGATTCCTGGAGGCGCACGCGCAACGCAATTGACGATGAAAGAAAACAACCTTCTCGCGGAACTCGCCGCCTATCTGTTCTCCCACTCGGACAAGGAGAGCGGCCGCACGCCTTCCGAACGCGAGTTGGCTGAGCATTTTGGCGTCAGCCGCGGGCAGATCCGCGAAGCGCTTGCCATCCTCGAAGCCATGCGCATCGTCGAGCGCCGCGCCAAATCAGGCATCTACATCGACACCAAACAGGCGAGCGTGGAGGCGCTGGCGCTGTTCGCACGCGCCGGCCTGCCGCTCGATCCCATGCAGATTTATGAAACGGTCGAGTTGCGCAAGATCCATGAGATCAAGGCCGCGGAGCTTGCCTGCTCGCGCGCCACCGAGGAAAATTTCGAACGGCTGCGCGAAATCCTGAAGGCCTCCGAGGAGCGCATCGCCGCTGGCGAAGGCTTGGCCAAGGAGGACCGCGAATTCCACCTCGAAATCGTGCGCGCCACCAAGAACAGCGTCTTCCACAACATCTGCAGCGTCTACTATCTGATGGGCGAGCAGCGCCTGCCGATCTACTTCAACGATCCCGAACGCAGCGTGCGCTCGCATGCCGAGCACGTGCAGATCTACGAGGCGCTGCTGCGCCGCGACGGCAATCTCGCCCAGGCGCTGATGAGCGCCCATCTGCAAGGCGCCGAAAGCTACTGGAAGGGCCTGATCGAGGGCGGCATGGCGGCTTCGCCCGCAGGCGCGGCGCTCGAAAAGGCCTGACCGTGACCCAGACCGTGCCAAAGATCCTGTCGACCCATCCGCTGCACCCGCGCGCCTCGGCCAAGCTCGCCGGCGCCGGTCAGCTGGTGATCGCTTCGGCGCTGGACGCCGGCACATTGGCCAGGGAGGCCAAGGATGCCGACATCGTCATCGTGCGGGCGCCGCTGCCGCCGGCGCTGTTCGAGGGCGCCTGGAAGCTGAGGGCCGCAATTCGCCATGGCGCGGGGCTCGACATGATCCCGATGGAAGCAGCCGCGGCAGCCGGCGTGCTGGTGGCTAACGTGCCGGCGGTCAATGCCCGCTCGGTCGCCGAACATGTCATGTTCACCGCGCTTGCGCTGCTGCGGCAATTCCGCAGGGTCGACCGCGACCTGCGCGCCAAGGGCTGGCTTGCCGGCCGCGAGCATGCCAACTCCAACATCGAACTCGCCGGCAAGACCATCGGCATCGTCGGCCTCGGCGCAGTCGGGCAAGCCGTCGGGCATATCGCCGCGCACGGCTTCGACCTCAAGGTTGTGGCAACGACGCGCAGCATGCAGCCGGCGCCGGAAAAAGTCGGCTTCCTGTCGATCGACGCGCTGGTCGAGCAGAGCGACATCATCGTGCTCTGCTGCCCGCTGACGCCGGAGACGCGCGGCCTGATCAGCCGCGAGCGCATCGCCCGCATGAAACCCAACGCACTGCTGATCAACGTGTCGCGTGGGCCGGTCGTCGACGACGACGCGCTGATCGAGGCCTTGCGGCAGCGCCGCATTGGCGGCGCCGCGCTCGACGTTTTCTCGACACAGCCGCTACCGGCAAATCATCCCTATTTCGGCTTCGACAATGTCATCATCACCCCGCATATGGCAGGGATTACCGAGGAATCGATGATGCGCATGGGCGTCGGCGCGGCCGGCGAGACCCTGCTGGTGCTGGCCGGCAAGCTGCCTGTCAATCTGCGCAATCCCGAAGTGGTCGATCATTACCGGCGGCGGTTTCCGGCCGACACGTGAAATACACCGCGGTTTCGCTTCAATTGTTGGTGACGCTGAAAGTCATGTTGTATCGTCGCTTGGCATCCTTGGTTCTCGCCGCGTGTTCGACCGCGGCCTTGCCTGCACTCGCTGCGGCAGAGGGCAGCGACTATGTCTACTGCAGCAATGGAATCGTCTGCTTCAGAGACCCTTGTCCCTCGGGTAACGCGCTGGATCTGGCCACCGGCAAGGTCATCAAAGGCGTGGCGCTCAACACCACCGAATTGGCGCTGCAAGACAGGGCCGCACCCGACACTTCCGACAAGCTCCACGCGGGACAGCTCGTCGTCAGAGGATCGATCCAGCATCGCGGTGAGCCGAACGAGCCGCCCATGCTGGTCGTTACGCGTATCGAACGCGCCTCTGGCAAAGCCGAGCGCAGGCGCTGTGCGGCGCACTGATTGCCGTGGGCACGCTGCTCGTCACAGCAGCCTCTCCACTTCAGCCGCTATCCGCAGCAGACGATGGTCGTGGCCGTTGCGCGCGACCAGCATCAGGCCAGCCGGCAGCGCCGTGCCCGGCATTGGCAGCGAGATCGCGCAGAGGTCGAACTGGTTGGCGACCTGCGTGTTGCGCAGCAGCAGTCCTTCGGTGCGGTCGCGCAGCTCGGCGTCCTCGGCCATGGAGGCGATGGTCGGGGCGGTCACCGGTGTGGCCGGCAGAGCCAGGAGATCGACCGACGCCAGCCGCTCGTCCATGGCAGCGACCAGTGCGGCGCGCCGGCGCAGCGCCCTGATATAGACGGGCGCCGGCAGCAGCGCCGCCCGCGACAAGGGTCCACTCACATGCGGGTCGACCGGCGCCGGCGCGCCTGCCGCCAGCCAGTCGGCATGCACCTCGGCGCCTTCCATGGCGGCGATCGAACCGCGCTTGGTGGCCGCACGAAACTCCGCGATCATGTCGTCGATCGACAGATCCGCAATGTGCGCGCCGGCCTGTTCGATCCTGCCAAGACAATGCTCGAAGGCCGCGGCAACCCCGCCTTCTATGTCGCCGAAAAGAACGCCGCGCGGAATGCCAATGCGAAGCCCGGCGAGTGGAATGGCGGCCAATTCGTTCGGCGCCTCGCCGGCCATCACCGCGTCGGCGGCTGCGCATTGCGAGACGGTTCGGGCGAGCGGCCCGATAGAGTCCAACGTGCCCGAAAGCGGAAAGGCGCCGGTCAGCGGCACGCGCCGTGCTGTCGGCTTGAAGCCGACGACACCATTGAGCGCCGCCGGGATGCGGATCGAACCACCGGTGTCGGACCCGATCGAGATGTCGCTCGTCCCCTCGCCGACAGACACGCCGGCGCCCGAGGACGAACCGCCTGGAATGCGCCCTGGGTCGACGGGATTGCCGGGCGTTCCGTAATGCATGTTGTCGCCGATCGCGGTGAAGGCGAATTCGGTCATGTTGGTCTTGCCGATGATGACCGCACCGGCTTGCCGAAGCCGGCCGACGATGGCCGCATCGCGCTGAGCCGGCGCGGCGGTCTTGCGCATCAGCGAGCCCGCCGTGGTCGCTTCGCCGGCGACATCGAACAGATCCTTGATCGAGACAATGGTGCCGTCGAGCGGCCCAAGAGTCACGCCGGCTCGTTTGCGGGCATCGCTGGCGTCAGCCGCGGCCCGTGCGGCTTCGGCATAAAGCTTCGTGTAGACCTTCTCGTCGGCTGCACGACTGGCAAGACGTGACAGGATGTTTTCGAGACGGTCGCGGATTGATTGCATGTCGATGTCGGACTCCGCCAGGATAGAACGTCCTTCGGGCAAGCAGCCGCCAGGCCTGCCGAAGGAATAACCCGGCCAGCGTGCCTTTGCACCGGCCAGCGACAGGAAGATACTGATGCTGTACAAGGGCAGCTGCCATTGCGGCAAGGTTGCGTTCGAAATCGAGGGCGAGCTCGAGGGCGTCGTTCGCTGCAATTGCTCGATCTGCGCCCGCAAGGGTGCGCTGCTGTGGGCCGTGCCACATGACAAGCTCACACTCGTCGCCTGGGGCGATGACCTTGGCCGCTACACATTCGGCGAAGCGAAAATAGCACACCGCTTCTGCCGAACCTGCGGCATCCATCCCTTTGCCGAAGACATCAGCGAAAGCGGCGAACGCAGCGCCTACGTCAACATCAACTGCTTGACCGGTCTCGACCCGTCCACCTTGTCGATCTTCGACTTCGATGGGCGCTCGGCCTGAAGCAGTTCTGCTCTACCGGTAGCCTGTTGCATCGGCTGGTTTGCCGGCATCCTGAACCTCCGGAACATAGCGCCAGGCATCGGGTCGCGAGCCGTCCAAATCGGTGAAACCATAGACCTGCGCCAGCCCGCCGCTGGACAGCGACTGGCCGTTCCAGCGCGAGCGATCCGGATCCGTGGCCAAAGCGGCGACGGCGCGGCCGACGAAGCGCGGCGTTTCGGAGATGACGAAATGGGGCACTTTCGCCGTGGCGTCGCGCCAGTTTTCTTCGGCGACGCCATAGATCTCCAGCATCATTTCCGAACGCATCCAGCCCGGCGTCAGCGAGACCGACGTGGCGCCGTGTTTTGCAAGGTCCTTGGCGTGAGCCCAGGCCATGCGGTTCACCGCCACCTTGGCAAGGTCGTAGAAAGGCGACAGGCGATAATGCCGGGCATTGTATTCGGCGGTGCCGTCGGTGATCTCGACAAGCAGCCCGCCCGGCCGCTCGATCATCAACGGCAAGGCATGGTGCGCGGTGATCAGATGCGTGTCGATGGCCAGGCGCAGCATGCGCAGGCCGTTCTCCAGATTGTGCTCCCAGACCGGCTTGTCCCATTCGAACAGCTTTTCGCCGCCCCAGATATCGTTGACCAGTATGTCGAGGCGACCCTGCTCGTCACGGATGCGCTCGACCAACCTGCGTACTTCATCGGCGATGAGATGATCGACCTTCACGGCGATGCCCGTGCCGCCGTTCACGGTGACCAGTTCAGCCGTCTCCTCGATGGTCTCTGGCCGGGCATACTCGGATTGCTGGCCGCGCGTGCTCCGCCCCGTGACATAGACGGTGGCGCCGGCGGCGCCGAGTTCGACCGCTATGCCGCGCCCGGCGCCCCGTGTGCCGCCGGCAACCAGGGCAACTTTCCCTTGCAACGTCATTGAACTCTCCCAAAACAGCACCATCGATCAAATCCGAGCTGGCAAACGCCGCTCGCAACATATATAAATGATCATTCGGTTATATTGGAATGTCAAGATGACCCGTCCCAAAACCCGGTCCGACGAACAGGTGCTGGAAGCAGCCTTGCGATTGATCCACGAGCACGGGCCGGAGGCGCTTACCTTCGAGCGTCTGGCAAAAGCCTGCGGCCTGTCCGGCGCAACCCTGGTGCAGCGCTTCAAGAACAAGGCGCGGTTGAAGCAGCGCACCTTGCTGCATGCCTGGGATGATCTCGACGACAAGACCAGAACGCTGGCCACCGGCGTTGCTAGAACCCCGGCCGGTGCCATCGAATTGCTGGTGGCGCTGTCGCAGGGCTATGGCGGCATCGAGTCCTATGCCGAGGGCCTGCTCGTCTTGCGCGAGGATCTGCGCGATCCTGTGCTCAGGGCGCGCGGCGCTACCTGGAAGGCATTCCTGTGCGCTGCTCTTGCGGCCTGCTTCGCTGAAATCGACGACCCGCCACCAGACGTCGGCCTGCTGATGGCGTCGCACTGGCAAGGTTCGTTGCTATGGTGGAGCTTTGATCCGACCATCGAAGTGGCCGTCTATGTCGAGGACAGTCTCAACCGCTTCGTCGCCGCCATCACAACGGCAACGGCCCGAAAACCGTAGTGGTTCTCGGGCCGTTGCCAATGGTAGCTGTTGGGAGAGACTATTCGGCCTGCCTCGGGCCGCGCAGGAACACCACGATGGCAGCCAGCAGCGTGGCGACGCCGCAATAGGCAAAGGCACTGGCGACGCCGGCATGGTCGACCAGCAGGCCGCCAAAGACGGCGCCCAGCGCAATCGCCACCTGGAAGGTTGCAACCATCAGACCGCCGGCGCTCTCGGCCTGGTCGGGTGCTGCCCGTACCAGCCAGCTCTGCAGCCCGACCGGCACCGCGCCGAAGGCAAAGCCCCAGGCCGCGACGGCAGTGGCGGCGATCGTGGGCGACGCGCCAAGGATCAGCATCGAGGCGGCCGCCAATGCAATCAGCAGAGGCGCCAGCGCGATGGCGGCCTTGAGGTTGCGTTCGGCGAGGATGCCGCCGGCGATGTTGCCGAAGAAACCGCCTATGCCGTAGGCCAGCAGCACCAGCGAGATCGTCTCGATGTTGAGCACCGGCACCTTCTCGAGGAAGGGACGGACATAGGTGAAACCGGCAAAGTGCCCGGACGCGACCAGCAGCACGACCAGCAGGGCAACCCTGATCGACGGCCGCTCCAGCACTTCGAGCAAGGTGCGGAAGCTCGCGACGCCCACCGGCGGCAGTTTCGGAATGGTCGCCAGTTGCACCAGCAGTGCCAGCGCCCCGACGATGGTCGCGATCATGAATGCCGTGCGCCATCCCCAGATGTCGCCGACATAGGCGCCGACCGGAGCCGCGGTGACGGTGGCAAGCGACACACCGGTCAGGATGATCGACATCGCCCGCGGCATCAGCCGCATCGGCACCAGCCGCAACGCCATGGCGGCCGACATGGCCCAGAAGCCGCCAAGGGCCACGCCGAGCACGACGCGGGCCAGCAGGAGCATGGGCAGCGACGAGGCAAAGGTGGCGAGAAGGTTGGACAGGATAAGGAACGCCGTCAGCATCCACATCACCAGCCTGCGGTCCGTGCGCCTTGTGATGATGGCCATGGTGGGAGCGGCGATGGCGCCCACGATCGCGGTCGCCGTCACCGCTTGCCCGGCAACGCCTTCGCTTACGCCGAGATCGCGCGCCATCGGCGTCAGCAGACTGGCGGGCAGGAATTCGGCGGTGACCAGACCGAAAACGCCCAGGGCGAGCGAGACCACGGCACCCCACGCCGGTTCGGTTCGTTCATCGGATTCGGCGGGGTCGAGAAGTGCGGCGTCAATGGCGCCTGTCGCGGGTTCGGCCATGGTCAGTCTCCGATCTGTTTGCGGCGCCACATAGAAAACAACCGGGCTCTGGCATCACCCGTTACATGCTTGCCGTCGTGGCTTGGCTATGCGGCCGGTCTTCGATTTGTTTGCAGCGCAGCATTTGGCTGCACCGCAACATGGGAGTGACGAGTTGGAGTTTCCATGCTAGAAACGCCGGAATGAATTACAATTCGTCCAAAATGGCGCAGCCGACTTCCGGTGATCCGCTGACCGACATGCTGCGTGGATTACGGCTCGACGGCGTCGACTACGGCCGCTGCGTGTTGGGCGAGCCCTGGGCCGTTTCCTTTCCCGCACAGAAGGCGGCTCGGTTTCATTTCATCGGCCAGCAGGGCTGCTGGCTGTTCTCACCGGCCAAGGAGTGGATCGAACTATCCGTGGGCGACGCGCTTTTGATCCCGCGCGGCGACGCGCATGTCCTGGCCAGCGCGCCCGGCGTGCCCCCGGTGCCGATCGGCCGCTACACGATCGAACCGGTGTGCGAAAACATCTACGACGTCTCCAACGAGTGTGGCGGCCCCAAGACCTTGCTGTTTTGCGGCAGCATGCATTTCAATCTCGACGGCTCGCACCCGCTGCTCGACATGATGCCCAACCTGATGCAGGCGCATAAGCTGATGGCGAACGCACCGGGCATTCAGCATCTGCTCGACGCGATGGCCGGCGAAGTGACGATGGACCGGGTCGGCTCCGGCGGCATCCTTGCCCGCCTTGCCGATGTGCTCGCCGCCACGATCATCCGCTCCTGGGTCGAGAACGGCTGTGGCGATGCCACCGGCTGGATCGCGGCCGTCCGCAATCCCGACGTCGGCAAGGTGCTGGCAACCATCCACCTGCAGCCGGATCGTGATTGGAGCGTCGAGGCACTGGCGCGGATGATGGGAGCCTCGCGCTCCGCCTTTGCCCAGCGCTTCGCAACAGTGGTCGGAGAGACGCCGGCCAAATATGTGCTGCGCGTGCGCATGCACCAGGCCCGGCAATGGTTGGCCCGGGATGGCATGAGGGTATCGGTGGCGGCGGCGAAACTGGGCTATGATTCGGAAGCATCCTTCAGCCGCGCCTTCAAGCGGGTGATGGGCGTGGCGCCGAGCCATCTGCGCCACATTGGTGCCGGCGAAGAGCCGTCCTGACGTCAGGCAGCCAAATCACGCCAATCCTTCCCGGCTGGAGGAATTGCAGGGTCTTTTGGACGCGGCGTCATTGCCGGCCGGCTTCCGGCGGATAGGCTGGCCCGTGGAGGAAATCCCATGGCCAATCATTTCGTACTGCTCGCGCTTGGTGTCCTGTCGGTCATTCCAGGACGCGCCTTTGCTCTCGAGGACAGCTATCTGCCGGCAGGCAAGATCCCTTACGTCGCCGAGGCGCTTGACCAGCCGCAGCGCCTGGGACCACTGTGGGGCGAAAGGGCCAAGGGGTCCGCCGGAACCTTGCTGAAAGTCCCGGGCAACTGGCGCGCCCCCGTGCACGCGCACACCGCCGACTATCGCGCCGTGGTCATCCAGGGTCTATGGGCGCACTGGCAGATGCAAGGCGGCGAGGCGAGCAAGGTCGAACTGCCACCTGGATCCTACTGGACCCAGAAGGCCGATGAGATGCATGACGACGCCTGCCTCTCGCAGACGGAATGCGTGATCCTGTTGATCAACGACACGCCTTACGAGACCTACCTGCCGAAATAGCCGCGCCTTATGACGCGTGCCGCAAGCTGACTCCACTGCCCTTGTCGAACAGCACCACCTTGTCGGGGTTCCAGGCAAAGCGCACCGGTTGCTCGATCGCGACATCGGTCCTGGCCGGCACCGTGGCGCGCAGGGTTGTATCGCCGACCCGCAGCGTCAGGATCTTTTCCACGCCATGGTTCTCGACGTCGTGGACACGCGCCTCGACCGGTGCGCCGCTTTCCAGATACACATCCTCCGGACGGATGCCGAAGACGAGCGGGCGACCCTCGGTCGCCCCACTCGCCTTGGCTCCCCCTGCAAACGGCAGTTCAAAATTCAATGGCGCCATCACCGCACGGCCGTTCACCAGCCTGCCGTCGATGAGGTTCATCGGCGGCGAGCCGACGAAGCTCGCCACGTAGGTGTCGCGCGGGTTGTTGTAGATCTCGTGAGGCGTGCCGGTCTGGATGATGCGGCCATGGTTGAGCACGCCGACTTTGTCACCCATCGACATCGCCTCGATCTGGTCGTGGGTAACGAACAGGAAAGTGGCGCCGAGCTGTATCTGCAGGTTCTTCAACTCGGTGCGCAGCGCCTCGCGCAATTTGGCGTCGAGCGCCGACAGCGGCTCGTCCATCAGGAACACGCGCGGCTTGCGCACGATGGCGCGGCCGATGGAGACGCGCTGCATTTCGCCGCCGGACAGCCGGTCGGTCTTGCGGTCGAGCAGGTGCTCGATCCGTAGCGTGCGGGCGGCGCGGTCGACGCGGTCCTTGATCTCGGCGTCAGGCAACCTGCGGATCTTCGGCTTCAACGGAAATTCGAGGTTTTCGCGCACCGTGTAGCGCGGGTAGAGCGAATATTGCTGCAGCACCAGCGCCACGTCGCGCTCGGCCGCGCCCCAGTCGGCAACGTCGACCCCATCGATGAAGACCTGCCCCGCGCTCGGCTTCTCCAGCCCGGCGATCAGCCGCAGCGTGGTCGTCTTGCCGGCGCCCGTTTCGCCGAGCAGGACGAAGAATTCGCCATCGGCGATGTCGAGGTCGAGCCCGGTCAAGGCCGTGTGGTTACCGAACGTCTTGGAGATATTCTTGAGCTGGATATGGGCCATCAGAGCCTCACCTCAAGCGACTTGCCGCTTGCCTTGTCGAAGAAATGCGCCTGCGTCGGATCGATCCTGGCAAAGACCTTTTCGCCGGGGCCTGAAATGAAGCCGCTCTTGGTGCGGGCACGCAGCATATTGGAGCCGACCTTGAGGTCGACGATGTCGAAGGAGCCGAGCGGTTCGACGATCTGCGTCTCGACCGCCATGAAGCCGTCGGCCGCATCACGGCGAATGAGCACCCCTTCGGGCCGGATGCCGAGCGCCAACGCGTCGCCGGCATGACCGTTGAGCTTCGACAGCAGCGTGCTGGGAAACTCGAAGCCGGTGGCCGCGTCGCCTAGGGTCACCGATGCGGCCGAGGCTTTCTCGGTCACCGCCGCGTCGGCGACATTCATCACCGGGCTGCCGACGAACTGGGCCACGAACAGATTGGCCGGCTGCGAATAGACCTCGTCGGGCGTTCCCACCTGCTGCAACACGCCCTCGTGCATGATGACGATGCGGTCGGCGAGGCTCATCGCCTCGATCTGGTCGTGGGTGACGTAGATGGTGGTCGAGCCCTGCTTGATGTGCAGCCGCTTGATCTCGGCCCGCATCTCTTCGCGCAGCTTGGCGTCGAGCGCGCCGATCGGCTCATCCATCAGCATCGCCTTCGGCCGCCGCACCAGCGCCCGGCCGATCGCCACCCGCTGCATGTCGCCGCCTGAAAGCGCCGACGGTTTCTTGGCCAACAGGTCTGAAATTTGCAGCGTCTTGGCGACCGAGCGTACTTCCTGGTCGATCTCGCTTTTGCTCTTGCGCGTGGCGCGGAGCGGAAAGGCGATGTTCTCGTAGACGCTCATATGAGGGTAGAGTGAAAACGACTGGAAGACCATGGCGATATCGCGGTCGGCCGCCTTCAAATGCTGGACCGGCTTGCCGTCGATGAGGATGTCGCCCTCGCCGATGGTTTCCAGTCCGGCGATGGCGCGCAACGTCGTCGTTTTGCCGCAGCCGGACTGTCCAAGCAGCACGATGAACTCATTGTCCGCGATCTTGAGGTTGAGGTCCTTGATGACCTGGACGGCACCGAAGAATTTCTGGACGCCGCGAAGCTCTATCTGGGTCAATGCTGTGCTCCCGGATTTCGCGTATCCGCGCCATGGCCGGTGCCGGCCTCTTCCTCTGGCGCTATCTTCGAGGTGATGTTGAAACCGATCAGCCCGATCAGGATGATGGTCAGGCCGTAGCTGTGCAGCAGCATGTTCCACGGCTGGCAGAGTGCGACGATGCCGAGCACCATCAGCACTTGGCTACCGGGCTCCAGATATTTCTGATTGATGGCGCGAAAGCTCATTTGCGGATCGCTCCGAAGGACATGCCGCGCAGCAGATGATTGCGAAGCAGGAAGGTGAAGATGGCGACCGGCAGCAGGAACAGGAAGGTTCCGGCGGCAATCACCGTCCAGTCCGGCAGGCCGGAGCCGACCTGGCTGGGAATGAACGGCGGCGCCGTCTGGGCGCGGCGGTTGGTCATGATCAGCGCGAAGGCATATTCGTTCCACGCGGTGATGAAGCAGAACACGGCTGTGGCGGCGATGCCGGTGGCGGCCTCCGGCAGCACGATCTTGAAGAAGGCCTCCATGCGTGTGTAGCCGTCGACGAGTGCCGCCTCCTCATACTCCTTCGGGATTTCGTCCATGAAACCCTTCATCAGCCACACCGAGAAGGACAGGTTGAAGGCAGTGTAGAGGATGATCAGGCCGATATGGGAATCGTTGAGGCCGACCGCGCGGTACATCAGGAACATCGGGATCGCCACCACCACCGGTGGCAGCATGCGTGTCGACAGGATGAAGAAGAGCAGGTCCGCCTCTCCTTTCACCTTGAAGCGAGAGAAGCCATAGGCGGTGAACGTGCCCATACCGACAGCCAGCACCGTCGAAGTGATGGCGATGATCAGCGAGTTCAGGAAGCGGCTCGGATAGCCCGACCACTGCACCTGGCCCTTGCCGTCGCGCACGATCTTTTCACCGCCGTCGAACACGACGCGCTCCCACCATGGGGCGGCCGCGTACTCTTCCGGCGAAGGCGGACTGCGCAATTGGGAGCGCTTGGTGAACAGCTTCACGAAGGGCGATATCTCCGGCTGGAAGACGACGGTCGGCGGAATGGTGGTGGCAAGATTGCGCGGCTTGAACGCGGTCGAGGCGATCCAGTAGATCGGCGCCAGGAAGATGATGGTCACCAGCAGCACGGCGACGATGGCGACGCGGTTGAAGGTGATTTCGGAAGAAGTGCGGACGGCGGCCATCTCAGCGCTCCTTCACCTTGTTGAGATATTTGACGTAGATGTTGGTGATCGCCAGCACCATGATCAGCACGATGTAGGCCATCGCGCAGGAGCGCCCGGTCTGCCATTCCTGGAACGCCATCTTGTAGAGCCGGATCGATATCAGCTCGGCCGTCGGCTGGCTGGTCAGGATGTAGGCGAGGTCGAAGGTCTTGAACGCTTCCATGGTGCGGAAAATGACCGCGATCATCAGGATCGGCGCGACCAGCGGCAGGGTGATGCGGAAGAAGGTGTAGAACGGCCCGGCGCGGTCGATCGCGGCGGCCTCATAGAGATGCTTCGGCACCGCTGACAGGCCGGCCAGCGACAGCAGCATGACGAAGGGCGACCACATCCAGATGTCGGTCAACGCAACGGCGTAGAGCGCCATCTTGGGATCGGCCAGCCACTCGAAATTGCCGAGCCCGAGCGCATAGTTGATGACACCCCATGATGGGTCATAAAGCAGTTTCCAGAACAGCCCGACGACCGCCATCGACAGCATCATCGGCAGCAGCAGCAGCGTGGTGATAAGACCCTTGAGCGGGATATCCCGGTTGAGCAGCATCGCCACGCCGAAGCCGACAAGCAACTGTCCGACGACCGAGACAATCACGTATTTCGCCGTGATGGCGAAGTTCGACCAGACGTAGGGGTCGTTGAGCAGGTCGCGATAGTTCTGCAGCCCGACGAAATTCGCCGGCGCATTGGTCGACGCTCTAAAATCGGTGAAGGAATAGCCGAGCGAGTAAATCAGCGGAAAAATGTTGAAGACGATCAGGAACAGAACCGTCGGAATGATGAAGAGATTGCGGATGGAGATATCGCTCAGGCCGCGTGCCGCGGCGCGCGAGGATCTGTCGAGGGTGGTGATCATCGTGGTCGCCAAGACCCTGCTCCCGGTTCAAGAAAAAGAAACGGAGGAGGCGACACCGCCCCCTCCGCGGGACATGAAGGATTATTGCACGCGGCCGTATTTCTTGAAGGTCGCGTTCCAGTCTCCAGCCAATGCGTCCAGCGTTTCCTTGGCGGTGCCACTGCCGCCGATCATGTAGGGGTAGATGCGCTGGTTGAGCTGCTGCAGCAGTTCGGCGTATTCCGGCACCGCCCAGAAGTCCTTCACCTTGAACATGGTCTCGTAGAAGGCCTTGTTGTAGGGCGTGGCGTTCTGGAACTCAGGCGACTTGAGCACTGCCTGGCTACAGGTGTAGCCGCCGAGGGCCGCCCACTTCTTCTGGGTCTCGTCCTTGATGAACCATTCGAGGAACTTCATCGCCTCGTCCTGCTTCTTCGAATACGAGATGACGGAGATGCCTTGCCCGCCCAGTGCGGCGAACTGGTCGCCATTTGGACCGGGAGGGTTAGCGAAGAAGCCGGTGTTCTTGGCATTCGGGTTCGAGGCCTCGTTGATCAGCGAGGGGAAGAACGCGAAGAAGTTCATGCTCATCGCGGCCAGGTTTTCCGTGATTGCCTGGTTGTCCTCGACGAAGAACGATTTGGCCCAGCCCGGAGGTGTGAACTTGTAGAGTTCTTTGTAGGCATCGAGCGCGGCAACCGCCTTGTCGGAGTTGATATGGCCGTCGACCTTGTAGGTCGTGTAATCGCCCAATTCACCGCCATAGGAGAACAGCGCGTTCTCGAAGCCCATCGCCATCGCGTCATAGGAGTTGTCGGTGTAGATGGCGATGCCGTATCTCTTCTGGTCCGGCCGGTGGAAGAACTCCGCGATGTCACGCAGCGCCTTGAAATCCTTCGGCACGTCGAGGTCGTAGCCATACTTGGCCTTGAAGGCTTCCTTTTCCTTGGGATCCTCGAACCAGTCCTTGCGATAGGACCAGCCGACGGCGTCGCCCTCGAGCGGGATCGCCCAGTATTTGCCGCTGTTGCCGGGATACTCGGCATAATATTTCACCGTCGCCGGTGCCATGACGTTGCCGAGATCATGCTTCTTGAAGAAGTCGGTCAGGTCGACATAGTGGCCGCCGGTGGAGCCGGCCCCGAGCCACTGAGAGTCGCCGACGACCAGGTCATAGGCGTCGCCATGGGCGTTGAACTCGGTGAAGGCCTTGGTCTGGAAGTCGGACCAGGGCGTGGTTTCCACCGTGATCTTGACGCCGGTTTCCTTCTCGTACTCGTTGCCGAGTTCCTGCAGGTAATTGGCCGGATCCCACTCCGCCCAGAAGATGGTGAGCGACTTTTCCTGCGCGTAGACGGACGTTCCGCAGGCAAGCGTTAAGCCGATACCAGCAAGCATGCTGGTCACTAACTTGCGCATAATGATTTCCTCCCTTGTGCGCATTCTACCCTGTCTTGCGAGCCGGCGACGGAGCCGGCCCTGGTAGTTCCTCCCGTGGTCGCGCTTTCCGAATTCGGAGCCTCCTCGCCCTGTCCGGAAATGGATCGCAGCCCTCACTTTCGATCCGCTTTTCTTTCCAAATCTGGTATTACCAATTGTGAATGCCCGTCAAGCCCTTTCTTGAGCAGTGATGTCGGACAAAGTCGGCGAATTCCAGACTTATCCACCTGTTTTCTCTATATTTTCCTACTCATTGATACGCTTTGGCCTTGTACGGACTTTTGCCTTGGAACTATTATCGCTAGTCGACACCCAAATCTGGTAGAACCAGATAAGCGCTATTTCTGTGTCGTTCCCTGCATGATCCGGGCCGTATCGACGGCCGACTCCGCGATCGCCGCGCGCACCAGCGCACGCGCCGCCCATTGCGCGACCGACATCGTCCGGCGGCTGTCCAGCCCCCATATATCCTTGAGCACGATCAGCACCTCCACACCGAAGATCAGCGACAGCGCCTGCGCCAGCCGCTTGAAGTCGCGCGGCGGCAAGCGGCCCTTGAGTGGCGCCAGCGCCTCCTTCAGCAATTCGACCCGATGGCCGCGCGTGAAGGCCGGCTCGCCGCCCAGCGTGCCCGCCTGGCGCCGCGCCCATTGATCAAGCGACAACTTCAACGCTGCCTTGAATGTGGCCTCGAAGGCCTCGATGCGCGGCATGGCCGTATCGAACAGTTCGGCCACGCGGCGCTCGGCATCGGCGGCGGTGGATTTCCAGGTGAGGATCGGCCCGAGCCCCTCGTCGACGACCGCCTGCACTAACGCTGACTGACTCGGAAAATAGCGATAGGCGGTGGCGCGGGACACTTGCGCCGCCTCCGCCACTTCGCTGACCGACGGGGTGACACCCGCCTGCATCAGCCTTGTCGCCGTCTCCAGCATCAGCCGTTTTGTACGCGCGCGGGGTCCGCGCTCGGCTCTCTCACCGGTATCGTCGTTCGTTGCCGGTTGTTGACGTGAGACATCCATACCAATACGATACGCGCGTCTCAAAAAATTGCAATGGCAGCCCAGCGCGACCCTGGCGATGAGACACACGCATCGCAGCCGCCAGGATTGGGGACCCTTGATGAAGCGCGTCTATGTGGTGGGCACGACCGACACGAAAGGCGAGGAACTCGGCTTCCTGGCCGATGCCATCGCTGCCACCGGCGCAGTAGTCTGCCGTGTCGATGTCGGAACGCGAGAGGCAACAATATCTGTCGACATCGGTGCCACAGATGTCGCGGCGCATCATCCCGGCGGCAGCACGGCCGTGCTCGGCGGCAATGATCGTGGCGCGGCGGTCGCCGCCATGGGCGTCGCCTTCACCCGATTCATCCAGTCGCGAAATGACATTGCCGGCGTGATCGGCATCGGCGGCGGCGGCGGCACCTCGATCGTCACCGCGGGCATGCGCGCGCTGCCGCTCGGCCTGCCTAAGATCATGGTCTCGACGCTTGCCTCCGGCGACACCGCTCCCTATGTCGACGTCTCCGACATCGTCATGATGCCATCGGTGACCGACATGGCCGGCCTCAACCGGCTGTCGCGTGTCGTGCTGCACAACGCCGCCCAGGCGATAGCGGGCATGGCAGGCAATCCAGCGCCGGCAGCGGACGGCAAGGCGTCGATCGGCCTCACCATGTTCGGCGTCACCACGCCTTGCGTGACCGCAATCGCCGATCGATTGCGCGACGTCTACGACTGCATGGTCTTCCATGCCACCGGCACCGGAGGCCGCAGCATGGAGAAATTGGCCGACAGCAGCCTGCTGTCAGGTGTCATCGACATCACCACGACGGAGGTCTGCGACCTGCTGTTCGGCGGCGTTCTGCCGGCGACGCAGGATCGTTTCGGTGCCATCGCCCGCACCGGCCTGCCCTATGTCGGCTCGGTCGGCGCCCTCGACATGATCAACTTCTGGGCGCCTTCGACCATCCCGGAACAGCATCGCGACCGGCTGTTCTACGAGCATAACCCCAACGTCACGTTGATGCGCACGACCGCGCAGGAATGCCGCGCGATCGGCGAATGGATTGGCACCAGGCTCGCCCAGTGCGAAGGTCCGGTGCATTTTCTGATCCCGGAAAAAGGCGTCTCCGCGCTCGACATCGAAGGCGGCGCCTTCTTCGATCCGGAAGCCGACGCCGTCCTGTTCGACGCCATCGAGCGCACCATCAGGCCGAATGCGACGCGCCGCGTCACCCGCCTGCCGCTGCACATCAACGACCCCGAATTCGCCCAAGCGGCAACCGCCGCCTTCCTCGACATTGCCAGACAGTGAGACCCAGACATGCCAGCCATACCGCGCAAGGACATATTGAAGAAGTTCAGGGGAATGATCGACAAGGGCGTGCCGATCGTCGGCGGCGGCGCCGGCACCGGCCTGTCGGCCAAGGCCGAGGAAGCCGGCGGCATCGACCTGATCATCATCTACAATTCCGGCCGCTACCGCATGGCGGGTCGCGGCTCGGCCGCCGGCCTGCTCGCCTATGGCAACGCCAACGAGATCGTCAAGGAGATGGCCTACGAGGTCTTGCCGGTGGTCAAGAAGACCCCGGTGCTGGCCGGCGTCAACGGCACCGATCCCTTCGTCATCATGCCGCTGCTTTTGGCGGAACTGAAGACGATGGGCTTTTCCGGCGTGCAGAATTTTCCGACCATCGGCCTGTTCGACGGCAGCATGCGGCAGAGTTTCGAAGAAACCGGCATGGGCTTCGGCCTCGAGGTCGACATGATCGCCGAGGCGCACAAGCTCGACCTTTTGACCACGCCTTATGTCTTCAACCCCGAAGAAGCGCGTGCCATGACCCAGGCCGGAGCCGACATCGTCGTCGCCCATATGGGGGTGACGACGGGCGGCTCGATCGGCGCCACCTCGGCCAGGTCGCTCGACGACTGCGTCGTTGCCATCGACGCCATTGCCGAGGCAGCGCGCTCGGTGCGCAAGGATGTCATCCTGCTTTGCCATGGCGGCCCGATCTCGATGCCGGACGATGCGCGCTACATCCTCTCCCATGCCAAGGGCCTGCACGGCTTCTATGGCGCGAGCTCGATGGAACGGCTGCCGGCGGAAGCCGCGATCGCCAGGCAGACGGCGGATTTCAAGGCCGTCACACTGGGCGACGACAGAGCGCCCGCGAAGAAGAAGAAGGGATGATGAGAGATGACCGACAAGAGCAAGGTGTTTGTCTATCCGAAGGACGTCAGCGCCTTCGGCTTCGACTGGGGGAAATTGTCCCTGACCGTTGCGCCCGAAGTGAATGGCGCGACCCGCTTTTCCGGCGGCGTCGTCGACCTGCCCTCGGGCAAGGGCCATACCCGCCACAACCATCCGGGCGCCGAGGAAATCATCTTCGTCATTTCGGGCCACGGCGAACAGATGGTCGAGGACGAGAAGGGCAATCCGGTGGTCGAAAAGGTTGGCCCCGGCTGCACAATCTATGTGCCGGAAAGCCGGTTCCACTCGACGCTCAACACTGGTGACGGGCCGATGCAGCTGTTTGTGGTCTATTCGCCGGCCGGGCCGGAGCTGGTGCTAAGGGAGCTTCCGGATTTCAGGCTGGTGCCGGCGGGGGAGTGAACCCTTCAAGGGTCGCGCCGCCCCTCATTGTCCTGCCGGACATTTCTCCCCGTATAGTGACGGGGAGAAATATGCTGTCATCGCCGCTTTCGCCAATCGCCGAAGCTGCCTTCTTCTCCCCGTTCTACGGGGAGAAGGTGCCGGCAGGCGGATGAGGGGCAGCGCCAGCCTTGGGCATCATGAAATCCCACCCCTATTCCAACCCCGCCCGCGATCGCCAAACATCACATATCCCGCCTCGGTCACCGCCAGCGTGTCCTCCAGCTTGATGAAGCCGCGCGTCGGGTGAAGCATGGTGGTCTCCACCGACAGCACCATGTTTTTCTCAAGCGGTTTGGCCGCATAGGTGCCTTCATAGGTCACCGGATGGTTGGTCATCAGGAACGGCGCCTCATGGGTGATCAAGCCCATGCCGTGGGCGAAGAAATCCGTATAGGGCGCGACTTTGGATTTCTTCAGCACGCCCTCGGCGGAAGCAATCATGTCGCCGCCCAGCACACCTGCCCTAACCTTCGAAAACGCCGCCTGCTGCACCGTCTCGACCTCAGCCAGCAAATCCTCCAGCTCGGCATCGGGTTCGCCTAGAATGCCCATCCGGCAGAGGTCGCCGATATAGCCGTGATAATTGCCGCCGGAATCGATCGACAGCACCTCGCCCTTCTTCCACGCCTGTAGCGAAGCGGCGCGGTTGTGGCTGGAGCCAAGCGTCAGCAGGCAATATTCGAAATGCGCGCCGCGATTGGTCTCCTCGCGCCTGACCTGCTCGATCATCTCGGCCTTGGTCGTGCCCTCATGCGCCCAGGCAATGGTCGCCAGCATGGAATCGGTGATCAACTCGGAGGCGGTGCGCAGCTTTTCGAGCTCGGCATCGGTCTTGATGGCACGCATGCGCTCCAGCATGTCGGTCGCGTCGATCAATTTCGCGTCGGGCAATGCCTTGCGGATCAGCGCATAGGCGTCCGACGGCAGGAAGCCGGGTTCGATACCGATGCGCGCGCCCTCCTTGCCGATCTTCCTGACATGCTCGACGGCAAGGTTCGCGGCGTCGAGCGTGCCCCAGCAGGCGGCATGCAGCGTCGGCGTCCAGAACGGATGGTTCTGGTGCTCGCCGCCCTCCATGCGGTTGCCGATATAGGCCGCATGGTCCGGTCCGCCCTTTTCGTAGACGACGATCGGCAGGTAACGGCTGTGGCCGATCGCATCCATGGCGGCAAAGAAGATGAACTTGTAGCCGCCCAACAGGTACTGCGTGTTGTGCTTGGAGGTCGCGAGCAGCACGTCGATGCCGGCCTCCTCCATCAGCCGGTCGACACGTGCCTGGTCGAACGGGATATTGCTGACGGCATTCTTGCCCGGCGCAATGTTCATCACTCTCTCCCTGAATTGCCGCGATCGGCGCTGTTTAGCAGCGATCCGCTGGTTCGCGATCAAATCTGCACTACTTTGATCACTCTGGTCCAGCCAGAAACGGTATGAATGCCCGTCCATGCGGCGTCAAGCCGGTCTTCGGTCCAGCTATCCGGATATCTGGTCCTACCAGACAAAGGAATTGAATGAACTTATGCCAAACTGGTCCAGCGGACGAAAATTTCAAAGCCAAGCAAGGATGCGCCAATTCCGTCTCTGGCGAAACCCTTCGCAAGGCTCATAATCCCCGCCGCAAGGATGCCGATGCACGCCGGCGTTCTAGGGGTGTCGCGCCCGGGTCGGGTCGCGCGGAGAGGACGGAGTTCGATCATGTCAGGTTTCACCATTTCCAGACGCACCATGCTTACCGGCTCGGCGATGCTGCTGGCCTCCACGGCCATGCCGGCGCTGGGTTGGGGACAGACGCCGAAGAAGGGTGGCCGGCTCGTGCTTGCCGCCGACTCCGAGCCGCGCAATCTCAACCCGGCGATCGTCGCCTCGAACGGCGTTTTCTTCATCTCCAGCAAGATCGTCGAGACGCTGGCGGAAGCCTCCTTCGACGGCAAGGACGGGCTTGCGCCACGGCTGGCGGTGAGCTGGGAAGGGGCCGCCGACGGACTGTCGGCGACGTTCAAGCTGCGCGAAGGAGTCAAATGGCATGACGGCAAGCCATTCACCTCGGCCGATGTCGCCTTCTCGGCGCTGCAGATCTGGAAGCCGCTGCAGAATCTCGGCCGCACCGTGTTCAAGGACCTCAGCGCGGTCGACACACCAGACGATCTGACCGCCGTGTTCAAATTCGCCAAGCCGACGCCGTTCCAGCTGATCCGCAACGCCCTGCCGGCGCTGTCGAGCGTGGTGCCGAAGCACGTCTACGAGGTCGGCAAGATCGAGGACAACCCGGCCAACAACGCGCCGATCGGTACCGGTCCGTTCAAGTTCGGCGAGCACAAGGCCGGCCAGTATTACCGGCTGACGAAGAACACGGACTATTGGGGCAAGGACGAGCCCTATCTCGACGAGATCATCTATCAGGTCCTGCCCGACCGCACCTCCGCCGCTGCGGCGCTGGAAGCGCAAGAAATCCAGCTCGCGGCTTTCTCGGCCGTGCCGTTGGCCGACCTCGACCGCATCTCCAAGGTTCCCGGCCTGAAGGTCATCACCAAGGGCTATGAGGGGCTGACCTACCAGCTCGTCGTCGAGATCAACCATCGCCGCAAGGAACTGGCCGACGTGAAGGTGCGCCAGGCGATCGCGCACGCCATCGACAAGGATTTCGTCGTCAAGACGGTGTTCCTCGGCTATGCCGCCACCGCCACCGGCCCGGTGCCGAAGAACGATCCGCAATTCTACACCGCCGACGTGCCGACCTATGCCTTCGATGTCGCCAAGGCCAACGCCCTGCTCGACGAGGCAGGCTACAAGAAAGGCGCCGACGGCAACCGCTTCTCGCTCAAGCTCTTGCCGGCCCCCTATTTCAACGAGACCAAACAGTTCGGCGACTATCTGCGCCAAGCGCTCGCGGCTATCGGCATCGACGCGCAACTGGTCAACAACGACTCGGCCGCCCACATCAAGGCAGTCTACACCGACCACGCCTTCGACCTCGCGGTCGGCCCGCCGGTCTTCCGCGGCGACCCGGCGATCTCGACTACCATCCTGGTGCAGAGCGGCATTCCGGATGGCGTGCCGTTCTCCAACCAGGGCGGCTACAAAAACCCTGCGCTCGACGCGCTGATCACCAAGGCATCGGAAACGCTCGACACCACGGCGCGTACCGACCTCTACAAGGAGTTCCAGAGGCAAGTCACGGCCGACCTGCCGCTGATCAACGTCGCCGAATGGAGTTTTATCAGCGTCGCCAGTGACAAGGTGGGCAACATCGCCAACAACCCGCGCTGGGCGGTGTCGAACTGGGCGGACACCTATTTGGCGGGCTGATCCCGCACTTGCGGATCGAAGTTTGGGGTGCTCAGATTCGGAGAATGAGAGTTCCTTCGCGCCCCCCTCTGTCCTGCCGGACATCTCCCCCACAAGGGGGGAGATTGGCGGTTTCCGCGCCTCGCACTTCCCTGCAACGTTGGCGATTGGCGAAAGCCGCGATGACAACTGATCTCCCCCCAAGTGGGGGAGATGTCCGGCAGGACAGAGGGGGGCGCCGTGGAGCACGGCCTCAGAAGTTTACAAGCGGCGTCCCATCATTATGACTCGCGCCCTCGTCCTCCTGCGTCGTCGCCTCATCGGCAGCATCTTCGTTCTGCTTATCGTCGTCATCGGCACCTTCCTTCTCCTTGAAGCCGCGCCCGGCGACGCAGTCGACGCCTATATCGTCTCGACCGGCGGCGACGCCGGCATGATCGAGCTCTTGCGCCATCGCTGGGGCCTTGACCAGTCGGAGTTGACCCGGCTCGCCAACTATCTCTGGGCATTGCTGCATCTCGACCTCGGCCAGTCCGTCACTTTCTCCCGGCCGATCCGCCAGATCATCTTGGAACGCCTGCCGACCACGCTCATCCTGATGGTCAGCGCCACCGCGCTCTCCTTCGGCCTCGGCTCGGCGCTCGGCATCTATGCCGGCGCAAGGCCCGGCACCTTCCGCGACCGTTTTCTCTCCGTCGCCTCGCTGGCGCTCTATGCCGTACCCGGCTTCTGGCTCGGCCTGGTGCTGATCGTGATCTTCGCCGTCGACCTGCGCTGGTTGCCGATCGGCGGCATCGAGACCCTGGCATCGGACAAGACCGGTCTCAACCGCGCCGCCGACATCGCCATCCATCTGGTGCTGCCGGTTTCCGCGCTCGGCTTCATCTACCTGGCGCTCTATCTGCGCATGATGCGCGCCGGCATGGCCGAGGCCTGGCGTCAGGATTTCGTGCTGGCCGCCCGCGCCAGGGGGCTTTCGCGCCGCCGCATCGTGCTCGCCCATGTCGCCCGCAACGCACTTTTGCCGCTGGTCACCATGCTTGGCCTGCAATCGGCGCAGATGCTGGGCGGCAGCGTCGTCATCGAGAGCGTCTTTGCCGTGCCCGGCCTCGGCCGGCTGGCGCAGGAAGCGGTGGCCGCGCGCGACACCCCCTTGCTGCTTGGCATCATCCTCACAAGCGCGGTGCTCGTCATCCTCATCAACCTGCTCGTCGACATCGCCTATGCCTTTCTCGACCCCCGCGTCGGCGCCAGCGAGGCGGGCGCATGAGCCGTCTGCGCCGCTTCCTGCGCACGCCCGAGGCGGTTGCCGGCACTCTCCTTCTGGCGGTGCTGTTCGCCATGGCGCTGTCGGCCTCGCTACTGTTTCCCGGGGATCCGCAAGCCATTGCCGGCCCCGCGCTGCTGCCGCCATTCCAGGATTGGTCGCTGCCGCTCGGCACCGATCGGCTCGGCCGTGACGTGCTGGCCGAACTGTTCCACGGCGCCCGCACCTCGCTGGCTGTCGGCCTCGCTGCAGCCGCCGCGGCCCTTGTCGTCGGCGCGGTCGTCGGCACGCTGGCCGGCTTTGCCGGCGGCCTCATTGACGAAGTGCTGATGCGCATTACCGACGCGTTCCAGACCGTGCCTGGTTTCCTGCTGGCGCTAGCCTTCGTCAGCGTGGTTGGCCCCTCGCTCGGCGTCGTCGTCGTGGCCATAGCGCTCGGCACCTGGACTGGACCGGCGCGCATTGCCCGCGCGGAAGTGCTGTCGATCCGCGAGCGCGACTATGTCGCCGGTGCCCGCGTCATCGGCATGCATCCACTGGAGATCGCCTTTCGCGAAGTGCTGCCCAACGCCTTGCCGCCGGTGCTGGCGATGTCATCGGTGATCGTCGCCGCCGCGATCCTCACCGAAGCGGCCCTGTCCTTCCTTGGCCTCGGCGATCCCAACCGGGTCACCTGGGGCGGCATGATCGCGGAAGGCCGCACTGTCTTGCGCACCGCGCCGTTCCTGTCGATCGTCCCGGGCATTGCGCTGGTGTTGACGGTATTGAGCGTCTATCTCGCCGGCGTAGGCATCGTCGAGACGACGGCCGTGCGCAGGGGCCTGTCGTGACCGCGCTGGCGTCGATCCGCGATCTCTCGGTGACCTACCGCGGCGATGGCATCGAGGTCACGGCGCTGAAGAACATCACTATCGATCTCCACGCAGGCGAACGGCTTGCGATCATCGGTGAAAGCGGTTCGGGCAAGAGCACCCTGGCGCTGGCGATCGCGGGGTTGTTGCCACTGTCTTCGAAAATTGAAGGCAGCATCGAGTGGTTCTCTCTACCAACGTTGGATGCCGTAGAACGCAGAACGCCAAAGTCTCACTCCGGACAAAACCTGACACCCCTCCTCGGCCGCGACATCGGCTTCGTCTTTCAGGATCCCTCCGCAAGCCTCGATCCCGTGATGACCATCGGCAAGCAGATCGCCGAAGTCGCCCGCACCCATCTCGGCCTCACATGGCAGCAGGCATACGCCAAGGCCAGAACCCTCCTCGAACGCGTCCGCTTGCCCGACCCTGACTCCGCCCTGCGCGCCTTCCCGCACCAGCTTTCCGGCGGCCAGAAGCAGCGTGTGGCGATTGCCGCCGCGATTGTCGCCGGGCCGAAACTGCTGATCGCCGACGAGGCAACCAGCGCGCTCGACACCATCGTGCAGGCCGAGATCGTCGTGCTGATCCGACGGCTGGTGGCAGAGGACGGCATGACGCTGCTGTTCATCAGCCATGACATCGCGCTCGCCGCCGAACTTGCCGAACGCATCGCGGTCTTCCGACATGGCCAGTTGGTGGAGCTTGGCAAGACGGCGCAGATGATCGACGCACCCGCCCAAGCCTACACGCGCGCGCTGCTCGACGCCCATATCGGCCTCGACGCCCAACCCTTGCTGAACCGAAGCGGGCTGAATGGATGAGCCTGCTGACGGTGTCCAAGCTCACCAAACGCTATGGTCGCGGCGGCAAGACCCTCGCCGCGGTGGACGATGTCTCCTTTCATGTCGAACCCGGCGAAACACTGGCGCTGGCCGGGCCTTCCGGCAGCGGCAAATCGACGATCGCGCGACTGGTGTTGCGCTTGATCGAGCCGGATGGCGGAGGCATCGAATTCGAAGGCGATGATTTCTTGGCGCTGCGCGGCGCGCCCTTGCGTGTGCGCCGCGCCCGCCTGCAAATGGTGTTCCAAGATCCGCTCGCCGCCTTCAACCCACGCGCCACCGTGGCGCGCGTCCTCGACGACCCTTTGCGCATTCATGGCGTCGCCTCGCGCTCCGAGCGGCCGCGCCGCATCGCTGCCTTGCTGGAGCGGGTCGGCCTTGCGGCCGGTCTTGCACCGCGCGCCATCCATGAAATCTCCGGCGGCCAGCGGCAACGCGTGGCGATTGCCCGCGCCATCGCCACCAAGCCGTCGCTGATCGTGCTTGATGAAGCGGTGTCGGCGCTCGATGTCTCGGTGCGCGGCCAGATCCTCGATCTCCTGCTCGACCTGCAGCACCAGGAACGGATCGCCTATCTCTTCATTTCGCATGATCTCGGCGTGGTGCGCGCGATCGCCCACCGCGTCATCCTTCTCGACGGCGGGCGGATTGCCGAGAGCGGCGATGCCCGAACCGTTATCGACGCACCGCAATCGGCCGTCGGCAAGGCGCTGGTGGCGGCCGCGCCCAGATTGGACAGAAGCAGACCATGATCCGGTCTTCGAGCAAGATCACACTGAGAGAACCCGCCTATCCCCCGACCATCAGCCTGACGACCTCATCATGGTTGGTCTCCGAAATCTTGCGCTCGCCGGCCTGAACGCCGCGCCGCAGCACGACGATGCGGTCCGAAACCGCGAAGATGTCCTGCAGATTGTGCGAGATGAAGATCACGCCGCGTCCTTGCGCCTTGAGCTGGTGGATCAGCGAGATCACCTTGCGCTGCTCCGGCACGCCCAATGCCGCCGTCGGTTCGTCCATGATCAGGATCTGCGCATCCCAGTAGACGGCGCGGCCGATGGCGACGGCCTGGCGCTGGCCGCCGGAGAAATTGCTGACCGGGGCGTTCATCCGGCTGACATGGAAATCGAGCCGCTTCATCGTCTCCCTGGCGGCCTCTGCCATCGCCTTGCGATCGAGCACCGGCAGGAAGCCGAACGCCTTGCGCATCGGTTCGCGGCCAAGGAAGATGTTGGCGCCGATCGACAGATTGTCGGCCAGAGCCAGATCCTGGTAGATCGTCTCGATGCCTTTTTCGCGCGCCTCCTGCGGCGTCGCGAAAGCCACTGGCTGGCCACCGAGCAGGATTTCGCCCCCCGTCGGCTGGAACACGCCCGAGATCGCCTTGATCAGCGTCGTCTTGCCGGCGCCATTGTCGCCGGCAAGCGCCACCACTTCGCCCGGCCGCACGGCCATGGAGAAATCGCTGAGTGCACGCACGGCGCCAAAATGCTTGGACAGGTTGCGGACTTCGAGCAAGGGGGTGTTCTGGTCGGTGCTATTCATCCTGGCGGCCTCCACTGAACCGGCGCTGCGCCTGGTCTATGAGCACGGAAATGATGATGACGACGCCGACGGCGATGAATTGCCAGAACGGCTCGACATTGACGAAGACCAGCCCGTACTGGATGACCGCGATCACCAGCGCGCCGGCGACCGTGCCCAGGATCGTGCCGGAGCCGCCGAACAGGCTGGCGCCGCCGATCACCACCGCCGCGACGCTGTCGAGCAGCAGCGGCTCGCCGGCTTGTGCCGCACCGGCGGTGAAGCGCGCTGCGTAGAGCGCCCCGCCAAGGCCGGCGCACATCGCCGACAGCACATAGAGCCGCAATATGTGGCCCCTGATATCGATGCCGGCGCGCCGCGCCGCCTGCACATTGGCGCCGATGGCATAATTGTGCTGGCCGAACCGCGTCTGGCTGAGCAGGTAGTGCATGCCGATGACGAAGACGGCAGCGATCATGACCAGATAGGGCACGCCATAGAACTTGCCGTTGCCGAGCAGCGCGAACCAAGAATTCTGCACCGGCACCGTGGTGCCGCCGGCAAGCAGGAAGGCAACGCCGCGCGCGACGCCGAACATGCCGAGCGTACCGATGAACGGCGGCACCCTGAGGCGTGAGATCAGCAGACCATTGATGATGCCGGGCACACCGGCAACGATCACGGCGGCGAGGATGCCCGCGAGCATGGCCAGCGGCAAGGGAATGGCGGCGCCCGCCATATTGGTGGCATGCGCGGCAACGACTGCGGCAAGGCCCATGATGAAGCCGAGCGACAGGTCGATGCCGCCTGAAATGATGACGAAGGTCTGGCCGGTCGCCAGCAGCAGCGGCGCTATCGCGAAGATCGCGATGGATTGCAGGTTGAACGGGTTGAGCACGAACGTCGCGCCGAAGGCGTATCTCGACCATATCTCGAAACAGATGATCAGGCCGGCAAGGAACAGCCAGGCGCGCCCTTCGGCGATGCGTCCGATCAGGCTCCTGGCCGGATCGCCATGATCGGCCTGGGGGGCGACATGCTTCTCGGCAGGCTGGGCTACTGATGTCGAGGTCATGAATACTCCGCGGCGCGGCTGCCTTCAAACAGGCCCCGCCTTTTGCGGGACCCGGCGCGAACTCCCCCCGGCAAAACCGGGAGGAGCCAAGCTCGTCTGGGCTTACTCGGAGTAGAGATACTTCGAGATGTTCGGGTCCGCGATGTTGGACTTGTCCATGATCGTGAAGCCGGTGCCGATCGTGACCGGGATCGAATGGCCGGTCAGGTGGGCGTAGGCCGAAACGACGCCGTAATAGCCGATCTCGGCCGGATGCTGGGCGATTGCCACGTCCACGAGGCCGGTATTGATGTTGTCGACGATGCTGGTCGGTGCATCGAAGGCAACCACCTTGACGGTTCCCGTCTGTCCCGCCTGCTTGACGCCGTTGGCGGCGCCGAGCGCCGAGAACAGGTTGGCGCCGAACACGCCGACGAGATCGGGATTGCGCGCGAAGACAGCCTGCAACTGCGAGGCCGCCTTGTTGGCGTCGTCGTCATTGAACTGGGTCTCCAGAACGGTGATGCCGGTATGCTTGGCCATCTCCTTCTTGAAGCCTTCTTCGCGTTGGTCGGTGGTCGAAATGCCGGGCTTGACGTTCGATACATAGACCTTGCCCTTGTCGCCAATGGCGGTGGCCAGCGCCCGCGCCGCGATCTCGCCGCCCAGCACATTGTCCGAGGCAATGTAGGCCAGCGGGAAATCGGCGTCGCCGGCACCCGTCTGGTAAACGCCGCTGCCGATGAAAGTGTCGACGGTTATGACCGGGATGCCGGCATCATTGGCCTTGCGCAGCGGTTCCACCAGCTGAACCTTGTCGGTCGGCGCGATCAGGATCGCGTCCGGCTTCTTGGCGATGACTGCGTCGAGCACCGGCACCTGGGTGACCGGGTTGAAGTCCGGAGCACCCTGGAAGACCAGGTTCACGCCGAGCGCATCGGCAGCCGCCTGAGCACCCTTGCGCATGGTGATGTAGAAGCCATCGGTGGTGAGACCCGGAATGAGCGCAATGGTGTATTTCTTGTCCTGTGCCTGCGCGGGCGCCATCAGCACCGTCGCGCTGACGGCAAGCGCCGCGAGCGCGGCAACGATCTTCTTCATGACATCCTCCTCATTGTTGGCAATTCTGCCGTTTGCGGTGACATTGGAATGGCCGTCATCCGCGCGGGGGCAGGATGCCGACGGCCGGGAACGCCTGTTTGCCTTTCGCGGGCAGCTCCTCCCAAGCGCCCTCCAGTCTGTCAGCCGGCCAGCCGACCGGCACAATCGCCGTGCTCGCTTTCCTCGCCTCCGCGACGTCAGGCAACCACGGCGCCCGGCATGCCCTGCACGCCGGATCCGCAATTTGTAACACTTTGCAGAAATAAATTGCAACTCGGTTTTTCCGAGACGGCAACGCAGGCTTTTCCAGACACCATCCGACTGCTCCTCGGAGCCCCGGGGGAACTATCGTCCCGACTCCACGGCGATACAATCGATTTCGCAACGGCTTCTCTCCGCGCCACGGCGCGGCATCCGTCCGGCATATCTGCCGCTATCGCGTTGCAAGAACCGCGAGGACGGCCTGCGCCGTCTTGGTATCCGTCACCAGCGTGTTGATGAGCCCGGAACGAACGGCGCCGATGATTGCCGTCGCCTTCTCAGGCGAGGCGGCGACGCCGATCACCAGCGGCACGGCGCGAAGCTGCGCCGGCGACATGGCGATCATCCGGCTCTCCCCTTCCCAGGCGATCAGGGCGCCTTCTGCATCGAAGTAATGACGCAGCACGTCGCCGGCCGCGTGAACCAGCGCCTGCTCGCTCGGCGTGGCGGCGCTCGCCTCGGGCGCGTTTATGGCGTGCGGCAGGCCGATGCCGACGATGGCCACATCGGTTCTCTCCCACAAGGCGACGGCGTCGCGGATGGCGGCGTCGCGCAGGAAGACCTCACGCAGCTCGCTCGACGGCAAATAGGGGGCGTGGATGAAGCGCGGTGTGCCGCCGAACTCCTCCGCGGCAAGCCGCACGAATTCGTTGACCTGGAAATGCGCCGCGTGCTGCTGCATGCCGCCGGTTGCTGCCACTGTCAGCACGCCCGGCATACGCGGCAGGCCGGATCGGATGACCTCGCGCACGGCGCGCCCCCAACCGATGGCGACCACGGAGCCGGCAACCAGCTGCGCCTGCCTGAGCAAAGCGCCAAGCGGGGCGGAAAGCGCCGTCAACCCACCCGCCGCCGGCGTCTCGACAACCGCGGCATCCCGCAATTTCAGCCCGTCGACCAGTTGCCTGGTGATATCCTCCGGCGTCGCCAGGTCGATGACCTCGATGCGCACGATGCCCTCGGCCCGCGCCCGCTGCAGCAAGCGCGAAATCGTCGCGGTGGAGACACCGAGCTGCCGCGCTATGTCGACCTGCGACATCTCCTCCACATAGTGCAGCTTTGCAACCGTGTGCAGCATCGTGCGCGATGCGGTCGCGTCCTGGACGGAGGGAACAGACAGCTTGCAATTCCTTTCAGCAACGTGTTACACACGTATACGCCGATGGGAGTTATCGCGCAAATCCGGTGAACTCGCAACTTGAGGGCCATACCAGGCCACGCGCCGGCAAGGCTGCTTGTACTGGCAGCCGGCGATGCATCAGGCGGCAAAATCTTCCTGCCGGCAGGCAGGCAAACTGACCATTGTTTCCACGGGATCAGCGCCTCGGCGAGAGAGCGCCAACATCGGACAGAAAACCATGACGAAGATGACCACCGCGGAACTGCGCGGCTACCAGCAGATATGCGGCAAGGACGGCGCCATGGTGGCCATCGCTTGCGACCAGCGCGGCGGCATGCGCACCTTGCTGGCGTCGGATCCCGCGGACCAGGCCAGGATCACCAACGACATGCTCGGCGACACCAAGGCCGACATCACGCGCTACCTCGCAAGCGCTGCGTCCTGCGTGCTGCTCGACCCGCTCTGCGCGGTGCCGAGAGTGGTCGACGAGGGCGTGCTCAACCGGGATACCGCACTCCTCATCGGCCTCGACGCGTCCGGGTTCGACCTTTCGCCGGAAGGCTACCGCCTGTCGCGGCTGGTTCCCGGCATCGACGCGCGGCGTGTGCGCGAACTCGGCGGCACGGGCGGCAAGATCATGGTCTATCTCAGGGCCGACAAGCCGCAGGCCAACGAACACAACATCGCCATGCTGCGCCAGTGCATTACCGACTTCGGCAAAGAGGACCTGCTGCTCGTCGTCGAATTCCTGACCTATCAGCTCGACGGAGAAAGTCCGGAAGCCTATGCGGCCAAGACACCCTGGCTGGTCGAGGAAGGTACCAGGATTTCGCTGGAATGCGGCGCAAAGGTGCTGAAGCTTCCCTACCCCGGAACGCCGGAAGCCTGTGCCAATATCACAAAAATGGCCGGCGAAGTGCCGTGGGCGGTACTTTCAGCTGGCGTCAACCACGCCACCTTCCTCGGCCAGGTCGAGATCGCCATGCAAAATGGTGCCTCCGGCGTGATCGCCGGCCGTTCACTGTGGAAGGACTGTATCTCGCTCGACCGTGACATTCAGCGCGAAAGGCTTAAGACCATCGCGGTGCCGCGATTGCGCGAGATCCAGGCGGTGATCGGGCACTATCGGCAAAAGGCCGCCGCCTGACATTCCGTTGGATCACCGGCACGTGCAGGACATCATGCCACATAAGTCGATGGCCATAGGGATCGATATCGGCGGCACCAATTTGCGTGCCGCCCGCATCTCGGGCACGGGTGAAATCCTCAAACGCCTCAGCGAGAAAAGCGCACCCGACCCGGAACTGGTGCTTGGCCGCATCGCCGACATGGTGCGCCTTCTCGATACGCCCGACGTGGCGGCCATCGGCGTCGGTGTTCCCGGACGCGTCGACGCGCGCCGCGGCGCTGTCCTGTCGGGAGGTTACGTCAACCTTGCCTCGGTCGCGCTCGCGCAGCGGCTGGAAAGCATGACCGGCAAGCCTGTTGTCCTCGACAATGACTGCAACATGGCGCTGGCCGCCGAGATGGCCCTTGGCGCCGGCCGGGGCCACGACAACATCGCCATGTTCACCATCGGCACCGGCATTGGCGGCGCCGTCGCCCAGAACCGACGGATCATGCGCGGCCGGGCAACGGCGGGGCAACTTGGCCACATCACCGTCGACGTCGACGGCGAGGTCTGTGCCTGCGGGCGGCGCGGCTGTGTCGAAACCACCAGTTCCGGCACGGCGCTTGGCCGCCACATCGCGCGCGCCGGCTTTGGGCCTGACGTTTCGGTCGACCAGCTCTTTGCTCGCGACGTGGCCGGCGATATCGAGGCGCGCAGCATACTGGAAGCCTGGGCAAGGCCGCTGCGCGCGGCGATCGATACCACCGTCGCCATGTTCGACCCCGATGTCGTCCTGCTTGGCGGTGGGCTTGGCCTCGCGGCACACAGAGCGCTCGGCCACGCGCCGGCGCTGGCGCCCTGGTACCAATGCCCGGTCGAACCGGCACAGCTCGGCGACGATGCCGGTGTGATCGGCGCCGGGCTCCAGGCGCTTTCGGCCCCGGCATCGACATCGCTTTCCGTTAACCTTGGTCGCGCCAGACGCGCCGTGCTCGTCAACGGCATCCCGGCCAGCGGCAAGAGCACCGTGTCACGCGGCATCGCCGACCGCATGGGATGGCCGCTGCTTGCACTCGACACGGTCAAGAACCCGTTCCTCGAAGTGCTCGGCGGCGCCGATCGCGAATTCAACCGCACGCTGGGCCGCGCCAGCTACCAGGCAATCTGGTCGCTGGTCGGCGACGCCCCGGCCGGCAGCACCTTCATCGTCGATGCCTGGTTCGGTTTCCAGCCGCGGCAAGTGCTCGAGGATCATCTGCGCAGGGCCGGCGTCGAACATACCGTCGAAATCTGGTGCCACGCGCCCGGCGAGGTTCTGGCCGAACGTTATGGCGCCAGGCTCGGCCAGCGCCTCCCCGGCCATCCCGGCGCTGCCTACATCCCTGAACTGATTGAACTGGCCAAACGCGCCGAACCGCTGCGGCGCGGACCGCTGTTCGACGTCGACACCACGCGGCCGATCGACTTCGATGCCATGACCGCATGGCTGCGCGCGACCTTGGCCAGCGACGCCTGAGTCGCTCGGTGCCAGCACCGGTCATGCCGGCGGCAGCGGAAGCGTCCTGCGAGCGATCTGCCAGGCGGATTCGGCATGCCGCCGCGCCGCCGCTTCAGCCTCATGGCATCCATGATCTCGGTCATCACGGCAATCGCCGGCCCGCGTTTCCAGCCTGAGGACTAGCGAAGATGACGAGCGGTCACTTTGCGACGCTCGTCACTTGCGCAGCGCTGTATCAATAGCCGACGGTGAAGCGCTGCCTGACATGCGCCGGCTTCTCGATCTCGTCGACCAGGACGATGGCATAGTCCTCGAAGGAAATGCTGCTGCCCTTGTCCGAGGCGAGAAGCGTGTCCTTGCCGAGACGGTATTTGCCGGTGCGCTCGCCTGGGACGAACAGGGCCGAAGGCGACAGGAGCGTCCAGTCGAGATCGCCGACCGTCTTGAGCTTATCCAGGAAGTCGGCGCCCTTCTGTGCTTCGGCCTTGTAGATCTCGGGGAATTCGGGAGTGTCGACCAGCCGCTTGCCGGGCGCGACTTCGAGACTGCCCGCGCCGCCCACGACGAGATACCGCTTCACGCCGGAGTCACGCACCGCGGCGATCAACGTATCGGGGTCGCTGTCCAGGAAATGCACCGAGCTGATCACCACGTCGTGTCCGCGGATCAAATCGGCGAGACCTTGCCTGTCAAAGACATCGCCTTTTCTGGCGGTCACGCCGGGCAGCGCCGCGATCTTTTCCGGGCTGCGGGCGATGCCGGTGACCGTATGGCCACGGTCGGAGAGTTCCTTGAGCAGGCGCGAACCGACGGCGCCGGAGGCGCCGATAAGAGCAACTTTTGCCATGTCTTCTTCCATTTCCTGTTGGAGGCTGATTGGGTGGAGATCAGGCCGCAGCGATATGGGCGACGAGATTGTCGAAGCTGCCGAACAGCGCGTTCGAACCGATGAGCCGGGGCGCTTCGTTGCGGATGACCGCCAGCGAAGGCACGCCATTGGCATGCAAGCGCTGGAACAACGCGCGGCCGCGACCGACCAGTTCGCGGTGAGCCGTCAGCAGCCGCTCCGTTGGCGCCGCCAGCAACTCGCCCGCATCCGCCATGCCAGCGGCGGAGAGCACCTCGGCGACACCGCCGGCGGTGACGATATCGCGGCCGTCGACATAGCGTGCCCGCTGGATCGCCTTCAGCGCGGTCAGCCGCCGGCCGGGATCTTCCAGGCCTGCGGCGCTGATGGCGAGCGTGGCGGTATGGGAGTCCAGCAGAGTGCCACGAACGTTTAGAACGTTGCGCTGATAAGCCTGCGTGAACGGCTGTCCCGTCAGACGTTCGATACGCTGATCGTTGGCCCAGGCATGGGCGGCAAACCCCTCATCCATCGGACGCGCGCCGGCGCCGGAAAACAGGCCGGTCGCCAGCAATTCGACGCGCACGCCGCCTGCCATCAATTTGTCCAGCATTGGGGTGGCGCCGTAGCACCAACCGCAGAGCGGATCGAAAAGGTAAGTCACGCCTGAGTTGCGCATGATTGCCTGATGTCCGTTGGCGGGGCTCCCCGCGACCTGACCGTCAAATGTCCTGGCCCATATGTGGCAGCGGGCGGTCTTGCGATAAATGGCTACCAATAATACAAACTGTCTGATCCAATCAGACAAAAGCGATCACTTTGGCCGACCTGCTGAACCTCAATCGACTCATTTACTTCACCACCGTGATGGAGACCGGGTCCTTCACATCGGCAGCCGACCGACTTGGCGTCGCCAAAGCCGTGGTCAGCCATCAGATTGGCAAGCTCGAGGAAGAACTGGGCGCGTCTCTCATGCGACGCACGACGCGCCGCGTCACACCGACAGAAGAGGGACGCCTCTTCTATGACCGTGCAATGATCATTCTGCGGGAAGCGGAAGCCGCCTATGGCGAGATTTCGCGCGGTGGCGTCGAACCGGCGGGAATGCTGAGACTGACCGCACCGCTCGACTACGGCACGAAGATCGTTGCGCCGGTCATCGCCGCCTATCTGAAAACCTATTCGCATATGCGCGTCGAGGCGATCTTCGACGATGCGGTAAGCAATCTGGTCGACGAGCAGATCGACCTCGGCATCCGCGTCGGCTGGCTTGCCGATTCCTCGAACCAGGCGCGGCGCCTGGGCACGATACGGCAGATCGTGGTGGCAAGTCCTGCCCTCGCCGCGAGCCTGCCGCAGGGTGTGAGCCCGCGCCAGGCGCGATCGCTGGCCTGGGTCGGAAACGCCCAGCTTCGCGGTGTCGGCCAATGGCTGTTTTCCAGGAATGGTGACAAGGTGCTGACCGAGCTCAATCCGGTCATCACATGCGACAAGAGCCCGGCCGCCCACGCCTGCGTGCTTGCCGGCATAGGGCTGGGTGTGTTTCCCGACTACAGCGTCAGCGATGATATCGCCGAAGGACGGCTGGTGCCGGTCTTTGCCGAATGGGCCTTGCCCACCGGCGGCATCCACGCCGTCTTTCCGCCGGCAAGGTTCAGGCCCGCCAAGGTACGCGTATTTGTAGACCTGCTCGCCGCCGCCGAGAAAAAACGATCGCGCGGCAGCGCGATGCTGTGAGATGTGACCGCCGCGGAAGGTCAGGAATGACTTACATTAAAGCGGTTATGCCATCTCCCAAAAACAAAACGCCCGCGGCGATTGCTACGGGCGTTTGTATGGATTGTTTTGGTCGGTGGGATTTGTTTGTTGTGCGTCGCGGGCTTGTTCTCGCCTGGGGGGCGGATTGATCTCTGGTTCGAACGCAAAACGGCCCGCCGGGTTTGATTCTGGCGGGCGGTTTAATTTGGTTTTGGGGATAGGATTTGAGTTATCGGTCCTGCTGCGTCGGCAAGGCCTGCTTGCGGGCCGCTGATGACAGGTTCGAATCGCCGGCGACCACGGCAAAATACAAAAGAGCCCGCACGATGGCGGGCTCATTTGTATTTGGTTGCGGGGACAGGATTTGAACCTGTGACCTTCAGGTTATGAGCCTGACGAGCTACCGGGCTGCTCCACCCCGCGCCACCGATTTGCAAGCGAGAGCTTGCGAGAGGTTTGTCCGCCAAATGAAAGGGCCGCTGACGCGGCCCGTGTTTCCCGTTGGCGGGCCATGTTCAGAGAAGATTTCATCGCCTCGACCCAAAAACCGGTTTCGATTTTTGGAAAGTAGGATGTGACACATAAAACGTGCGTTTAGCAGACCTGGCAGCGACCTACTCTCCCGCGTCTTGAGACGAAGTACCATCAGCGCTGGAGCGTTTCACGGCCGAGTTCGGAATGGGATCGGGTGCAGCCGCTCCGCCATAACCACCAGGTCGGCAAAACGCACGTTATTCGAGAAGCTGTTTTTTTGTGCCTTTGGAGTTCTTTTAGCCTGGCGCCTTTCGAAGCGAAGCTTCGCAAGGTCGACCGACCGTCGGCGCTTGTGCGCCGCACCCACGTAGCGCCGCCCGAAGGGCGGAACAAGCGTGAGTGAGAACAAACCATCTGACGAAGTCAGATGGACATAAGGAATGAGAACGATCAAGCCGATCGAACTATTAGTACCGGTAAGCTTCAAGCGTTGCCGCTCTTCCACACCCGGCCTATCAACGTGGTCGTCTTCCACGGTTCTCAGGGAATACTCGTTTTAAGGTGGGTTTCCCGCTTAGATGCCTTCAGCGGTTATCCCGTCCGGATATAGCTACCCTGCTATGCGGCTGGCGCCACAACAGGTCCACCAGAGATCCGTCCATCCCGGTCCTCTCGTACTAGGGACAGATCCTTTCAATATTCCTACACCCACGGCAGATAGGGACCGAACTGTCTCACGACGTTCTGAACCCAACTCACGTACCGCTTTAAATGGCGAACAGCCATACCCTTGGGACCTGCTCCAGCCCCAGGATGCGATGAGTCGACATCGAGGTGCCAAACAACCCCGTCGATATGGACTCTTGGGGGTCATCAGCCTGTTATCCCCGGCGTACCTTTTATCCGTTGAGCGATGGCCCTTCCACGCGGGACCACCGGATCACTATGACCGACTTTCGTCTCTGCTCGACTTGTCAGTCTCGCAGTCAGGCAGGCTTATGCCATTGCACTCAGCGAACGATTTCCGACCGTTCTGAGCCCACCATCGCGCGCCTCCGTTACTCTTTAGGAGGCGACCGCCCCAGTCAAACTACCCACCATACATTGTCCCGGACCCGGATAACGGGCCGCGGTTAGACATCCATAGTAATAAGGGTGGTATTTCAAGGGTGGCTCCACCTGAGCTGGCGCCCAGGTTTCAAAGCCTACCACCTATCCTACACATGCCACTACGAATGCCAATGTAAAGCTATAGTAAAGGTGCACGGGGTCTTTCCGTCTAACCGCAGGAACCCCGCATCTTCACGGGGAATTCAATTTCACTGAGTCTATGCTGGAGACAGCGGGGAAGTCGTTACGCCATTCGTGCAGGTCGGAACTTACCCGACAAGGAATTTCGCTACCTTAGGACCGTTATAGTTACGGCCGCCGTTTACTGGGGCTTCGATTCAGAGCTTGCACCCCTCCTCTTAACCTTCCAGCACCGGGCAGGCGTCAGACCCTATACGTCGTCTTGCGACTTCGCAGAGCCCTGTGTTTTTGATAAACAGTCGCTACCCCCTGGTCTGTGCCACCCTCCTCCACTTGCGTGGAAAAGGGTCACGCTTCTTCCGAAGTTACGCGTGCAATTTGCCGAGTTCCTTCAGCATAGTTCTCTCAAGCGCCTTGGTATACTCTACCAGACCACCAGTGTCGGTTTCGGGTACGGTTTATAAGGAGGAGCTATTTCCTGGAACCACGCAGCAGCCCGTTCAATCCGATAAGATTGGACTACCTCAATGATCCGTCACTACCTCCAAGCCCACGAATATTAACGTGGTTCCCATCGACTACGCGTTTCCGCCTCGTCTTAGGGGCCGGCTAACCCTGCTCAGATTAGCTTTAAGCAGGAACCCTTGGTCTTTCGGCGGGGGAGTCTCTCACTCCCCTTACGTTACTCATGTCAGCATTCGCACTTCTGATACCTCCACCACCCCTCACGGGTATGGCTTCATCAGCTTACAGAACGCTCCGCTACCGCTCGTATTGCTACGAACCCTAAGCTTCGGTGTATGGCTTTAGCCCCGTTACATTTTCGGCGCAAAGACCCTTATTTAGACCAGTGAGCTGTTACGCTTTCTTTAAATGATGGCTGCTTCTAAGCCAACATCCTGGTTGTTTTGGGATCCTCACATCCTTTCCCACTTAGCCATAACTTGGGGACCTTAGCTGTAGGTCAGGGTTGTTTCCCTTTTCACGACGGACGTTAGCACCCGCCGTGTGTCTGCCGACTAGTACTCCCAGGTATTCGGAGTTTGGTTAGGTTTGGTAATCCGGTGAGGACCCCTAGCCCATCCAGTGCTCTACCCCCTGGGGTATTCGGTCGACGCTCTACCTAAATAGATTTCGCGGAGAACCAGCTATTTCCGAGTTTGATTGGCCTTTCACCCCTAGCCACAAGTCATCCCGAACTATTGCAACAGTTATGGGTTCGGTCCTCCAGTAAGTGTTACCTTACCTTCAACCTGCTCATGGCTAGATCACTCGGTTTCGGGTCTAATGCGACGAACTGAACGCCCTGTTCAGACTCGCTTTCGCTGCGCCTACACCTAGCGGTTTAAGCTTGCTCGTCACACTAAGTCGCTGACCCATTATACAAAAGGTACGTGGTCACCCTTGCGGGCTCCCACTGTTTGTAGGCAATCGGTTTCAGGTACTCTTTCACTCCCCTTGTCGGGGTGCTTTTCACCTTTCCCTCACGGTACTAGTTCGCTATCGGTCATGCACGAGTACTTAGGCTTGGAGGGTGGTCCCCCCAATTTCAGACAGGATTTCACGTGTCCCGCCTTACTCGAGGACGATTGATTGCATTACGCGTACGGGGCTGTCACCCACTATGGCCCTACTTTCCAGAAGGTTCCGCTTGTCTCTCAATCGCCACTGGCCTGGTCCGGGTTCGCTCGCCACTACTTCCGGAGTCTCGGTTGATGTCCTTTCCTACGGGTACTTAGATGTTTCAGTTCCCCGCGTTCGCCACTTTATCCCTATGTATTCAGGATAAGTTACCTATATCTGATACTTGGAAACCACAGCAGCAAGTCGGCCTTGCGACCTTCTGGCTGCTCTGATTTTCCAAGTACCTTAGGTGGGTTTCCCCATTCGGAAATCTACGGATCAAAGGGTATTCGCACCTCCCCGTAGCTTATCGCAGCGTATCACGTCCTTCATCGCCTGTGCATGCCAAGGCATCCACCAATTGCCCTTAAGACACTTGATCGTTCTCATTGCCAATGCCCACCCGCGCAATCCGAAGGATTGTCGCTTCAGCCACCCTTGAGGGGTTAGCGTCCGCGCAATTCCGAAGGAATTGTCGCCTGAACCGGATCCTGTGCGGGATCCAATTCGATGTCATTGGCACAAAAAGACCAGCTTCTCGAGATCGGTTCGAGGGTGCGGTTAGGCAAACCCATCATATGCAAGGGATTGAGCGTCCCTTGCGACAAATCACGATCCTTTCAGATCATGAAGTTCGAACAAATCTTCTCTTTACGATGTCAAACAGAACAGGCGGAGAGCATGACGCTCGCCGCAAACTCTTATTACGAATGACTTTTTCTCACCATCTCTAC
>NZ_SRTV01000003.1:36680-41680 GCF_004792025.1 Mesorhizobium sp. M8A.F.Ca.ET.181.01.1.1 | reverse complement strand
CTGGGTTACTCGCTTCGGTCCTCATGGTGAGCACGCTTCGCTTTGAAAAACGGCCGCCCGCCGACACGGCCACGGACCTCGCCCGAGCGGCTTTCAGTGCCGATCCTCCAACAATTCCGGTGTGATGTTTCGGCCGGCGTAGAAGATGCCCAGGATCAGCACCTGCTCACCCTCGACCGCAAAAGCAATGCTGACCGCCCGCCGGTAGCCAACGATCCGCAGCCCAGGCATGATCTCGACCCGCTCCGTACCTCGCTGTGGAAAAGTCGATAAGCCGAGACAATGGTCCTTGATGCCCACGACGAAATTCCAGGCGATCGCCGGCGACGCCCGTTCGGCTATGTCGTCGTAGAGCTGTTCGAGTTCGGCTTGCGCGGCAGGATGAAAGACAATCCGATACTCCATTGCCTACTTGGCTTTCGCCTGCTTCGCGCGATGGCGCGCCTCCAGCCTGGAAAAGACCGCGTCAGCTGGTGTCGCTTTCGCCGGATCCTGCTTGAGTTCGGCCAGGCGCGACGGGATTTCCTCGCGCAGCCACCTCTCCCGCTCCGCCTCGAAATCCTCGAGCATGCGCAGGCCGGCACGCACGACCTCGCTGGCATTGTTGTAACGCCCCGATTCGAGCTGCTTCTTGATGAAGCTCTCATAGTGGTCATTCAAAGCGTAATTTGGCATTGGCAACCTCTTGGAGCGAGTGCGGGATCGCGGTGCCTATATAGCAATAGATGTCACCTATTGGCAAACTGGACCGATTCGGCCGGTGCTCATTTCCGCGATTCGTCCGGAGAGAATCAATTTGTCGCCTGATTCGGCATTGACTGAAATACCGCCTCGGCCACGACGGCACCGGCCAGCAGACGCGCAACTCGATACCCCGCATCCATCACGGTGCCAGATGCGCGCGGGATAGGTACGGAAGCCGGCTGAGTACAAATTCGTTTTATATCTTGACCTCCGAGACTGCGCCTTCCGGTTTGTGTATCTGTCTGCGATTTCGTTATGCGGCGAGGATGCGAATGCGAACAGCCCGCCGGCGGGAGCCTGGCGGGCTGTTTTTGTCTTGTTGAGGCAGGTCTTTTTTAGCCAGGGTTTGTGTTTGTTGTCCCGGTGGTTGGCTGCCGTCTTTGCGTGCTGATGATGGCTAAGATCGATGGCGGCTGGTTCGAACGCAAAACGGCCCGCCGGGTTTGATTCTGGCGGGCGGTTTAATTTGGTTTTGGGGACAGGATTTGAGTTATCGGTCCTGCTGCGTCGGCAAGGCCTGCTTGCGGGCCGCTGATGACAGGTTCGAATCGCCGGCGACCACGGCAAAATACAAAAGAGCCCGCACGATGGCGGGCTCATTTGTATTTGGTTGCGGGGACAGGATTTGAACCTGTGACCTTCAGGTTATGAGCCTGACGAGCTACCGGGCTGCTCCACCCCGCGCCACCGATTTGCAAGCGAGAGCTTGCGAGAGGTTTGTCCGCCAAATGAAAGGGCCGCTGACGCGGCCCGTGTTTCCCGTTGGCGGGCCATGTTCAGAGAAGATTTCATCGCCTCGACCCAAAAACCGGCTTCGATTTTTGGAAAGTAGGATGTGACACATAAAACGTGCGTTTAGCAGACCTGGCAGCGACCTACTCTCCCGCGTCTTGAGACGAAGTACCATCAGCGCTGGAGCGTTTCACGGCCGAGTTCGGAATGGGATCGGGTGCAGCCGCTCCGCCATAACCACCAGGTCGGCAAAACGCACGTTATTCGAGAAGCTGTTTTTTTGTGCCTTTGGAGTTCTTTTAGCCTGGCGCCTTTCGAAGCGAAGCTTCGCAAGGTCGACCGACCGTCGGCGCTTGTGCGCCGCACCCACGTAGCGCCGCCCGAAGGGCGGAACAAGCGTGAGTGAGAACAAACCATCTGACGAAGTCAGATGGACATAAGGAATGAGAACGATCAAGCCGATCGAACTATTAGTACCGGTAAGCTTCAAGCGTTGCCGCTCTTCCACACCCGGCCTATCAACGTGGTCGTCTTCCACGGTTCTCAGGGAATACTCGTTTTAAGGTGGGTTTCCCGCTTAGATGCCTTCAGCGGTTATCCCGTCCGGATATAGCTACCCTGCTATGCGGCTGGCGCCACAACAGGTCCACCAGAGATCCGTCCATCCCGGTCCTCTCGTACTAGGGACAGATCCTTTCAATATTCCTACACCCACGGCAGATAGGGACCGAACTGTCTCACGACGTTCTGAACCCAACTCACGTACCGCTTTAAATGGCGAACAGCCATACCCTTGGGACCTGCTCCAGCCCCAGGATGCGATGAGTCGACATCGAGGTGCCAAACAACCCCGTCGATATGGACTCTTGGGGGTCATCAGCCTGTTATCCCCGGCGTACCTTTTATCCGTTGAGCGATGGCCCTTCCACGCGGGACCACCGGATCACTATGACCGACTTTCGTCTCTGCTCGACTTGTCAGTCTCGCAGTCAGGCAGGCTTATGCCATTGCACTCAGCGAACGATTTCCGACCGTTCTGAGCCCACCATCGCGCGCCTCCGTTACTCTTTAGGAGGCGACCGCCCCAGTCAAACTACCCACCATACATTGTCCCGGACCCGGATAACGGGCCGCGGTTAGACATCCATAGTAATAAGGGTGGTATTTCAAGGGTGGCTCCACCTGAGCTGGCGCCCAGGTTTCAAAGCCTACCACCTATCCTACACATGCCACTACGAATGCCAATGTAAAGCTATAGTAAAGGTGCACGGGGTCTTTCCGTCTAACCGCAGGAACCCCGCATCTTCACGGGGAATTCAATTTCACTGAGTCTATGCTGGAGACAGCGGGGAAGTCGTTACGCCATTCGTGCAGGTCGGAACTTACCCGACAAGGAATTTCGCTACCTTAGGACCGTTATAGTTACGGCCGCCGTTTACTGGGGCTTCGATTCAGAGCTTGCACCCCTCCTCTTAACCTTCCAGCACCGGGCAGGCGTCAGACCCTATACGTCGTCTTGCGACTTCGCAGAGCCCTGTGTTTTTGATAAACAGTCGCTACCCCCTGGTCTGTGCCACCCTCCTCCACTTGCGTGGAAAAGGGTCACGCTTCTTCCGAAGTTACGCGTGCAATTTGCCGAGTTCCTTCAGCATAGTTCTCTCAAGCGCCTTGGTATACTCTACCAGACCACCAGTGTCGGTTTCGGGTACGGTTTATAAGGAGGAGCTATTTCCTGGAACCACGCAGCAGCCCGTTCAATCCGATAAGATTGGACTACCTCAATGATCCGTCACTACCTCCAAGCCCACGAATATTAACGTGGTTCCCATCGACTACGCGTTTCCGCCTCGTCTTAGGGGCCGGCTAACCCTGCTCAGATTAGCTTTAAGCAGGAACCCTTGGTCTTTCGGCGGGGGAGTCTCTCACTCCCCTTACGTTACTCATGTCAGCATTCGCACTTCTGATACCTCCACCACCCCTCACGGGTATGGCTTCATCAGCTTACAGAACGCTCCGCTACCGCTCGTATTGCTACGAACCCTAAGCTTCGGTGTATGGCTTTAGCCCCGTTACATTTTCGGCGCAAAGACCCTTATTTAGACCAGTGAGCTGTTACGCTTTCTTTAAATGATGGCTGCTTCTAAGCCAACATCCTGGTTGTTTTGGGATCCTCACATCCTTTCCCACTTAGCCATAACTTGGGGACCTTAGCTGTAGGTCAGGGTTGTTTCCCTTTTCACGACGGACGTTAGCACCCGCCGTGTGTCTGCCGACTAGTACTCCCAGGTATTCGGAGTTTGGTTAGGTTTGGTAATCCGGTGAGGACCCCTAGCCCATCCAGTGCTCTACCCCCTGGGGTATTCGGTCGACGCTCTACCTAAATAGATTTCGCGGAGAACCAGCTATTTCCGAGTTTGATTGGCCTTTCACCCCTAGCCACAAGTCATCCCGAACTATTGCAACAGTTATGGGTTCGGTCCTCCAGTAAGTGTTACCTTACCTTCAACCTGCTCATGGCTAGATCACTCGGTTTCGGGTCTAATGCGACGAACTGAACGCCCTGTTCAGACTCGCTTTCGCTGCGCCTACACCTAGCGGTTTAAGCTTGCTCGTCACACTAAGTCGCTGACCCATTATACAAAAGGTACGTGGTCACCCTTGCGGGCTCCCACTGTTTGTAGGCAATCGGTTTCAGGTACTCTTTCACTCCCCTTGTCGGGGTGCTTTTCACCTTTCCCTCACGGTACTAGTTCGCTATCGGTCATGCACGAGTACTTAGGCTTGGAGGGTGGTCCCCCCAATTTCAGACAGGATTTCACGTGTCCCGCCTTACTCGAGGACGATTGATTGCATTACGCGTACGGGGCTGTCACCCACTATGGCCCTACTTTCCAGAAGGTTCCGCTTGTCTCTCAATCGCCACTGGCCTGGTCCGGGTTCGCTCGCCACTACTTCCGGAGTCTCGGTTGATGTCCTTTCCTACGGGTACTTAGATGTTTCAGTTCCCCGCGTTCGCCACTTTATCCCTATGTATTCAGGATAAGTTACCTATATCTGATACTTGGAAACCACAGCAGCAAGTCGGCCTTGCGACCTTCTGGCTGCTCTGATTTTCCAAGTACCTTAGGTGGGTTTCCCCATTCGGAAATCTACGGATCAAAGGGTATTCGCACCTCCCCGTAGCTTATCGCAGCGTATCACGTCCTTCATCGCCTGTGCATGCCAAGGCATCCACCAATTGCCCTTAAGACACTTGATCGTTCTCATTGCCAATGCCCACCCGCGCAATCCGAAGGATTGTCGCTTCAGCCACCCTTGAGGGGTTAGCGTCCGCGCAATTCCGAAGGAATTGTCGCCTGAACCGGATCCTGTGCGGGATCCAATTCGATGTCATTGGCACAAAAAGACCAGCTTCTCGAGATCGGTTCGAGGGTGCGGTTAGGCAAACCCATCATATGCAAGGGATTGAGCGTCCCTTGCGACAAATCACGATCCTTTCAGATCATGAAGTTCGAACAAATCTT
>NZ_SRTV01000003.1:0-34081 GCF_004792025.1 Mesorhizobium sp. M8A.F.Ca.ET.181.01.1.1 | reverse complement strand
CTCTTGAATTTCGCTGAGGGCAGTCTTAGAAGCAAACTTCTTCGTCGCCAGCGGCGCACCGCCCTCGTTCGTGAGGCGTATATAGTCGCCACCTACCAAAACTGTCAACACACCTTCGCAAAGTTTTTGAACTTTTTGCGACAGAAATTTTGGGCACGCTTTGTGGATAGCCGACTGCCCCAGGGGAACAGGGGATAACAGGAGGCCACGGCCACGAAGGAGCCCTATTGCCGCCGCATTGCCGTTCGACACCAAGGCCAACAAGAGAGGCGCAAGCACAGCCGTGCAATGGCGTCTTTATTGAGCCTCGAAGGGGCGCGCGCGGGAGTCTTATGAATGAAGGCACGCCGCCCGCTTTTCAGAGCGCTCTATAAGAGAAGTGCACGAGGGGAATTCGACCGGGGCCCGAGGCTTCGTTGACTTAACCTGCCGTGACAGGCAAATGTCATGGCCACAACAAAAGCGACAAGCCGTCCCGCCCGGGGAAGAAGCAGCCTTTCTGGATGCCAGATACGGAAGATGTCATAGCCGAACTCGGCAATGAGCCGCCGCTTATCGCGGATGGCCGCAGCGGCCCGCCCGATCGGCGTGAGGTTTCCGCGCGCTGGCTGTCGGGAACATTCCTCACCGGCGTGACCTCGAGCGTGCTGATGGGCGTGGCGCTGTTTGCCGCCCTAGACGGGCGCCAGCAACTGGCGACCCCACCAGAGATCGCCGAACTGATTGGCCTCGCCAGCAATGGCGATTCCGGCGAAGTGGCCAAGACCACCAGGCTGGTGGCGCCGCGCCAGATTGCCAAGGCCAAGGACCGTCGTCGCATGGAAGTGTCGATGGTTACCAAGGTCGGCGACCGCGATGTCATCCACACCATGCCTTTCGTGCAGATCAAGATGGCGCTCGCCGCCGGGCACACCACTAGCCGGCCCTACCCGCCCTTCGACCCGATGCAGGTGTTCGGCAACGATAGCGACGACGGCGCCGCCGCACAGCCGGCGGCGGCGGCGTCCGCCGCTTCCGGCCAGATCTACGGCGCCAAGGTCGAAAGCGAGATGAGCCTGAAGACCGTCGATTTCCCGATCGAGACGGCCTCCTTCGACGAAAAGGGCGACCTTTCCGCCGACGAAGTTGAAAAAGTCGTGCGCGAAGCCGGCACCGACCTCAGCGACGGCGCCGTACAGGTCGCTTCGCTCCATTATGTCGACCCGCAGCGCTTCGGCGATGCTTTTGCCGAAAGCATGGCCGGCTCCTATGACGTCAAGATCGTCCCCGAAAACGTCTCCGTGGCGCCGCGCGCCAACGCTGACGACCAGGCGCCGGCTTTCGCCGAAGAAATCATCCCTTTCACCAAGGACACGGACCTCACCGAGGCCTTTGCCGATTCGGGGTACACGGGCGACGATGCCACCGGCATGGCCGAAGCGATTGCCAAGCTGCTCAACGCCCCGGCGCTCAAGGCCGGAACCGTGTTGCGCGTCGGTCTCGAGGTCCATGGTGACGCCGCCAAGGTGGTTCGCACCAGCGTCTACGACAAGGCCACGCACATCGTCACCATCGCGCTCGACGATCGCGGTCAGTACGTGCCGGCGCAGGAGCCGGAACCCAATCCCGAATTGCTGACGGCGTTCGATGACTCGTCGGCTCCGGTGGTGGTGCGCGGCAACCTGCCGAACATTTATGACGGCATCTATCGGACCGCCTATTCCTACGGCATGTCCAAGGCGATGACTCAGCGGCTGATCAAGCTGCTTGCGTCCGATGTCGACTTCCAGTCGCGGCTCAATCCCGCCGATCGCCTCGAAGTGCTGTTCTCGCAGCCCGATGGCGATGACCAGACCTCCGACAATTCCGAGCTCCTCTACGTCTCGGCGACGTTCGGCGGAACGACGCGCAATTTCTACCGTTTTCAAATGCAGGACGGCAGCACGGATTATTTCGACGAGAATGGCAGCAGCGCCCAGCAGTTCCTGCTGCGCAACCCACTGCCGAACGGCAGATTTACCTCCGGATTTGGCGCTCGCAAGCACCCGATCCTTGGCTATGTCCGCATGCACACCGGCACCGACTGGGCAGCGCCCATCGGGACGCCGATCATCGCCGCGGGCAATGGCGTCATCGAGAAGGCCGGCTGGGCCGGCGGCTATGGCAAGCAGATCATCATTCGCCACGCCAATGGCTACGAAACCTCCTACAATCACCAGAGCGCCTTCGCCAAAGGCATCGCCGAGGGCGTGCGCGTCCGCCAGGGCCAGGTTATCGGCTATCTCGGTCAGACTGGCCTGTCCACCGGACCGCATCTTCACTACGAGTTGATCGTCAACGGCACCAAAGTCGATTCAATGCGTGTGCGCTTGCCGGTCGGCAAGGTGCTGAAGGGCGACGACCTCGTCGCCTTCAAGCGCGAGCGTGAACGCATCGACGATCTCCTGAAGCAGGAAGACGGCAACTCGCTGAAGGTCGCCAGCGCAAAGATCGAAGGCTGAGTCTTAGCCTTTGTGCTGCCGAGGTTCGGCGCGCCGCGGCCACGGCAGCGCCTCGCCGGAAATCGTCATCCACGCAATGACAGCGGAAAGCAGGCATAGCAGCGCGGTTACCGAGGAGACGGCGGAAAAAGCGGCGTCGCTGGCGGCGATTCTTGCCGCATCGAGTGCCGGCGAAAGTCCCGTTGGCGGCGGTTCGCCGAAGCCAGGCAGGCCGGGCCCGGCGTTTCCCTCCAGGGCATTGGCGTAGATCCAGGCAGCGAGCGACCCCATCGCCGCCACCGCGATCAGACCGCCGATGCGCGAGACGGCGTTGTTGATGCCGGAAGCCGCGCCGGTGTCCTTGTCTTCCACCGCCGTCATGATCGCGGTCGACAATGGCGACACGACCAACGCCATGCCGAGTCCCATCAGCGCCATCAACGGGAAGATGCCAGTCCAGAAATGGTGAAAGCCGGCATGGGTGAGCAAGGCCAGCCCGGCGAAGGCAATCGCCACGATCAGACTGCCGCAGGCAATTGGAAGACGTGGCCCGATCCGGTCCGACAGCTTGCCGACGGGTCCTGACAAAAGCGCGATCGCTGCGGACAGCGGCAGGAAGATGAAGCCGACCCCGGCCGTGCTCAGCCCCCAACCGGCTATCAGCAGCATCGGCAGGTAAAAAAGATTGGCCGACAGCGCGAAATAGAGGAAGAACGTCGCGACATTGGCCCCGGCGAAAGCACCGATGCGAAACAGGCTGAGGTCGATCATCGGCTCGCGCTGCCGCCGCTCGAACAGGATGAAGACTACAAGCAGCACGGCGCCGGCGGCAATCGTTGGACCGGCCATGCGGCTCTCGCCGCTGGCGCTCATCGAAGTCAGCCCATAAGCGAGCGCTCCGAAGGCCAGCGTCGCAAGCGCACCACCGGCAAGGTCAAGGCTGCGTTTCTGCGTCGGCGCATCGGCCGGAATCTTGGCGAGCAGCAGATAGATCGAGATCAGGCCGAGTGGCAGGTTGACGGCAAAGATCGCCCGCCAGATGCCATCGCCGAAAGCCGACAGCACCAGGCCGCCGAGCACCGGGCCGAGAGCGGTGGTCAGCGCCGAGGCCGCCGCCCAGATGCCGATCGCGCGACCGCGTTCCTTCTTCGGATAAGCCTTGGCGATGATGGCGAGACTGCCCGGCACCATGATCGCGGCGCCAATCCCCTGGAGAGCGCGAAAAGCGATCAGCACGACAGCGTTCGGCGCCAGCGCACAGGCAAGCGAGGCCGCGACGAACAGCGCAATGCCGGCCACGAAAGCACGGCGGAGCCCGAACCGGTCGCCTGCAGCACCGCCGGCGAGGATCAGCGCCGAGAGCGTCAGCGCATAGGCATTGGAGATCCACTGCGCCTCGGCAAGGCTGGCGCCGAGGTTGACGCGGATCGCCGGCATGGCGATCGCCAGGATCGACCCGTCGATGAAGCCGAGCGCCGAGGCCAGGATCGCCGCGACCAGCACATAACGCCGCTGCGATTGCGGGCAGAACGTGCCATTCGCGACCGGAGCGGTCAGCGGAACGGCGGCGGCTTCATTGGGTGAATGCATGCCACCTGATTAGACCGGCGGCGCACCGGCAACAACCAGCCAGAGACTGGTTGCCCTTGAAACCAGCCCTATTGCTAGGGATCGCATCTGCCCCGATGCAAACCGCGGCAGTCATGCTAGGTTTTCTCCAGAGCCGGGGGCAGGAGATTCGATGAAGCGTCCACTCGAAGCCTCCGTTGAGGGGCGCGGCCGTATCGTCGGTATCACCGATGGCGTATTCGCCATCGCGCTTACCCTGATCGTGCTCGAGATCAGGGTGCCGGTGCATCAGGCGATTCATTCCGAACACGATCTGCTTGTCGCCATCGCCGCACTGGCGCCCCGCTTTCTGACCTATGCCTTGAGCTTCCTGACCCTGACCATCTTCTGGTTCGGCCAGCAGGCGCAGCATGGTTTGATCGCCAAATCCGACAGGCGGCTGGCCACGCTGAACCTGTGCTTTCTCGCCTTCATCGCGCTCTTGCCGTTCTCGACCGACTTGCTGGCTGATTTCCTCGAATTCAAGACCGCGGTGCTGGTCTACTGGGTCAACCTGCTGATGCTCGGCGTCACGCTGTTCGCCAGCTGGCGCTACGCGGATAAGAACGGCTTTGTCGCGGAAGATGTTGACGCGCAGACGAGGCGCACGGTCTATCTGCGCATCGTCAAGGCCCAGATCCTGTGGGCGGTCGGCGGCGCACTCTGCCTGATCAGCCCGCTGCTCAGCGTCGGCTTCATTCTGGTCGTGCAGTTGATCTATGCCGCGGCGCCACGCGGCTCATTGCTGCGCAACGTCATCGGCTGAAGGTCCGCCAAGGAATTCCACGGTAACGCCTGGCGACACCAGCTTGGCGAGCTCGCGCGCGTCCCAGTTCGTCAGGCGGACGCAGCCATGGCTTTCGGTCTTGCCTATCTTCGACGGCTCGGGCGTTCCGTGGATGCCGTAGGTCGGTTTGTCCAAGGCGATCCAGACCGACCCGACAGGTCCGTTGGGGCCTGGCGGAACGGTAAGAATCTTGTCGTTCTCGCCTTGCTTGAAATTGATGTTCGGATTGTAGGTGTAGTTCGGGTCGAGCGCGATGCGCGACACGGCGTGGATGCCGGTGGGCGACGGCGTGTCCGCCGAGCCGATGGTGGCCGGATAGGCTGCTACCAGCTTGCCGCCACCATCGTAGGCGTACACCTCTTTCTTGGTCTTGTCGGCGACGATGCGCACGACCGGCGTAGACACCAGCTTGCCGAAATTGGCGACCTTGATGATCGTGCCGGGGCGGTTGAACTCGAGGCCCTTGTTGATCGACTTCAGATAGTTCTCGTCCATGTGGAAGCGCTCCGCCAGCGCCTCGGTGACAGAGGTGTAGCACATGCAGTTGAGCTGCGCCTTCTGACTGTAGTCTTCCGGGATGGAGGCGACATACGGCCCGGCTGCGTCCTCCGCCGTGATGGTGTAGTTGGCGAAGGCATCGCCGCCGGATTGCGAGAGTGCTGACTGGATGCCGACCGCATCGGTCGATTTGAGGCTGCTGCCGTTGATCTCGTTGTAGGCGGCGAGCGCCTTGTCGACATTCGAGCCGAAGCGCCCGTCGATGACGCCAGGCGAAGCACCGCCACGGTCGAGCAGCACCTGCAGCGCTGCCACATCCTGGCGTGCGCCCAGCGAAAGCGACGGGTCGACCGACGTCTTGCCGCCAGCGTTTGGCGGCAATGCCGCCTGGTCGGAGGGCGCCTGTTCCGTCGGATCTGCCGGCTGGAGGGGGTCTATCGACGCCTCGTTCAGCGGTTGGCGCTTGATGGTGCCCGGCTCTGCCGGCTGCGGCGCATCGGGATAATTGTTATCGTAATTGCCTTCGTCCTGCGGTGCCGGCGGATAGGCATCGACTGAATTGCTTCCGTCAGGGTCGTATTCGTCGGCTGGTGGCGGGATGACCCGGCCCTCTTCTTCCAGTTGCTTGCGGCGGAAGCGTGCCATGTCCTGGGGATCGTCGAGATAGTAGCGATCATCGTCGGCGGGGGCACGGCCGAGTTCTCGCATCCGCGTCTCGCGGCGCAGCGCCCGCCGGTCGAGCCTGGTCTGCGGCGGCTGGATGGCGATCACCTTGCCGGTATCGGCATCGACGATGACGCGGTTGCCCCTGGCATCGTAATAAATGTCGAGATTGCCGTCCTGGGCGAGCAGAATGCCGCCACTCTCGGCCGCGCGAACAGGCTGGGCCGCGCCGTCATGCGTCGGCGCCGCGAACGCGTTGGAAAACACCAGTCCCGCAGCAAGCGCCGAAAGGGTGAAGATAGTGCGCAGCATAGTAGCGAAACTCTCCGGTCCGTATGTGCCGCCGCCCGGCATTGTGCAGTTCGGCGAACCCCTTCGCCAGCAAACCAGTTACCCACCATATGGTTCCATCATGAACCGGGCATGAAGATGGCGGTCTTCCGACGCCTCGAGGAATATTAGCTAGCCCACGCCAAGCCCCAATTCCTTGCGCGCCTGCTTCGTCAGCTTCAGAGCAACCAGGCGATGACTCTCGCGCAAATAGTCCTTCAGCGCACCATCATCCATGCTCTGGCTTGTCTGACGCTGGATCCACTTCATGCCGCGGGAGGCAAGATAGGGCGCGGGGCGCAGGCCGGGCTGCTCCTTGAGCACGTCATAGGCAAAATCGGAGCATTTGAAGGTGACGAAAAGCTGCTCACCCTGATCCCAGCCACCGATCGCAAACACCTTGGTCCCGGCCTTCCAGACATGGGCGCCGCCCCATTGCACCACGTGGATCGTTGCCGGCAGCGAGCCGCAGAAGCCGTTGTAGTCGTCCAGCGTCATCCGGCCCCCCCATGATATATGAAGACGCCGCGCGCCCATACTGGACACGCGGCGTTGGATCAGGCCGCCGCCTCGGCGGCGACGATCGTCGGCCTGGAGCGGAAATTCAGCCGGTCGGAACCGGCCGTAACCTTGACCGTCGAGCCGTCGAGAATCTCACCAAGCAGGATCTTTTCCGCCAGCGGATCCTGCAGCTCCTTCTGCATCACGCGCTTCAGCGGCCTGGCACCATAAGCGGGGTCGTAACCCTTGGCCGCCAGCCACTCGACCGCCTCGGGATCCAGCGACAGCGTGATCTTGCGATCGGTCAGCAAGCTCTCCAGCCGCTTGAGCTGGATTTCGACGATGCGGTCCATGTCCTTGCGGCGCAGCCGGTGGAACAGGATCACCTCGTCGACACGATTGAGGAACTCGGGCCGGAACGATGCCCTCACCACGCCCATCACCTCGTCCCGTACGGCATCGACATCCTGGTCCTCGCCGAGATTGACCAGATATTCCGCGCCGAGATTCGACGTCATGATGATCAGCGTGTTGCGGAAATCGACGGTACGCCCCTGCCCGTCGGTGAGCCGGCCGTCATCGAGCACCTGCAAAAGCACGTTGAAGACATCGGGATGCGCCTTCTCGATCTCGTCGAACAGCACGACCTGATAGGGCCGGCGCCGCACCGCTTCGGTCAGCGCGCCGCCTTCCTCATAACCGACATAGCCGGGAGGCGCGCCGATCAGCCGGGCGACGGAGTGCTTCTCCATGTACTCGGACATGTCGAGGCGCACCAGCGCGGTTTCATCGTCGAACAGGAAGTTGGCCAAAGCCTTGGTGAGCTCGGTCTTGCCGACGCCGGTCGGGCCAAGGAACATGAACGAGCCGATAGGCCGGTTCGGATCCTGCAGGCCTGCACGCGCGCGCCGCACCGCCTTGGAAACGGCTTGCACCGCCTCGCCCTGGCCGACAACACGCTTGCCGATCTCGTCTTCCATGCGCAACAGCTTGTCGCGCTCGCCCTGGAGCATCTTGTCGACCGGAATTCCGGTCCAGCGCGACACGATATGGGCGACGTGGTCGGGCGTGACCACTTCCTCGACCATGCCGGCCTTGCCGTCCTGGGCTTCGGCCTCCTTCAGCTTCTTTTCCAACTCGGGGATCTTGCCATAGGCAAGCTCCCCGGCGCGCTGGAACTCACCCTTGCGCTGGGCAATGGCAAGGTCGTTGCGCGCCTCGTCGAGCTGCTTCTTCAGATCGGCGGCAAGCCCAAGCTTCTGCTTCTCGGCCTGCCACTTCGAAGTAATCTCGCTCGATTCCTCCTCAAGGCCGACAAGTTCCTTTTCCAGGCGGGCGAGCCGGTCCTTCGAGGCTTCGTCCGTCTCGACCTTCAGCGCCTCGCGTTCGATCTTGAGCTGCATGATGCGGCGGTCGATCTCATCCAGCGCCTCAGGCTTGGAATCGACCTGCATCCTGAGCCGCGAGGCGGCTTCGTCGACCAGGTCGATCGCCTTGTCCGGCAGGAAGCGGTCGGCGATGTAGCGGTTGGACAGCGTCGCCGCCGCCACCAGCGCCGAATCGGAGATACGCACCTTGTGGTGCTGCTCATATTTCTCCTTCAGGCCGCGCAGGATCGAAACCGTGTCCTCCACCGTCGGCTCGTCGACGAAGACGGGCTGGAAACGGCGGGCAAGGGCTGGATCCTTTTCGACATGCTTGCGGTATTCATCGAGCGTGGTCGCGCCGACGCAGTGCAGTTCGCCGCGCGCCAGCGCCGGCTTCAGCAGGTTCGACGCATCCATGGCGCCATCGGCCTTGCCGGCGCCGACCAGTGTGTGCATCTCGTCGATGAACAGGATGATATTGCCACTGGCCGAGGTGACTTCGGAAAGCACGGCCTTCAGCCGCTCCTCGAACTCGCCGCGATATTTGGCGCCGGCAATCAGCGCGCCCATGTCGAGCGCCATCAACTGCTTGTCCTTCAGCGATTCAGGCACGTCGCCATTGACGATGCGCAGCGCCAAGCCTTCCGCGATCGCCGTCTTGCCGACGCCCGGCTCGCCAATCAGCACCGGGTTGTTCTTGGTGCGGCGCGACAGCACCTGGATGGTGCGGCGGATCTCGTCGTCGCGGCCGATGACCGGATCGAGCTTGCCCGCGCGTGCGTCGGCGGTCAGATCGCGCGCGTACTTCTTCAGCGCGTCATAGCCCTGTTCGGCACTCGCCGAATCGGCGGTGCGGCCCTTGCGGACGTCGTTGATGACCTGGTTCAGCGCCTGCGCGGTGACGCCGGCCTTGGCCAGGATTTCGGCCGTCTTTGCCGATTTCTCCATGGTAAGCGCCTGCAGCAGCCGCTCGACGGTGACAAAACTGTCACCGGCCTTCTTGGCCAGGTCCTCGGCGGTCGAGAACACCTTGGCCAGCGGCTGAGCCAGATAGAGCTGGCCATTGCCACCCTCCACCTTGGGCATCGCCTCGAGCGCCGTCTCGACGCCGAGCTTGACGTCGCGGACATTGCCGCCGGCACGCTCGATCAGCGACGCGGCCAAGCCCTCGTCATCGTCGACGAGGACTTTCAGAATGTGTTCGGGGGTGAATTGCTGATGGTTGCGGGAGAGCGCCATCGTCTGCGCGGACTGGATAAAGCCGCGCACGCGCTCTGAGTATTTCTCAAGGTTCATATCTGTCTCCTTCCATCACCAGCCCGCTTTGCGGCACCGGATCAGATTGCGGTGACGGACCCGCCCATTCGAGCCGGATCCCGTTCAGCCGAGATATGGTGCATGGGGCATGCTGTCTCAAGACGCATTGATGTCTGTCAATCGATAATATTCCACGTCAGCCCAAACGAAAACGGCGGGGATTTCTCCCCGCCGTTCAATGTCTTGCGGTGCCGTTCGATCAGTTGTCGATGTCGGTGATCACGGGCTCGGCGCTGCCGCCGTCGACCGGAGCCGCGGCCGTCTCGCCCGCATCCGCATTGTCGCCGCCACCCTCGACCTGGTCGGGATTGGTGCGCGGACGGCGCGGACGCCGTGGGCGGCGAGCAGCACCGCTCTCGGCCGCCTCGTTGAGTTCGGCTTGAGCGGCCAGACCTGCCGGTGAGAAATTCTCGAACCGTGGAGCCGGCTCGGCTGCCGCCACGGTCTCGGACGGCGAAGCGGGCTCTGCCTGCACTTCAGTCTGTCCCGAGGCCTCGTTGCGCTGCTGCTGGCCGCCTTGTTCGGCCGAAGCATAGTCGCGCTGGCCGTTCTGGCCGTAGCCGCCGTTAGGGCGACGATCGCGATGGCGCCCGCCATTGTTGTTGTCGCGGCCGCTGTTGTTGCGCCCGCCATTGTCACGCCCGCCATTGTCGCGCCCGCTATTGTCACGATTGTCGCGACCGTCCCGGTTTAGCGCAACCTCGGCCGGCATGCCCTCGATCACCGGCTGCGGGCCAGCGCCGTGGTTGACCACGGGAATCTGTGGATCGGAACCAGCATTGCCGCTGCTATTGGACGCCCCACTGTTGCCGGCCCCACTGTTGCCAGCATTGTCGAACTCGTCGCGATCCTCATCGCCGTCCTCGTCGAACTCGTCGCGGTTCTGCTGGACGTTCTGGATCGGCATCTGTGCCTGCGCGGCGGCAATGATGCGATTGTAGTGCTCGGCGTGCTGGAGATAGTTCTCCGCCATGACCCGGTCGCCGGAACTTTGCGCATCGCGGGCCAAGGTGGCGTATTTTTCGGCGATCTGCTGAGCCGATCCACGGATCTTCACGTCCGGGCCGTTGCTCTCGTAGTTGCGCGTCAGGGGATTTGGTCCCTTGCGGTTGTTGTTATTGTTATTGTTATTGCCACCGCCGCCGCCATTGTTGTTGCGACCGCGCATGCGCCTGTTCTGCTGTTGTGGCCTCATTAGACTCTCTTCATAGTGAAATTTTCGAAAAACTCTTCACGAACGGAGGCGCTCATGCAGCCAGCCGTTTCGTTTCTTCACCGGCGTTCGCCCGCATCGATTGCGTTGGCGCCACGTGCCATCCTGTTCCGGTTACATCACTTGCCGGACGATTCCCGCACGAAGCTTGGGCGTCGTTTGCGCAAGAAGGCAGCTATTTCCAAGGAAACCGAATCGCTAAGAGCACTGCCTGCTTCGTCTCATCCGGTAAGGCGACCCTAGCTGCATTCCCCGGCATTGCCAAGCGGTTTTTTCGCACTGCGTCAAGGTGTTGCCCGTTGAAAAACAAGAACCCTGTCGTTTCCGCCGAGATCGCAAAACACCTCGCCGCCCGCGTAACCGGCCGCGCCAAATATATCGTTGACCTCGTTGCTTTGCGTGTGGCCGATCTCGACCGCAATCCTGCCTTCGGCTTTCAGAAACCTTGCCGCCTCGGCGGCGATGATCCTGTAGGGGTTCAACCCATCCACGCCGCCATCCAAGGCCAGGCGCGGGTCGAAATCGCGGACTTCGTCCTGCAGATTTCCAATGTCTTGCGAAGGTATATAGGGAGGGTTTGCGGCAATTACATGGTATCGGCCGGAAACTTTTTCGAACCAGTCCGACTGAACCGTCATGAACCGGCCGCCGAGCCCGAACTGCACGGCATTGCGGGCCGCCATTGCCAGTGCGCCGGCGGAAATGTCGACACCGGTGGCGGTCGCCGCCGGCACGACGCTCAGCAGCGCCAGGGCAATGGCGCCCGTGCCGGTGCCGAGGTCGAGGATGCGGCATACCCCCTCCCGTGCGGCCACCGCCTTGACAAAGGGCAGCACCGCCTCGACCAGTGTCTCGGTGTCCGGTCGCGGCTCCAGCGTCTCCGGTGACAGCGACAGGCGCAAACCGTAGAATTCGCGATAGCCCAGGATGCGATGCACCGGCTCGCCACCGGCTCGCCGTCTCAGGGCGTCGTCGATCGCGGCGATGGCGTTTGCGTCGATCATGCGTTCGGGGTCGGCGATGGCCTGCGTACGCGTCGTGCCGGAATAGTGCTCGACGATCAGCCGCGCATCGAGCGCGGGATCATCGACACCGGCCGCGGCAAGATTGGCCCGCGCTTTCCGCAGCAGCGGCCCCAGCGCCTCGGGCGAATGCTCAGCCATCGAGGCCGATATCGGCCAGCAGCTTCGATTGGTGATCGGCGATCAGCGCCTCGACGATTTCGTCGAGTTCACCCATCATCACCCGGTCGAGCTTGTAGAGCGTCAGGTTGATGCGGTGGTCGGTGACGCGGCCTTGCGGAAAATTGTAGGTGCGGATGCGCTCCGAGCGGTCGCCGGAGCCGACCTGCGACTTGCGCGATTCGGAACGCTCCTCATCCGCCTTGCTGCGCTCCATGTCATAGAGCCGGGCCCGCAGGATCTGCATGGCCTTGGCCCGGTTCTGGTGCTGCGACTTCTCCGCCTGCACCACCATGATACCGGTCGGCAGATGGGTGATGCGGACCGCCGAATCGGTGGTGTTGACGTGCTGGCCGCCGGAGCCCGAGGCACGCATCGTGTCGATGCGGATGTCCTCGGCCCTGATGTCGATGTCGACCTCTTCCGCTTCCGGCAGCACGGCGACGGTGGCGGCGGACGTGTGGATGCGCCCGCTGGCCTCGGTTGCAGGCACCCGCTGGACGCGATGCACCCCGGACTCGAATTTCAGATGGGCGAACACACCCTTGCCCGAGATCGTGGCGATGATTTCCTTGAAGCCGCCGGCATCGCCGTCGCTCGCCGATACCGTTTCGAACCGCCAGCCGCGTTCGGCGGCGTAGCGCTCATACATGCGAAACAGGTCGCCGGCGAAGAGCGCCGCCTCATCGCCACCGGTGCCGGCGCGGATTTCGAGGATGGCGTTCTTGTCGTCGGCGGCATCCCTGGGCAGAAGCAGGATCTGGATGTCCTTCTGCAGCGCCTCGATGCGATCTTCCACTCCAGGCAGATCGGCTTCGGCGAGCGCCCGCATCTCGGCGTCTGTGCCCTTGTCGGCGAGCATCGCTTCGAGGTCGGCCTGCTCATGCTCGGCCGAGCGCAATTCCCTGACCTTGGCCACCATGTCCTGCAACTCGGCATATTCCGATGCCATCTTCACATAGGCATCCGGCGCCGGTCCGGCCGACATCTGCGCTTCGAGCATCTCGAAACGCTTAACGACTTGATCCATACGATCGCGGGGCAAATTGACCATGATGCGGGTGCTACAACGGGATCGAGCGGTCGTCGGCGAAGGCCTGCAGCAACGCCCGCATCGGCAGCCCTTGCGCCGGCGCCATCAGATTGTCGTCGAAGAAAGCCTTCAGCTCCTCCAGCGGCAGCTCCGTCAGCATCGCCTTGACCGGGCCGATCGAGGCTGGCGACATCGAGATCGAGCGGAAACCGAGGCCGATCAGCGCCATCGCCGAGATCGGCTTGCCGGCGAGTTCACCGCACAGGGTGACGGGCGTATGATTGCGTGCGCCGGCGTCGGCGATCTGCTTGAGCACGCGCAGAAATGGCGCCGAGAGCGTGTCGAAGCGATTGGCCAGTTGCGTATTGCCGCGGTCGACCGCCATGACGAACTGGAACAGGTCGTTCGACCCGACCGAGACGAAGTCGACCGCCTTCATTAGTTCGTCGAGCTGGAACAGAAGCGACGGCACTTCCAGCATGGCGCCCAGCTTGAGACTGGTCGGCAGGTGGTGGGCGAAGCGTGAGAGATGCCGCACCTCGCGGTCGATGATTTCGCGCGCCTGGGCGATTTCGCCAAGTTCGGTCACCATCGGCAGCATCAACTTGAGTTCACGCCCGCCGCTGGCCTTGAGCAAGGCGCGGATCTGGGTGCGCAGCAAGCCCGGCCGGTCGAGCGTCAGGCGGATCGCGCGCCAGCCGAGCGCGGGATTTTCTTCCTGGATCGCGCCCTTGAAGTAGGGCAGCACCTTGTCGCCACCGATGTCGATGGTGCGGAAGGTGACCGGCTTGCCGCGCGCGGCCTCGAGCACGTCGCGATAGAGTTTTTCCTGGGCCTCGGCGCGTGGAAAGGTCGAAGCGACCATGAATTGCAGTTCCGTGCGGAACAGGCCAATGCCGGCAGCTCCCGCCTCGGCAAGCTGCGGCAGGTCGACGGCAAGCCCGGCATTCATCAGCAGATCGACCTGGACACCGTCCCTGGTCGTCGACGGCTTCTTGCGCAGCTCGCGGTAGACCTCCTGCCGGCGCGCCCGGAACCGCACCTTTTCGGCATAGGCGGCTTCGAGATCGGACTGCGGCCGCAGATGGATCGCGCCTTCCTCGCCGTCGACGATGATGGGGTCGCCGTTTTCCGCCATGGAAACGGCGCCCTTCATCTGGCCGGCGACCGGAATACCCATGGCGCGCGCGACGATGACGACGTGGCTGGTCGCCGCGCCATCCTCGAGCACCAGGCCACGCAGCTTGTCACGCGGATAATCGAGCAGTTCGGCAGCGCCCATCGAGCGGGCGACGATGATGGCGTCCTTCGGCAGCGAGGCCGCGACATCCTCGGGCCCGCGGCCCATCAACTGGCGGAGCAGCCGGTTGGCGAGATCGTCGAAATCGCTCATCCGCTCGCGCAGGTAGGGATCGGTCATGTGCAGCATGCGGGCACGCATGTCGCTCTGCACCTTTTCCACCGCCGCTTCCGCTGTCAGGCCGTTGCGGATCGCCTCTTCCAGCCGGCGCACCCAGCCGCGGTCGTTGGCGAACATGCGGTAGGCTTCCAGCACCTGGCGATGCTCGCCCTCGAAGGCGACATCGCGGCGTTCCAGCATGTCGTCGATCGAGAGCCTGAGCGAACCGAGCGAGGCTTCGAGCCGGCGGACCTCTTCCTCGCTGTCCTCGTTGAACAGATTGGTGACGACGATGCGCGGCTCGTGCAGCACGACATGGCCAAGCCCGACGCCGTCGTTGAAGGACAGGCCGGTGAAGCTGACGGGCCGGCGCAGGTCGAGTTCGAGGCCCGGCCGGGTCAGCCGCGCCAGATCGCCGGTGGCGATCATCTCGGCGATGACCATGGCGGTGGTTTCCAGCGCCTCGACCTCGTCGTCGCGGTAGTGGCGCATGGTCTTGTTCTGGACAACCAGGACGCCGAGCGTACGCCCTGCCCTGAGCACCGGGACGCCGAGGAAGGAATTGTAGATCTCCTCCCCGGTCTCCGGCAGGTAGGCGAAGGCCGGATGTTCCTGTGCGTTGGACAGGTTGAGTGGCCTGGCACTCGCCGCGATCGTACCAACCAGGCCTTGTCCCAGCCGCAGTTGCGCCAGGTGGACAGCGTTCGGGTTCAGGCCTTCGGTGGCGTAGAGTTCGAGCACCGAATCGGCGCGCAGCACATAGAGCGAGCACACTTCGGCGACCATGTTGGAGGCGATGTCGCGCACGATGCGGTCAAGCCGCTCCTGCGGCTCCAGCGGCTCCTGCATGAGCTCGCGGAGCCGTTTCAGCAAAACGCGCGGGCCGCTGGCCTGGTCACGCATCGCGGCTTCTTCTCCAATGAAACACTTGCCGCCGCAGTTTCCGCCGCGGCCGGCATGCGCGCAACAACTGATTCAGTCTTGCTACTGCTTATCCAGACCGTAGACGGAATGCAAAGTGCGAACCGCCAGTTCGGTATAAGGACCGTCGATCAGTATCGAAATCTTGATCTCGGAGGTGGTGATTGCGCGGATGTTGATCGCCTTGTCGGCCAGCGCCTTGAAGGCGGTGGCGGCAACACCCGCATGGCTCCTCATGCCGATGCCGATGACCGAAACCTTCGACATGCCGGCTTCCGACTGCACGACATCGTAGCCGATCTCGGCCTTCAGCCGGTCGAGCACGGCCAGCGCCTTGTCGACATCGCCCGACGGCACGGTGAAGGTCATGTCGGTCAGCTTGCCGTCCTCGGAGATGTTCTGGACGATCATGTCGACATTGATGTTGGCCTCGGCCAGCGGGCCGAAGATACCGGCGGCGACGCCTGGCCGGTCGCCGACACGGCGCAGCGAAATCTGCGCCTCGTCCTTGGCGTAGGCAATTCCGGTGACGACCTGCTGTTCCACGATCTCTTCCTCGTCGCAAATGAGCGTTCCCGGAGGATTGAGCAAATCCCCCATTCCGGGCGCATCGGGATCGTCGAAGGACGACCGCACGAAGGTACGCACCCTGTGCACCATGGCAAGCTCGACCGAACGCACCTGTAGAACCTTGGCGCCGAGCGAGGCCATTTCAAGCATTTCCTCGAAGGAGATCTTGGCCAGCCGGCGCGCCTTCGGCTCGATGCGCGGGTCGGTGGTGTAGACCCCGTCGACGTCGGTGTAGATGTCGCAGCGGTCAGCCTTGACCGCGGCGGCGATCGCCACGGCGCTGGTGTCGGAGCCGCCGCGGCCAAGCGTTGCGATGCGGTTGTCCGGTCCGATGCCCTGGAAGCCGGCGACGACCGCCACCTGCCCCTCGCCAAAGCGCTTGACCAGGAAGGCGCCGTCGATGTCGAGGATGCGCGCCGCGCCATGCGCGTTGTCGGTCTTGATCGGGATCTGCCAGCCCTGCCAGGAACGCGCGTGCACGCCCATGTTCTGCAAGGTGATGGCAAGCAGGCCGGCCGTGACCTGTTCGCCGGAAGCGACGACCGCGTCATATTCGCGTGCGTCGTGCATTGGCGAGGCCTCGCGCGTCCAGCCGACCAGTTCATTGGTCTTGCCGGCCATCGCCGAAACCACCACCGCCACCTCGTGGCCGGCATCGACTTCGCGTTTGACGTGACGCGCCACGTTGCGGATGCGGGCGATGTCGGCGACGGAGGTTCCGCCGAATTTCATCACGATACGCGCCATGGAAGCGAAATGCCTTTGACTGGAGCCGGCCCGGAGCCGAAAACGGAAGAAAAGCGCCCGGCTGGCGCCGGCTGCTGGATGCGCGGCCTCCTTAGCCAAATGAGGAAGGTTTCGCAAGGCTGACCGCAGCAACACGGAATATTGCCTTCCAGGCCGGCGCCGCTTACCAAATGCTGCTTGCGGGGAATTCCTTTGGTTCGGCATAACTGATGATTGCTCGTCTTCGGCGCGCCATGCGATTGCAACCGCTCCCGATTGTCGCCGGCTTCGCCGCGCTGGCGTTGATCGTCGGCGCCCGAGCCGTGCTCGTCGAGAGCCAAAGGGCCAATCGTGCCGCCGCGCGCGAAACAATCGAATACCAGGAGCAGCTTTCCGGGCTGCTTTCACTGGCGCAAGACGCCGAGAGTAGTCAGCGCGGCTACCTGTTGACCGGTGAAAAATCCTATCTGGAGCCTTATCGGAAGGCCGTCGAGGCAATTCCGGGACAATTGGCGCGGATCGAGAGCGCGGCCACTCCCGACGACCAGATCGTCCAGCAGATCAGCCACATCAAGGAAGCGCTTTCGCAAGAGCAGGCTGAGTTGTCCCAGACGATCGCCCTCTATGATCGAGGCGATGCGGCAAAGGCCCTGCAACTGGTCCGCAGCGGCCAGGGCAAGGCGGCCATGGACGAAATCCGGGCCAGCATGGACACGATCCGGCGTATTGGCGCCGCCGCCGTGGCCGCGCGAGACGAGCAAACCGACCGGGTCGAGGCCTGGTTGCGCATCGGCTCGCTGGCTGCGTTGCTGGCGATTTTCCTGCTTGGCGTCTGCACCATCCGTCAATCCCGCCGCCGCTTCCGCGATGTGCTCGTCGTCCAGGAAGAGCTGATGCGCAAGAACATCGAGCTCGGCAACGAGATCCAGACGCGGGAAAATGCCGAATCCCAGATGCGCCAGATGCAGAAGATGGAAGCCGTCGGGCAGTTGACCGGTGGGATCGCTCACGACTTCAACAACATGCTGGCGGTCATCCTCAGCGCGATGAACCTTGCCCAGCGCAAGCTGAAACGGGGCGAACATGACATTGAAAAGCTTGTCGAGGCCGCGACGGACGCGGCCAGCCGTGCCGCCGATCTGACCTCCCGCTTGCTTGCCTTCTCCCGCCTGCAGCCTTTGGCGCCGCAGGTTGTCGACACCAACCGGCTGTTGACCGGCATGTCCGATCTTCTGCGCCGGGCCCTGGGTGAAGGCATCCGCATCGAAACCGTGCTTGCGGGCGGCCTGTGGAAAACCCATGCCGATCCTTCCCAACTTGAGAACGCGATCCTCAATCTGGCCGTCAATGCCCGCGATGCCATGGATAATGACGGCAAGCTGACCATCGAGACCGTCAACAGCCACCTCGACGAGGCTTATGCATCGACGCATGCCGAGCTCGCGCCTGGCCAATATGTGATGATCGCGGTAACCGACACCGGTGCGGGCATGTCGCCCGAGGTCATCGCCAAGGCCTTCGAGCCCTTCTTCACGACGAAGCCGGCCAACAAGGGCACGGGACTTGGGCTGAGCCAGGTGTTCGGCTTCGTCAAACAGTCGGGCGGCCACGTCAAGATCTACTCCGAGCCCGGCGAAGGCACGACGATCAAGATCTATCTGCCCCGGTTTTTCGGACCAGAGGAGCCGGCATCGCCCACCGGGCGCGGCAAGAGCGCCGCCAAAGTCACCGAGACGATCCTCGTCGTCGAGGACGACGCCCGCGTGCGGGCTGCCACGACCGACGTCATGCGCGACCTCAGCTACACCGTCATCCATGCGGCAGGTGGACCGGAGGCCCTTGAGAAGCTCGCCGCGACACCCGGCATCGCCCTGCTTTTCACCGACATCGTCATGCCGGTGATGAATGGCCGCAAGCTCGCCGAAGAAGCGCTCGCGCGCCAGCCCGGATTGAAAGTCGTCTTCACCACCGGCTTCACCAGGAACGCCGTGGTCCACAACGGCGTGCTCGACCATGACGTGCACTTCCTGGCCAAGCCGTTCACCATCGAGCAGCTGGCGGCCAAGCTGCGCGACGTGCTGGACTCGAAATAGGCTGGCCTTTGGTCGGCCAGTCACTTTGTCAGCATTGAAAATTGTTGCCTTGACATTCGATGCCTCACGCCCGACTTCGTAGCGTCCGAGGAGACCAACCTATGCCTGAGCCCCGACGATCGACGATCGATGCCGGAGAAGTGGAACGCTTTTCCGCCCTTGCCGCCGAATGGTGGAACCCGAACGGCAAGTTTCGTCCGCTGCACAAATTCAATCCGGTCCGGCTTTCCTATATCCGCGACCAGATCGCGGCGCGCTTCGGCCGCGACCCGCGTGCGGCGCGGCCGTTCGAGGGCCTGCGTATCCTCGACATTGGCTGCGGCGGTGGCCTTTTGTGCGAGCCGATGGCGCGGCTCGGCGCCGAGGTGATCGGAGCGGACGCCTCCGAAACAAACATCGAAGTGGCGAAACTGCATGCCGCCGAGGGCAATGTGAGCATCGACTATCGCGCCACGACGGCGGAAGATCTCGCCGAGGCCGGCGAAAAATTCGATGTCGTCCTCAACATGGAAGTGGTCGAACATGTCGCCGACATCGACCTGTTCGTCGCCAAATGCGGCGAGATGGTCAAGCCCGGCGGCATCATGTTCGTGGCCACCATCAACCGCACGCTGAAGGCGCTCGGCCTCGCCATCATCGGCGCCGAATATGTGTTGCGCTGGCTGCCGCGCGGCACTCATCAGTTCGGCAAGCTGGTGCGCCCGGAGGAGCTGGAAAAGGCGCTGGACGGCGCCGGCCTGACCATCATCGACCGCACCGGCGTCACCTACAATCCGCTTGCCGACCGCTGGGCGCGGTCGAAGGACATGGACGTCAACTATATGGTGCTGGCGGAAAAGGGATCGGTCTGATCAGCCAAATCCTCAGCCTCAGCCGCCGCCGATACCCACTGCCGGAGCCGGCGGCGGGGCTAAAGAAACTTAGGCGGCCTGGCTCTGCGCCCTCGTAGCGGTCTGGCTCTGCGCCTTGGTGGTGATGAACACGCCGGCGGTGATGATGACCGCGCCGACCCAGGTCAGCAGTTGATAGTGCTCGCCAAGGAAGATCGTACCGGCAAACAGCCCAACGGCCGCAGCGACATAGCCGATCTGGCTGAGATAGACCGGGCCGCCCACCGCCTGCAGCCGGAAGAAGAAAGCAAACATCGCCGATGCCGAGGCCATCTGTGCCACGACGATGAGCGGCACGGTGCCGAGCTGGGCGAAGGCCTTGCCTCCAAGCAAGGTCAGGATGCCGACGAGCAGCATCGCCGCGGACGCCAGATGGCTGCCGACCGCGAGTTCGATAGGACCGGTTCCTTCCGGCCAGTCGATGGTGCGATAGATGTTGCCGGCGGCAAGGCTGACGGGAATGAGCAGGCCCATGATGACCCAGAAGACATCGGCCGGCTGGCCGGCCTCGCCACGCGTCACCGCCACCATGACCGCGCCGACGAAACCGACGGCGATGCCTGATATGGCCAGCATGTTGGGCCGCCGCACGCCGAGCAGGATCGACAACACCAGCGTGACGACGGGCGACAGCGTGAACATGATGCCGGTGTAGCCGGCGCCCAGATGCGGTATGGCCGAGAACATCAAAAGGTTTGGCACGGCATAAGACACTGCGGCGGTGACGAAGAAATAGCGAAGCTTGTGCGCCGTGAGCCGGATGCGCTGGCCGCGCAGCAGCAATACGACGAGAAGCACGCCGCCGGCGCCGAGCGAGATGACGAAGGCCCAGACCATGGCCGGCACGCCGGCCGCCGTGGCGAGCTTGCCGAAAGGCAGCGTCAGGCCAAGCAGCCCCCCGGTGACGATCAGCAGGCCGAGCGCCGAATCCCAGAGAAGTTTCATGATCGATCCCTGTCCGCACGGCTCTTGGCCGGCATTGCATCTTGGGATAAGATAATGGAAAGATTCTTAACGTCAAGATACATTACGGTGAGATAGATGGACCGTGCAGGGAAAGCCGTCGAGCAGTGGAAGCGGGAGCGGCCGGACCTAGACGTATCACCGATGGCCGTGATCGGGCGCTTGAATGAGGTCTCCTCGCTGATCGCCCGCGACCGCCTTGCGCCGCTCTTTGCCCGTTTCGGATTGCAGGCGGGAGAGTTCGATGTGCTGGCGACGCTGCGCCGCTCAGGCTCGCCTTACGCGCTGACGCCGACGGCGCTTTACGAGGCGACGATGGTGACCTCCGGGGCCATGACCAACAGACTGGATCGGCTCGAAACATCCGGCCTGATCCAGCGCGCGCCACACCCCAACGACCGGCGCGGCATCATCGTGCGGCTGAGCGACAAGGGCCTTGCGCTGATCGACGAGGCTGTCACCGCCCATGTGGCGAACGAGCATCAGATCCTGTCCGGCCTGACGCTGACCGAAAGAGAAACACTTTCGCGTCTGCTGGAAAAACTGATCAGCAGCGTGAGCTAAGTGCTCAGTTCCGGTCGTCCGGAAACACTGGAATCGGCATGAAATCGACGCCGTCCTCGGCAAGGCCCTTGGCCTCTTCCAGCGTCGCCTCGCCATAGATGCCGCGCGCATCGGTTTCGCCGAAGTGGATCTTTCGCGCTTCCTCGGCGAACTTGTCGCCGACATAGTCGGCGTTCTCGCGCACTTTCTCGGCCATCGCCTTCAGTTGCGCCAGCGCCTGCTTCTGCGCCTCGCCCATGGCAAGCGCTATGGTTTCCTGCTTGCGGGCCGTGGACACGGCGGGCGCCATCAGCGCTTTCTCGACCTTGTGCGAACCGCAGCTGGGGCAATCGACGAAGCCGCGCTTCTTCTGGGTGTCGAAATCGTCATTGCTGCGAAACCAGCCCTCGAACTCGTGCTCGTTTTCGCAGATCAGGGAAAAGCGGATCAAGAGGCGGCACCCCTGAGACGTGGCGCGTCAACCTCGCCGGCATTGATTGTGAAATCCCGCGCATTCTTCAAATTGGGGATCTTCTTGCGCGCCGCAAGCGATTGCGCCGGGTCGATCTCGGCGACGATCACCCCAGGCTCGTCATGCGCGGCTTCCGCGATGATGCGGCCCCAGGGATCGACGATCAGAGAATGCCCATAGGTCTCGCGGCCATCCTCGTGCAGGCCACCTTGCGCGGCGGCAACGACGAAGGCGCCGTTCTCGATGGCGCGTGCCCTGAGCAACACGTGCCAATGCGCCTCGCCGGTCTGGCGGGTGAAGGCGGCAGGCACGGAAAGCAGGTCGGCGCCGGCCATCGCCTCGGCGCGGAACAGTTGCGGAAAGCGCAGGTCGTAGCAGACGGCGAAGCCGAGCTTCGCGCCGCCGACCCCGGTGACGACGGCCTCCGTGCCAGGCTCGTAGGCGGCCGATTCACGCCAGCTCTCGCCATTGTCGAGATCGACGTCGAACATGTGGATCTTGTCGTAGCTGGCGAGCGTCACGCCATCGGGGCCGAACAGGAGCGCGCGGTTGGCGAGCTTGCCGTCGGCGCGCAGGATAGCGGTCGAGCCGATATGCAGGAACACGCCGAGTTCGCGCGCCAGCCCGCGCGCGGTCGCGACGATGATGTCCTTGTCTTCGGAGGTGAAGGAAGCGGCGCGCGCTTGCCTGTCGCGGATCAGCGCTCCGGTCATTTCCGGCGTCTGGATGTAGGTCGCACCTTGGGCCGCGGCCTCACGCACCAATCGTTCGAGATCGACCGCATTGCGCTCGGGGCTCTCGCCCGAACGCATCTGGATTGCCGCTGCCTTGAAAGCACCCATTGTCACACCTCAAATCGACGAGCCGTTGGCGAGCAGTTTGTCCAGTCGGCCCTCCGCCTCCAGATCATGGAGGTCGTCGCAGCCGCCGACATGCGTGTCGCCGATGAAAATCTGCGGAAAGGTCGTGCGGCCGTGAGCGCGCGACATCATTTCCTGGCGCAGCTCCGGCGAAAACGAGGCGTCGTGCTCGGTATAGGCGACACCCTTGCGCTCCAGCAGCCGCTTGGCCGCCGTGCAGTAGCCGCACATCATGCGCGTATAGATCGTGACATCGACCATGACGAATTCCGTTTCCGTTGCCGACTTATATAGTCGTGGACTCGTCCGCCCGGAAGTCCCCAGGCAACACGCGGGCAAAGGTCAGCACGTCGACGGCGGCAGCGCCTCCCTTTTTCAGCGCCTTGGTGGCGGCACGCACGGTGGCGCCGGTGGTGTAGACATCATCGATCAGAAGCACCCTGCGGCCTGCAATCTCAATCTCCGCCTCGGCGGGCACGCGAAAGGCGGCGCGCACGTTCTCCTCGCGCTCCTGCCGCTCCAGCCCGACCTGCTGGCGGGTGAGTTTGACACGACGCATGGCGGAAGGCGCGAAAGACAGCCCGCTGAGCTCGCAAACCGCGCGCGCCAGTTCCGCCGACTGGTTGAACCGCCGCCTGAAAAAACGGCGCCAATGCAGCGGCACAGGCACCACCACATCCGCGTCGGCGATAAGGTCGGCGCCCACGCGAACCATCCAGCGCGCCATCCAGGGAGCGAGATCGGTGCGGTCCTGGTATTTCAGCCCTTGCACCATCTGGCGGGCCACGCCGGAATAGGCGACCGCTGCCCGCGCCCGTTCGAAGGGCGGCGGATCGGCGATCGCCTCCGCCGACAGAAAACCATCCCCCATGTGATGGGTGAACGGCGTGCCCATCACCGGGCACCAGGGCCGCTCCAACAGCCGCAGCTTCGGCCAGCAGGCGCCGCACAGCACACCGGGCTGCGAGACTTGCCGGCGGCAACCGGCGCAGACCGGCGGAAACAGGATGCGCCGGCCAGCCCAGAGCCGACCGGGCTGCCGACCCGGCCAGCTTCCTGATCTCGTCGGACTTGATCTTGGGCATCGGATCGGCCACGTGGTTGGTTTCTCGTCGCCCACCATACGAACCATATCAGGGCGCGGACATACAAGGACCATCCCTTGCAGCCTTTAATGGATACCTCTCTGTGGCTGGCGCACAAGCGGCGCGCGCTCATCCATCCGGTTGACGGTGCCGACTTCCTCATGCATCGCGCCGCCGAGGATCTTGCCGACCGGCTGGGTGCCGTCGAGCGCAGGTTCGCCAAGGCGGCGGTGCTGTTTTGCCAGACCTCGGCCGCGGCCGACGTCCTTGCGCAGAGCGGCAAGGTAGCCGATATCGCCCGTGTCGAGACGGACGCGGCTTTCCTGAATGGTGCCGCCGGCCTGATTGCGCCGCTCGAGACCGTGCCGTTCGAACCGCAGAGGCTCGATCTGGTGGTGTCGCTTTTGTCGCTGCAAACCATGAACGACATCCCGGGCATGCTGATCCAGATCCGCCGCGCCCTGCGGCCGGACGGACTTTTCCTCGGCGCCTTCGCGGGCGCCGGCACCCTGTCGGAACTGCGCGAAAGCCTGCTTGCCGCGGAGACCGATATCTACGGTGGCGCCAGCCCGCGCGTCATCCCGTTCACCGATGTGCGCGACGCCGGCGCACTGCTGCAGCGCGCCGGTTTCGCGTTGCCGGTCGCCGACGTCGAGACGGTGACGGTGCGCTATGCCAACCTGTTTGCGCTTATGGCCGACCTGCGCGCCATGGGCGAAACCAGCGCGCTTGCCGACCGCAGCCGGCGGCCGGGCTCGCGCAGGCTGTTTGCCCGCGCCGCGGAAATCTACGCCGAACGCTTCTCCGACCCCGACGGTCGCGTCAGGGCAAGCTTTTCGATTGTCTGGATGTCCGGCTGGGCGCCCGACGCGTCGCAGCAAAAGCCGCTGAAGCCCGGTTCGGCCAAGGTTTCGCTAAAGACTATACTGGAGGGGCCTGAAGGGCATTGACCTGTTCGCAGGCTCTAGTGCGCGAAAGCGTTCGCAAGCCTGCTGCCGTTGTCGCTGAACAGCCAGGTGATCGAGTTGAAGACCTGGCCGATACCGCCGATGATGGTCAGCGACAGTACGCAGACAATCAGGCCGTATTCGACGGCCGTGGCGCCGTTTTCGTCCTTCAGAAAGCGCAGCAGCACTGTTTTCATCACCTCATTTCCCCCTTGCCACGATCTTACGGCCGATCTGTTAAGAAAGGTTAACGGCAAAGGCTTAACAGGGGATGAAATCGCCGCCTTTCGGCAATGCCTTAACCTTGTCAGCAGTCGCCGCTGCTTTTGCCATCGGAGCGGATAATGCAGACCCCACCGGGTTCGGCCTGCAGCACGCTGCGGCGCACTGTATACGTGCTGCGGTGGCTGATCGAACCGGTAGCCGTCATGTCGAGGCCGGGGAAACCATCGCGGGCCGTTTGCGAACGCGTCTGGCTGTCGAGGAAAGGGGTCGCGATCAGCGCCAGCGCCACCGCGGCCGACCCGAACAGCAGCGCGATCCGCAGGACGCCCATGCCGGCATCGGCGGCACGAAAACCGCGCTCGGGCCGGATCGAATCCCACTCCCTGTCCAGGCTCATTCCTCGCTCCCCAGCGAATTTGTGGCGGCCACGCGAAAAACGGCCATGCATCAATTTTTCATGATGAGATAAATCTTCCATTAACGCTGGCTGATATGGACCGCGGTCCATCAGCTCTCGATCGTCAGAGGAGATCGATCAGGAACGGGATCAACGGCGCATCGGCCGGCGGCATCGGATAGTCGCGCATCTGTTTCGGCCGCACCCATTTCAGCGCCTGCCCTTCCCTCGGCTGGGCGATGCCGCGGAAGCGGCGGCAGACAAACAGCGGCATCAAGAGATGGAAGTCGTCGTAGGAATGGCTGGCAAAGGTCAGTGGCGCCAGGCATGGGATTTCGGTTTCGATGCCGATCTCCTCATGCAGTTCACGGATGAGGCATTGTTCCGGCGTCTCGCCGGGCTCGACCTTGCCGCCGGGAAACTCCCACAGGCCGGCAAGCTGCTTGCCTTGCGGACGCTGCGCCAGCAGCACGCGGCCATCGGCGTCGACCAGCGCGCAAGCGGCGACCAGGAGCAGGCGCTTGCCGCCGGATGTCAGATCATTCATGGCCGGGCGGCCGGCGGTAGTGGTAGCGGTAGACTTCCTCGAAGCCGAGCGCGCGGTAGAGCGCCAGCGCCGGCGCGTTGCCGGCCTCGACCTGCAGCCAGGCCTCCCGCGCGCCGCGCAGCCGCGCCCATTTCAACGCCGACAGGATCAGGTTGCGGCCGTGCCCCTTGTTGCGCGCCGCCTTGTCGGTGGCGACCTCGAACAGGCCGGCAAGATCGCCGTCATGCACGCAGATCAACGTCGCCAGCGGCTCCGCCCCATCCTCGAGCGCGAACAGCCCGGCTTCGGGCTGGATAGCGCCGATGATCTCCGACAGGCCCGGCCGCAGCGATATGTCCGAGCCGCTGACCTTGAGCAATGCTCCGATGAAGCGGCTGATGTCCTTGAGCGGAATCTGGTCCATGGCGTCGTCGAGCCGCGCGTCCGCCAACTGCAGCCGCATGACGAGCGATTCGTCGAACCGGCTCCAGCCTTCCTTGTCGAGATGGCCGGCAAGATCGGGGCCCGACAGTGGCGACATGCGGAACGTCAATGGCCGGCCATAGGCGTCGAAGCGGCGGCTGGCGCGGCCAATGCGGTCGGCGATGTGCTGGATGTCGCCGGGATCGAGCGGATTGACCGAGTTCAGCCGCTTGGCCGGATGTCCCGCGGTCAGGCGCACCACCCACGTGCCGTCATAATGGACGGCGGCCGCGGGCCAGGCGCGAAAGCCAGCCGCCTCGTAGCGGCGCACGGTCGCGAGCATGCTTGCCGGATGACGCGAAACCAACGCGATCAGCTCCGGTAGTCGCCGTTGATGGCGACATATTCCTTGGTGAGATCGCAGGTCCACACCGTCGCCTTGCCGCGGCCGATGCCGATATCGGCGCGGATGCGGATGTCATCGCGCTTCATGTAGGCCGAGGTCGCTTCCTCCGAGTAGGCCGGGTCGCGCTCGCCCTCATGCGCCAGCCGGTTGTCGCCGAACCAGATCGACAGCCGGTCGCGGTCGGCGGGCTCGCCGGCCTTGCCGACGGCCATGACGACGCGGCCCCAATTGGCGTCCTCGCCGGCGACCGCCGTCTTGACCAGCGGCGAATTGGCGATCGACAGCGCGATGCGCTTGGCCGAGCGGGCCGACTTGGCCCCGGTGACGGTGACCTCGACCTGCTTGCGCGCGCCCTCGCCGTCACGCACCACTTGCAGCGCCAGCGACTTCAGCACCCTGCCGAGCGCCCGGCGGAACTGACCAAGACGGGCATCCCTGGGATCGGTGATTTCAGGCGCGCCGCGCTTTGCCGCCTTGCCGGTGGCGAACAACAACAGCGTGTCGCTGGTCGAGGTGTCGCTGTCGACGGTCACCGCGTTGAATGTCTTGGCAGTGCCGCGCGACAAAAGGTCCTGCAGGACCGGTGCCGCGATCGGCGCGTCGGTGGCGATGAAGGAGAGCATCGTCGCCATGTCTGGCGCGATCATGCCGGCACCCTTGGAAATGCCGTTGATGGTGACATCTGCGTCGCCGAGCTTCACCGTCTGCGTCGCCACTTTCGGATAGGTGTCCGTGGTCATGATGGCCCTTGCAGCCTCGGTCCACAGGTTCGGCTTGCCATCGCTGACCAGCCCGGCGAGCAGATGGCTGAACTTGGATGTGTCGAGCGGCTCGCCGATGACGCCGGTCGAAGCCAGGAAAACCTCGCCTGGCGTGCAGCCCGCGGCCTTCGCCGCCGCTTCGCCCGTCATCGCGGTGGACTCGCGGCCTTTCTTGCCGGTGAAGGCGTTGGCGTTGCCGGAATTGACGACCAGCACCCGCGCCTGGCCGGCGCCAAGGTTCTGGCGGCAGAAATCGACCGGCGCCGAGGGGCATTTCGACTTGGTGAACACGCCGGCGACCGCAGTACCGGCGTCGAACACCATGGCCAGCAGGTCGGTGCGGTTCTTGTACTTTATCCCCGCTTCGGCGGTGGCGATGCGCACCCCTTCGATTTCCGGCATTTTGGGGTATTTCTTCGGCGCGAGCGGCGAAATCGTCGTGGACATGGAGACCTCGGGCGGGAAAATCGCAAGGGGAAGGCCGGTTTGCCCGATACGGCGCGCGGGCGCAAGCGCGTTTTCGTCACTCCGGCCAGGGACAAACCCGGTCAGGATTAAGCTTGCATTTCAAATCCGTTGGCATCGCCGGGGTCCGTGGCGCTATGATCTTCCCCATGGGCAGGCTTGCGATCCTCGCTTGGGCATTTCTCGGACTTCTGCTGCTGCGCGCCGACGCCGAGCCGGGGCGGCGCGTCGCGCTCGTCATCGGCAACGGTACCTATGCCGAGGCCGGCACGCTGGCCAATCCGGTCAACGACGCGCTCGACATCGCCGACAAGCTGCGTTCCATCGGCTTCGAGGTCATCGAAGGCAACGACCTCGGCAAGCGCGAGCTTGAACACAGCATCGGCGAGTTCTCCGATGCGCTCGAAGGTGCCGGCGTCGGGCTTTTCTACTATGCCGGCCACGGCCTTCAGGTCGACGGCCGCAATTACATCGTGCCGGTCGACGCCAGGCTCGACATGCCGGTGAAGCTGCAGCTCGAAGCCGTGCCGATCGACGAAGTCCTCGACATCATGGAACAGCAGACCAAGGTCAGCCTGGTCTTCCTCGATGCCTGCCGCAACAACCCGTTTGCCCGCAGCCTGAGCCGCACCGCCACCACCCGCTCGGCGACGGCGCTGGCGGGTCTGGCGCAGTTCGATTCGACGCGCGGTTCCTTCATCGCTTTTTCGACCGCGCCCGGTGCTGTCGCCATGGACGGCAGCGGGCGCAACTCGCCCTTCGCCAAGGCCCTGCTGCGCCACATCGCCGAACCCGGCCAGAGCATCAACGACATGATGATCGCGGTGCGCCGCGACGTGGTTTCGCAAACCCGCGAGGCCCAGCGACCGTGGGAACAGGGATCGCTGCTCGAACGCTTCGAATTCGTGCCGGGCAAAGGACCGGTGAAGGCCCCGGAACCGGCGGCCGCAGCCGCGCCCTCGACGCAAGTGGCTGCGCTCGAGCGTTCGGTCGGCGACGACAAAAGCACGATCGAGAAGTTCCTGCGCGACGACTACCTGTCGCCGGACGTCAAGGACATGCGCGCGGCCGTCAGACGGCTTTATGGCGCATCCGTCACCGTCTTCGGCACGCCTTACGATGCCGAGACGCTTGCGAAGGTGAAGAGCGACTGGTTCGCGCAATGGGCCTCCTGGTCGCTTGGCCTCGACCCCGGCAGCCTGGAGGTTACACCGCACGGCGAGGGCAGCGCCCAGGCCGTCTTTGCCATGAGCTACGACTACACGCCAAAGGACAAGTCGGCGGCGCGCGTGGCCGGCAAGGCGCGGGTGACGCTGGAATTGATCAAGACCGATAAGGGATGGCGCATCGTGTCCGAGACGTCGCAGCCGATGTGACGACCACCGCCTGATGACGGCGCCTCTGCATCCAAAAACGGATCGTTTCGTTTCATCACCGGATCACTTATCATGCCGGCGAATTGAAACGAGGACGACAGGAATGGCCGAGGCGGCGGATACGGCGCGCAGATCGATCGGGGCGCGGCGCAATCCCGACAGTGCGGACGCCATTCTGGAGGCAGCCGAGGCCGTGCTCGTCGAGGCCGGCTATGCCGGCTTTTCGATCGAGGCGGTGGCGCGGCGCGCCCGGGCCGGCAAGCCGACCATCTATCGCTGGTGGCCGAGCAAGGCGGCGCTGCTGCTGGAAGTCTACCAGCGCCAGAAACGCGTCGACGTTCCCGATACGGGAAAACTGGAAGAAGATCTCGTCGGCTTCCTGGAGAACCTGTTCTTCCACTGGCGCGAGACATCGTCGGGAAGCGTGTTCAGGTCGCTGATCGCCGAGGCGCAGTCGGATGAGACCGCGGCCGAGGCTCTTGCCGGTTACGCCAGCGGACGCCGCGCCCACACCACCCGGATCATCGAACGTGCCAAGGCAAGGGGCGAAATCGCCGGCGATATCGATCCGGCCGTGGTCGCCGACCTCCTGGCTTCCTACGCGTGGCGGCATCTCCTGACCAACCGGCTCGACGAGCCCGAGGCGACGATTCGCAAGGTGGTCCGCTATCTCCTGCAAGGCATAGCAGCGCCCGGCAGATAGGCGCCCGCTGGCACGTGCCAACAAAAAGGGCGCGGCACCTTCCGGCTGCCGCGCCCTTTTCGAAGCTGTTCGGGCTTACTTGGCGCTTTCCAGCGTATCGACGGCCTTCTTGAGGTTGGCGTCGGGGATCTCGACCTTGGCACCGGCGCGCAGCGATTTGACCAGCGCGAAATACTTGTCGCGGATGACGGCCTGCTTGGCCTGGTCCTTGACCTCGTCGAAGGCCGGCGGCTGCTTGGCGCGCTTGTCCTCGAGCTTGATGACGTGCCAGCCAAACTGCGACTGCACCGGCTGCTCGGTGTACTTGCCGACATCGAGCGCGAAGGCCGCCTTGTCGAACTCCGGCACCATCTGGCCAGGCCCGAACCAGCCGAGGTCGCCGCCATTGGACTTGCCGCTCGGATCCGAGGTGTGTTCGTTGGCGAGCTTCTGGAAGTCGGCGCCGCCGTCGAGCTGCTTGATGATCGCCTCGGCCTCTTCCTTGGTCTTCACGAGGATGTGACGGGCATGCACCTCGTTGACCGGCGGGGTGTTGGCGATTTCCTGGTCGTAGCGGGCGCGAACCTCGGCATCGGTGACCTTGTCGACGACGCCCTTTTCGACCATCTCGCCATGCAGCGCGCGCTGCTGCAGGAAGGCCATGCGGCGCTGGAAATCGGGATCCTTGTCAAGACCGTCGGTAACGGCCTTGGCGGCCATGACACGGATTTCGATCGCCGCCGAAAGGGCGGCGGCGCGGCGCTGTTCAGGCGGCAACTGCGCGAACTGCTGCGACAGCTCGCCCTCGGCAAGCATCAGATCGGCTTCGGTCAAGGGCTGGCCGTTGACGGTGGCGATCACGGTGTTCGGATCGACCGGCGCCGCGGCCGGTGCGGCCGCATCCGCCGGGGCGGCCGGTGCGGGAGCGGTCTCCTGCGCCATCGATGGCGACAGGCAAAGAGCCGACAGGCCGAGGGCCAGGCCAAGGCTGGCAAGCGACGCACGGCTGAACAACAAGGACATAAGAATGACTCCGGTGAGGGATTGTAAGGAGGGCGGCTTCCAGATCAGCCAGATTATGGCGGAATTTGGCGCGACCGGCAGGGCCAGCGCGGCGTTGACATCAGTTGAGCCCCCTCTTATCTGTCCATCGACTTGGCGTCCAGAACCGTTTTCCGGGCGCTTTTTGTGTTTGCCCGCATTCAAGCGGTGCGTTCACGTGGATGTGATGGGGCCGGCCGGCGCCTGTCTCAAGATTGAGAATTCTATCGAAAGGACCATTGGATGGTCAGTCTCGGCGGTCTCGCCCGTAAGGTTTTCGGTTCCTCCAACGACCGTCGGGTCAAATCGACCCGCCCCCGTGTCGAGGCGATCAACGCCATGGAAAACGAGATGCGGGCGCTCTCCGACGCCGAGCTTGCCGGCCGCACGGAAAAATTCCGCCAGGACATCGCCAACGGCGCCAGCCTTGACGATCTGCTGATCCCAGCCTTCGCGACCGCCCGCGAGGCGGCGCGCCGTGTGCTTGGCATGCGTCCCTTCGACGTCCAGCTGATCGGCGGCATGGTGCTGCACAATGGCGGCATTGCCGAGATGCGCACCGGCGAGGGCAAGACCCTGGTCGCGACGCTGCCGGTCTATCTCAATGCACTCGCCGGCAACGGCGTCCATGTCGTCACCGTCAACGACTACCTCGCCACCCGCGACTCCGAATGGATGGGCCGCGTCTACAAATTCCTCGGCCTGTCGGTCGGCGTCATCGTCCACGGCCTGTCGGACGAGGAGCGTCGCGTCGCCTACGCCTCCGACGTCACCTACGCCACCAACAACGAGCTCGGCTTCGACTATCTGCGCGACAACATGAAGTACGAGCGCGCCCAGATGGTGCAGCGCGGTCACAATTACGCGATCGTCGACGAGGTCGATTCCATCCTGGTCGACGAGGCGCGCACGCCGCTGATCATTTCCGGTCCGCTAGAGGACCGTTCGGAAATGTACAACACCATCGACACCTTCATCATCAAGCTGCAGCCGCAGGATTACGAGATCGATGAGAAGCAGAAGACCTCGATCTTCACCGAGGAAGGCACCGAGAAGCTCGAGAGTATGCTGCGCGATGCCGACCTGCTCAAGGGCGAGTCGCTGTACGACGTCGAGAACGTCGCCATCGTCCATCACGTCAACAACGCGCTGAAGGCGCACCGGCTGTTCCAGCGCGACAAGGACTACATCGTGCGCAACGGCGAGATCGTCATCATCGACGAGTTCACCGGCCGCATGATGCCCGGCCGCCGCTATTCGGAAGGCCTGCACCAGGCGCTCGAAGCCAAGGAACATGTGGCGATCCAGCCGGAGAACCAGACGCTGGCCTCCGTCACCTTCCAGAACTACTTCCGCCTCTACAAGAAGCTTTCCGGCATGACCGGCACGGCGCTGACCGAAGCCGAGGAATTCGGCAACATCTACGGCCTCGAGGTCACCGAGATCCCGACCAACCTGCCCGTTATCCGCAAGGACGAGGACGACGAGGTCTACCGGACGGTCGAGGAGAAGTACAAGGCGATCGTCAGGGAGATCCGCGAAGCCAGCGCCAAGGGCCAGCCGACGTTGGTCGGCACCACCTCGATCGAAAAGTCCGAGCAGTTGGCCGAGCGCCTGCGCAAGGAAGGCTTCAAGGATTTCGAAGTGCTGAACGCCCGCCACCACGAGCGCGAGGCGGCGATCGTCGCCCAGGCCGGCAAGCCCGGCGCCATCACCATCGCCACTAACATGGCCGGCCGCGGCACCGACATCAAGCTCGGCGGCAATGCCGAGATGCGCATCGCCGACGAACTGGGCGACATGCCGGAGGGTCCCGAGCGCGAGGCGCGCGAAAAGGAGATTTATGCCGACATCGAGCGCCTGAAGGAAAAGGCGCTGGCCGCCGGCGGCCTCTACGTGCTCGCCACCGAGCGCCATGAGTCACGCCGCATCGACAATCAGCTCAGAGGCCGTTCCGGCCGCCAGGGCGACCCGGGCCGCTCGAAATTCTTCCTGTCGCTGCAGGACGATCTGATGCGCATCTTCGGCTCCGAGCGCATGGACGGCATGCTGCAGAAGCTCGGCCTCAAGGAAGACGAGGCCATCATCCATCCTTGGATCAACAAGGCGCTGGAAAAGGCGCAGAAGAAGGTCGAGGCCCGCAACTTCGACATCCGCAAGAACCTGTTGAAATATGACGACGTCTCCAACGACCAGCGCAGGGTGGTGTTCGAGCAGCGCATCGAGCTGATGGACGGCGAAGGCCTTTCGGAAACCATTGCCGAGATGCGCGAAGGCGTCATCGACGAGATCGTCGCCAAGGCCATTCCCGAAAACGCCTATGCCGAACAGTGGGACGTCGCGGGCCTGAAGGCCGAGGTCGCCGAATTCCTCAATCTCGACCTGCCGATCGAGGACTGGGTGAAGGAAGAAGGCATCGCCGAGGACGACATCCGCGAGCGCATCTCTCAAGCCGCCGAAGCCGCGGCACAAGAACGCGCCGACCGTTTCGGCCCCGAGGTGATGACCTATGTCGAGCGCTCCGTGGTGCTGCAGACGCTCGACCATTTGTGGCGCGAGCACATCGTCAATCTCGATCACCTGCGCTCGGTCGTCGGCTTCCGCGGCTACGCCCAGCGCGATCCGCTGCAGGAATACAAGGGCGAGGCGTTCGAGCTGTTCCAGGCGATGCTGGGCAATCTGCGCCAGGCCGTCACCGCGCAGCTGATGCGCGTCGAACTGGTCCGCCAGGCCGCCGAAGCCCCGCCGCCGGAAGCCCCCGACATGTTCGGCACGCATATTGACGGCACCACCGGCGAGAATGATTTTGACGGCGGCGAAACGGCTCTTCTGGTGCGCCAGGAAAGCAACGCCATCGTCGCTCCCGAGGATCGCGACCCCAACAACCAGGCCACCTGGGGCAAGGTCGGCCGCAACGAAGCCTGCCCCTGCGGCTCCGGCAAGAAATACAAGCACTGCCACGGCGCGTTTGCGTAACGGACGCTTCTTCCTTCTCCCCGTCCCTATACGGGGAGAAGGTGGCCCGAAGGGCCGGATGAGGGGCGGCGCCGATTGGCGTTTGTCTGCGACCAAAAACAATGCCTGGCCCGCTCCCGGCGAGCCGATTCGTTTTGCGGATGGCTTTTCTTCTTCCCGCATCCACAGCGCAAATCACCGAAAGCCAGCGCTGCCCCTCATCCGCCTGCCGGCACCTTCTCCCCGTATAGTGACGGGGAGAAGGAGGCGCTGTCCGAACCGGATAGATAGGTAACAGAATGGACCGATAGCATGGGTGACAGTTTTCTTGTCCGCCGGGAGGACCGGCGATGGTTTGGCGAGAAACTGGGATCATGGACGAGCGGCTACGGTTTGTT
>NZ_SRTV01000039.1:0-628 GCF_004792025.1 Mesorhizobium sp. M8A.F.Ca.ET.181.01.1.1 | reverse complement strand
CGCGGCCGCAGGCTCCGCAGCCGATGCAGCGGCCGGCATCATCGACAACCATGATCATGCGATTGAGCTTGCCGTCGAAATCGTCGTCCTCGTCATCGCAGGGGCCGAGGATTTCACCCGCATCATCGACGCCGTGAAGATGCATGACATCGCGCGAGCAGACCTTGAAACAACGGCCGCAGCCGATGCAGGTCTTGCTATCGATGGAGGTCAGGTACGACGGCATCCAAAGGGAGCCGTCACGGGTGGTGAATGTGCGCATCATCCTAAATTCTTCATTGAAGCGAGTTCTCTCTTGGCAACATCCAACTCGGCATAAACGGCGTGGGTTTTCTCGGCGACTTCCTGTATGTCGGCCCACTTGCCCGGCAGACCCTCGACAAGGTCCTGCAATGCCATCTTGGCAATAGCTGCACGCAACTGGAGTTTTCGGACTTTATTCCTCATCTTATCTAGGTCTGACATAGATCCTTCCTGGAACAATGGTTTTCTTGATGCGCGCCATCTCGGGCTAGGCTTCAATGGCTGCAGTCGCATCGTCGACCAGTTTCGTACCGGCCTCAGCAAGTTTGCGGAAAGTCTCGAAGCCGAACCGGTGGACGTCTCGACAGAACGCCCAACCGCCGGA
>NZ_SRTV01000038.1:0-701 GCF_004792025.1 Mesorhizobium sp. M8A.F.Ca.ET.181.01.1.1 | reverse complement strand
CGGAAGGCGGCACGGCGAGCGGCAACGTGATTACCGGCGTCGGCAGCGACGGCAATGCGGCCGGCGCCGACACCAAGGGTGCCGACGGCGCCGCGGTGAGCGGCGTGACGGGTTCTGGGGCAACGACGGTGGTGGGCGGCGACTTCCATGTCGTCGGCCAGTACGGCACGCTGACACTGAGCCCCGACGGCACCTATAGCTACGTGGCCAATTCCAACATCAGCAACGCCTCTCCAGTGACCGATACCTTCACCTACACGCTGAAGGACGGCGACGGCGACACCTCGCAGACCACGCTGACTATCACCATCAATGACGGGGCCAACCCGTCGGTGGTCACCAACGCGGTCATCGCGGTGGACGAGGAAGGGCTCGGCACCGCCAATGCGACCGGCAGCGCGCCCGCGACCAACGTCGAGGACGGCAGCGGAACGGTGACGTTCCATGCCGGTTCCGACAACATCACCGGGGTGGCCTTCACATCGGTCGCCGGGATCACGGCGGACGTCAACGGAGTTGCCGGCGCCGACATCGTCTGGACGCTGGCCGGGCCGACCCAGATCACCGGCTCGATCAACGGCATCGACGCCATCCATATCGACCTGGTCGCATCGTCGCTGCCAATCCTGGCTGGCACCAACGGCTCGGCGACAGTCAATGTGACGCTGCTCGACAATTTCCCGCATCCCGACGCGGGTGGA
>NZ_SRTV01000037.1:0-768 GCF_004792025.1 Mesorhizobium sp. M8A.F.Ca.ET.181.01.1.1 | reverse complement strand
CCATCTCGGGCTAGGCTTCAATGGCTGCAGTCGCATCGTCGACCAGTTTCGTACCGGCCTCAGCAAGTTTGCGGAAAGTCTCGAAGCCGAACCGGTGGACGTCTCGACAGAACGCCCAACCGCCGGAAGCCCCCACGGGTTTCATTTCTATTGTCGGCGACGTCGACACGCCGGAGCGCTCCTCGATCGCAAGCGCTACGGCGGTGTAAAACATGTCGAGCCTCCACAGCGCGTCAGGATCGGGATCGCCGCCAAAGGGTACCGCACGTTGCTGTTGCTTGGTGATGATGAACTCGGCCAGCAGCTCGGCATCCGAATGGCCTTCCCATAAGCCGAAGGAATCCTGAGTACGAATGAGCCGCAGGAGGCATTTGACGAACGGGGAAGCAAGGGCCTCGCCGTCCCCGTGGACAGCAGGGCCAACCGGTTCATGAGGAATTTCGCTTTTCCCCAATTTCAGTACTCCTCTTGAAGGACGATCTCTTTTTCTGCGATGTGTGGTTCGGGCGCTTGCGTGGGCGGGGAATGGCTTGGGCGAGCCGATCCCACGCAACAGTGTCCCGTGGCCGACCTCGAGCACGTCCACCAATGCGAGACCTTTCACCGCGGCGCGAACGCCTGCGCCGCGGTTCGACCCGAGGTAAACGCAATGGAAATTCCACCTGCCGCAAGCCGCGCACTTTTGCGGCATCGACGTTATTGCTGCGAAGTGCGCCTGGGCGGGCGGATTTGCCGGTGTTCAATTCCAATTGTCATGCCCTTCGCGAT
>NZ_SRTV01000377.1:0-208 GCF_004792025.1 Mesorhizobium sp. M8A.F.Ca.ET.181.01.1.1 | reverse complement strand
GATGTCGACAGCCCGGCGACCTTCGTCGCCCAGGCCGCGACCGTTGGAACCTATGGCTCGTTCTCCATCGACAGCGCCGGTGCCTGGACCTACACGGCAAGCTCGGCCCACAACGAGTTCGCCGCCGGCACCACCTACACCGACACCTTCGATGTCGTCAGCGCCGACGGCACCCACACCTCGGTGACCATCAACATCGACGGCACCA
>NZ_SRTV01000376.1:0-217 GCF_004792025.1 Mesorhizobium sp. M8A.F.Ca.ET.181.01.1.1 | reverse complement strand
CGGCGGCGAACTCGTTGTGGGCCGAGCTTGCCGTGTAGGTCCAGGCACCGGCGCTGTCGATGGAGAACGAGCCATAGGTTCCAACGGTCGCGGCCTGGGCGACGAAGGTCGCCGGGCTGTCGACATCCGAGATGGTCAGCGTGCCGGAGCTCGAGATGTCGGTGGCCGAGTTGGTCTCGGTCAGGTTGCGCACATCGGCCGACAGGATGGCGGCATC
>NZ_SRTV01000375.1:0-218 GCF_004792025.1 Mesorhizobium sp. M8A.F.Ca.ET.181.01.1.1 | reverse complement strand
GAGATGGTCAGCGTGCCGGAGCTCGAGATGTCGGTGGCCGAGTTGGTCTCGGTCAGGTTGCGCACATCGGCCGACAGGATGGCGGCATCGTTGGTGCCGTCGATGTTGATGGTCACCGAGGTGTGGGTGCCGTCGGCGCTGACGACATCGAAGGTGTCGGTGTAGGTGGTGCCGGCGGCGAACTCGTTGTGGGCCGAGCTTGCCGTGTAGGTCCAGGC
>NZ_SRTV01000374.1:0-249 GCF_004792025.1 Mesorhizobium sp. M8A.F.Ca.ET.181.01.1.1 | reverse complement strand
GGCGCTGACGACATCGAAGGTGTCGGTGTAGGTGGTGCCGGCGGCGAACTCGTTGTGGGCCGAGCTTGCCGTGTAGGTCCAGGCACCGGCGCTGTCGATGGAGAACGAGCCATAGGTCCCTGCGGTCGCGGCCTGGGCGACGAAGGTCGCCGGGCTGTCGACATCCGAGATGGTCAGCGTGCCGGAGCTCGAGATGTCGGTGGCCGAGTTGGTCTCGGTCAGGTTGCGCACATCGGCCGACAGGATGGC
>NZ_SRTV01000373.1:0-278 GCF_004792025.1 Mesorhizobium sp. M8A.F.Ca.ET.181.01.1.1 | reverse complement strand
CAACTGCTCGGCCACGAGCCGCTCCACGATCTCGTTCAGCGTGATGTCCTTGCGCTCATCGATCAGCCCGACGATGAAACTTCATGCGCATCGAGGCTGGAGGCGCGGCGGCGGCCCTGCGGGCGTGGTGCCAGTTCGCCGATCTTCGCCCGCGCAATCCAGCGGATCGCGCTGGACACTCCCACGCCGAACCGCGCCGCCGCTTGCCGCGCCGACATCCCCTCGTCCGAAGCCTTCAAAACCCGCGATCGAAGATCCCCGCTCAATGCTCTTCCCAT
>NZ_SRTV01000372.1:0-278 GCF_004792025.1 Mesorhizobium sp. M8A.F.Ca.ET.181.01.1.1 | reverse complement strand
CGGATATTCATTGCCGGCTGCGCGCGCAGCGGAACCACGCTCGCTCGCCGGCTGATGGGCTGCTTCGACGATACCTATGTCCATGAATTCGAATCGCCGTTCCCGAAGCTGCTCGAACTGAAGCGCCCGCATGCCAATCTCGTCGTCAAGCGCACCGCCGAGAGCCATGAGCTGCTATGGCAGCTGCCCGCCGGCATCGGCCTGATCTATTGCGTGCGCCATCCTTTCGACGTGCTGACCAGCGCGCATCCGCAGACGGTGCATCTGCGCCCCTTCCA
>NZ_SRTV01000371.1:0-278 GCF_004792025.1 Mesorhizobium sp. M8A.F.Ca.ET.181.01.1.1 | reverse complement strand
GAGATGATCGCGGAAGTGGAGTAACCCGGCGTCAGGCCGGGCCGCCGCGTTCCGGCATAGGCGGGACCGGAATGGACGGCTCGGCCCGCGCTCGATAGAACGCGTCGCAAGGTGCAAGCACCTGCGGCGCGTTTTGCATTTGTGGCGAGGTGGATCGGTCACGCGGCAGCAGATAGAATCCGCGAACCATATCAACCGCAGGAATCGCCGGACCACGCCCGATGCCCGCCCACACAGTTCGTTTCAAACAGGTCGACGTGTTTACGTCGGTGCCGTTC
>NZ_SRTV01000370.1:0-278 GCF_004792025.1 Mesorhizobium sp. M8A.F.Ca.ET.181.01.1.1 | reverse complement strand
GCCTCGGTCAGCTCGTAGCCGCGCCGCCCGCGCCGGAACAGCGTGACACCCAGCGCCGCTTCCAGTTCGGCGATATGGCGGCCAAGCGTCGGCTGGCTGGCTGCGAGCCTGCGTGCCGCTCCCGAAAGACTGCCGGTTTCGGCGACCGCCACAAAACTCTTGATCAGGTTCCAGTCGAATTCCTTCATTCATTTTTGAATAACAGAACGCCGATTTCAGTCAATTTCAATTCGTTTGTGAACGCCTCACATTAGCCGGGCAAACGCAAGCAACGGAGA
>NZ_SRTV01000369.1:0-248 GCF_004792025.1 Mesorhizobium sp. M8A.F.Ca.ET.181.01.1.1 | reverse complement strand
CCTCGTACAGCAGATTGCTTACCCTCGAAGCCGAACGGATACTGCGGCAACTCGGTGCAGAAACGAGGGTATTCGACCCGCACGGCCTGCCGCTTGCCGACAGTGTTTCGCCCGAGCATCCCAAGGTAGCGGAACTGCGCGCGCTGTCGTTATGGTCCGAGGGACAGGTGTGGTGCAGCCCGGAACGTCATGGCGCGCTCACGGGGGTTTTCAAGAATCAGATCGACTGGCTGCCGCTTGATTCCGGC
>NZ_SRTV01000368.1:0-278 GCF_004792025.1 Mesorhizobium sp. M8A.F.Ca.ET.181.01.1.1 | reverse complement strand
GCCTTCAGACACGTCCTTTGATCATTGCTTGAGGAACGCGCCCGAGTAGGTCTGGCCGGCAAGCCTAACGGTTCCGGCCAGGGTTCTGTCGGGCCGCATGACAAAACTGACGTCTGCGCCATTCGGTCGGCGCTCAAGCTTCAACGTACTCCCCACAATTCTTCCAGCGCCGGCGGCCTCTCCCGGATGGTTGTCGCCCAGAGTTCCCCACGCATAGGTAACCGTCACCTTCCCATTGGAAGAAATCGTCTGAACAGCAAGTATGGCGTCATACATCC
>NZ_SRTV01000036.1:0-1052 GCF_004792025.1 Mesorhizobium sp. M8A.F.Ca.ET.181.01.1.1 | reverse complement strand
CCTAGAGCGTTTCATGTTTTGACGGAAGCGTATCCGGCGTTTTCGAAGTAGTTCTTGCATTCGGCTGCCTCGATGGTTTCGACGAGGTGGCCGATGTGACGCCAAGTTTCCTCGACGGTGCGTTTCTGAGCCTGGCGCATCCAGTGTTTGATCTTGGCGAAGGCCTGCTCAATCGGATTGAGGTCCGGAGAGTAGGGCGGCAGATACCAAAGTCTGGCGCCGGCGGCCTTGACCATCTGCCTGATGGCCGCCGACTTATGACTTCCCAGATTATCCATGACGACGATATCGCCGGGCTTCAGCACCGTGATGAGCTGCTGCTCGACATAGGCACGGAAGCATTGGCCGTTGATCGGGCCGTCGAAGACGCAAGGAGCCGCGAGCCGATCCCAGCGCAGTGCGCCGAGGAAGGTCAGCGTGCGCCAGTGGCCGTGTGGAGCCAAACCGCGCAGCCGTTTGCCCTTCGGCCCCCAACCGCGCAGCGGAGCCATGTTGGTCTTGATCCAGGTCTCGTCGATGAAGACAAGGCACTGCGGATCAAGGCCACCCTGCCAGGACCGCCATCGCTGACGCCTGCGGGCAACATCAGCGCGCGCCTGCTCAAGGGCGAACAGCGTTTTTTTTGAAGCTCAGGCCCTCGCGGCGCAGAAACATCCAGACCGTGTTGTGCGAGACCTTGATCCCACGCGCATCCAACTCGTCCTTTAGCCGATGCAGCGTCAGCTCAGAGGTCTGATTGATCCGTTCAACAATGAAGGCCCGATGCGGCTCCAGAACGCGCTTGCGATGTCCGCCCATCTTGCCCGGCGCCACCGAGCCGGTGGCACGGTAACGCTGCGACCACTTCACTACAGAGGAAACCGCAACGCCAAAGCGCGATGCCACAGCACGGCAATTCTCGCCTGCGCCAACTGCTTCAACAACACGCTCACGAAGATCGTTTGAAAGCGCTCGCGTCATCAGATGCTGGCCTCCAATCCAGCCAGCATCTTGAATCACAAACCAGCTGCTTTGGGAATCCTACGATTCTCTCAAAACAGGAACCGCTCTAG
>NZ_SRTV01000367.1:0-278 GCF_004792025.1 Mesorhizobium sp. M8A.F.Ca.ET.181.01.1.1 | reverse complement strand
CTGGACCCTCACCCTCGTCATCGCGCTGCTCACGGCGTTGTCCAGCAAGTCCGGCGTGTGGTTCGCCGAAGCATCCGGCGAACTGGTCAATTCGATTGCTTTCTTCCACGATGCCGCAAATACCACCCCGCTGAAGACGCTGCTCACCAACGCCGGCATCCTCATTCTTATCGTCGTGCTCAAGGATGCAGGCTTCACCGGCATACGCAGCCTTGTTTCGGCAACGTTGCACCGCAAATGGCGCGGCTGGCTGGACGGCCGCTTCAACGAGGCGCTCC
>NZ_SRTV01000366.1:0-278 GCF_004792025.1 Mesorhizobium sp. M8A.F.Ca.ET.181.01.1.1 | reverse complement strand
CGGCAACAGAATGGCCTTTACCGGCCTGACCAGCGACGACGACATCGCCAACGTGATTGCCTATCTCAAGGCCGACCCAAAACCCTGAACGGCGCCGGAGAAACCGGTATTGCCGCCACAAGATATCTGCCGGCGATGTTTAGTCGGTATTCGCAAAAAAAACGCTTAAGGCATATCAGCTAGAGCTGTTTAACCCCAGTGCGCGTTACTGGGCGCCTTACGCATGCTTGCCTTGTCTTTCAAGGAGCTGACCAATTCTTTTGTTTTGACGCCTCGCC
>NZ_SRTV01000365.1:0-278 GCF_004792025.1 Mesorhizobium sp. M8A.F.Ca.ET.181.01.1.1 | reverse complement strand
ACCGAATGTATTGCCCGGGCGGAGCGCGTCCAGCCCGCGGGCGAAGGCCGCTTCCAGAGCCTTGAAGATATCGCCCGCCAAAGGCGAAACCGGCCCCCATGAAAAAGTCCGCGCGCCATCCGAAGAATAACCGTCCACCAGCGTGCCCACATCGGCCTTGATCAGCGCACCCGGCGCGACCGCTGCCGTCATATCCGACAAAGCCGGGCCGACCGAAATGTAGTCCCAATGCCCGCTCAACGAAAAACCGGATTTTGCGGCATATGCCTGCGCGCCGG
>NZ_SRTV01000364.1:0-278 GCF_004792025.1 Mesorhizobium sp. M8A.F.Ca.ET.181.01.1.1 | reverse complement strand
TGCCGAAGAAATGCAGAATCGGCGTACCGATGAAAAATGCCACCAGCAGCACGCAGACGACATTGATCGCGATCTTGCGCGCGAGGGCCGTGCGCTCGTCGGTCGTCAACGAAGCGGTACGGTCGAGAAAAACAAAAGCCACGCCAATTGGGTTGAGGATGCTGATCAGCCCCGTGAAGCCGAACAGAATGTCCGCGATCAGACTTTCGACCATATGCGATCCGTGTCGGGCGGCGCTCCGGCAAGCCGACTGCCTGCGGGGAGCGCGCCGCGCCGTG
>NZ_SRTV01000363.1:0-278 GCF_004792025.1 Mesorhizobium sp. M8A.F.Ca.ET.181.01.1.1 | reverse complement strand
GTTCCATGTTGCGCCTGCCACCGCGCTGCTCGCCAACTGCGTGGCGACCTTGTGTCTGACGATAGGCAGCGTGATGGCCGGCTCGATTGCCGGGCGCGTCGGCGCAGGGCGCACGATCTTCGTCGGCGGACTGCTGCTGGCGGTGACCTACTACGCGATGTTCCAGCAACTGGCTGTCGACACCTCGTCGCTCGTGCCGTTGTACGGCGCGGCGGGCCTTTTCGTCGGCGTGATCGGCGCGATTCCGTTCGTGATGGTGAAAGCGTTCCCGCCGGTCG
>NZ_SRTV01000362.1:0-278 GCF_004792025.1 Mesorhizobium sp. M8A.F.Ca.ET.181.01.1.1 | reverse complement strand
GCCGACGGCACCTATCGCCCGGCCTTCCAGCCGGACCAGCTGAAAGGACCACCGCCCGGCCCCCCGAACCAGGTGATGGTGCTGGGCAGCCCGCATCTCTCCGGCCTGCCGAAGACCTTCACGCGGGAGCATCTCGAGCCGCTGCTGGAGCCGCTGCTGGCGCGCCTTCAGGCATGGCAACCGACGGCCATCGCGGTGGAGAACCTGTCCGGCATGCAATGCGACTTCATGCGGCGCAACCCCGCGCGCTACGCTGACAGTGTCGAGACCTACTGCAT
>NZ_SRTV01000361.1:0-278 GCF_004792025.1 Mesorhizobium sp. M8A.F.Ca.ET.181.01.1.1 | reverse complement strand
TTTTATTCTGCAGATTTATCAAAGTATTTTGGCGATGCGTTTGTCTCGATCGCGCCGGCTTGTGGCCATCGCTCTGACGGCAATTGCAGCCGTCACCCTTCCCTCTTATGGACATGCCGAGGACAAGCTGCTGACGGAAGCGGTGCAGTTCAACGGTACGATCCTGTATCTCTCCACTGAGGTGCCTGGCCTGATCTTCGGCGCCGTGCGCAACGGCGAGACGGCCTTGGCGGGTTTCGGCAAGATTGCCGACGGGAGTGAAAAAGTGCCCGACGGCG
>NZ_SRTV01000360.1:0-278 GCF_004792025.1 Mesorhizobium sp. M8A.F.Ca.ET.181.01.1.1 | reverse complement strand
GAGCCGTCCGACAATGGCGTAGTCATCGTACGTCGCCACCATCACAGCCACAGCTACGACAACCAGTATGGCGACGGCCAATATGGCGACGACCAGTATGGGCAATATGGAGACGATGAAGACAACCATGGCGGTGAGTACCGTCGCCACTTCAGGCATCACCGCTGCCATATCGAACTGGTCAAGCACTGGCGCCATCACCACAAGGGTGATCGAAGAGGTTCGCGTCTGCACCTGACCGGGGCTTTCCACACACATGACCACGGCCTTCCCCAGGG
>NZ_SRTV01000359.1:0-278 GCF_004792025.1 Mesorhizobium sp. M8A.F.Ca.ET.181.01.1.1 | reverse complement strand
GTCTAACTTAGCGCGAACGGTCGTTCATCGCGATGTTATCCGGCGTCAAACTGAACAGAAAGCGGTGCAATCGCCGCTAAATCCGTTCATTCGTCTGCTTCGTCGCACTTTGTGTGCGGGCTCGCGTGTCGCCCGGTCGCGCACGCGTCGCAAGCAGGCGATTGCTTCTCCAACAGGTTGTGCAAGACGCGCGATCACGCTTCCAATGAGCGCCGCGCGTTCGAGCCCACTTGCACAGCCGTGAATTTCTTTCACACTTAGGGGCTTGTATGACTAAC
>NZ_SRTV01000358.1:0-278 GCF_004792025.1 Mesorhizobium sp. M8A.F.Ca.ET.181.01.1.1 | reverse complement strand
GCGGAGGAGCAGGCGTAGCAGGCGCAGGCGCTGGAGACGCCGCGGGGGTAGGTTGGCTCAAGACATTCTCCGGTATTGGTTGCTGCGGACCTGCCGCGCTGTGCGCAGCGCTGTGGGTGCTGCCGGCACTTGCCGGTGCTGCGGGAGCGAATGCATGCCCCGAATGCATGCCCCGAATGCATGCCCCTATGCGTGAGCACGTGGCTGTGCACGTGCATGCGCCTGTGCATGCGCCGTGCACGCGGGTCCGCCGGATGCTCGCAAAAGCATACCTGCAT
>NZ_SRTV01000035.1:0-1162 GCF_004792025.1 Mesorhizobium sp. M8A.F.Ca.ET.181.01.1.1 | reverse complement strand
CGGATGAGCAACTGTGTTTTCAGGCTTTGTCTGGATACCAGGGTTGGTTGTGTCGAAGCATGGCGCTGAGGATGGTCATAATCTTTCGGGCCACGGCGACGATGGCGACCTTTGGTTGCTTACCGTTTGCAATAAGACGCTGGTGGAAGGCTTTGAGTACGGGATTGGAGCGGCTGGCGGTGAGCGCTGCCATGTAGACCACCCTGCGCAGAGCATGCCGGCCGCCCCAGATGACGCGGCGACCTTTGAAGGTGCCGGTGTCGAAGTCGTAGGGCGCCAGGCCGGCAAGCGCAGCAATCTCGCGTCGCGAGGCCTGCCCGATCTCCGGCGCCAGCGCCAGTATGGTATGGCTGAGGACTGGACCGGCACCGTGGAAGGACTGGATCAGGCGATCCTTGGCTGCGAGCGCCGGCTGGCTGGCGACGAGTTCGGCCATACGCTTGGCGAGCAGTGCGATATCGAGTTCGATACGACGCAGCCGCTGGGTGAAGATGCGCTTCACCATCGGCTCGCGTAGCTGCTCGAGTTGATTGGCGAGGCTGACCTTATCGTCGCTAAGCTGCCTGCGGGCCACGACCAGATCGGCCAGTTGCTCCGCAATCGGGTCGCAACGCACCGGCCGGGTCGGCAGTTCGGCGGTGTAGCGCGCAATCAGCAAGGCGTCGATGCGATCATTCTTGGCCAATCGGCCAAGGGCGCGGGCATAGTGGCGCAATTTGTGCGGATTGACGTTCCTGGCCGGCAGGTCCGCGCTACGCAGTGCCTTGGCCACACCGCGCTCATAGCCGCCGCTCGGCTCCATGCCGATGGCGCGTACGGTGCGACCCCGCAGCCATCTGACCAGCTTGGCCCATCCGTCCTTGTCGTTGTCGAAACGCGCTTGTTCCTGCGTTTGAAACACCGCCACGTCGAGCCAGCCTTTGGCGACATCGATGCCGATGTCCTGAACCGTTTGCGCTACCATCTCATCGGTCCCTTCCTTGTGTGCGGGGGCTTGCCCCTTGCAACTGTTCGGGTTCACAAAAGAAGGCGGTCGGGCCCCAGCTCATCCACGGTTTAAGCCACCTGAGGGGTGACGGGCTCTCGACCGCCGCCACGGATCAGGCAAGCACCTGGTCCGTGGCACCCTCAACAATGCACGATTCCAAACACACAAGGGGTG
>NZ_SRTV01000357.1:0-279 GCF_004792025.1 Mesorhizobium sp. M8A.F.Ca.ET.181.01.1.1 | reverse complement strand
ATCGGCGGCATCGTGCGCAAGGACATGCCGGCCTCGATCGTAGAGTGCAGCGGAGCAGAATTCTGCATTGTCGCGGCGCTTCGAAGTCACGGCATGGCAACTGTGTTCATGCGAAGGCGGTTTTGTCTCGAATGATGGCGTTGAGGACGACCAGGAGCTTCCTTGCGACGGCGATGATGGCGAGTTTCTTGGAGCCGGAGCGGGCCGCAAGGTCGGTGTAGAAAGCTTTGAACCGGTCACAGGTTCGAATGGCAGTGAGGGCTGCCATGTAGAGGGCGC
>NZ_SRTV01000356.1:0-279 GCF_004792025.1 Mesorhizobium sp. M8A.F.Ca.ET.181.01.1.1 | reverse complement strand
CGGCTTCGACGACGCTCGCGCCGAAACGCTCCAGGTATGCCTTGGCCACGAGCCGGCTGTAGGTGTCATCGTCGGCAACCAGAATCGACTTGCCGGAGAAGTCGTCAAAGCGCTGGTTCACAGCTCGCCGGGTGCCGTTCTCGAAGAGCGCCTGCAGCGACGCGAAGAGTTCCATTGAGCTGCAGGACTTGCTGATCATGTCCTCCATGCCGGCGCGCCGCGCGAGCACGCGCGCGACGTTGCCCGGTTCCGACGTGTAGGCGGCCACCAGCACGTTGG
>NZ_SRTV01000355.1:0-279 GCF_004792025.1 Mesorhizobium sp. M8A.F.Ca.ET.181.01.1.1 | reverse complement strand
CGACGTCGGCGGCGGGCGCCTGCGGTGCGAGCGCGATGCCAGGCGCAGCCGACGCGCCACGCCGCGCGGCAGCGGACGCCGCCCCCGCTGCTGCCCCCGCTGCTGCCGCTGCTCCTGATCCCACTGTCCGGCCCGCAGCCATGCCCGAAGATGCAGCGAAGCCCGACGCATTGCGCGACCCGTTTGCCGCGGCACCTCCAGCGCTCCCAGCGCTCCCCGCGCCCGCGGTGCCCGAGTCACCCGGCATTGCGCCGACCGCTACTCGAGCCGCGGCGCCTG
>NZ_SRTV01000354.1:0-279 GCF_004792025.1 Mesorhizobium sp. M8A.F.Ca.ET.181.01.1.1 | reverse complement strand
CCTTGATGCCGTTGGCGGCCACCATGCCGAACATCACAATGCCCGCGCCGCCGAGCACGAAGGCGGGCACGGAGGCGACGACCTGCGCCATCTTCGGAAAGAGGCAGAGCAGCACGAGAATCACGCCGCCCATGGCGCACACAAAGCGGCTCTTCACGCCCGTCACGCCAATGAGGCCGACGTTCTGCGAAAACGACGTATGCGGAAACGAGTTGAAGATGCCGCCGATCAGCGTGCCCAAACCGTCCACGCGCAGACCGCGCACCAGCGTTTTCTGAT
>NZ_SRTV01000353.1:0-279 GCF_004792025.1 Mesorhizobium sp. M8A.F.Ca.ET.181.01.1.1 | reverse complement strand
CGCCAAACGGCGCTTTCTCAATGCCGCCCGGTGCCTGGTCATTCCCAGCCTTGCCGCAGAAACCAGTTCGCTTGTCGCGATGGAGGCGCTGGCCTGCGGCACGCCGGTTGTCGCCTTTCCAAACGGCGCGCTGCCGGGCGTGGTCGAACACGGCAGGACGGGCTTTCTGGTCAATGACGTCCATGAGATGGCGGGAGCCATCGTCGCAGCATCCCGCCTGGATGCCGAGATATGCCGGGCCGAGGCGCGGCGGCGCTTTTCGCTCGACCAAATGATTTC
>NZ_SRTV01000352.1:0-279 GCF_004792025.1 Mesorhizobium sp. M8A.F.Ca.ET.181.01.1.1 | reverse complement strand
GCGACGCTTTGCCCGCCTCGTCCAGCCGGTCGCGCAGCGCGGCGGAATGGGCGTAGATCACGCTGCCCTCAATACCATGCTTCGTGATGACGAATTCGCCCTGAAAGGCTCCGGCTGGCGAAATGGTGATGGTGGATTTCACCGCTTCCCCCGCAAAACGCGAGCGGAAGACATCGCTCCAGTCAACGTCGAAACCGCAATTGGCGGGGCGGAACGGGGAAAGCGCCACGCCTCTCTCCGCCAGCGCCGGAACCCATACGGCGTCCGAACCGAGACGCG
>NZ_SRTV01000351.1:0-279 GCF_004792025.1 Mesorhizobium sp. M8A.F.Ca.ET.181.01.1.1 | reverse complement strand
CTATTTGGCGCTCATCGAGCGTATCCGCGCAGCCCGTCCCGACATCGCCATGTCGGGCGACTTCATCGTCGGCTTTCCCGGTGAGACGGATGAGGATTTCGAGGCGCCGCTGAAATTGGTGCGCGAGGTGAACTATGCCTCAGCCTTTACCTTCAAATATTCTCCACGTCCCGGCACGCCGGGCGCCGAGATGGACGGCCATCTTTCCGAAACCGTGAAGGACGAGCGGCTGCAGCGCCTGCAGGCGCTTATCAACGAGCAGCAGCAGCATTTCATCGC
>NZ_SRTV01000350.1:0-279 GCF_004792025.1 Mesorhizobium sp. M8A.F.Ca.ET.181.01.1.1 | reverse complement strand
GTCGAGACCAGTTCCATTCACCTCGACACTATCCGCGACCTCAAGCAGATCAACTCGCTACTCGCCTCGATCGCCTATCCAGTGCTGGAGGAGCGCGGCCTGCTCGGCGGCTCGCGGCTGAAGGCCAGCTAAGGGCATCGAAAAATTAGTCTTTGCTCATCCTCGCTCCCGTCGGCTAAGGATCGTCCTGAGGACCTATTGGGAGGACGATCGGTCGAGGACACGCATTCGCGCAGCTTCGCCAAGGCGCTTTCGTGGCGCGCCACCGGCACGATCGAC
>NZ_SRTV01000349.1:0-279 GCF_004792025.1 Mesorhizobium sp. M8A.F.Ca.ET.181.01.1.1 | reverse complement strand
CCGATCCTATCAACGTTTTCATTGCGATATCATTACCACAGAAATGATATCGTTTTCACGTCGTACTCTAAGAAGGAAACGGGTAATTGTGGGTTTCTGTTGCCTTGAATGGAATCGAACCGGCGCTCTGAAGGAGTGCTCCATCACCGCCATCGCAAACCAACCCACACTTTCAGTTATTGCAGTTACAGGTCTTGGTCGCCATATTGGCGGCTAAGGAGAAATCATCATGGCAAGCCAGATTGTTCATTTCGCCAGACTGTCAGATCGCGACCGAAA
>NZ_SRTV01000348.1:0-279 GCF_004792025.1 Mesorhizobium sp. M8A.F.Ca.ET.181.01.1.1 | reverse complement strand
CACGGCTTTGCCACGGTGACCATGCGCCGCTCGATCATGACCGAAAAAATCGCCCGGCGCGGCTATCACATCTACCGCGAATACGGCGTCGATCCGTTGGAACGGCATCATGTGGATGAAGTGATGACGGCGGCGGTGGACTCTATCGAAGCCGACATGACAGTCGGCGCGGCGCTCGAACAGTTCTTCGGCGCGAAGCAGAGCCGGCGCGCGTGCCCAGTAGTGCGTGACGGCGCAGTGATTGGCGTGGCCGATCGCCGATTGCTCGAGCAGTTTCGC
>NZ_SRTV01000034.1:0-1206 GCF_004792025.1 Mesorhizobium sp. M8A.F.Ca.ET.181.01.1.1 | reverse complement strand
CGTCTGGTGTCGATGATGCCAAGCGGATAATCATGGAAGGTAAGTGCCCATTGGCCGTCCTCGGCTTCGGTGGCCGCGACGGCTTCGCCGGCCAGTGATTGCGAGACATAGACGAAGCCGCCATTCCACCTGATCTCGCCATTGTGGCGCACCCAGCGAACCGCGGCCTCTTGCGGATAATCGGGCTCGGGTGGCGTCCTTGGCATGGCTCGTTGCGACGGGCGGTAATGCTGGGCTGGAGTGTCCATGGCAAGCGCCTCATGCGGACGCTCCTCATTGTAGCTGCGCCGGAAGGCTTCGAAGGCCCGGCCCTGAGCCGTTCTGTCGGCCTCCGGGTCCTTGGCCAGTGGCAGCATGGTCAGATGGAAGCGCTCGTGGCGACCGTTCTGCTGTGGCTTGCCGGGCGCGATCCGTTCCAGCGTGATGCCGAGCTTGATGAAGCGCACCGCAAGCGGCGTCAGCCCGGTGACGCCGGCCGACGCGAAGGGCGAGCCATTGTCGCTTCTGAAGCGATCCGGCAGGCCATGCTCCTCAAACAGCCGCTCGAACACCGGCCAGGCCTCGGCGTCCGCCGTCGAGCCCGTCGCTTCGAGCGCCAGAAGGTAGCGGCTCGAGGCATCCATCACCGTCAACGGATCGCAGCGCCACCCGTCGGCAGTCCGGAACCACCCCTTGTGATCGCCAGTCCACACCGCATTCGGCCCTTGCGGCTCCGGCCACGGTCCGTTGCCACAGGCTCGCAGACGTGGCCGCTTGCGGGCGCCTACGAGCCCGTGCCGTGCAAGGATCGCGCCCACCGTCGAGGCCGACGGCCAAACCAGCTCGGGAGCCGTGCGCTTGAGACGCGCCACGATCTTCTTTGGCCCCCACAGCGGATGCACCTCCTTGGCGGCAACGATCCGCTCCACCAGGTCCAGCGCCGTCGCCCGGCCGTGATTGAGCGGCGCGCGCGGCAGATCGTGCAAACCTTCCGGGCCGAACGCGCGATAGCGTCCAAGCCATTTGTAGCCGGTCTTGCGCGATATCCCATAAGACGCACAGAGCTCGATCATCGTCTCTTCACCCGAAAGGCAATCCACAACAAACCGTAGCCGCTCGTCCATGATCCCAGTTTCTCGCCAAACCATCGCCGGTCCTCCCGGCGGACAAGAAAACTGTCACCCATGCTATCGGTCCATTCTGTTACCTATCTATCCGGTTCGGACA
>NZ_SRTV01000347.1:0-279 GCF_004792025.1 Mesorhizobium sp. M8A.F.Ca.ET.181.01.1.1 | reverse complement strand
TCCGGTACGTGGTATGCCGTGGTGATCGCGATCTTCAGTTTCATCGGCATCGAATTCATTGCAGTAGCTGCTGGTGAAGCGAAACAGCCGCAGCAGGCCGCGCGCACGGCATTCAAGTCCGCCGTCTTCCGGCTGTTCCTGTTCTACATCGTTACCATTGCGTTGACGGTGGCGATCGTTCCATGGCAGCGCGCGGGGACGGGAGAAAGCCCGTTCGTCCTCGTCATGCGCCTCGTCGGCATTCCCTTTGGCGCGAGCGTGATGAACTTTGTCGTCCTG
>NZ_SRTV01000346.1:0-279 GCF_004792025.1 Mesorhizobium sp. M8A.F.Ca.ET.181.01.1.1 | reverse complement strand
ACGAGACGCTGCGCGTCAATGGCGACGCCCGCATCACCGTCGACCCCACCTTGCGCGAACGCCTGGCCGTCGACGGCAAGGAGCCGCAGAGCGTCATCGTGGTGACGGTCAAGGCCGCCTATATGCACTGCGCCAAAGCCTTCATGCGCTCCGACCTGTGGAAGCCGGAGACCTGGTACGACCGCGCGACCTTGCCGACGCTCGGCGAGATCATCCGCGACCAGCTGGCATTAACCGAAAGCGCCGGCGAGATCGACCGCGAGCTGGACGACGATTACC
>NZ_SRTV01000345.1:0-279 GCF_004792025.1 Mesorhizobium sp. M8A.F.Ca.ET.181.01.1.1 | reverse complement strand
GCCGTTCTTCGTCCAATCGCCGCTCAGATCCTCAAAAAGACCGCGCTGCGCGTAATAGGCCATGCGCTCGCCGTCATGCCAGTTGACGATGTCCGGCGCGACCGTCGAAAGCCAGCCGGGCAGTTGCACCTTGTACGCTTCTTCATCGATAAACGACACCTTTACGTCGATACCGGGATGAGCTTTCCTGAAGTCGTCCACTACCGATTGCCAGACGGCGCGCTGGCTCGCGCCCTTAAACGCAATGTTGGCCGTGAGCGTACCAGCCTGCGCCGGGCT
>NZ_SRTV01000344.1:0-280 GCF_004792025.1 Mesorhizobium sp. M8A.F.Ca.ET.181.01.1.1 | reverse complement strand
CAGGACGCCAAGGAAGACGCCGCCGACGCCAAGGACGATGTGGCGCGCAGCAACGCCGAGCAGTTCCTCGCCCAGCTTACCACGCTGGAAGGCGCGTTGCTGCCGGCCTGATTGTTGTTGAAAATGTGAGATTGAAAAAGCGGGCTTGCCCCGCTTTTTTGTTTGCCTCGTTTGCTCGTTTTCTCGTTTGGGAGACAGTTCGCCTGCTTGTCAGGGTGTCTTGCGGTTTCATGCAAACGGCGAGCCGCTCTATCTTCTTGTTTGGGTGATCGACCCCGAC
>NZ_SRTV01000343.1:0-280 GCF_004792025.1 Mesorhizobium sp. M8A.F.Ca.ET.181.01.1.1 | reverse complement strand
ATCGCGCGGGCCTATGCGATGTTAATTGGACTAGGCGGCTGTCTCGCGGCGGGCGCGCTGTGTGCCGTCCTGTTCCGGCCCAAGCGGATCGTGGTGGAGCACGCGGTGGATGATGCGGACAGACTGGGGATGCTCGAGCGCCTTGCTGAAGAGCGCGGCGGTATCGGTTCGCTCGCGGATCTTCCGCCGAGCGCGGTAGCAGAGCTGAAAGAACTCGGACTGTTCGAGCTGTTCGCGTCGTACGAGCTGTCCAGCAAGACTGCGCGAGCGGGAGAACATT
>NZ_SRTV01000342.1:0-280 GCF_004792025.1 Mesorhizobium sp. M8A.F.Ca.ET.181.01.1.1 | reverse complement strand
GCCGGCATTTTTTCGATGGATGCCGCGAGCGCAAGACAGCATCGCGACGCCGGTTTTCGTTTTATCGCTCTGGCCGCCGACGTCATGTGGATGTTGCGCGCAACCCGCCAGGCGCTGCAGGAGGTAAGAGCATGAAGTGGCTGAGGCAAGGCGTCGTCGCGCGGGTGGCCGTGGCGGCGGCATTGATGACGGGCATGGCGGCGCACGCGCAGGATCGCGTCGCGAAATCGAACGACCCCGAAACGCAAACTGCGGTCGCCGACTACAACGCCGGCAATAT
>NZ_SRTV01000341.1:0-280 GCF_004792025.1 Mesorhizobium sp. M8A.F.Ca.ET.181.01.1.1 | reverse complement strand
CCACACCGGCGAAGGCATTTCGGCGGCCGAAGTGATCATGACGCAGCTGCATGCCGGCGGCAAGTTCGACCAGAACTCCTATAAGGTGTCCGGCGGTCTGCACGGCGTCGGCGTCTCGGTAGTCAATGCGCTGTCGGGCTGGCTGAAGCTGAAGATCCGCCGCAACGGCCAGATCTACGAGATGAGTTTCACGCACGGCAATGCCGACGCGCCGCTGAGGGTCACCGGCACCTACGAACAGCGCAAGGTTTCCGGCACCTATGAGGGGCGCAGCGGCAGC
>NZ_SRTV01000340.1:0-281 GCF_004792025.1 Mesorhizobium sp. M8A.F.Ca.ET.181.01.1.1 | reverse complement strand
GGCCGATCAGCGTGATCAGGCCGACCTGGGTGTAGATGTTGAGCGTTCCCAGGCCAATGTTGAGCGGCACGATCGCGCCGAAGATCGACAGCGGCACCGCCATCATGATGATCAGCGGGTCGCGGAAGCTCTCGAACTGGGCCGCCAGCACCAGGTAGATGACGAGCACGGCCGCGGCGAAGGCGATCATGATCGTGTTGCCCTGCTCCTTCTCCTGCCGGGACTGGCCGGCATAGTCGACGAAGAAGGTTTCGGGCAGCGTCTCCTTGGCGATGTCCTCG
>NZ_SRTV01000339.1:0-281 GCF_004792025.1 Mesorhizobium sp. M8A.F.Ca.ET.181.01.1.1 | reverse complement strand
TGAGCGGCGGAACCGGCGACCTTTCCGGCCCGGACCAGCACCTGAACACGAACCTCCAGCTTTACACGGCGGGGCTTCAGTACAACCTCGTCGAAGACTGGACGCTTAACGCAAGCTACAGCTACAGCAAGAGCTCGCGCGATCGCAACGAGAGCACCTATTACCTGCTGAACGGCGCGGGCGATTACACCGACAGCCGTTTTGCCGGCAAGGAAGGGCACCAGCTGAGCTTGTGGCAGGTGTCGGCGGAAGGGCGCGTAAAGACGGGGCCGCTGGTGCAC
>NZ_SRTV01000338.1:0-281 GCF_004792025.1 Mesorhizobium sp. M8A.F.Ca.ET.181.01.1.1 | reverse complement strand
CGCTTCGCGGGTTTTTTGCTTTGGCGGGCGCAAACGCCGCAGCTTTCGTTGTCGGCCGCAAGCGCAGCGCCACACCGCGCTTGCACGCTCAACGCTACCGCCCCACCACCCGCGCCGTACCATGCGCGGCTGCACGCCGACGCTTGAACGCATGCCCCACCCACATCACCACCAGCCATACCGGCACCAGCAACACCGAAACCGACAGGCCCGGCGTCATCGCAAGAATCACCAGAATCAGCGCCATGAAGGCGAGGCAGATCCAGTTGCTCACGGGAAAC
>NZ_SRTV01000033.1:0-1733 GCF_004792025.1 Mesorhizobium sp. M8A.F.Ca.ET.181.01.1.1 | reverse complement strand
GGCACGACGGGCGACGACATCGACTTCGCGCTGCTGGTCGACGGCCTCGAGGCCGAGCGCGAGCAAGGCATCACAATCGACGTCGCCTACCGCTTCTTCGCCACGCCGAAGCGCAAGTTCATCGTCGCCGACACGCCCGGCCACGAACAATATACCCGCAACATGGCGACCGGTGCCTCGACCGCCGATCTGGCGATCGTGCTGATCGATGCCCGGCAGGGTATGCTGCGCCAGACCCGGCGCCATTCGATCATCGCCTCGCTGCTCGGCATTCGCCACATCGTGCTGGCGGTCAACAAGATCGATCTTGTCGATTTCGACCAGGCGGTCTTCGACAGCATCGTCGAGGACTACCGGCAGTTCTCAGGCGATCTCGGTTTCCAGACCATGGTGCCGATCCCGATGTCGGCCCGTTATGGCGACAATGTCAGCCGCCGCTCGGACAGCATGAAGTGGTATTCCGGCCCGACGCTGATCGAGCAACTCGAAACCGTCTCGGTCGACGAAGTCACCGCCGAGCTGCCGTTCCGCTTTCCGGTTCAGTACGTCAATCGCCCCAATCTCGATTTTCGCGGCTTCGCCGGCACCATCGCGTCCGGCACCATTGCGCAAGGCGACGAGGTCGTCGTCGCCAAATCGGGCAAGTCCTCGCATGTCAAACGCATCGTCGCCTATGGCGGCGATCTCAAACAGGCGGTGGCCGGCCAGGCCATAACGCTCGTCCTTGACGACGAGGTCGAGGTTTCCAGGGGCAACATGCTGGTTTCACCGGCCGCGCGGCCGCAGGTCGCCGACCAGTTCGCCGCCAACATCGTCTGGTTCGACGAGCATGCGCTGCTGCCGGGCCGCTCCTATATCCTGCGCACCGAGACCGATCAGACCAGCGCCACCGTCACCGACTTGAAATACCGCATCAACGTCAACGACTTTGGCCATGAGGCGGCCAAGTCGCTCGAGATGAATGAAGTCGGCATCTGCAACATCTCGACGCGGGCGCCGATTGCCTTCGACCCGTTTGGCGAGAACCGGACCACTGGCGCCTTTATCCTGATCGATCGCATCAGCAACGCCACGGTTGGCGCCGGCATGATCGTGCACTCGCTGCGCCGCGCCGAAAACATCCATTGGCAATCGCTCGATGTCGGCAAGCGCGTGCGCGCCGACATGAAGAACCAGCGGCCGGCCGTGTTCTGGTTCACGGGGCTTTCGGGTTCCGGCAAGTCTACCATCGCCAACCTGTTCGAGAAGAAGCTGTTCGCCACAGGCCGCCATACCTATATTCTCGATGGCGACAATGTCCGTCACGGTCTCAACCGCGACCTCGGATTCACCGATGCCGATCGCGTCGAGAACATTCGCCGCGTCGCCGAAGTGGCCAAGCTGATGGCCGATGCCGGGCTGATCGTCATTGTCTCCTTCATTTCGCCGTTCAGCGCCGAGCGGCGCATGGCCAGGGAATTGATGGCCGATGGCGAGTTCATCGAGGTGTTTGTCGACACGCCTTTCGAGGAATGCGCCAGGCGTGACCCGAAGGGTCTCTACGCGCGCGCGCTGAATGGCGAGATCAAGAATTTCACCGGTGTCGATTCTCCTTACGAAGCACCGGAGAAACCGGAGATCCATCTCAAGACGCTCGGCAAGTCGGCCGAAGAGATGGTAGATACCCTGGAACACTGGCTGGACGAGCGTGACATTGCCGAAGAGCAATATGACAATGGCGGCGGCATCTGACG
>NZ_SRTV01000337.1:0-281 GCF_004792025.1 Mesorhizobium sp. M8A.F.Ca.ET.181.01.1.1 | reverse complement strand
GTGGATTGCCTTTCTGGCGAAGAGACGATGAGCGAGCTTTGTGCGGCCTACGGCATTTCGCGCAAGATCGGCTATAAATGGCTGGGTCGCTACCGGGAGTTTGGCCCGGAGGGTTTGCACGATCGGCCGCGAGCGCCGCTCAATCATGGCCGTGCGACAGCCCTTGATCTTGTCGAGCGGATCGTGGCGGCGAAGGAGACGCATCCGCTGTGGGGGCCCAAGAAGATCGTGGCGCGGCTCAAGCGCGCGGCTCCCGAACTGATCTGGCCGTCGGCCTCGAC
>NZ_SRTV01000336.1:0-281 GCF_004792025.1 Mesorhizobium sp. M8A.F.Ca.ET.181.01.1.1 | reverse complement strand
GTTTGACGGCGCGATAGTGATAGGAGGGCACCCGATGCTGGGCCGCAACCGCAGACAGTCCGCCTTTGCCTTCCGAGCACCAGCCGAGGCTGCCGGCCAGCACGATCCGCTCGGGCTCGTCCAGACTTTCGATGAAAGCGCGCGCCGCCAGCCGCACCCGTTGCTCGTCGAGCCCGTATTGCAGCAGCACGCTTTGCACGGGGTCTTCCAATGCCTGGGCGTGCAGATCGATTTCCTGCGCCATGCCCTCGGTTTCCATCGAGACGTTGCGTTGATGGCCG
>NZ_SRTV01000335.1:0-281 GCF_004792025.1 Mesorhizobium sp. M8A.F.Ca.ET.181.01.1.1 | reverse complement strand
GTGCGCGCCGGCCTGGTTGGCGACGTGCTGCCGGCGCGCACGGTGATGGTCGGGATGCGGTCACGCCGCCACACCGTCGGCTGCTCCAGATCGTAGCGGAAATTGGCAACCGCCGCGAGCGGGATAGCCTCGCCATTGCCCGTCGGCAGCTGGATGTTCTGCAGCGTCTCGATCGAGCCGCGCTCGGCCCCGCGCGAACGGGCCACGACATTGATCAGGTAGGTCGCGTCACGCACCTGGGTGCTCGGAATTATGCCCTGGCCAACACTGGTCAAATCGAG
>NZ_SRTV01000334.1:0-282 GCF_004792025.1 Mesorhizobium sp. M8A.F.Ca.ET.181.01.1.1 | reverse complement strand
ATCAGCCCCTCATACTGGTGCGCGATCAGGTGACCCTGAATCTGCGCCACCGTGTCGAGCGTGACACTGACCACGATCAGAAGCGATGTGCCACCGAGGTAGAAAGGTACGCCAGTCGCCGAAATCAGGAACTCGGGCAGCAGACACACCAGCACCAGGTAGATGGCGCCGATGACGGTGATACGCGTCAGAACGTAATCGATATATTCCGCAGTGCGTTCGCCCGGACGATAGCCCGGAATGAAGCCCGAATGCTTCTTCAACTGGTCGGCCGTGTCCTTC
>NZ_SRTV01000333.1:0-282 GCF_004792025.1 Mesorhizobium sp. M8A.F.Ca.ET.181.01.1.1 | reverse complement strand
CCAGCCTGCCGGCGATCACCTCCACCGACTCGCCCGCTTACGCTGCGTTGCGCGATGCGGTGACCGAAGTTGCGCAGACGCTCGCGCAACTGATCGTGCGCGACGGCGAAGGCGCGACCAAGTTCATGACGGTTCATGTGGAAGGCGGTTCGAGCGTCGGCGAATGTCGCCAGATTGCGTATGCGATCGGCCATTCACCGCTCGTGAAGACGGCGTTCTATGCATCGGACCCGAACCTTGGCCGCATTCTGGCCGCCATCGGCTATGCCGGCATCGACGATC
>NZ_SRTV01000332.1:0-282 GCF_004792025.1 Mesorhizobium sp. M8A.F.Ca.ET.181.01.1.1 | reverse complement strand
GGGCAGTCTCCGGTCGAACCTGGCGGAAAATTGACTGCGAAACGGCCGTCGCCCTTGCTTCCCGCCAGTGATTCCGCTGCGCCAACGCCAGGCACCGCTAATATAAGCAACCCTGAAAGTATAGATACAGTTGTCTTCTGAAAAAGCCGCAGTCTCATCTTCGCCCAATCCCCATTGGTATTTGCAAAGAGCAATAGCCGCAATTTTTCCGCGTGGCCAGTACCATAGTTGAAAATGAGTCTGAAGAATGTGGATTGCACTTCTCATCGGTGCACATCACCC
>NZ_SRTV01000331.1:0-282 GCF_004792025.1 Mesorhizobium sp. M8A.F.Ca.ET.181.01.1.1 | reverse complement strand
TGACTCCCCTCCTTTCTTGTCAAGGATGAGTTTGCAGGCTGCGGTGCGGCAGAAGCCGGACAGAACAGCGACCGGTCGAGTAAAGGCCTGCGCAAACCGCATATTGCGAGCCTTCAGGTGAAGCGCGGCGAGGTGGTGACCGTCATCGGCCCTTCCGGCAGCGGCAAGACCACGCTGCGGCGCTGGCGCGTTCCGGCCTCGCGATAGCCGACCTCCTTGCCGTCGATGCGGATCGAGCCGCTGTCGTAGCTCTCCAGGAAGTTGACGCAGCGCAGCAGCGTG
>NZ_SRTV01000330.1:0-283 GCF_004792025.1 Mesorhizobium sp. M8A.F.Ca.ET.181.01.1.1 | reverse complement strand
ACTGGCGCGTCGACGCTTGTGCGACATGGTTGCGCAGGATAACGACAGTAGTATCGGGAAATCTAAAGAGAAATTGAGGGCTTCGGCTGATTTTCGCCCACCCGCCGCGTCAAACCCCGCTTGTCGATGAAGCTGTGAAAGCCAATGTCGACGTGCGGGCACGGTACGTCGCCGGGCGAGCGCCTGGTGTCGCAGACGCACGGAAAACTTGCGCGCGCATGCATATGACTTTCGGCGCCGTCTCCGCAGCGGCGCGTCGCCGTCAGAAGGCCCAGGAGACGCG
>NZ_SRTV01000329.1:0-283 GCF_004792025.1 Mesorhizobium sp. M8A.F.Ca.ET.181.01.1.1 | reverse complement strand
CCAGACGAGCGCGCACGATCCGATTCACGGCTACCTGCCGCAAGGCTGGAAGCTGGAAGACTGGCGCGAGCGTCTGGTCGGTCACGCAGTCAGGCGTGATGCCGCGCGCCACGCACTCGGCGAACACGTCCGCGGCATTGCCGAGCAAACCGATGGACACCGCCTTGCCCGCCTGCTTCGCTTCGTCGAGCATTGCGAGTGCTTCGTCGAGCGTGTGCGCCTTTTTATCGACGTAACGCGTTTTCAGACGGAAGTCGATGCGCGTCTCGTCGCATTCCACCGC
>NZ_SRTV01000328.1:0-283 GCF_004792025.1 Mesorhizobium sp. M8A.F.Ca.ET.181.01.1.1 | reverse complement strand
GGAATTTCTTCGGCCAGCAGGCAGTGTTTCTGCTGCGACGATAGCAACGATCGCGGCGGTTTCCTTCGCCGACACCAGCACTTCCGCAGATCCCGACGCGACGAAGATTCTCGCAAAAGGAGCTTTCCTGCTTGCTTCTGTTATTTGACAGCGAAAGCCGACCCCTATAGCCACGTCCATTCAAGCAACCTGGTCGAACAATATGAGCGGCGATCGTCCGACTTATTCAATCGTCGTGGAAATGGAGAACGCCAAGTCGATCGACTGGGCGGAGATCGGCGTT
>NZ_SRTV01000032.1:1757-2057 GCF_004792025.1 Mesorhizobium sp. M8A.F.Ca.ET.181.01.1.1 | reverse complement strand
GTCGTTGCCCCAGAACCCGTCACGCCGCTCACCGCGGCGCCGTCGGCACCCTTGGTGTCGGCGCCGGCCGCATTGCCGTCGCTGCCGACGCCGGTAATCACGTTGCCGCTCGCCGTGCCGCCTTCCGAGACGCTGTCCGTGTCGGCAACCGCCGTCGGCACGTCATCGATGATGGCGATGGAGAGCGTCGTGGAGGCCGGATCACCGTCGGAATCGACCACCTGGACGGCGAAGTCGTCATGGGTAGTGTTGCCCGAGGTGTTGTCCAGCAGCGTGTAGGAATAGGTGTAGCCTGTCGCC
>NZ_SRTV01000032.1:0-1660 GCF_004792025.1 Mesorhizobium sp. M8A.F.Ca.ET.181.01.1.1 | reverse complement strand
GATGGCGATGGAGAGCGTCGTGGAGGCCGGATCACCGTCGGAATCGACCACCTGGACGGCGAAGTCGTCATGGGTAGTGTTGCCCGAGGTGTTGTCCAGCAGCGTGTAGGAATAGGTGTAGCCTGTCGCCGGCGTGCCGGTGATCGTCAGGTCGCCATACTGGCCATGCACCAGGCCGCCATTGGTCACTTCCACCTGGAGGTTGTTCTTGTCGGTCACGTAAAGGTGGCCGATCGTGTCGCTGCCCGTCGTGATCGTCAGCGCGCCCGTCGCCGTTTCGCTCGGATCGCTGTTGTTGGTCCCATCATGGTCGGCAATCTCGCCGGAACCTGCCGGCTCGATGCCGCGCACCGGAAGGCCAGCCTCGTTCACGCTGGTGTCCGAACCCGCGGCGATCACGAGCGTCGGCGTCGAATCCTTCAGCAGGTTGATCGTCACCGTGGTCACCGACGGATCGCCGTCACCGTCGACGATCTGGTACTGGAACGTCACCGTCCCTTCCTCGCCGGCGACCGGCGCGTAGGTGAAGGTGCCATCATTGTGGTAGGTGACCGTTCCGGTGCCGCCCGCCAGCGATCCCGCCACATAGCTCACCTTGGTCGGATCGGTGATGTTCACTCCGTCCGCGCCAGGCACGTCGTTGGCGAACACGTTCACCGTCACAGGCGCATTCTCGGTCGTCTGCGTCGCACTGTCGGCAACCGCCGTCGGCACGTCGTCGACGATGGCGATGGAGAGCGTCGTGGAGGCCGGATCACCGTCGGAATCGACCACCTGGACGGCGAAGTCGTCATGGGTAGTGTTGCCCGAGGTGTTGTCCAGCAGCGTGTAGGAATAGGTGTAGCCTGTCGCCGGCGTGCCGGTGATCGTCAGGTCGCCATACTGGCCATGCACCAGGCCGCCATTGGTCACTTCCACCTGGAGGTTGTTCTTGTCGGTCACGTAAAGGTGGCCGATCGTGTCGCTGCCCGTCGTGATCGTCAGCGCGCCCGTCGCCGTTTCGCTCGGATCGCTGTTGTTGGTCCCATCATGGTCGGCAATCTCGCCGGAACCTGCCGGCTCGATGCCGCGCACCGGAAGGCCAGCCTCGTTCACGCTGGTGTCCGAACCCGCGGCGATCACGAGCGTCGGCGTCGAATCCTTCAGCAGGTTGATCGTCACCGTGGTCACCGACGGATCGCCGTCACCGTCGACGATCTGGTACTGGAACGTCACCGTCCCTTCCTCGCCGGCGACCGGCGCGTAGGTGAAGGTGCCATCATTGTGGTAGGTGACCGTTCCGGTGCCGCCCGCCAGCGATCCCGCCACATAGCTCACCTTGGTCGGATCGGTGATGTTCACTCCGTCCGCGCCAGGCACGTCGTTGGCGAACACGTTCACCGTCACAGGCGCATTCTCGGTCGTCTGCGTCGCACTGTCGGCAACCGCCGTCGGCACGTCGTCTGTAACATTGACCTGAACCGTCGCGCTCGCCTGGTCTCCGTCCGAATCGGTAGCGACCACATTGATGCCGGTCAGGTTGATGACATTCTGTCCACCCGCGTCGGGATGCGGGAAGTTGTCGAGCAGCGTCACATTGACTGTCGCCGAGCCGTTGGTGCCCGCCAGGATTGGCAGCGACGATGCGACCAGGTCGATATGGATGGCGTCGATGCCGTTG
>NZ_SRTV01000327.1:0-283 GCF_004792025.1 Mesorhizobium sp. M8A.F.Ca.ET.181.01.1.1 | reverse complement strand
GTAGGAACCCGCGCCCGTTGACGCGTCGAGTCGCGATTTCGAACGGCGGTCGTTTTCACCAAAGTAGTTGATTTCAATCCGGGTGCCGCTGCGCTTTTGATAGTCCGGCAGCGACTTCTCCATGACTGACAGGCCGAGACTCTTCTGGGCGAGCATCTTGAGCACGGGAACGTTGCAGGTCTGTGCTGTCGCGAGCATGGGAACGCTTGCGCCCAGAAACGCACAAGCTGTGAGCAATGGGATGGGTTTCACTCTCGTCTCCGCTTTTGGAATGTTCTTTGGC
>NZ_SRTV01000326.1:0-283 GCF_004792025.1 Mesorhizobium sp. M8A.F.Ca.ET.181.01.1.1 | reverse complement strand
GAAACCGTCACCGCGCCCGGCCTTGCCGATGCGGCCGGGCTGACGACCTATCTCGGCGCCAGGGACCAGTTCTTCGGTAGCCTGTTCTCCGGCAAGCCGGCGGCGCGCTACGCCGTCTGAGAGCAACAGCGGTGGTTCCTCGCCCCCCTTCGTGGGGCGAGGAACCAGCGTTATGCTGGCCACCACATCTGCAGGATCGAGGCGGCCAGCAGCAGGCCGAGCACTATGTTCAGCGCGCGCCACTGGCGCTCCGTCTTGAGCAGGCGGGCGAGCAGCGTTCCCG
>NZ_SRTV01000325.1:0-283 GCF_004792025.1 Mesorhizobium sp. M8A.F.Ca.ET.181.01.1.1 | reverse complement strand
GACGCGGGATTGCGCAACACGCCCACATGCATTGCGTCGGCAAACGCATGTCTGAGCCACTGCACTCTCCCGGACGAACGACAGAACTTGAGAACCGGCACCCTGCCCTGTTGAGCCGAGTGTTCGCAAAGACTGCGCAAATAGCTCTGTAGCGCGGGAAATTCGGCGTCTGGCTGCTCGCTGAAACGGTCGGTACTAAAGGTTCTCCGGTATCCGCTCACACCGCGCGTGCCTTCGCGCAAGAACGCCTTGTATTCGTCGAAATAAGGCGCCTCGAGCGGCG
>NZ_SRTV01000324.1:0-284 GCF_004792025.1 Mesorhizobium sp. M8A.F.Ca.ET.181.01.1.1 | reverse complement strand
AAGCCGCGAGTTGCCGACCGGATTTGAACAGGGAAGCATCTGTCCCGGTCGCAACGATTGCGCTGGCGGTGATCGGACCGATGCCGGGGATAGTTTCGAGGCGACGGCTCAACTCGTGCGAACGATGCCAGATGTGAATCTGTCGGTCCAGCTCACCGACCTTCTCGTGCACCTCACGCAATTGCTGTACCAAAAGAAAGAGGGCCGATCGGGCAAGCGGGGGAATGAGGTCGTTCCCCTCGTCCTCAACCAACGCGACGAGCATGCTCAGCCCTGTAGCACCC
>NZ_SRTV01000323.1:0-284 GCF_004792025.1 Mesorhizobium sp. M8A.F.Ca.ET.181.01.1.1 | reverse complement strand
GGACGCGACCGGCTATCGCTTCCTGAAGCGGCAGGCGATCGACAACACTGGACGCTGGGTGTCGATCCGCGACGGCCAGGCGGTGCTCGTCGGCTCAGTCCAGTAGGCGAGAGCCTCGGCCCGCGCGGCTCCGAAAGTTTTTTGCACGACTCCATGAACCGTTTCCGTTCGGCCGGCGACACACAGCCGTGGACAGAAACCCAACCATGGAGACTTCAAATGACTGCTTTCCTGCGCAATACCCTGCTTGCCGCCGCCGCGGTGTCGGCCCTGACCGGATCGGC
>NZ_SRTV01000322.1:0-284 GCF_004792025.1 Mesorhizobium sp. M8A.F.Ca.ET.181.01.1.1 | reverse complement strand
GTTTCATGCAGCCAGCGGCGCAGGTAAACCGAGAACATGCCGAACACGCCGCCGATCAGGAACGGCAGGCGCCACGCGTAATCGGTCATCTCGGCGGGCGCGAAATTGCGATTCACCGCCGAAGCGATCAGCCAGCCGAGCAGAATGCCCGCGGTGAGGCCGGCTGTCAGCGTGCCGCACGCATAGCCGACGTGCCGCTCGGGCACGTGCTCGGAGACGAACACCCATGCGCCGGGCACTTCGCCGCCGACCGCCGCACCTTGCATCACGCGAAACAGCAGGAG
>NZ_SRTV01000321.1:0-284 GCF_004792025.1 Mesorhizobium sp. M8A.F.Ca.ET.181.01.1.1 | reverse complement strand
GTCGATAGAAAATAATTGAGTAAAGGCATGCTCAGCCCGGCGTGGAAGCCTCAGTGGACTTCGCGCGCTCCTGAAACTCGCGCGGCGTGCATCCAAGCTCGCGACGAAATACCGCGTACATGTATTGAAGCGAAGTAAAGCCGCAACGTATCGCCACTTCAGCACTCGACGCGTCCCCCTTCGCGAGCAGTGCTTTGGCGACGTCGAGTTTATGGTGCAAGATTTCCTGATGCACGGTGCACTTCCTTTCGCGCCGGAAGTACTCTTCGAGCGATGAGCGCGAC
>NZ_SRTV01000320.1:0-285 GCF_004792025.1 Mesorhizobium sp. M8A.F.Ca.ET.181.01.1.1 | reverse complement strand
CCAGCCTCCGCGATGACGACACGACTCTGCAGCGATTGAAGTCGAGTCGGCAACGTGCGAAGGCGCGGCATCAGGCAGCAGCGACCGGGTAAGCGGCAGCGAGCGCTGCGGTGGTCGCGGTCTGCACCGCCTCGACCGACAGCGATGCATCGATTGCCTTCAGCGCAAGCGCGATCTGCACTGCGGTGTTCACGTTGTTGCCGGTCGTTGCCGGCGTCGCTACGTTCGCTACTGCGGGAGTACTCATGTTTGCCTCGGGGTTTGCGATGGACACGGCAATCGTAG
>NZ_SRTV01000319.1:0-285 GCF_004792025.1 Mesorhizobium sp. M8A.F.Ca.ET.181.01.1.1 | reverse complement strand
GATCTACGTCACCATCTTCGCTGCGATCATCGTGATTCCGACGCAACTGGGCGGCGTCGGCCCCATGTTCGGCGCGGTGCCGCCGGCCAAGCAGCTGTTGAAGGCGCCGGACGTATCGAGTCTGAACGGCTATAGCGCGTATGCGACGCTCGCAGTCGGTTCGGCGCTGGCGCTGTTCTTGTACCCGCACTCGATCACCGCGGTGCTGTCGTCGAAATCGGGCAACACGATCCGCCGCAATATGGCGATGTTGCCGGCATATTCGCTGGTGCTCGGCGCGAAAAT
>NZ_SRTV01000318.1:0-285 GCF_004792025.1 Mesorhizobium sp. M8A.F.Ca.ET.181.01.1.1 | reverse complement strand
GATCCGATTACCGCGAATACAATTCGACGATCAGGCTTTCGTTGATATCGCCAGCGATGTCGCTGCGCTCAGGCTTCTGCTTGAACGTGCCTTCGAACTTCTTCGAATCGACCGAAACCAAGCTCGGCATGCCGCCTTGCTCAGCCAGCGACAGCGCTTCGAGAATACGCGCCTGCTTCTTCGACTGTTCGCGCACTGCGACAACGTCGCCTGCCTTCACTTGCATCGACGGAATGTTCGAGACGACGCCGTTCACCATGATCGCCTTGTGGCTCACGAGCTGAC
>NZ_SRTV01000031.1:0-2492 GCF_004792025.1 Mesorhizobium sp. M8A.F.Ca.ET.181.01.1.1 | reverse complement strand
CGTAAGCGCTGTTCCGGTGGCACCTTTCGCTCGTGGTCGTGAGGAACGATGTTCGGAGCCTTTGAGGGCTTCGACACATGACGATTTCAGAGCTTACACTTAAATCCAACGATCCTGAGCCCGCGCGCCGTTTCGAGGTGTTCACGGGTTCCGGTCGGCGGCGCGAATGGTTGCCGGAGGAGAAGGCTCGGATCGTTGCGGAAAGCTACGATGCCGGCGAGACCGTGAGTGCGGTGGCCCGGCGATATGCATTGTCCCCGCAGCAGCTGTTCGCCTGGCGTCGGGCCGCCCGTCAGCCTTTGGCGGAAGCGCCGGCACCGGAATCGCTATTTGTTCCGGCGGTGGTCGCAGCGCCGATGTCGGAGCCGGCGGCAAGGCGGATGCCGGAGCAGCGGAAACGGAAAGCCGCCCGGGATGCCGGCGTGATCGAGCTGGAGATCGATGGCGTCGCCATGCGGGTCGGCCGTGGCGCCGACGCCAGGACGGTGGCGGCGGTGATCCGTGCGCTGAAAGCGCCGTCGTGATCGGGCCGACGGGCGCGGTCAAGGTCATGGTGGCGACAAAGCCAGTAGACTTCCGCAAGGGCGCGGAGGGCTTGGCGGCGCTCGTGCGCGAGACGATGGGCGCCGATCCGTTCAGCGGCGCGGTCTATGTCTTCCGCGCGAAGCGGACTGACCGGATCAAGCTGATCTTCTGGGACGGCACCGGCGTCTGCCTTTATGCCAAGCGGCTGGAGGACGGCGAGTTCCGCTGGCCGAAAGTCCATGACGGCATAATGCGGCTGACGGCCGCGCAGCTGTCGGCGCTGCTCGAAGGTCTCGACTGGCGGCGGGTCCATGAAGCCCGCCGGACCCGCGTTCCGGCGCAGGCAGGCTGATCCGCGACCAAGTGAATCAGCCCGGATTCCACTGTCGCCCGGCGTTGACGAATATGGTCTGATCCGCTCATGGCGATAACGGCTGACCAGCTTCCCGACGATCCGGACGCGCTGAAGGCGATGGTCCTGGCGCGCGATGTCGAGAATGCCCGGCTGATCCAGATCATCAAGGAATTGCAGCGTCACCGCTTTGGCCGAAGAGCCGAGACGCTTCCCGAGGATCAGTTACTGCTGGGGCTCGAAGAGGCCGAACAGATTGAGGCCGCCGGCGAGGAAGAGCAGGAACAGACCGCTCCTTCTGAGCATCAAGCAAAGGCTGCGAAGCGCCGGGCGAACCGTGGCGCGCTGCCGGTCCATCTTCCGCGCGTGGAGATGGTGGTCGACATCGAGGACCATGCCTGTCCGTGCTGTCGCAATGGCCTGCACCGGATCGGCGAGGACGTGAGCGAGCGGCTCGACATCGTTCCGGCGCAGCTGCGCGTGATCGTGGTGCGCCGGCCCAAATATGCCTGCCGCGCCTGCGAGGACGTTATCGTGCAGGCTCCGGCACCTGCGCGGCTGATCGAAGGTGGCCTGCCGACCGAGACCACCGTCGCGCAGGTGCTGGTCTCTAAGTATGCCGATCATCTGCCGCTCTATCGCCAGGCGCAGATCTACGCCCGGCAGGGCATCAATCTCGATCGCTCCACGCTCGCCGACTGGGTCGGCCGCGCCGCTTGGCACCTGCGTCCAGTCCACGAGCGACTGCTGGCGAAGCTGAAGTCCTCGCCGAAGCTGTTCGCCGACGAGACCACAGCGCCAGTGCTCGATCCCGGCCGCGGCAAGACGAAGACAGGCCAGCTCTGGGCCTATGCCCGAGACGATCGGCCATGGGAGGGAGCCGACCCGCCGGGCGTCGCCTATGTCTATGCGCCGGACCGAAAGGCGGAGCGACCGATCGCTCATCTCGCGGGCTTTGCCGGAATCCTGCAGGTCGACGGATATGGCGGCTATCGCGTGCTCGCCGACAAGAGCGGCGTCGTGCTCGCGTTCTGCTGGGCACATGTGCGCCGGCGCTTCTACGAACTCGCCGCGGCCGGTCCCGCGCCGATCGCCAGCGAGGCGCTCCGGCGGATCGCTGAACTCTACAGAATCGAAGATGACATTCGTGGACGATCCGCCGAGCAGCGCCGTGCCACGCGCCAGGACAAGAGCCGCCCGATCGTCGTCGATCTCGAGCCCTGGCTTCGCGAAAAGCTCGGGCTGATCAGCCAGAAAACAAAGCTCGCCGAAGCGATCCGCTACACGCTCTCGCGCTTCGATGGCCTCTCGCGCTTCCTCGACGATGGCCGCATCGAGATCGACTCCAATACCGTCGAGCGGTCGATCCGCCCGATCGCGCTGAACCGCAAGAACGCACTCTTCGCCGGATCGGATGGCGGCGCCGAGCACTGGGCCGTCGTCGCCTCGCTGATCGAAACTTGCAAACTCAACGCTGTCGAGCCGCTCGGCTACCTCGCCGACGTCCTCACCAGGATCGTCAACGGCCACCCCAACAGCCAGATCGACGATCTCCTGCCGTGGGCCTACATCCGGGCTCCCGCGCTCAGGGCTGTGGCCTGAGGACACCGCTTAC
>NZ_SRTV01000317.1:0-285 GCF_004792025.1 Mesorhizobium sp. M8A.F.Ca.ET.181.01.1.1 | reverse complement strand
CGCAGAACCCGTGCTGACGCGCCACGCGCTGCCCGGCGACGAGGCCGATCGCCAGGCGCGCTACATCGAGGCGGCGGTCGACGGCGTCGTTGTTGGCTGCCTCTACGCGCCGAACGGCAACCCGCAACCGGGGCCGAAATTCGACTACAAGCTCGCCTGGCACGAGCGTTTCGCCGCGCATGACGGTCAGTTGCTCGATACCGGCCTGCCGGTCGCGCTCGCCGGCGACTACAACATCGTGCCAGAGCCGCCGGACATCTCCCCCAGCCGCTCCTAGGACGACAA
>NZ_SRTV01000316.1:0-285 GCF_004792025.1 Mesorhizobium sp. M8A.F.Ca.ET.181.01.1.1 | reverse complement strand
GCCGGAAAAAGGTTGAAGACCTGCGATTGCCCGCAGCAGTGTCGATTTTCCGGCTCGATCGAGTTTGATGGAGAGGTTCTTGCGGCCTCCGCCCGCAAGCGTTCGAAGATTGCCAAGTTCGGCATTCAGGTCATCTTTCAGAATCCTGATACTTCGTTGAACCCAAGGCACACCATTTTTGACTTAATCCGGCGTCCGCTGGTCCTCGCCCGAGAAGGCAAGATCAGCCGATCTGACCAGCATGACATCGTGGTGGAGACCGATCGCATTGTCTCCACCACGATG
>NZ_SRTV01000315.1:0-285 GCF_004792025.1 Mesorhizobium sp. M8A.F.Ca.ET.181.01.1.1 | reverse complement strand
GTTCTACTGGCCGCTCGCAGGCGAGTTCGATGCGCGCACAGCGATCTCTGTGTGGCTCGCGGGCGGCTCGCGGCGCGAAGCCAGTCTGCCGATCATCAGGGAACGCGGCTTGCCGCTCGAGTTTCACGCATGGTCGCCGGATACGCCGATGAAGATCGGCCATCACAAGATCGCGGAGCCCGCAACCGAACGTCTGGTGATTCCCGAACTGCTGCTCGTGCCCTGCGTGGGTTTCGACGCCGACGGCTACCGGCTCGGCTACGGCGGCGGGTACTACGACCGCAC
>NZ_SRTV01000314.1:0-285 GCF_004792025.1 Mesorhizobium sp. M8A.F.Ca.ET.181.01.1.1 | reverse complement strand
ACGGCGATGACTTCGCACAGATCGGCGGACACGTGCTGCTCGATCCGGCCAGCGGCAGCTTGCTGTCAGGCGTCCTGCCGCCGTGGATTCACGTACCGGCCACCTCGCCGCAGGCAGCAAAGTTCCGGTGGCTTCTCGAGCAACTTGTGGAGGAGCGCGCGGCCGATTTGCCTGGCGCGCAACTCGTGTCGGCCCAGCTGTCGCAGCTACTCTTCATTCAGATCCTGCGCGCTCACCTGCAAACATCCAGTCCCATGACAGGTTGGCTGCGCGCGTTGGGCAACC
>NZ_SRTV01000313.1:0-286 GCF_004792025.1 Mesorhizobium sp. M8A.F.Ca.ET.181.01.1.1 | reverse complement strand
GAGACACGCAACCTCTCCGGCAAGGGCTTTGAGAATGTCTCGTTGACCGTCCGCGCCGGCGAGATCGTCGGTCTCTACGGCCTGATCGGCGCCGGTCGCAGCGAGTTCGTCACCACCCTTTACGGCCGCCACCGGAAGTCAGGAGGCCAGATCATGTGGGAAGGCAAGGAGGTGCAGGTCAACTCCGAGCACGATGCGATCCGGCTCGGCATGGCGCTGGCCCCGGAAAGCCGCCGCGACCAGGGCCTCTGCCTCAACCTGCCGGTCGGCCTCAACCTCAACCTGC
>NZ_SRTV01000312.1:0-286 GCF_004792025.1 Mesorhizobium sp. M8A.F.Ca.ET.181.01.1.1 | reverse complement strand
GCTGGGTTCCAGCGCCGGACCCTTCTGGCGGGCGATCACCGTCACTTGATGGCCGGCCTCGGCGAGGTAGTAAGCGGTGGTGACCCTGATGACGCCGCCGCCCAGCACCACCACCGACGCGCCCGGTTTGATGCCGGCAAGATCGACGCCATGCAGGCAGCATGCCAGCGGCTCGCAGAAGGCGCCGTGCGTCGGCTTGAGGCCGGCAGGCAGCAGGAAGGCCTGGCTTTGCGGCATCACGACATAGTCGGCGAAGCCGCCGTCCCGGTGGATGCCGATGGCCCTG
>NZ_SRTV01000311.1:0-286 GCF_004792025.1 Mesorhizobium sp. M8A.F.Ca.ET.181.01.1.1 | reverse complement strand
TCTCCTTCCGTAGGGCCGGCATATCCGATCCGCCGGCCTTCTCCCGTAAAGACAGAACGAACAATTGCCAGATCGATATCGAAAGGCAGGTACGGCCATGAAACCACTGAAAATCCGCATCGCTGGCGGCTCGCTTGCCGGGCTTTTCACCGCGATACTGCTTCAGCAGGACGGACACGATGCAAAGGTCTACGAACGCTCGTCATCCGGGCTTGCCGGGCGCGGCGCGGGACTGGTGCCTCAACAGGACCTGTTCGACGTTCTGAGGGAAATCGGCTGCGAAGAC
>NZ_SRTV01000310.1:0-286 GCF_004792025.1 Mesorhizobium sp. M8A.F.Ca.ET.181.01.1.1 | reverse complement strand
GGCTTGGCGATGGGCAGGGCGACCAGCCGAAATACCTGCCAGGAGCTGGCGCCGTCGATGTTGGCCGCCTCTTCCAGTTCCATCGGCGTGGTCTCGAAATAGCCGATCATCACCCAGACCACGATCGGCACCGTCACCACCAGGTGGATGATGATCTGCGGCCAGAGCGTTCCGAGGATCCCGATCCATTGGAACAGCAAAAACAGCGGGATGAGATAGGACAGCCCCGGCGTCATGCGGGCGATCATGATGACGATCGCCGATCTTTCAGCCTTGAGCCGCGCTA
>NZ_SRTV01000309.1:0-286 GCF_004792025.1 Mesorhizobium sp. M8A.F.Ca.ET.181.01.1.1 | reverse complement strand
GATGACGTCTGCCTCTTCATCCGCCTGAAGAATGGAATCCTCTATGTCCATGGCGATGAGGAACTCGTCTTCCACGATCAGTACCCGCGGCTGCTCCATGCGGAAGCCGGGTTCACTCTGCAAAACGTCTGCCAACATATGCCTGCCTCCATTGAGTACGCTACCAAGCACCGAACTGAAAAAATACGCCTCGGTTTGGGGTCGTCTGGTGCTTCGACAATACCTGGAGCGTCGGGACTGTTTGATCTCATCACCCGCCGCCTCAGCACGGTCGGCAAGCAAACAC
>NZ_SRTV01000030.1:0-2521 GCF_004792025.1 Mesorhizobium sp. M8A.F.Ca.ET.181.01.1.1 | reverse complement strand
ACCTCTCGGCGATCGTGCAGGAGATCGTCAACCGCTCGGGCTGGGCCGCGCTCAACGACATGGCATTTTTGGTCAGCGGCACTGGCACGCGCACGGCCGATTCCTACGAATACAATCCGGCCAGCGCGCCACTGCTGCACATCGAATATCTGCTGCCAGGACCCGGCAATCCGGTCGCCTTCAACTCCCCGCCGGATGCCAACACTGCCGCCAACAAGATCGCCGAGCTTGCCGCGGCAGGCGCACCCACCGGGATCACAGCATCGGCCACCGATCCCGACGCGGGCTCGACCGTCACCTACAGCATCAATGACACGCGCTTCGCCATCAATTCCAGCACCGGCGTCATCACGCGCTCGGCCACCGGCACGCTCGACTTCGAGACCCAGTCGTCGATCAATCTGACAGTGACGGCAACCTCGTCCGACGGCAGCACCGCCAACCAGGCCTTCAGCCTCGCCGTCCTCAACAGCCCGGAGCCGGTCGCTTTCAACACCCTGGCCGACGCTAACGCTGCCGCCAACCAGATCGCCCAGACCGCCGCCGCCGGCACGGCGGTCGGGATCACCGCCTCGGCCAGGGATCCCGATGCCGGATCGACGATCACCTACAGCATCGACGACTCGCGCTTTGCCATCAACGCCAGCACCGGCGTCATCACACGCTCGGGCACCGGCACGCTCAACGCCCAGTCCGAGCCGTCGGTCGCCCTCACCGTCACGGCGACCTCGTCCGATGGCAGCATCGATACCCATGCCTTCAACGTCAACGTCACGGCCCACCAGCTGCCGACGTCGGTGACCTTGTCACACACAATCCTGACTTCGCAGTGGTCGCCGCCGAGTCCCGACCCTACTGATATCGTCTATATTTCTCACCTCGGCACGTTGCTGGTTGCCGACAGCGAAGTCGAGGAGATACCTGCGCTTTTTACTGGCAAGAATCTCTACCAGATGAATTTGAACGGCACCCTTGCGGGCACGCTCACGACCGTCAAGTTCTCCGATGAGCCGGCCGGGGTGGCTTATAATCCTGCTAACCACCATCTCTTCTTCGCGGACGACACTGCCCCGAAGAGCGTGTACGAGCTCAACCCCGGGATAGACGGGCTTTACAACACGTCCGACGATAAGGTGACCTCTTTCAAGACATCCGCGTTCGGCAGTTCGGATCCGGAGAGCGTCGCCTATGACCCGAACCATAAAGTCTTGTATGTCGCGGATGGCTCAACCCAGACGATTTACGCCGTCTCACCGGGTCCCAACGGCAAATTCGACGGCGTCGCGAGTACGGGCGGCGACGACATCGTGACGAGTTTTTCTGCGCAAGCGCTGGGGAACCCTGGCGACGAAAGTATTGCGTATGACCAAGTCAACGACCTCCTTTATATCATTACGTCGACAAAGTCGGTAGCAATGGTGACGCGTACCGGGCAGTTATTGGGCACGCTCGATATCTCCGCAGCCCACGCGCACAAACCATCGGGAATAGCGCTGGCGCCGAGCAGCGACGATCCGAGCCACCATATGAGCCTGTACATCGTGGATCGGGGCCTGGATAATGACCCATATCCAACCGAAAATGACGGCAAGATCTATGAATTCCAATTGAATGGTTGGCTGCTCGCCTGATCCGGCAGGACGCGTTGCTTCAAGGTCCTGTCGTGATCCATTTCACTGCAGCCTGCCCGGATGCCCAGCAAGCACATCGCCTCCACACACGCCTCTGACAGCCGGAGTCCTCGATCACCGCGGATCGGACCTGGCCGTGGCGTCGATATCAGGGCCTAGCGAGGCCCAAGTGCGGAAAACGGCGGCAAAGGAGTTCTGCGATGTCCAAACCACATCGGCTTCCAGATAGCGGCAATGCAATCGGACTGCTCGCGACGGAGCTCGGTTCGACGCCCCTCCTCAAAGGCCTTCAACCGCTCGATGACGGCTCGGTTGCGGAGCACGTGCATGGCGATGACGGCGTGTCGCAGGCTTCCGGGGCATCCGATGGCGTCAGCCTCGCCGTCGAAACCGGCAAACACAGTGACAGTCATAGCGCCGTCCCGATCACGGCAACCGGTGGCGAGCTGATCGGGCTGGCGGACGCGGCAGCCGGGCTTGGCATCCATCCGGATAGCACCTTTCTCGACAGCGTGGCGACGAAAGACACCGGCCTCAGGCAGTTTGCGGGAACGGGCTATGCCGGCAGCGGCGTCACCTTCACCGCCCCTACCCCTATCGCTGACGCCGGCACGGTCTCGACCGGCGCTAATGTCATCACCACCAGCAGCAGCTTCCTCACCGCCAGCTCTAGTGCGATCGACCCGATCTTCGAGACAAGGGTGGCGACCGCCGGCGACGATGTCGAGGAGAAGGGCTCCGGTACGATCTCGAGCAACATCAGCGATCTGGAACTGGGCTATGACGGCAGCACCCGCCAGACGGTCGGCCTCCGCTTCACCAGCATCGACCTCCCGAAGGGCGCGATCATCACCAGCGCCTATATCCAGTTCCAGGCCAATGAGGTGAAG
>NZ_SRTV01000308.1:0-286 GCF_004792025.1 Mesorhizobium sp. M8A.F.Ca.ET.181.01.1.1 | reverse complement strand
ATCAAAGCCGGCTATTGAGCTGAATCTCAGCGACCCGCTCATTTGCCAAGTAGGCAAAGTGAGCGGGCTCGCCAAAGCGCGGGAATTCTCCTAACTTTCTCGGCAATGCTCGCGATGGGGGAGTTTCTCGCGCCATGAAAACCATGCTTCGCCGCCTTGCCCTTGCCGCCGTCGTTACCGTCGGCGCGGGCACCGCCTATGCGCTTGCTGAAGGCGGCGGCAACCTCGTCGTCTTCGACTGGTCCGGTTACGAGGACCCGCTTCTGCATCCGGCCTACACCGCCAA
>NZ_SRTV01000307.1:0-287 GCF_004792025.1 Mesorhizobium sp. M8A.F.Ca.ET.181.01.1.1 | reverse complement strand
CTCCGGCTCGGACTCGTTCGTTGGCAGGCGTTAAAAATTCTAATTGGAGAGCCTACGCCGCACAATGATCAGATCAGTGCAGGTCGAGCCAAGCGACGGAGCTGCTATGCCATGCAACCGCAGTGCTTCAGCATGCGCTGTGGCTAAGCCCGCCCTCGCCGGCTTCAGACCGCCACCGCGTTCAATCCTCGTTGCCGACCGGCGGCGGTGCAGCCATTACGCTCGCACGCAGCGCCGTCAGGACCGATTCCATCAGTTCGTCCGGCAGCACCAGCCCTGTTCGGCAA
>NZ_SRTV01000306.1:0-287 GCF_004792025.1 Mesorhizobium sp. M8A.F.Ca.ET.181.01.1.1 | reverse complement strand
CGCGACGACGACATGACCGCCACCGGCAAGCGGCACGATTTTCTCATCGACTACGAGGTCGGCTTCGACGACGACGGCAACATCCTCGGCGTCGACTTCATGTTCGCGGCGCGCTGCGGCTTTTCCTCGGACCTCTCCGGCCCGGTGACGGACCGCGCGCTGTTCCATTGCGACAACACCTATTTCTGGCCAGCGGTGCATGCGCAGTCGGCGCCGCTCTACACCAACACGGTGTCGAACACCGCCTTCCGCGGTTTCGGCGGGCCGCAGGGCATGGTCGGCGCCGA
>NZ_SRTV01000305.1:0-287 GCF_004792025.1 Mesorhizobium sp. M8A.F.Ca.ET.181.01.1.1 | reverse complement strand
CCTCGGGTACGTTGCGAAGCGCGGCCGAGAACATGATCATCGCGAGCCCAGCGAGCGACCACGAATTTGCCAGGCAGACAATCAGCATGGCCTGATCGTACAGCAAATCATAGTTCGGGTTTCCCAGCAGGGTCGGAATAATTCCGGACTCGGTGCTGCTTGCTTTCCAAACGATGGCAATTGTCGTGGGTGGCAATGTCCATGCGACAATTGCCAGGGCGCCTGCAATCTGGCGGATCAACCGCAAACAGTCCTGCATGGCGATTGCCATGACAAGACCGAGCAGG
>NZ_SRTV01000304.1:0-287 GCF_004792025.1 Mesorhizobium sp. M8A.F.Ca.ET.181.01.1.1 | reverse complement strand
GCCAAGGATTGGCCCTTGCGCTTCGGGCGCCGAAGCAGTCAAGTCGCGCCCGCTTTCGGCAATCACCATACGGACCTCTCGATGTTCTTTGCATCCGACAACTGGGCGGGCGTACATCCCGATATTTCGGCCAACCTCTCGCGCCATGCCGCAGGCACGGCCACCGCCTATGGCGACGGCGATCTGGACCGCGCCGTCTATCGCCGCTTCAACGAGATCTTCGACCGCGAGGTCCAAGTCTTCTTCGTCGCGACCGGCACGGCAGCCAACGCGCTCTCGATGGCGGC
>NZ_SRTV01000303.1:0-287 GCF_004792025.1 Mesorhizobium sp. M8A.F.Ca.ET.181.01.1.1 | reverse complement strand
GAGAATCGTTCTGCCGTCCGCATCGCCCGCACAGATCGACCACCATTGCGTGCCCTTGCCATCTGTTGCCTTGCTGGGCTCTGAAAGCTGGCCAAGCTGCGCCCGCGAAAGCACCTGTTGGTAGGCGACAGCCGATCCCGCGGCATTCGCAGGCTGCAATGGGAAGTCCGTCCAGGTCTGGGCAGTCGCACCCGCAACCTTGCCCGCATACTTGCGCTCAACCCAGAGCGGATTACCCACCGGCGTGCCGCGGGTGTGGTGCGGCCGAGCGTGTGCCTGGGTGTGGC
>NZ_SRTV01000302.1:0-287 GCF_004792025.1 Mesorhizobium sp. M8A.F.Ca.ET.181.01.1.1 | reverse complement strand
CGTCAGTCCAGCCTGCGCAGCATGTCGGCTTCCTGCTCCAGGATGCTTGCCACTTCCTCCCGTCGCAAATGCGTCATCATCAGACTGACGCAGCACTCGAGATAAGTGATGGAAGCTCTTCGCAGGAACGCGGCGGTTTCCGCCGCCGCCATCTGGTCGATGTCGTTGACTGATCGCTTCGGCTGCACAGCTCTTCCTCCATCGCGGTTGTCATTCCCAACCGCGATATCGATTGGTTGTTCCGCCCCGGTGAAAAGATGCCGCTGCTTCAGAGCTGCAGGTTCTGC
>NZ_SRTV01000301.1:0-287 GCF_004792025.1 Mesorhizobium sp. M8A.F.Ca.ET.181.01.1.1 | reverse complement strand
GCCCGCCGTCGTCGCATTGGCACAGAAGGTCGGCAACAAGGATTTCTCGGAAGTGGTGGGCGAAGGTCTGGCGCTTGCCTATTCCGCGGCGATGCAGAACAACAACACGATCCTTGCGGCCGCCATTCAGCTGCAGACGAAGGGCGCGGGCGTGCCTTCCGATCTGCTGATCGCCTTCAGCGAAAACATTGAAGGAACCGCGGCCGGCCCGGCGGCGGCAGCAGCACCCGCGGCCGCAGCAGCCGCCTCGCCGATCGGCGGCGCAGGCTCCACGCCTGCGAGCGGCA
>NZ_SRTV01000300.1:0-288 GCF_004792025.1 Mesorhizobium sp. M8A.F.Ca.ET.181.01.1.1 | reverse complement strand
GGCGACGCGACCTATGGCAAGATCGCCGCTGCGCGGGCGCTCGGCATCGAGGTGGTCATGATCCGCCGACCGCCTTTGCCGGACGTGCCCTCGGCTGAAACCGTCGATGCGCTGGCGGCAAAGGTCGATCATCTTTTCGACCCCGTTGCCGAACGCGGCGTGTAGACCAGCGCGGGTTTTTCGCCCCGCTTGATGATCCGGGTTTCGGGCGAGCCGATGATGATGCAGGTCGACATGTCGGCTTTTGCCGCATCGGCGTCCGCGAGCAGGAAAACCTCGATGCGCTCG
>NZ_SRTV01000299.1:0-288 GCF_004792025.1 Mesorhizobium sp. M8A.F.Ca.ET.181.01.1.1 | reverse complement strand
CCATGCTCTCTCAACTGGCGTAGAGGATGCGAAAGCGATCCTGGTTCCGCCGGATCTCGATCAACGATTTGGATTGGCGACCGGAACGGCGGCTTCGGGAATTTGTCTTCGATTGCAGGCATTGGGGTGCGCTCGCATCGTTGCGAGCAACTTCTCAGCGGATTTGGCAACCGAAGCCGCCTGCTCCAAGAACTCGGCGCGTTGGGCGGAAAAAACTTAGCGACTTGACGAAGTTTTCTCTTGCGCCGCCGATAGATCGCGCGATAGTTAGCATCATGGCTAAGCATG